>NZ_LOAJ01000001.1:0-609124 GCF_001542905.1 Halorubrum aethiopicum | reverse complement strand
CATCGCCCACCAGGAGTTCGACACGGACTCCTACTACTTCACCATCGTCGACTGCCCGGGCCACCGTGACTTCGTGAAGAACATGATCACGGGTGCCTCGCAGGCCGACAACGCGGTGCTCGTCGTCGCGGCAGACGACGGCGTCGCGCCCCAGACCCGAGAGCACGTGTTCCTGGCCCGCACGCTGGGTATCAACGAGCTCATCATCGGCGTCAACAAGATGGACCTGGTCGACTACCAGGAGTCCTCCTACAACGAGGTCGTCGAGGAGGTCAAGAACCTGCTCAACCAGGTTCGCTTCGCGACCGACGACACGACGTTCGTGCCGATCTCGGCGTTCGAGGGCGACAACATCGCCGAGGAGTCCGAGAACACGCCCTGGTACGACGGCCCCACGCTGCTGGAGTCGCTCAACGACCTGCCGGAGTCCGAGCCGCCGACGGACGCGCCGCTCCGACTCCCGATCCAGGACGTCTACACCATCTCCGGCATCGGGACCGTCCCCGTCGGACGCGTCGAGACCGGCATCCTCAACACGGGAGACAACGTCTCCTTCCAGCCGTCCGACGTGGGCGGCGAGGTGAAGACGGTCGAGATGCACCACGAGGAGGTTCCCAAGGCCGAGCCCGGCGACAACGTCGGGTTCAACGTCCGCGGTCTCGGCAAGGACGACATCCGTCGCGGCGACGTGTGTGGTCCCGCCGACGACCCGCCGAGCGTCGCCGAGACGTTCAAGGCGCAGGTCGTCGTCATGCAGCACCCGTCGGTGATCACGGCCGGCTACACCCCGGTCTTCCACGCCCACACGGCGCAGGTCGCCTGTACGATCGAGTCCATCGATCAGAAGATCGACCCCTCCTCGGGCGAGGTCGCCGAGGAGAACCCGGACTTCATCAAGTCGGGCGACGCCGCGGTCGTCACCGTCCGCCCGCAGAAGCCGCTCAGCATCGAGCCGTCCGGCGAGATCCCGGAGCTCGGCAGCTTCGCCATCCGCGACATGGGTCAGACCATCGCGGCCGGGAAAGTGCTCGAAGTCAACGAGCGATAATCGATGCAGCAGGCACGCGTCCGCCTCGCCGGCACGAGCCCCGAGGACCTCGACAACATCTGCGACGACGTCCGCGAGATCGCGGACTCGACGGGGGTCGCCCTGTCGGGCCCGATCCCGCTCCCGACGAAGACGCTGGAGATCCCGTCGCGGAAGTCCCCGGACGGTGAGGGGACGGCGACGTGGGAGCACTGGGAGATGCGCGTCCACAAGCGGCTGATCGACATCGACGCCGACGAACGTGCGCTCCGTCAGCTCATGCGCGTCCAGGTGCCCAACGACGTCAGCATCGAGATCGTTCTCGAGGACTAAGCGCTAAGGCGCGTTCGCGCCACGCTCTCCGTTTTCGCTTTTCAGCCCGGACAGCGCCGGCGTCGCCGTCTCCGTTCGCGTCACCACGGCCGGGTTCGCGTTCAGCCTAACTCGATCGTTTCGACGTATCGGAGGAACGACTCCAGTCCCCGGTTCTCCGTGTAGTGGACCGTCCCGGCGTCGGCGTCGTACCTGGCGATCCCGGCCTCCTCGAGCATCGGGAGGTGCGTCTCGAGGAGTTCCTCGCGGATCGCCTCGGGCGGGGACGAGTCGCGGGTCGGCAGCGACCGATCGATGTCGTGGACCGCCTCCACCAGCCGGTCGAGCGGGACCACCTGGTTCGGTTGGTTCTTCAGGTGATACAGGAGCGTGCGCCGGCGCGGGCACGACAGCAGGTCGAGTATCGTCTCGAAGGAGTGCCGCATCGGCACCGTCTCGGGACGGTCCGGATCCGTTCTCGCCGCCCCGCCCGGCGGCGTCGTCGTCGAACGGAACGACGGCGTCGGCGTCTGTTCCTCGCGCTCCGTCGGGATCCAGCCGTCTGTCGGGGTGTACTCGACGACCGTGTCGTACAGCGGGCGAAGGGTCGAAAGCGTCTCCTCGTCGTGTGCGTCCGGGTCGACGTGGCTGTGCGCGCTCACGCCGAGCCGCTCACAGAGGTCGTTGAGGGCGGTGAGGAGGCCGATCACTTGATCGGTGTCGTGGGCCGCGAGCAGGCGCGTCACGGAGTGGAGACACAGGACCGTCGTCTCGTCCGCGTCCTCCCACGCGCCGAGCTGGCTGGCGATCGCGAGCCCGACGTCGTAGAGGTCCGCGTCCTCGGGAAGCCCCCGCACGGCGATCGATCCCGATTCGGAGACCGGGAGCCCGTCGCTTCTCATCTCCCGTCTCCCGTCGATGATCGTCGCCCGCGTCGGGAGTTCGCCGCCGGCCTCGCGCTGCCAGACCGACAGCCGCTCGGCGGGGGACGCCGAGAGCGTGACGCTCACCACGTTGGTGTCTTCGGGCGGATCGCGAGTCAACAGATCGATACAGGCGTCGTCGTCGGGGGGTTCATGCAGGGGAGCGAGCAGCAGAACGGACGTCGATCGGCCGATGTAGTCGTTTAGCGTGCGATCCGAGTCCGTCACTGACACCATTCAGTATCTGGTTGACATAAACTCATCGTTCAACTTTCACGTTGCTACTCACGGCCACGGTCGGCGACGCGGTACACCGCCCGAAGTCGGGGCTACCGCTCCAGCAGCCGGGCTCGACCGGCGAGCAGCCCGACGAACGCCCCGGCGGCGTGCGCGATCAGCGCGACGCCGGGCGCGGCGGTCGCGAGCGTGAGGAGGACGGCGACCCCGGCGAAGAGGGCGAACTGCGCGCGCGCCGTGAGCCGGAGCCGGTCGAAGAGCGTCGCCGCGGCCGCGTTGCCCGCGAGGAGGTAGCCGCCGAGCGCGAAGACCGCACCGCTGATCCCGAGCACCGCGGTCGGCGGGCCGACGAGTCCGCCGAGGATCACCTGCGTCGTCCCGGCGAGCGCGCCGCTCGCGACGACGAAGGCGTGAAATCGGGGTCGCGTGGTCCGGCGCTCGACGAGCGGGCCGACGAGGAGCAGCGCGAGCGCGTTCGCGAGCAGGTGGCCGACGGATCCGTGCGCGTAGACGCTCGTGAGGACCGTCCAGGGCGCGACCGACAGCGGGGCCGAAAGCGCCAGCGCCGACCCGAGACCGACGAGGCTCAACGCGGCCTGCGCGAGGCCGACGACGCAGACGATCCCGAGGGTCTCGAGCGTGGCGCGCATCGTCGCCTCCTTCGGCCCGACCCGAGTTAAACTCGCGGCGACCCGTTCGTTCGAACCGGTCGACGAGCCGTCCCGTCGCCGGTCGAACCGCCAGCGTTATATGATTTAGGCCTACCTAAACGAGTGTATGTCGGACGAACGGCTGCGCGACCGGCTCTCCCGCGGGCGACTCACGCTCCTCGGGACCGTCGTCGTCCTCGCGCTGGGGGTCGCCGTGCTCGCGCGGACCGTCGACGCGGACGCGCTCCTCGCGGCGGTCGCCGAGGCGGACCCGCGGCTCCTCGCGCTCGCGCTCCTCGCGTACCTCCTCTCGTGGCCGCTCCGCGGGCGGCGGTACGGCGACGTGCTCGCGCCGATGGACCGGCGACACGGCGTCGGCTTCCTCACCGCCGCCGTGTTCGCGAGCCAGACGGCGAACCTCGTCGTCCCGGCGCGCGCCGGCGACGGGGTGCGGGCGTACCTCCTCAAGCGACGGCGCGCGGTCCCCTATCCCACCGGCGTCGCCTCGCTGGCGGTCGAGCGCGGCTTCGACCTCGTGGCGATCGCCACGCTCGGCGGGACCGCCCTCGCGCTGCTCCTGCTCGGGGACCGTTCGGTCGGGACGACGGGCGCCGCGACGCCCCTCGCGGCCGCGGGCGCGCTCGCCGTCGTCGCGGTTCTCCTCGCCGTCTCGACGGTCGCGGTCGCGCGGAGCGACCGGGAGTTCGGCTCCGCGCTCCGCGCCCGCGTCGAGGACTCGCGGCTCTCCGGGAGCTCCCGGCTCTCCGGCGTCGTCGACGCCGCGGTCCGATTCGGCGCGGCGGTCCGCGTCGTCGCCGTCGCGCCGCGCGGGCTGGCTCGGGTCTACGTCGGGAGCCTCCTCGTGTGGGGGCTCGACGTCCTCACCGCGGTGCTCGTGCTCGCCGCGCTCGTCGGGGGGTTCGGCGGGACGGTGCCGGCGCTCACGCTCGTGACGGTCGGGACGCTCGCGGTCAGCGCCGGGAACCTCGCGAAGGTGCTGCCGCTCTCGCAGGGCGGCATCGGCCTCTACGAGGCGGCGTTCGTCGGGCTCGTCGTCGGCACCACCGCGATCCCCGTCGAGACGGCCGTCGTCGCGGCGGTCCTCGACCACGCGCTGAAGAACGCCGTCACGCTCGGCGGCGGCGGCGTCGCCGCGCTCGTCTTCGACCGCCTCCCGACGGCCGGCCCCGAGGAGGGAGAGCCCGCGACCGGCGAGGGCGACCCGTCCGCCGCCGGACCGCCAGATTTTTAGGCCAGCCTAAAAACTTGGAGGCATGGACGAACGAAGCACGCGGGGGGACACACGGGACGTCTGTGTGATCGTCCCCACGATCCGGGAGTACGAGTGTATCCGCGCCTACGTCGAGAACGCCCGCACGCACGGGTTCGACGTCTCGAGGCTCCACTTCGTGTTGGTCACCGAGGACTTCTGTGACGTCGCGGAGATGCGCGAGATGCTCGACGATCTGGACGTCTCCGGCAAGGTCTTCGACGGGACCCGCCGCGAGGAGTGGTACGAGGCCAACGGGGTCGCGGAGTACGGCCACGTCGTCCCGGCCGCGAGCCACGCCGAGACGAGCTTCGGGCTCCTCTACATGTGGGCGAACCCCGAGTTCGAGTACGGGGTCTTCATCGACGACGACACGCTCCCGCACGACGACGAGGACTACTTCGGCCGCCACATGGAGAACCTCGCGTTCGGCGGTTCGATCGAGCGCGTTCGCTCGGACGAGAACTGGGTGAACGTCCTCTATCAGAACGCCGACGAACACGGCCTCTACCCCCGCGGCTACCCCTACTCGGCGATGGACGAGACGGTCGAGACGGACGCGGTCGACGTCGATGCCGGCGAGGTCGTCGCCTCCCAGGGGTTGTGGACGAACGTCCCCGACCTCGACGCCGTCCGGATCCTGATGGACGGCGACCTGGAGGGACAGGCGCAGACGCGGACGACCGCCGACGACTTCGGCGAGGACTTCGTCGCGGCGCGCGGCAACTACCTCACCGTCTGCTCGATGAACCTCGCGTTCCGCCGCGAGGTCATCCCGGCGTTCTACCAGCTGCCGATGGACGACAACGAGTGGGACGTGGGCCGCTTCGACGACATCTGGTCGGGGCTGTTCTTGAAACGCGCCTGCGACGTGCTCGGCAAGCGGATCTACAACGGCGGGCCGCTCTGTGAGCACAACAAGGCCCCGCGCTCGACGTTCGACGACCTCGCGAACGAGGTGGCGGGGCTGGAGCTGAACGAACACGTCTGGGAGGTCGTCGACGGGGCGGGCGAGGACGCCGACTCGTTCTCGGCGGCGTTCGCGGAGATGGCCGACGCGCTCGCGGAGGGCGACTTCTCCGAGTGGAACAACGGCGCGTTCCTCAACCACTGCGGCGAGTACATGCGCGACTGGCTCGACTGCCTCGACGCGATCCGGCGGACGCCGGCCCCCGCGGACGACTGAATCGACACGATTAAACGTATTTAGGCAAGCCTAAAACACATGACCGGACACGAACTCGACGGACACGACGAACGCGACGGCGGCGGACGCGACGACGGGAGAAACGTGCGACGACGGCGCTTCCTCGCCGCGGCCGGCTCGGTCGGCGTCGCCGGGATCGCGGGCTGTTCCGGCAGCGACGACGAGGGCGCGGGCGGCGACGGCGAGGCCGGTGACGGCGGCGGCGGTGGCGGCGGCGACGGCGACCCCGAGTCGCCGGTCGGCCAGATCGGCTCCGGCCGCGAGGGGCGCGGGGCCCCCGGCGGGACGCCGATGGCCGAGATGCCCGAGCTGTCGGGCGAGCTCACCGTCTACTCCGGGCGCGGCGAGTTCCTCGTCGGCGAGCTCGTGAGCTACATCGACGACCTCTACGACGACCTGGACCTGAGCGTTCGCTACGCCGGCTCGACCGACCTCGTGAACCAGATCGTCAACGAGGGGCAGGGGTCGCCCGCGGACGTGTTCTACTCCGTGAACGCCGGCGCGCTCGGGGCGCTCGCAGACGCGGGGCGCACGCAGGCGCTCCCCGACGACGTGACCGGGAAGGTCCGCTCGGAGTTCCGCACCGAGCAGTGGGTCGGCACCTCCGGGCGGGCCCGGACGGTCCCGTACAACACGAACGAGTTCTCCGAGAGCGACCTGCCGGACGACGTCATGGACTACCCCGAGGAGTTCCCCGGCGACCTGGGGTGGGCCCCCTCCTACGGCTCGGCACAGGCGTTCATCACCGCGATGCGGCTCCTCGAGGGCGAGGAGGCGACGCTCGAGTGGCTCGAGGCGATGGTCGAGCGCGGCGCGACGACGTACCCGGACGAGTTCCGGACCTGCCAGGAGATCGCCGACGGCGCGATCGACGCGGCGTTCACGAACCACTACTACATCCAGCGCGTGCTCGACGGCAACCCGAACGCGCCGATCGCCACCGCGTTCACCGAGGGCGACGCGGGCGCGATGTTCAACGTCGCCGGCGCGGCCGTCGTCGACACCGCGAGCGACGCCGACCTCGCGTCGAACTTCGTCCGCCACCTGCTGTCGGCGGAGGCGCAGGACTACTTCGCGCGCTCCACCTTCGAGTACCCGCTCATCCCCGGCGTGGAGCCGATCGGCGACCTCCCGACGATCGACGAGCTCGACGTCCCGGACATCGACCTGGCCGAGCTGTCGAACCTCGAGCCGACGATCGACCTCATGCGCGAGGCCGGCGTCCAGATCTGAACGCCCCCTCCATCACCACCGTTCGTGTCAGTTCTTCCACCGTCTCTCCACCCGCGTCGGCTCACGGCCCGTCTCCGCAAGCGGCTCGTTCGCGCCGACCGGGTCACCGCGGCCGCGGCGCTCGTCTCGGTCGCGGCGGGCGTCCTGACGTTCGCGATCGCCGTCACCGTCTTCTCGCACCACTCCGCGAACCACGACGAGGGCGTCTACCTCACGCAGGCCGCGCTACTCTTGGGCGGCCAGCTGGAGTTCCACGCGGGACCGCTCGCGGACGCCTTCCACCCGTGGTTCTTCGTCGAGGACGGCGGCCGGCTCTACCCGAAGTACAACCCCGTTCCGGCGGCGACGTTCGCGGTCTCGATGCTCCTGTTCGGCGAGCCGCGCGTGACGCTCGCGGCGGTCGCCGCCGGCAACGCCGCCTTAGTGTACCTGCTCGGGTCGCTCTCGTTCGGCCGGCGGGCGGGCCTCGCCGCGGCCGTCCTCTTCGCGGCGTCGCCGATGGCGATCGCGACCTCCTCCGCCTTCCTCCCGTACGCGCCGACGACGCTCTTCAACCTCCTGTTCGCGGTCGCGTACCTCCGGAGCGTCCGCGACGACTCCCTCCGGGCCGCCGGCGTCGCGGGCGTCGCGATCGGGATCGCCTTCTTCGCGCGGCCGTACACCGCGGTGCTGTTCGCCGCGCCGTTCATCTGCCACGCGCTGTGGCGGGTCGGGAGCGCGGCCGCGCGCGTCGAGGACCCCTCGTCGTCGACCCTCTCGTCGCTTCCCGACCCGATCCGCCGGCACGGGCTCACGGCGCTCTTCGGGACCCTCTTCGTCGGGATCACGCTCGCGTACAACGTCCGGATGACGGGCGAGGTTCTGACCTTCCCGTATCAGGCGTTCGCGCCGATGGACGGCCCTGGCTTCGGCGAGCGGCGGATCCTCGGGCACTCCGTCGACTACACGCTCGGACTGGCGCTGGAGTCGAACCGGTACGCCCTCCAGGAGATCGCGACGCGATGGCTCGCAGGCGGCTCGCTCGGGACGGCGCTCGCGCTCGCCGGCGGCGCGGTCGCGGTCCGCGGCTGGCGCGCGAGCGGGGACCCGAGCGACCTCGCGGCGGTCGCCGCCGACGAGGCCGACGGCTCCTCGGACTCCCCCGGCTCGCCCCGGTTCCGACGGACAGCGGCGCTGCTCCTCGTTGGCGTGGCGGTCGCGGTCGTCGTCGGCAACCTGTTCTTCTGGGGGACGCACAACGCGCTCGCCGACCTCTCGGACCCGACCGACGGGCTCGCGTCGCTGTTCGGCCCGTTCTACCACTTCGATCTCCTCGTCCCGCTGTCGGTCTTCGGCGGGCTCGGCGTCGCCGCCGGGTGGCGGGCGCTCTCCGCGGCGCGCGAGCGACTCGCCGAGCGGCTCGCCGCGTCGGAGGTCGGGTCCCCGCGGCTCGACCCCTCGAGAGTCGCCCGCGTCGCGGTCGCGGCCGTCGTCGTCGTCGCGGTCGCGGTCGCGGGCGTCGCCGCCGTGGACGCCGCCTCGGAGCCGATCGACCGGAACGCCGCGATCGACGCGAAACACGAGGCGGCGTACGCGCCGATCGACGCGACCGACTTCGAGGACGGACTCGTCTTCCTCCCGACGCCGTACGGCGAGTGGCAGAACCACCCGTTCCAGTACCTCCGGAACGGGCCGGGGCTCGACGGCGACGTCGTCTACGCGCTCCATCGCGACCCGGTCGAGGACTTCGCGGTGCTCGACGCGTATCCCGACCGGACGCTGTACCGCTACGGCTACCGGGGCACCTGGACCCCGAACCCCGACGCGTACGTCACGCCGAAGCTGGAGCCGCTCGACCGGCGGTCCGGCCCCGAACTCGCCGCCGAGACGACCATCGGCGTCCCGGACCGCGTCGCCCGCGCACAGGTGCGCGTGGACCCGCGTCGGGGCGGAGAGGGCGGTCCGGACCACGCCTCCTACGTCGTGACGGGTCCCGGAGAGTCGCTCGCGGTCGACTGGACGGTGACGCCGGACGGCGTGCGGCTGCCCGGCGCGGCGGCCGCGGGTGACCCCGAGTCGAGCGAGCCCGTCCCGTTTGACCCCGAGGGCGACGTGGTCGCCGTGACGGTGACGCTCGTCGACCCCGCGGGCGCGACGTTCACCTACCGACAGGAGGTGACGGTTCGGGTGACGGAGGGCGGGGAGAGCGTCGAGGCCGTCTGGCCGCCCGAGCGCTCGACCTGTCGGCTCGTCACGGAGTGCGGCAGCGAGGGCACCTACCTCCCGAACGAGCCCGACGCCCATCCCGAGTGGGTCGTCTTCGAGACGGACGCCGAGACGAGCGACGAATAGGGCGCGTGCCCGTGGATCGCTACTGGCACGGTTACCACCGCCAAAGCCCCAGCCGTGAGGCGGGCGCACGCTCGTTGTCGTTCGAGACGGCTGAGCCGTCTCGTGATGACGAAACGGCTTCGCCGTTTCGAACCACGCTCCTCGCTCGCGTTGCTCGCTGCGATGCTTACGTCGCCTGCGACCGCCTCGCGGCTGCCCCTTTGAGTCCCACCCCGCACCGCAACCGCACCTCACGCCTCCCCAGCCTCGTCGGTGGCCCTCCGCTTCGCTCCGGACCACCGACTCCCTCGCGCGGTGCTACTCGGCCGCGGGGCGGCCTCGCAGGCACGCGCCGACCGCATCCGCGCATTTATTTATTAATAGCCGGCGCTGTCGCTCACGATCTTAAAAACGTCGCCGGCGGCGGTCCGGGATGCCCACTGTGTGTGGACCGCCGTCCGGTTCGAAATCGAGGCGGTCCCGTCAGAACCGCCGCAGCTGCTCCTCGAGACAGACGGTGACGATCGACTTCGCGATGGCCGCGCCGCCGCCGATCGGGTCGAGCTTCGTGTCGCCGAGCCGCTCGGCGTAGGCGATCGGGCGCTCGCGCACGTCGTAGCCGCGCATCAGCGGGCGGATCAGCAGTTCGGCGGAGAGCCCGGTGTTCTCCGTCCAGCCGATCTCCTCGACGACCTCGCGGCGGTACGCGCGCATCCCCGTGGTGGTGTCGTGGACGCGCTCGCCCATGAGCAGGCTCGCGACCGCCGCGAACGCGTGGTTGCCGAGGCGGTTGAACGCCGGCATCGCCTCCGCGCCGTGGTAGAGCCGGTCCCCGCTCACCACGTCCGCGCCGTCGTTGATCTCGGCGAGGAACTCCGGCAGCGCCTCCATCGGGTAGGTGTCGTCGCAGTCGGTCGTGACGACCACCGGACGATCCGGCGTCAGGATCGCCTCGCGCACCGCCACGCCGTACCCCTGCGGCTCCTGTTCGATCACGCGCGCGCCGTGCTCGCGGGCGATCTCCGGCGTGCGGTCCGACGAACCGTCGACGCAGACGACCTCCGCACGCCCGTCAGTGACCTCGTCGATGTCCTCCAACACCGTCGCGATGGCCTCCTCCTCGTTGTAGGTGCCCATCACGACGCTCAGGTCGTCGAAGGTGTACTCGCCGGCGTTGGCGCTTGCCGCGCCATCGGTCGCGGCCGCCCCGTCGATCGAGTCCCCCTCGTCGGTCGAACCCGCCTCGTCGGTCGCGTCCGCGTCGAACGCGCTCGCCGTCCCGTTCGTCGTGTGCGCTGAGTCGCTCATTACCCGCACCTCACGTCGCACGCACTTGAATTTTTAGGTTTGCCTAAAACAACTGTGTGCTGCCGTCACACGCCCGCGCTTGGCGCGGCCGCCTCACGCCCCGGAGAGCCGGGCGTCCACGTCGTCCGCGACCCGGAGCGCGAGCGCGGCGATGGTGAGCGTGGGGTTCATCGCGCCGCTCGTCGGGAAGACGGAGCTGGAGGCGATCCAGCAGTTCCCCAGGTCGTGGGTGCGGCAGTCGGCGTCGACGACGCCGGCCGCGGGGTCGTCGCTCATCCGCGTCGTGCCCATGTGGTGGTAGGCGGGGCCGGTCGCGTCCGGGCCGGCGACCCACTCCACGTCCGCGCCGAGCTCCTCCAAGATCGCCACCTGGATCTCGTTCGCTCGCTCGATCGTGTCGAGCGCGCGGTCGCCCACGGTCCACTCGATCCGCGGGACCGGGTTGCCGTGGTCGTCGGTGCGGTCGTCGGCGAGCGTCACCCGGCTGTCGGCCTGCGGGGCCTGTTCGACGAGCCCGCCCATCGCGACGTGGTTCCCGTACCCGTCGCGCAGCCGCTCCAGGAGCGAGTCGCCCCAGTCCTCGCCCGACAGCGCCATCTCCACCGGCGAGGGGCCGGCGTAGTTGAAGAACTCCAGTTTGAACGGGGCCTGCGTCTCGTCGGCCTCGTCGTAGAACTGGTCGCAGGCGCTCGTGTAGAAGCCGACGTGGTTCTGCCGGGTCGGCTCGTCGAGCGTGCCGCCCGCGCCCGCGAACAGGTGGTCCATGAAGAACTCGCCGACGTGGCCGCTGGAGTTCGCGAGCCCGCCCGGATACCGATCGGAGGCGGAGAGCAGGAGGAGCCGCGGCGTCTCCACGCCCCCCGCGGCGACGACGAAGGCGTCGGCCTCCTGTCTGTGCTCCTCGCCGTCCGGCGTCGTGTAGACCGCGGCCGTGACCGAATCGTCGTCGTCGTGCGCCAGCGACCCGACGCTCGCGCGGTCGATCACGGTCGCGCCCTTCTCCTCGGCGCGCTCCACGTGGACGGTCGCGTCGTATTTGGCCCCCGAGGGACAGACGGGCTGGCAGGTGCCGTAGCCGACGCAGGGCGACCGGTCGTCGTACGGCTCGGAGTTGCGCGCGTTCGGCACGGAGTGCATGTCGATCCCGAGCGACTCGCAGGCCTCGGCGAAAAGCGAGTCGCTGTAGGAGGGCTCGAACGCGCGCATCGGGTGCGGCTCCTCCCGGGGCGGCGCGTAGGGGTTGTCCGACGCGCCCGCGACGCCGAGTTCGCGCTCGGCGTCGGCGTAGTAGGGCCGCAGGTCGGCGTACTCTATCGGCCAGTCCGGCCCCACGCCCCGCTCGCTCCCGGAGTTGAAATCGTCCTCGTGGAGCCGCATCACCATCCCCTGCCAGTGGAGCGTCGACCCGCCGACCCCCTTCACCCGGGCGTGGTTGAGAGGATAGCCCCACTCGCCCGCGTTCTCGTAGGCGTCCCGCTCGCCGCCGACGCCCCACACGTCCGGGCGGCCGTAGAAGGGGCGGATCGCCCGCTCCTGTCTGGCGAGCCGGTCCGCGGGGTCGAACCGCGGTCCCGCGTCGAGCACCACGACCTCGTGGTCGGCCGCCAGCCGGTCCGCAACGAGCGCGCCCGCCGGTCCGGCCCCCACGATACAGACGTCCGCGTTCGGGACCGGCGTGCGGTCGACGCCGTCGTCTCGCGCCCCGTCCCCGGCGCCCGATCGACCGTCCCCGACGCTCTCGGCACCGCTCACGGCGGCCCCCGCGTGTAGCTCTCGGCCCCGCCGGCGTACCCCTGCGGGTTCTCGATGCCGACGAGTTCGCCCCCGGTCGGCGAGGCGTACAGCGCGAGCAGGAGCTCGTTGACGACGTAGTACCGCACCCGCTCCGCGGTCGTGCCGTGCGGGTGCTCCTCGGCGGTGTCCACGCCCAGATCGCGCAGGAGCTCGTCGCGAT
Organism: Halorubrum aethiopicum; assembly: GCF_001542905.1. NCBI lineage: Archaea > Methanobacteriati > Methanobacteriota > Halobacteria > Halobacteriales > Haloferacaceae > Halorubrum > Halorubrum aethiopicum. Next base: position 596,693 of record NZ_LOAJ01000001.1, on the reverse strand, counting down.
CCCGGACGGACAGGTCGGTGACGGGAGCCCCGAACCAGGCTCGCGCCGCCGACTCCAGGTCGGCGACCGCCGCCCGGATCCCGTCGTCGTGCGCGGAGCCGTCGAGGCGGCCGTCGAGGAAGCCGTCGACGAACGCGTCGATCCCCGAAACGGTCTCCGGGTAGACCGCCGTCGCGGTCGCGGCCATCGCCTTGCGGACGTCCTCGTCGTCGGGGCGACGCTCGCCGTCGGCGGGGGTGTCTCCGGCCGCACTCTCGTCGGTCGCTCGACGGACGCCGAGCGCGACGCCGCCCGTCGCGCCGATCGCGGCCAGCGCGGCCGCCGCGTCGCGTCGCGTCAGTTCCATGGAAGGTTTTAGGTGGCCCTAAATCCTTATATCCGTCGGAGCGCGTTCGCCGGACGATCGGAACCACTAACGCCGGCCGCGCCCTCGCTCGAAGAGAACGACTCCGCCTCCCGCACAATGACCCTGCGACACCGGCTCCGCGACCGCCTGACCGACGGCGACGACCGACTCCCGCTCGGACTGACGCTTCTGTGTGCGGCGATCGCCGCGACGCTCGTGTTCCCGCTGGCGTGGCTCGTCATCGAGGCGGCCGCGGTCGAGCGGGAGCGCGCGACCGACCTCGTGTTCAGCGCGGCCACCGCCGAGGTGCTCGCCAACAGCCTGCTGTTGATGGCCGGCGTCACCGCCCTCTCGATCGCGGTCGGCGTCCCGCTCGCGTACCTCACCACGCGGACCGACCTCCCGTTCCGTCGGTTCTGGTCGATCGCCGCCGCGCTCCCCCTCGTCGTGCCGAGCTACGTCGGTGCCTTCTCGTTCGTCTCCGCGTTCGGACCCCAAGGCGAGTTCCACGAGGTGCTCGCGCCGCTCGGCGTCGCGCGCGTGCCCGAGATCAGCGGGCTCTCCGGCTCGATCCTCGTCATCACGCTGTACACGTACCCGTACGTCTACCTGACGACCCGGGCCGCGCTGCTGTCGTTCGACACGACGCTTCTGGAGGCAGCGCGCACGCTGAACCACGGCCGGCTCGCGGCGTTCCGCCGGGTGACGCTCCCGACGATCCGGCCGGCGATCGCGGCCGGATCGCTGCTCGCGGCGCTGTACGCCGTCTCCGACTTCGGCACGCCGTCCATCATGCGCCTGCCGGTGTTCACCCGCCAGATCTACGTCGAGTACAACGCGTTCGGCCGCGACTACGCCGCGCTGCTCTCCTTGCAGCTGCTCGTCGTCGTGCTCCTCGTGCTCGCGCTGGAGTGGGCCGTCCGCTCGGACCGGAACGCGACCGGCGACGACGCGGGACGGACGAACGACCGAGTGTCGCTCGGTCGGTTGCGCTGGCCGGCGACGCTGCTTCCGGCCAGCGTCTCCGGGTTCGCGCTGCTCGTGCCGCTGTGGATCCTCGGGCTGTGGCTGGTCCGGTCGGAGGCCGGTCGCCGCCCGTCGATGGCCTTCGAGCCGGTACAGGTGCTCAACTCGGTGTCGGTGTCCGCAGCGGCGGCCGTCGTCGCCGCATTGGCGGCCATCCCCGTCGCGTACTTCGCCGCGAACCACGAGTCGCCGCTCGCGACCGTCTTCGAGCGGGCGACGTACGTCGGGTTCGCGGTTCCGGGGATCGTGTTGGCGCTCGCGTTGGTCTACTTCGGCTCCGGCTACGTGCCGTGGCTCTACCAGACGCTTCCCCTCCTCGTGTTCGCGTACGTCGTCCGCTTCCTCCCGCAAGCCGTGGGGTCGACCCGGACGTCGATCCTCCAGGTCGACCGGCGGCTCGTGGAGGCGGGCCGAACGCTCGGGGAGTCGCCGACCGGCGCGTTCAGGCGCGTGACGTTCCCGCTCACGCGCTCCGGCATCGTCGCCGGCGCGGCCCTCGTGTTCCTCACGACGATGAAGGAACTCCCCGTGACGCTCGTGCTCCGCCCCTCCGGGTTCGACACGATCGTCACGCAGATCTGGCGCGCGCAGGCGACCGCGCTCTACCAGTACGCGGTCGTCCCGACGCTCATCCTCCTCGTCATCTCCGGGCTCTCGATGGTGGTCATCCTCGCACAGGAGGGCGAGGAGGGGATCTGAGACGTCGCGAGTCGAACCCGCGTCTTCGTCGTCTTCCCCCGCGATCCCGTCCCCCGTCGGTGAGCCACTTGATCTTCAGTACAGTCAAAACAAGCGGCTCATTGCGGTGGCGCGCGAGAGGGAGGCGGCGGGCCGGCGCGGAGCGGTACGTCCCGCGCGGCCCGTCCGCCGAGGCTGAGGGGGCGTGAGGCCCGCGGTCGGCGGTCGGGAGCGGTCGCCTCCCTACGACTCGTCGGTGGCGGTCTCCGGATCCCCGCGCAACAGCCGAACCGCCGCCTCGGCGACCGGCGTCGCCGCGTATCCTCGGCGACCGCCGGCGTCGACCTCCTCGATCAGTTCGGCGACGCGGAACTCCGCGAGCCGGCCGTGGAGATCGGACTCGCACATGTCGTAGGCGTCCATGAGCTCGCGGACCGACAGCGGTCCGCGGTCGACGAGTTCGACGAGCAGCCCGAGCGTCCGGTCGTCGTTGACCGCCCGGACCGTCCGACGGACGGGCTCGGGGACGCCCGTCGCGGCGGTCTCGAGCGGCGACTCCCCCTCGACCGCCTCGAGGGTCGCGTTCTCGACGTACCGCTCCTCGCCGGTCTCCGGGTCGCGGACCCGGCTCGACTCCCCGGACCGTTTCACGAGGAGGTACGTCTCGCCGTCGGCGTCTCGAACCGTTCGCATGGGTCGGAGAAGGGGAACGAGACGGATTACGGTTCCGGGGCGGGGCGGTCGTCAACGTCTCCGTCGTCGTCAACGTCTCCGTCGGCGTCAACGTCTCCGTCCTCGCCCACGTCGGCGGCGGCATCGCCCGCGGCGGTTTCGGAGTCCGTGGCGGCGTCCGCGTCCCCGGCCTCGTCGTCCCCTCGCGACCGGTCCCACGACCGGTACGTCTGGTACGTCCGGACCCCGGCGAGAAGCCCCGCGACGAGCAGGGCGATCCCGATCCGGCTCCACCCCTCGAAGAACCAGACGAGCGGGCCGAGACTCACCAGGAGGACCGCGAGGTTCGCGTAGATCACGGCGACGACGAACGCGCGGAGGGTGTCGCCGTCCACGTCGCCGGCGGCCGAGAAGTCCCCGTCGTCGTCGAACGACTTCACCGAGGGGGCCTTCGGGACCTCCGGCGTCATCTCGCGCTCGGCGTCGGAGCTCTCGCCGAAGGAGACCTCGCCCTCGTCGTCCTCGTCGAAGGGGAACACGCCCGCCGGTAGGGGGCGGCGGGGCAAAGGGGTTGTGTCCGGCGGTCGCGGGCGAGGACGTCGAAGCGCGTCCGAGACGCGTCGGAATCGCGCCGAGACGCGGCTCAGGCCGCGTCGGCGAGTCGCACCGTTCGGCTGGCCTCGACCCACGCGAGCGGGTTCTCCGCCTCGAAGAGCACCACGTTTCCGTCGTCCTCGTACACCTCCACCTCGGCGTCGGCCGCGTCGTGGTCGCCCGAGCGGTGCGTCCCGTCGTCCCGAAGCGGGTTCGAGGGCATGGACCGTGGTAAGTCGTTACACGATATAGGCTTTTCCGTGGGGGTGAGTGTCACCGGTCGGGGCCGCCGCTCGAGGTCGATCCCGCTCCAGCGCGACCGGCGAGCGACGGGGCCGCGAACGAACGCCGGTCTTTTAGCCGGGTGCGCCGAACGGAGCGTATGACTCAGTCGGGGCTCTCGGACTTCTCGTCGCCCGCAGGATCGGAGGCGGGCGACGACGGCAGCACCCGCGACGACCTCGCCGCCGAGGAGGCGAAAGTCGTCGCCGGCGGCGGACACGGACGCGTCAGCGACGTCGTCGACGTCGACGAGGCGAAGTTCCCGGACTCGACGGGGACCGTCGAGCTGATGATCACCCAGATCGACTACGCGGTCGAGGGGTACGGCACCGACGAGTACCCCGTCGTCCACGTGTTCGGCCGCCGGCCGGCGGAACACGTCGACGAGGACACGGACCACGACGTCGTCGAACACCTCCGCGTGCTCGGCGTCGAGCCGTACTTCTACGTCCCGACCGCCGAGCTCGATAGCGATCCCGTCGAGGCGTACGACGTGGTTATCGGCACCCGCGAGGAGAACGCCGAGGGCGAGCCCTACGAGAGCATCCGCGGCGAGCCGCTCACCCGGATCGTCACCCGGACCCCGCGCGACGTGGGCAACATCCGCGACGACTTCGAGACCACCTTCGAGGCGGACATCCTCTTCCCCAACCGCTTTCTGATCGACAACGGACTCAACGGCGGCCTCCGCGTGGAGGAGCGCCGGCTCGACGACGGGGAGGGGACGATCCAGGTCCACGAGGGGATGTTGGAGCCCGCCGACGTCGACGCCGAGATGCGGGTGAACACCTTCGACATCGAGGTCGACGACCGGCGCGGCTTCCCCGAGGACGGCGAGGAGCCGATCGTCTGTCTCACCAGTCACGACTCCTACGACGACGAGTACGTCGTCTGGCTGTACGACGCGCCGGAGGCAGACATCCCGCCGCCCGAGGACCTTCCCGACTACGAGGGGATCGCGGCGAGCGGGGACGCGACCGACGGGAACGACGCCGAGCTCGACTTCCGCGTCGAGGTCTTCGAGGAGGAGGCCGCGATGCTCGACGCGTTCGTCGAGTACCTCGACGACACCGACCCCGACGTGCTCACCGGGTGGAACTTCGAGGACTTCGACGCCCCCTACGTCCTCGACCGGCTGGAGGTGCTCGACGACGGCAGCGAGTACGACCTCTCGATCGAGCGGCTCTCCCGCATCGGCGAGGTGTGGCGGTCGAGCTGGGGGGGTCCCGACATCAAGGGCCGTGTCGTCTTCGACCTGCTGTACGCCTACAAGCGCACGATGTTCACGGAGCTGGAGTCGTACCGGCTCGACGCCGTGGGCGAACGCGAACTCGGCGTCGGCAAGGAGCGGTACGCCGGCGACATCGGCGATCTCTGGGAGCGGGACCCCGAGCGCCTGCTCGAGTACAGCATCCGCGACGTGGAACTCTGCGTCGAGATCGACCGGGCGCAGGACGTGATCGCCTTCTGGGACGACGCCCGGAAGATCGTCGGCTGTAAGCTGGAGGACGCGACGACGCCGGGGGACGCGGTCGACATGTACGTGCTCCACATGGCGTTCGGGAACTTCGCGCTCCCCTCGAAGGGCCAACAGGAGGCCGAGGAGTTCGAGGGTGGCGCGGTGTTCGACCCGATCTCCGGGGTCCGCGAGATGGTGAGCGTGCTCGACCTGAAGAGCCTCTACCCCATGTCGATGGTGACGATCAACGCCTCGCCGGAGACGAAGGTCGATCCGGACGAGTACGACGGCGAGACGTATCGGACACCGACGGGCGTCCACTTCCGCAAGGAGCCGGACGGGATCATCCGGGAGATGGTGAACGAGCTCCTCGACGAGCGCGAGGAGAAGAAGGCGCTCCGGAACGAACACGATCCGGGGACCGAGGCGTACGAGCAGTACGACAGACAGCAGGGAGCCGTCAAGGTCCTGATGAACAGTCTATACGGCGTGTTCGGGTGGGACCGGTTCCGCCTGTACGACCGCGAGATGAGCGCGGGCGTCACCTCGACCAACCGGGAAGTGATCGACTTCACCGCCGGCGTGACCGAAGAAATTGGAAGAAAAGTTACATATGGGGATACTGACAGCGTCATGCTATCTCTCGGTGATCTCTCGAAAGAAAGCGCCATCGAGACCTCCTTCGACATCCAGGAGCACATCAACGACCGCTACGACGACTTCGCGCGCGAGGAGTTGAACGCCGACGCCCACCGCTTCGAGATCGAGTTCGAGAAGCTCTACCGGCGCTTCTTCCAGGCGGGCAAGAAGAAGCGGTACGCGGGCCACATCGTCTGGAAGGAGGGGAAGGACGTCGACGACATCGACATCACGGGCTTCGAGTACAAGCGCTCGGACATCGCAGGGATCACGAAGGAGGTCCAACAGCACGTCATCGAGACCATCGTCACCGGCGACGACATCGACGAGGACCTCGAGGCGATCACGACGTACCTCTCGGGGGTCATCGACGACTTCCTCGCGGGGAACGTCGACGTCGAGGAGGTCGGGATCCCCGGCGGGATCGGCAAGCGACTCGACGCCTACGAGACGCCGACCGCGCAGGTCCGGGGCGCACAGTACGCCAACGAGCTGTTGGGGACGAACTTCGGGAGGGGCTCGAAGCCCAAGCGGCTCTACCTGGAGAAGGTCCATCCCGACTTCTGGGAGCGCATGGAACGCGAGGAGGGGTTCGATCCCCAACGCGACGGGCTCTACGGCGAGTTCAAACGCGACCCCGACGTGATCTGCTTCGAGTACGCCGACCAGATCCCCGAGGAGTTCGAGGTCGACTGGGAGAAGATGCTCGAGAAGACGCTGAAAGGCCCCATCGAGCGGATCATCGAGTCGCTCGGCACCTCCTGGGAGGAGGTCAAGACCGGTCAGGAGCAGACCGGACTCGGCTCGTTCATGTGATCGCAAAACACGCTTTTCGACCTCGAAAGAATTCTTCTCGAAACGGTGATTTTCGGCGGGATATTCGTAACTATTAACCTCGAGAACACCTACGATACACCCACGAGGCATAACCCTACATATGGCAACTCTCGAGATCAGCGACCTACACGTGCGGGTGGCCGAAGAGGGCGGTGAACGGATCCTTCGGGGCGTCGACCTCGAGGTCGAGTCCGGGGAGATCCACGCGCTGATGGGTCCGAACGGCTCGGGCAAGTCGACGCTGGCGAAGGTCATCGCCGGACATCCCGCCTACGAGGTCACGGACGGGAGCGTGGCGCTCCACCTCGACGAGGCCGACCTGGCGGATGTCGAGGCCGACCTCGACGACGATGACTACCACTGGGAGCTGCTCGAACTCGAGCCCAACGAGCGCGCCGCGCTCGGGATCTTCCTCGGGTTCCAGTACCCCGCGGAGATCGAGGGCGTCACGATGACGAACTTCCTCCGGCAGGCGCTCAACGCGAAGGCCGACGAGCGCGAGGAGCTGTTCGAGGACGAGGAGGACGACGAGGAGACGGAGGCCGACGACGAGGGCTACGACACCTCCCCGATGGAGGGCCCCGCCGACGACGGCGAGATCGGCGTCGCCGAGTTCCAGGAGATCCTCTCCGAGAAGATGGAGCTCCTCGACATGGACGAGAAGTTCATGCAGCGGTACCTCAACGCCGGCTTCTCGGGCGGCGAGAAGAAACAGAACGAGGTGCTCCAGGCCGCGATGCTCGAGCCCGCGATCGCCGTGCTCGACGAGATCGACTCCGGGCTCGACATCGACCGCCTCCAGGACGTCTCGAAGGGGATCAACGCGCTCCGCGACGAGCAGGGCACCGGGATCCTCCAGATCACCCACTACCAGCGCATCCTCGACTACGTCGAGCCCGATCACGTCCACGTTATGTTGGACGGCGAAGTCGCGAAGAGCGGCGGCCCGGAGCTCGCCGAGAAGCTCGAGGACGAGGGGTACGACTGGGTCCGCGAGGACGCCTACGGAACCGCGTAATGGAACGTGGTTACGCGCCAACGCTATACAACCGGAGCCGTAAACAACTGACATGAGTTCACAAGACCACCTCAAAGAGACCGACACCGAGGCCCGCTTCGAGTTCAAAAAGGAGGAGAAGTCCGCCTTCAAGACCGAGAAGGGCCTCACCGAGGAGACGATCCGCGTCATCTCGGAGGACAAGGACGAACCGGAGTGGATGCTGGAGCGCCGCCTGCGCGCGCTCGAGCAGTTCAAGGCGATGCCGATGCCGACCGACTGGCCCGAAGCGCCGGACCTCTCGGAGGTCGACATCGACCAGATCGTCCCGTACATCCGCCCCGACATCGACGTCCGCGGGGGCGTCGACGACTGGACGGACCTCCCCGACGAGATCAAGGACACCTTCGACAAGCTGGGCATCCCGGAGGCCGAGAAGAACGCGCTCTCCGGGGTCGGCGCGCAGTACGAGTCGGAGATCGTCTACCAGAACATGCAGGAGCGCTGGGAGGAGAAGGGCGTCGTCTTCTGTGACATGGACAAGGCGGTCCAGGAGCACGAGGAGCTCGTCAAGGAGTACTTCATGACGAAGGCCGTGCCGCCGAGCGACAACAAGTTCGCGGCGCTTCACGGCGCGATCTGGTCGGGCGGCTCGTTCGTGTACGTCCCCGAGGACACCACGGTCGAGATGCCGATCCAGGCGTACTTCCGGATGAACTCCGAGGGGATGGGCCAGTTCGAGCACACGCTCATCATCGCCGAGGAGGGGTCGGAGGTCCACTACATCGAGGGCTGTTCCGCGCCCAAGTACTCCGCGTTCAACCTCCACTCCGGCGGCGTCGAGGTGTTCGTCGGGGAGGACGCACACGTCCAGTACTCCACGGTACAGAACTGGTCGAAGAACACGTACAACCTGAACACCAAGCGCGCCATCGCCGAGAAGGGCGGGCGCATGGAGTGGATCTCGGGGTCGATGGGGTCGAAGGCGACGATGCTGTACCCCTCGACGATCCTGAAGGGCCGCGGCGCGTCCGACAACCACATCACCATCGCCTTCGCGGGCGAGGGCCAGGACATCGACACCGGCGCGAAGGTGTACCACAACGCGCCCGAGACCAAATCGACCATCGAGTCGAAGTCGATCTCGAAGGACGGCGGCCGCACCAACTACCGCGGGCTCGTCCACATCGCCGACGGGGCCGAGAACTCCTCGACCGCCGTCGAGTGTGACGCGCTGATGTTCGACAACGAGTCGACCTCCGACACCATGCCGTACATGGAGATCAACGAGTCGAAGGTCGACGTCGCCCACGAGGCGACCGTCGGGAAGATCGGCGACGAGGACATCTTCTACCTCCAGTCGCGCGGTCTCGACGACGACGACGCGAAACAGATGATCGTCTCGGGGTTCATCGAGCCGATCACGGAGGAGCTGCCGATCGAGTACGCCGTCGAGCTGAACCGGCTCGTCGAGCTGGAGATGGAGGGTTCGCTCGGATAACATGAGCACGAAAGCAATCGAGAGCCTCTCGGAGGACACGGTACGACGCATTGCGGAGGAACGCGACGAGCCCGAGTGGCTCCTCGAGACCCGTCTGAACGCGCTCGAGGCGCTGGAGACGGCCGAACTGCCCGACGTCATCCAGACGCCCGGCCGGCGCTGGACCGACCTGGAGGCGCTGGACTTCGAAGCGCTCGTCGACCCGCTGAACCAGTCGGACACGACCGAGCGGACGGCCGGCGACGACGAGGTCGTCGTCGCCCCGTTCACGGAGGCGTTCGACGAGTACGGCGACACCCTCGAGGAGCACTTCGGCACCGTGCTCGACCCCGAGCACAACTACCTCACGGCGCTGTCGGTGGCGCTTTTCACCACCGGCACGTTCGTCTACGTCCCCGAGGGCGTCGACGTCGAGGACGTGAAGATCCGCGCGGAGATGAACTCCCGCTCGCTGTTCAGCCAGACGCTCGTGGTCGCCGAGGAGTCGTCGTCGGTGACGATCCTCGAGTCGATCGCGTCGGGCGAGGAGAGCGACGTCGAGGGCGACCGCTACTTCTCGAACCTCGTCGAGGTCGTGGGCGGCGAGAACGCCGACGTCCAGTTCGGCTCGCTCCAGAACCTCGACGACGACACCTACACCTACTCGCTGAAACGCGGGGTCACGGACACGTACGCCACGATCGACTGGATCGAGAGCAACTTCGGCTCGAAGCTCACCCGCTCGGACGTGGAGACGGAACTGAACGGCGACGGCTCCGAGAGCCAGATCGTCGGGACGTTCTTCGGCAGCGAGGACCAGCACTTCGACGTCAACGCCCGCGTCTGGCACCAGGCCGAACACACGACGGCCGACCTCGTCACGCGCGGCGTGCTCGACGACGTGGCGCGCTCCGTGTACGAGGGCGTTCAGGACGTCGGCGAGGACGCGTGGAGCACCTCCAGCTACCAGCGCGAGAACACGCTGATGCTGTCGGACGACGCCGAGGCGGACGCGTCGCCGAAGCTGATCATCCACAACCACGACACGGAGGCGTCACACTCCGCGACCGTGGGCCAGGTCGACGCCGAGGACCTGTTCTATCTCGAGAGCCGTTCCATCGACTCGAAGACGGCCCGGAACATGCTCGTCGAGGGCTTCTTCGTGCCCGTCCTGGAGGAGATCGCGGTCGACGAGTTCCGCGAGGACGTCGAGGACCTCGTCGTTGAGCGGCTCCAGTAGGGTCGCTCGCGACGGAGACGCACGAGTTCGATTTTTGCGGTCGCGGTCGGTTTCTCCCCTAGTATCCCTCCTCGTCGGCGACCCGGTTCACGGCCGAGACGACGGCCTCGCCGATCGCCTCGATGTCCGCGTCGTCGACCGTGAGCGGCGGCGCGAGCATGAGGTGGTCGCCCGCCTGCCCGTCGACGCTGCCGCCGCCGGGATACGTGTACACGCCGTTCGCGAGCGCGGCGTCGTAGACCCGGTCGGCGACGTCGGCGTCCGGATCGAAGGGGGCCTTCGTCTCCCGGTCGGCGACGAACTCGATCCCGATCTGGAGCCCGACCCGCCGGATCTCGCCGACGATCGGGCTCTCGGCGAGCGGCTCCAGGGCCGCCTCGAGCCGCCGCCCGCGCCGCCGAACCGCCGCGAACAGGTCCTCCGTGTAGCGGTCGAGCACGCGGTCGGCCACCGCGGCCGAGATCGGGTTCCCGCTGTAGGTGTGGCCGTGCTGGAAGGGGTGGTCGTGGTCCTCGAGCGCCTCGACGACGCCGTCGGCGACCATCGTCGCGCTTATCGGGGCGTAGCCGGCGGAGAGGCCCTTGCCGAGCGCCAGCAGATCCGGCGTGACGCCGAGCCCCTCGCAGGCGAACGACTCCCCGGTTCGGCCGAATCCGACCATCACCTCGTCGGCGATGAAGAGGAGTCCGTACTCCGAACAGATCCGCCGGATCTCGCGGTAGTAGGCGGGATGCGGACGCGTCGCGGGGATGCTCGAGCCGCCGACGGGTTCGGCGACGAACGCGGCGACCGTCTCGGGGCCGCGGCGACGGACGAGCCGCTCCAGTTCCCGGGCGGCCGCGACCGCCTGCTCCTCGGGCGAGCCGTCGAACTCCCAGCGGTAGGGGTACGAGGGGCCGATCTTCGGCCAGTCCCGGAGGAGCGGGTCGTACGTCGTCCGCCGGCCGGTGTTGCCCGAGGCGGCGAGCGCGCCGAGCGTCGCGCCGTGGTACGAAGTCCACCGGCCGATCACCGCCTCGCGCGTCGGCTCGCCGCGGGCGACGTGGTAGTCGCGCGCGAGCTTGATCGCCGACTCGATCGCCTCGCTGCCGGAGTCGACGAGGAAGGCGGCGTTCAGCGACCCCGGCGTCATCGCGGCGAGCTTCTCGCCGACCGACTCGACGGCCGGGGTCGAGAAGTGCGACGTCGAGACGTAGCCGACCCGCTCGGCCTGTTCGGCCATGGCGTCGGCGACGCCCTCGAGCGAGTGGCCGAGGTTGACGACCGCCGCGCCCGCGGCCGCGTCGACGATCTCGTCGCCGTCCGCGGTCACCAGCGTCGAGCCGTGCGCGTCGACGATCTCCGGGTGGCCGGGGTCTCGGCCCGCTCCCCACTTGTAGAACACGCCCATGGAAACCCTCCTCGCGGGTGGGCGGCATAAATCGATCCCCGAGGGAACCGCTTAAGTCGGGGAGGCCCCGACGTGACACCATGCGAACGGGCGTATCGAACGGCGACGGGTGGTCGAGGTGAGCGTCAGCCAGCGGATCACCTCCGACGACCAGCTCGCCAGACTGCTACAGATCGGGATCGTGTTGGAGGAGGTCGTCGAGGCGCGGGCCCACCACCACTACGAGAGCCTCGACGCGGAGCTCGACGAGGAGGTCGAGAACCTGCTCTCGGACGCCGCCGAGGAGTCCGCCGAGCACCGCGCGCGGCTGGAGGGGCTCATCGAGGGGCTCGGCGTCGACAGCGTCCCGTTCGACGAGATCGAGTCGCTCGTCGACGCGCGGTACGGGCGGACGCAGCCGGACGACTTCGACGGCGTGTTGTACGACCAGCTGTGTAACGAGGAGACCGCATACAAGTTCTACGACGACCTCATCGAGGCGATCGAGGGCGCGGACGCCGAGTTCTCGGTCGACCGCGACGAGCTGCTCGACACCCTGGAGGCGATCCGCGAGGAGGAGGCCGAGGGCGTAAGCGAGGTCACGGAGGTCATGGAGCGGCGATGAGCCGGAGCACCGAGCCGACGAGCGGACCGAAGAGGCCGACGACAACGGAGGGAGGCGAACCGTGAACACCGCAGACCAGTACCTCAAGACGATCTACGTCGTACAGAAACAGGAGGACGGCCCCGCCTCGACCGGGTCGATCGCCGACGCCCTCGGCGTCAGTCCGGCGAGCGCCAACGAGATGATCGGCAAGCTCGAGGAGCGCGGGCTCGCCGAACACGAGAAGTACAAGGGGGTCCGGCTCACCGACGACGGGATCGTGAAGGCGCGCGACGCGCTCCAGACCTACTGTATCATCGAGCGCTTCCTCGCGAACGTGCTGGCCGTCGAGGAGTTCCGCGAGGAGGCCCACGAGCTGGAGGCGGTCATCGACGACACGGTCGCCGATCGGCTCGACACGATCATCGACCGCCAGCCCGAGTGTCCGGACTGTTTCGACCCCGAGACGGACGCCTGCGCGTGTCTGGAGGTCGCGGCGGTACCGGCGGAGCCGGAGCAGTAGGACGGCGAGAACGGGAGGCGTTTCGGCGCTTTACACGCCGGTCGAGTAGCGGAGGATGCCCGCGACGCCGCCGAAGGCGTCGAGCAGCTGTTCGCCCTTCTCGAAGTCCGTGGAGATGAACTTGGTGTCGGTCCCGCGCTGTTCGGCGATCGCCATCAGGTGTTCGATGACGTCCTCGCGCTCGTCGACCGCCGCGTCCTCGCCGCACTCGGAACACTCGTGGTCGGGAGTGGAGTGTCGCGAGTCGACGACCTCGAACTCCTCGTGGCCGTTGGGGCACTCGTAGACGATCACGTCGGACCGGAGGTCCTCGGAGATGAGCAGCCGGTCGACGGAGCCCATGATCAGGTTCCGCCGGGTCTGCTCGAAGCCGTAGGTGGCCTCCTCGCCGGTGTGGAGGTTCTCGAAGAACTCCTCCATGTGGCGTTTGTCCTCGACGATCTCCTGGTCGGAGAGGGCCTCGCTGCCGGCGTCGACGAGGTCCTTCAGCCCGGATTCGTCGGTGTAGGCCACGTCGAACTTGCCGAGCACCTTGTCCTGGAGCTCGTGGTGGAGGTAGTCGCCGTCGAGGAACTCGTCTTTCGTCGGCGAGGGACCGCCGACGAGGATGCCGTCGAGCTCGTGGCGCTTGTCGACGAACAGGTCGTTGGCCATTCCCGCGACCTCCTGGTAGAAGTTGTCGATGGCCTCGAGCCGGAGGCGGGCGAACCGCTGGGCTGACTGGCCCCCTTTGCGCTGTTTGCCGGGCACGAGCGAGGAGGCGGACTTGACGGGCTCGACGCGCTTGCCTTTGAGCCAGCCGACGTTGGCCTCGCGGCGGTCGAGCACGATGAGTCCGAAGAGCCCGGAGTCCGCGAGCATGTGTTCGAGCGGCTCCGTGAGGAACGCGGAGTCGCAGTGGTAGCGGAACGACTGGACGGGGTTCGGCGGCGACTCCAGCGTCCGGGTGACCATCTCGGTCCGGCCGCCGCCGGAGTCGACCGCGCCGGAGAAGATCACCATCCCGTTCTCGGGCGGGTAGGTGTCGTAGTAGCGGAGGCGGTCCTTGATGCTGGTCAGCGCGTCCTGGACGTTCGTCCGGGTCTGTTTGGACTTGATGTTGGACGCCTCGCTGTGTTCCTGGGTGACGTGGGCGACCACGTCCGAGATCTGCTTGTCCTCGGGGATGTAGATGGTGACGAGCTGCGTGCCGGAGCCCTCGAAGTCCTTGAGCTCCTCGATGACCTTGCGGAACTCGTACTTCCGCCGGTCCTCGCTCGCCTGCTGGGCGTCGCTACTCATTGTCTCCACTACGGCGTGGCGCGTGTAAGTAACCTTTGACCTCCGGGTCACCGCGAGACGACCGCGATCCCGGCCGGCGACGGCGGCGCTCGCGACGTGAGGCGACCCCGCCCTACATCGACTCGGGCGCGGAGACGCCGAGCGCGTCGAGCGCGTTCGCCATCGTGTATCGCGCGGCCGCGACGAGCGCGAGCCGGGCGTCCCGAAGCTCGTCGCTCTCGGCGGTCACCACCGGACACTCGCGGTAGAAGGCGTTGTACGCGTCCGCGAACTCGCGGGTGAACGTCGCGATCGTGTGCGGCTCCAAGTCCTCGGCGGCCGACTCGATCACTGCGGGGAAGCGCGCGACCTCCCGCAGCAGGGTCTCGGCCTCCTCGGTCTCGAGGGCCGCGGCGTCGGCGTCGAAGGCGTCGCCGGAGGCGGACGCGTCGCCCGGCTCGGGCACGTCGAACCCCGCGTCGGCCGCTTCATCGAGGATCCCGCAACACCGCGCGTGGACGTACTGGACGAACGGGGCCGACTGCGCCTCGAAGTCGAGCGCCTCCTCCCACTCGAAGGTGATCGCCTTCGCGGGCTGTTTGGAGACGATGTCGTACCGCACCGCGCCGATCCCCACCTGGTGGGCGATGCGCTCGACGTCCTCGTCGGTGAGGTCGTCGTCGCGGATCCGGTCGTCCATCCGGCTCTCGACCGCCTCGCGGGCGCGGTCGATCGCCTCGTCCAGCAGGTCGTCGAGCATGACGCCGGTCCCCTGCCGGGTCGACATCTTCCCGTCGGGCAGGTTGACGTACGAGTAGATGACGTGACCGAGCCCGTCGGTGTCGTTGCCGAGCAGTTCGAGGGCTGCTCCCAGTTGATCGGCCTGTAGTTTGTGGTCCTCGCCGAGCACGGTCACGGCGCGGTCGTAGTTGTCGAACTTCCACTCGTGGTGGGCCAGGTCGCGGGTGGTGTAGAGGCTGGTGTCGTCGGAGCGGAGGAAGACGAGGTTCTTGTCGATCCCCCACTCGTCGAGCTCGAGCTGCCAGGCGTCCTCCTCGTAGACGGCGTGTTCCGTCTCCTTGAGCCGCGCCGCGATGTCGTCGGTCGAGCCGTCGCGCATGAACCGCGTCTCCTTCACGAACTCGTCGAACTCCGCGGGCAGCCGGGCGAGGCAGTCCTTCATGCCGCCGAGCACCGCGTCGACGACCTCGCCGACGCGCTCGTAGGTCTCCTCGTCGCCCGCCTCCAACCCCTGGAGGATCGACCGGATCTCGGCCTCTGCGGCCTCGACCGCGTCGGCGTCGGCCTCCTCGAGGTAGGCGTTCCCCCGGCGGTAGTAGCGCACGAGGTCGTACTCGGCGCGGTCGCGGGCGGGCTCCTCCTCGAGGTCCGACTCGTCGAACGTCTCGTACGCCCAGGTGAACACCGCCATCTGACGGCCCGCGTCGTTGACGTAGTAGTGGCGGTCCACGTCGTAGCCGGCGTACTCGAGGACGTTCGCGACCGCGTCGCCGACGATCGGATTGCGTGCGCGACCCACGTGGACCGGCCCCGTGGGGTTCGCGCTCGTGTGCTCGACGACGACGCTCGTGTCCCGGTCGGGGAGGACGCCGTACGTCTCGTTTCCGGCCGCGGCCGCGAGGGTGTCCGCGAGGTAGCGATCCCCGACGTGGAAGTTGACGTACGGTCCGGCGGTGTCGACGGAGACGAGGTAGTCGTAGGGGGAGACGTCGATCGCCCCGGCGACGTCGCTCGCGACGTTCGGCGGGGCGTCGCCGACCTCGCCCGCGAGCCGGAAGGCGACGCTGGAGGCGAGCGTCGCGTCCATCTCGTCCGGCGGGCGTTCGATGCCGAGGTCGTCGGTCGGGAGATCGAGGGCGGCGAGCGCGTCGGAAAGCGCCGCCTCGACCTCCGACCGGAACTGTCTGAACATACCGTCCGTTCGACCGGCGGATTAAAAGGGCCTTCCGAAGCGGCTCGGGAGGGATCGGCGTGATCCCGCGGGGAAACGAAACCGACGGCGACTACTCGTCTCTCCTCCGGACCTCGCCCCAACGGATCAGATACGCGAGAAGGAACAGCCCCAACGAGACCATGAACCCGCCCGCGGCGCTGGTGACGATCTCGCTCGAGACGTCGACCCGGTTGCTCGCGATCCAGACGGCCGCGGCAAACGAGAGGACGACGGCGATCCGTCCCCCGACGCCGATCCCCCGGAACCACGCTCCGACCCGTTTCCCGCCCCGTGAGTTGGCGAGCGGGCCGACCGAAACCACGCCTATCGCCGCGCCGCCGACCACCCAACTCCAGTGGATCGTCCGGAGCGACCCGAGGTTGATCGGTATCCAGAGCAGGACCAGAACGCCGACGAGCACGTCGGTCCACGTCGGCGGGCGGTCCGGATACCACGTTGACGGGATCATCATCCACGGATCGCCGGACCGCGACCATAGGCGTTCCGACGGGAGGGGACGCGGTAGCCGCTCACTCGACGATCTCGTCGATCAGCTGTCGCGCCGCGCGCCGGACCGCCTCGTCGCTCTCGATGGACGGCTCCCAGCCGAGGGCGGCGAGTTTCTCGATCGACAGGCGCATCTTCGGCACGTCGCCGGTCCAGCCGCGGTCGCCGCCGGTGTAGTCGTACTCCGGATCCACGCCGAGCTCCTCGCTCACGACGTCCGCGATCCGGGTGACGGAGGTCGTCGTCCGGGTCCCGAGGTTGTAGACGTTGAGGTCGTCGTCCGCGTGCTCGACGACGTGGCGGATCGCGTCGACGCAGTCGGTGACGTGCATGTACGACTTCTCCTGGCGGCCGTCGCCGAGGATCTCGAGTTCGGTCGGGTCCTCCTCGAGCTTCTCGATGAAGTCGGGGATCACGTTGCCGCGCTGGTGGGGACCGACGATGTTCGCGAACCGGAACACCCACGACTGAACCCCGTAGGAGTGGGCGTACGTGGAGATCAGCGCCTCGTCGGCGAGCTTCGAGGAGCCGTAGATGGAGATCGGCTCCATCGGGGCGTGGTCCTCCGGCGTCGGGCGGGGGGCCTCCCCGTAGACGGTCGACGAGGAGGTGAACGCGAAGCGGTCGACGCCGACCTCGGCCACCCGCTCTAAGACGTTGTACGTCATCTCGGTGTTCGCCTCGAACAGTTCGCGGTCGTCGTCGTAGTTCGTGTCCGTGTACGCGGCGAAGTGGAAGACGACGTCGAGGTCGGCGGTGACGACCGCCGCGACGTCGTCGGGGTCGGTCACGTCCGCCTCGACGAACTCGGCCTCCTCGGGGACGCGGTCGCGGTCGCCCTTCGAGAGGTCGTCGGCGACGCGGACGGTCGCGCCCGCCTCGAGGAGCCGGGCCGCGAGGTGGCTCCCGACGAGCCCCGCCCCGCCCGTGACCAGCACGCGTGAGTCGGCGAGATCCATACGCGTCCGTGAGCGGTGGCGGATAAGTACGTGTGGAATTCGGACGAGCGGGCGGGATCTGACGACCGCGTCAGAATCCCCAGCGGATCCCGGACATCGTCCCGAGGATGGCGATCATCAGGAGGAGTTCGACCATGCTCAACATCCCGTACTTCTTGTTCAACTCGGCGAGCCGCTCGTGGTCGGTGTCCTCGGCGGCGATCTCGTCGAACATCCCGGAGGTGAACGCGTGGAGCGGGCCGAACCCGAGCACGAGCAGCGCGGCCGCGAGCACGAGCGCCGCCCACAGCGACGGCGAGGGCGAGGCCAGAAGCCCCATCATCGAGGCGAGCCCGATCCCGGAGCCCACGACCCCGAGCGAGACCGGCTCCATGAGGAGGTTCATCTTCGGAACGAACCCCTCGGCGAACTCGACGTTCGCCCCCTCGGAGAGCGACCCCATCACGGGACCCAGGACGACCGCGCCGAGCACCGCGGTGCCGAACCAGAACGCGCCGAGGAAGAGGTGGACGGTGAACATGGCCCGGACGTCGCCGGAGAGGTAGCCGAGGACGGGCAAGAGAAGGGGGACCGCGATCGCGCCGACCGCGAACGGTCGGCTCGCGGCGTCGGCCATCAGACGGTACCGTTCGCGACGGGTCGACGGTCTGTGTGCGTCGGCAAGTGACATGTCGGATCGCTCAGTGACGGATCGACCGTGTAGTATCGGATCCATAAGTGGTTTGGTTGGTACGAATACATGTGTGTACGTTCGCGGGAATCGGATCCTTTCGGTAAGGTTTCGAGTGAAAAAAAGCGTTACGTTTCGGGTGCCAGCGGCACGGGCGTTTCAACGGAGATCCGAGCGATACAACTGCGATCGTTGCTAGCGCGGTGAACACGTCCAAAGCCCCAGTCGTGAGGACTCGGGATCCTTGCCGTCGTTCGAAACGGTGAGAGGTGCCTTTGGCGATGTCGTCAGAACGCCTCGGAATCTGACCCCTAGCCGGACGCAGTCCGACAATGACGAAACGGCTGAGCCGTTTCGAACCACGCTCCCCGCTCGGTCGCTGTCTCCCTCGCTACGGTGCTTACTGCGCGGCCGCCGTCGTCCTCGCGACGGCGAGGCGCTGCGCGTCTCCCGCAGCCGACGGCGGAAGCCGGCGGCGACCTCGCGGGCTCCTCACAGCTTCCGGGCCGCTCGGAGGCGCGCCACCACGGACGCGTCGGTCGTTTCGGTCGTCCGCTTCGGCCGTCCCTTCGTCTTCGATTTCCCTTCCGACTCAGTCGTCCGCGAGCGACGCGATGTCGACCCCGGCGGCGACCTCGCGGGCTCCTCACAGCTTCCGGGCCGCTCGGAGGCGCGCCACCACGGACGCGTCGGTCGTTTCGGTCGTCCGCTTCGGCCGTCCCTTCGTCTTCGATTTCCCTTCCGACTCAGTCGTCCGCGAGCGACGCGATGTCGACCCCGGCGGCGTCCTCGCGAGTGACGGTCGAGCGGTTCGTCCGCGGGTCCTTCTCGACGGTCACGAGCTCGTCCGCGGCCCCCACCAGCTCGTCGTCGTGGCTCACGATCACGATCTGTTTGACGCCGAACCCGCGCATCTCCTCGACGAGGTCGACGAGCCGGGAGACGTGTCCGGAATCGAGGAAGACGGTCGGCTCGTCGAGGATCAACGGAGGTGTGGGCGCGGCCCCCTCTATCCCCTCCGCGAGCAGCCGGTAGATCGCACAGCGCAGCGAGAGGTTGAAAAGCGCCCGCTCGCCGCCCGAGAGCTGCTCGGGGTCGAGCGCCTCCCCGTCCTTCTGGTACACCGTGAGCGCGTACTCGCCGTCGAGCTCGATGTGCGAGTACGCGTCGTTGCCGTACACCAGCTCGAACGTCTCGTTGAGCGTGCGCTCGAGCTCCCGGACGTTGCGCTGGCGCAGCTCCGCGCGGAGGTCGCCGTAGGTCGCCTCCAGCTCCGTCGTCTCCTCGTGGAGCGACTCGAGCGCCGCGACCGTCTCGGCGAGCGCCTCGCGCTCCTCGCGGAGCTCCTCTAACGCCTCGATCTCGCCGCGCGCCCCGCCGATCGCGTTCTGGAGTTCGGTCCGCCGCTCGTCGAGCCGGTCGAGCTCCGCTTCGACCCGCTCGAGGTACTCCTCGGCGTCCTCCTTCCGCTCGCGTGCGGCCTCGACCGCCTCCTCGTCGACCGCCTCGCGAAGCTCGTCGCGTCGCTCGCGCTTGTCCGCGAGCCGGTCGCGGCGCTCGTCGTTCACGGCCTCCAGGTCCGCGCGCTTCTCGCGTCGTCGCTCGATCTCCGCCTCCAGCTCCTCGATCTCCGCGAGCCGTTTCTCGACCGCGTCGACCGCCCCGCGGGCGTCCGCGACGCGCTCGAGCGCCTCCTCCAACTCCGCGACCCGCTCCGCGGTCGCCGTCGCTTCCTCGCGTTTCTCCTCGGCGACCTCCCGCGTCGACTCGGCCTCCTCGCGCTTTTCGGTCGCCGCCTCGCGCTTTTCGGTCGCCGCCTCGCGCTTTTCGGTCGCCGCCTCGCGCTTCTCCGCGGCCCGCTCCTCGAGGATCCCGGTCGTCTCGTCGATCTCCGCGAGCCGCTCGGCCGCGTCCGCGAGCGCGTCGACCTCCGCGAGCCGCTCGTCGAGGTCGCTCGCCCGCTCGCGCGCGGATTCCAGTTTCCCCTCCAGCTCCCCGACCCGCTCGCGGTCCTCCTCGATCCCCGTCGCGTGGGGGGCGTCCTCGACCGGCTGGCCGCACTCGGGACACTTGCCGGCGGCGAGCAGCTCCTCGGCCTCCGCGACGCGCTCGCGGGCGTTCTTCAGCTCCGTCTCCAGCCCCGCGATCCGCTCGCGGATCTCTCCGCGGCGTTCCCGCAGCGTCTCGCGGCGGTCGGTCACGCCCTCGCGGTCGACGTCGGCGTCGGCCGTCTCGAACCGCTCGCGGAGCGTCTCGGCCTCCTCGCGGAGCTCCTCGATCGAGGTCTCCCGCTCGTCGGCCTCCCGCTCTGCCGCGTCGGCCGCCTCGGCGAGTTCCTCGGCCTCCTCCTCGAGCCCGTCGGCGCGCTCGGCGAGGTCGTCCGCCTTCGCCGCGAGGTTGGTCGCCTGGTTGCGGAACGCCTCGGCTCTCACCCGCCGGTCGTCGAGCTCCTCGCGGATCTCCGCCTCCCGGTCGTCGAGCTCCTCGCGGCGCGCCGCCATCGCCTCGTCGGTCGCGACCTCGAGCCCGGCCGCGTCGAGCCGGTCGTCGATCGCCGACTCGAGCTCCGCGACGCGCTCGCGGGTCTCGCGGATCGCCTCCCGGTGGTCCTCGCGGTCGCGTTCGGTCTCGCGGATCGCCGTCTCGATCGACTCGACGTCCTCCTCGACCGCCGCCAGCTCGGACCGTTTCTCCTCGTGGGTCTCGAGCGTCTCGGCCGCCGCCTCCCGCGTCTCCCTCGCGCGCTCCCGCTGGGTCTCGTAGTGCTCGATCCGGTCGGTCACCTCGCCGAGGTCGCTCTCGAGCCCGTTGAGCCGCTCGTGGAGGTCCTCCCCCTCCTTCCGCTCGATCCGCGTCTCCTTCTCCTCGAGGACGGCCCGCTTCGCGTTCAACACGTCCTCCACACCCAGGCGGGCGTCGCCCGCGCGCTCGCGATACTCCTCGAGCGTGCCGAGCTGGAGGAGGTCGTCTATCACGTCCTGACGCTGGCTCGGCGTGGCGTTGATGAGCGCGTTCACCTCGCCCTGTCGGACGTACGCGCAGTTGACGAACGCGTCGGCGTCCATCCGAAGCAGCTCGGTCACGAACCGCCTCACCGCCGTCGCGCCGTCTCGCGTCGCGTCGCCGCCGCCGGTCGTCTCGAGGGAACAGTCGTGGTCGACGCGGTCGTCGTATCGGCGGAGCCGCCGCTCGACGTGATACGAGACGCCGTCGTGGGTGAACCAGAGGTCCACCTCCGTTTCCTCCTCGCCGTTCGTGATCACGTCCTCGAGGGTTCCCTCCAGCGCCTTGGAGCCGTACAGCGCGAAGAAGCAGGCCTCGAGCAGCGACGACTTGCCGCTCCCGTTGATCCCGTGAATGACGGTGACGCCCTCGGAGAGCCGGAGGTCGGCGTCGCCGTACGGCTTGAAGTTCGAGAGCCGGATCCGGTCGAACCTCACAGGTAGTCCTCCATGGAGACCTGCCCGTCCGCCGGCGTGGACCGGTCGGATCGATCGTTTTCGTCGTCGGTCGCGTCGTCGTCGGCCGATCTCTCGTCAGCCGATCCTTCGTCGGCCGTGTCGGCCTCGGTCGCATCGTCGTCGATCGGGTCGCGTTCCGACGCTTTCTCCGGATCGCCGTCACCTCCCGACGCCTCCTCGCGGCCGGTGTTTTCCGCGTCGCTCTCGCCTTCGGCGTCGTCCGCGGCGGCGAACGCGGATGGGTCGTCGAGCCGCTCCTCGACGCGGTTCTTCACGGTCTCGCGGACGTTGGCGTCGGCGATCGAGTCCGACCGGACCGCGTCGTCGACGTCGAGCCCGGCCGCCGAGAGCCCCATCTCCGCGATCCGCTCGCGGACGGCCGCCTCGGGGTCGGCGAAGCTCACGTTGAACTCCTCGTCGGTCTCCACCGTTCGGCGGTCGGTGACGCGCGCGACGAGTGCGCCCTCGGCGTCCGCGAACTCCTCGACCGCGGCCGGGGTGACCGGGTCGCCCTCACCGGTTATCTCGACGAGCACGACGGCGTCGGCGAGGTCGTGTTCGCGGACCCGCTCGCGGACGCGCGCCTCGCCCTCGTCGGGTCCGAGTTCGACGCTCACGAAGACGAACTCGCGGGTGTCGAGCGCGCGTCGGCGGATCTCCACGCGGTCGTCGCCGCCGACGGACGCCTCGTCGAAGCTCACGAGGTTGTAGCCGCGTCCCTCGCGCTCGCTCGCGCTCGCGCGCTCGGTCGACCCCGGATAGGTGACCCACGTCCCCGCGACCTCGGCGCTGTCGGGGGTGTGGTTGTCGCCGAGGAGCATCGCGTCGAAGTCGACGTCGCTCTCCGCGAGGACGGTCTCCGTGTCCCAGTCGGCGTGGGCGAACGGCTCGAAGAGGCCGTGTGCGACGAGCGCCGCGTAGTCGGCATCGTGCGGCTCGAAGTCGTACTTGAGGTCGTCGCGGCGGGAGACGGGGACGTGATCGAGGCCGTAGAAGGCGACGTCGCCGACGACGGTCGGGGCGTCGCCGAGCCGGGTCGCGAGCCCGAGCCGTTCGAAGAGGTCGAGCCACTGGCCTCCCCGCGTCGACTCGTGGTTGCCCACGACGGCGAGGAACGGGATCCCGGCGTCCGCGAGCCGCCGGAGGACGGCGATGGTCCCCATGAGGTCGGGGAGTTCGGGCCGCCGGTCGTGAAAGAGGTCGCCCGCGTGGACGACGGCGTCGACGTCGTCGTCGACCGCGTCGTCGACGACGGCCCCGAACGCGTCGAGGAAGTCCTGGCGTCTGACCGGCGAGTGGTACTGCTGGTACCCGACGTGGGTGTCGCCGGTGTGGATCACCCGTGTCATCGGCTCGACGGTTGGCCCGTGTCGGGTTTAGGGGTTCCGGGCCGGTCGGATGGATCGAGGCGGTCGGGTCCGTCGGGACGATCGGGATGCTCGGATCGACCGGGAGGGTTCCCCGATCCCGACGCGACGGCCCGGTACCGGCGGTACGCCTCGAGCGCCTCGCGCCCGCGGGCGGCGAGGTCGGCGTCGCCGTCGCGGTCCGCCTCGTCTGCCGCCGTCTCGAGCCGGTCGAGCCCGACGGCCTCGACGAAACCGGCCGCTCGGCGGAGATCGGTCCGGGCGGCGTCCGCCTCGGCTATCACCGCCGCGTACGGGCGGGTCGCGGTGTCCGTTCGGGTCGCGAGCGCGGCGAGCGCCCGTTTGACGTCGTCCGTCGAGACCATGCGGCGGCTGGGTCGACATCGGGTTTAGACCCTCGGGGGCTCGCGGGCGGGAGCGGAGCGGGATCGCGGCTCTCGGTCGGATCGGGCGGCGAGCCGCCGATCAGACCGCCAGCGAGTACAGCCGCTTGCGGGCGTCGGTAAAGGAAAAGCGGGAGTCGATCACGTCCTCCTCCTCGAGCCGGGAGAGCGCGTACCGGACGGTCCGCGGGGGGAGAAGCGTCTCCTCGGCGAGTTGGCTCTGGGTCAGCGTGTCGTTGTAATCGAGGACCTTCGCGACGAGCTTGGCGCTCGGCGGCAGGTCGCGAACGGCCTCCCAGCGGTCCGAGACGTCCTCGTCGGCGGCGACGGCTTCCGTGGTGCTCATGCGTGGTCGTCAGTATATCATGCCGTTAGATAATATTTACTATCCTGTTTTATTACTATAGGGAATATACATTCGCGGCGGAACGGATCTCGAGTGCCCCCACCCGAAGCCTCTTATCCGCGAGACGCTTTATTACGGGTAATGAGTGACACCGTCGACGACGTCGACATGCCCTACGACGAGGGATCGGCGTCGAGACAGGAGAAGATCGAGACCCTCCAGGAGCGGCTGGAGGTCCTCGAGACGCAGAACGAGGAGATGCGCGACAAGCTCCTCGACGCCAACGCCGAGAACAACAAGTACCAACAGAAGCTCGAGCGGCTCACCCACGAGAACAAGAAGCTCAAGCAGTCGCCGCTGTTCGTGGCCACGGTCCAGGAGCTCACGGAGGACGGCGCGGTCATCAAACAGCACGGCAACAACCAGGAGGCGCTGACGGAGATCACGGAGGAGATGCGCGAGGAGATCGGCCCCGACGACCGGGTCGCGGTCAACAACTCGCTGTCCGTCGTCAAGAAGCTCGAGAAGGAGACGGACGTCCGCGCCCGCGTCATGCAGGTCGAACACTCCCCGGACGTCACCTACAACGACATCGGCGGGCTCGAAGACCAGATGCAGGAGGTCCGCGAGACCGTCGAGATGCCGCTCGAGCGTCCCGAGATGTTCGAGGACGTCGGCATCCAGCCGCCGAGCGGCGTCCTGTTGTACGGCCCGCCGGGGACCGGCAAGACGATGCTGGCGAAGGCGGTCGCCAACGAGACGGACGCCACCTTCATCAAGATGGCCGGCTCCGAACTCGTCCACAAGTTCATCGGCGAGGGCGCGAAGCTCGTCCGCGACCTCTTCGAGGTCGCCCGCGAGAACCAGCCCGCCGTCCTGTTCATCGACGAGATCGACGCCATCGCCTCGAAGCGGACGGACTCGAAGACCTCCGGCGACGCCGAGGTCCAGCGCACGATGATGCAGTTGCTCTCGGAGATGGACGGCTTCGACGAGCGCGGCGAGGTGCGGATCATCGCCGCCACCAACCGCTTCGACATGCTCGATCCCGCCATCCTCCGTCCCGGCCGCTTCGACCGGCTCATCGAGGTACCCAAACCCGACACCGCGGGCCGGGAGATCATCTTCCGGATCCACACCCGCAAGATGAACCTCGCCGACGGGATCGACTTCACGGAGCTCGCCGGCATGGTCGAGGACGCCTCCGGCGCGGACATCAAGGCGATCTGTACCGAGGCCGGGATGTTCGCGATCCGCGACGACCGGACGCAGGTCACGCTCGAGGACTTCCTCGAGGCCTACGAGAAGCTCCAGGAGACCGACGAGACCGACGCCGACGACTCGCTCGCGTTCGCGTAGGTCGCCCGACCGCCCCCCGCCGTCCCGGCCGAAAGCCGGTGGTTTATATCGCCCGCCGCCGTTCTCGGATCAACGAGGGACCATCGTGACGACCGCAGAGTTCTCGTGTCCGGGCTGTAACCAGACCATCGAGGTGAACGACGAGATGCGCGAGACCATCCTCGAGGTCGGCTGCCCCGTCTGTACGACCGCCGTGAGCGACGACGACTTCGCCGAGGCGTAGCCGCCTCGGTCCGCGCCTCCCGATCGAACTCGTCCGTTCGCCTTCCCCGGCCGTTCGTCTTCCTCGCCCGTTCGCCTTTCCCGGCCGTTCGCCTTCCTCGCCCGTCCGCCCTCTCGCTTTCCCGCTCGTCCGTTCGTCTTTTTCTTCCACGCACGCGAAGCGCCCGCATGAACGACTCCCCCGGCCTCGAGACGAGCCGGCTCGACGAGCTGACGTGGCGCGAGGTCGACTCCGCGCTCGAGGAGACCCGGACGCTGCTGCTTCCGGTCGGCAGCGTCGAACAGCACGGCCACCACCTGCCGCTCGGCGTCGACGTCTTCATGCCCGAGGCGATCGGGGCGCTCGTGGCCGAGCGCGTCCCGGCGCTTCTCGCCCCGCCGATCCCGTACGGTGTCACTCCCCACCACACGTTCAAGCCGGGGACGGTGACGGTGTCGACGGAGACGTTCCAGCGGTACGTCTTCGACGTCTGTGACTCCGCGGCCGACTGGGGGATCGAACACGTCCTGCTCGTCAACGGCCACTACCTCGCCCAGGACCCCGAACTGGAGATCGTCGTCCGCCGGCTCCGGACCGAAAGCGACGTGGAGGCGTTCCACGTCCCGCTCGTGGAGCTGTTCGCGGACGTCGCCGAGGAGATACGGACGGGCGAGGTGTCGTTTCACGCCTCGGAGTTCGAGACGAGCATCATGCTGGAGCTGTTTCCCGAACTCGTCGACATGGACGCCGCGACCGCGGTCGATCCCCCCGCGGAGTCGCTCCCGCTCACCGACTACGACGCGCTCGGCGAGAACGAGGTCGGCTGGGCGTTCACCGCCGACGAGATGGCGTCGATCACTCCCGCGGGCAACGTCGGGGACCCGACGGTCGCGACGGCAGAGAAGGGGGCGGCGCTCGTCGACGCGGCGGTCTCCGACGTGGTGACGCTGATCGAGGAGCTGGAGCGTCGGCGACGCGAGGAGTGAATCGAGACGGGAGACGGAGCGAGAGGGAACGGAGTCGAGAGACGGGACGCGAGGAGTGGACGGAATCGAGAGGCGAGGAAGCGGAGGTCCGGGGAACTACTCGTCGCGGTCGACGACGACGGTGCGGCCGGTCAGCCGGTCGGGAGCGAGCCGGTAGAGCTGGATGTCGAGGTCGGGCTTGCCGTCGGCCCAGATCTCGAAGAGCGGCCGGCGGGTCTCGCCGTACTGGGCGATCGTCTCGGGGGTGAGCGTCGCGGGGTCGACCCGCTCGAGCGTCCCGACGGCGACGACGCTGGTGTAGCTCCCGTCGTCCTCCTCGTACACCACGATCCGGGCGTCGGGATCGGAGCCGAGGAACTCGCGTTTCTCGCTGTCGACGGTGGAGACCAGCCGCAGGAACGCCTCGCGTGAGTTCTCGTCGTAGCCGTAGGAGATCGGGATCGCGTACGGGGTGTCGTCGCGGGCGAGCGAGAGCACGCCGGTCTCGTGGCGGGCGAGGAACGCGTCGATCTCGGACGCGGACATCTCAGCCTCGCGCTTCGTCGTCATACGCTACGTCTCTACACACGGGGGCATAAACCACACGAGACCGGCCGACGCCCCCGGCGCTCGCGGGACGCGTGACGGTCGCCGCCGGCGACCGAGGAGGGGCTCTCCGCCGGCGGTCAGGGAGGGGCCTCCGACGGCGAGTTCGGGGAGTTCCGACCGCCGATCACTCCACCGCGGGGGCGGTGAGGTCGGCGTCGACGACGGGCGCGCCGCAGACGACACAGCCGGCCTCGAGCAGCGCCTCCCGCATCGCGTCGTCCACCTCGAACGAGCGGCGACACTCCGGGCAGACGAAGGTGTGTGTGGGTGTCGTCATGGATGCGAGTACGACGGCCGTCCCTATCAAACGATCATCGTGTTCCCACGCCGTCAGAATCCGGCCGGTCGGGTCCCGCGACGACCGCGCCGGTCTCGCGTCGCGCGGCGGCCCCGCGGCCCCGGGACGTCGTCAGTCGAGCACCGTCGCGAGGATCTTCCGCTGGGCGGCCGCGATGTGCTCGCTGAACGTCGAGCGGTCGATGTCGAGCTCCGCGGCCACCTCCCCCGCGTTCGCCCCCTTCGGGTGATCGAAGTAGCCGGCGTCGTAGGCGGCCGAGAGCACCTCGCGCTGGCGCTCGGTCAGTTCGCTCCGGTCGAAGGTGACCAGGTCGCTCTCCTCCGGCGTCGTCGACGACTGTAACAGCCGCAGCACCCGCATGTCCGCACAGGACTCCTGGAGGTCCTCGAGGACCCCCCGCAGCGTCGGGAGATCGGTCGCGTGAAACGTCACGAGGAGCCGGCCGTCCCGGACCACCGTCTCCGTCGCCGGGACGCCGTGGCGGTCGAGCACGGAGAACGGCGACTCGTCGGCACACGGCACCTCGAACCGGTAGGCCGCCTTCCGGCCGTAATCGAACACCGTCTCGACGCCCTCCGGGACCTCGAGGTCGGCGTCCGCGAGGAACTCGATCACGACGGTGTCGCCGGCGGCGTCGGCGGGGACGCCGGGGTCCCGTTCCTCGCCGTCGTCGGGCGTCCCGTCGTCTGGCACCCCGTCGTCCGGCGTCTCGTCGTCCGGCATCCCGCCATCCTCGCCGTCGTCGCCCGCCGGACGGTCGTCAGCGGCCGGCTCGGGGGCGATCCGGCTCCGTGCCACGCTGTAGATCGGGGTCGACCCGTCGACAACGCCGTCGAACGGCGACGGCGACGACGTCGGCAGCGAGACCTCCGCCCTGATGCCGGCTCCCATCGTTCGTTCCTCCCTGCCGCCGGACAAAACGTTGACGGCCCGTCCGCCGCCACCGTTCGGCGGGCGAACGCTCCCCGCCGTCTCCCCCGCGCCCTCGTCGATAGCTTATAAAACACCCCGCATATACAGGGACGGGGTTCGGGGGGACGGAGGGCGGATCTATAGATATGAAACGAGACCCGTCCCGCCTGGGTGGCCCGACGACGCTGACGGAGGCCGACGACGACCTGGACACCGCGTTCGACGCGCTCTCGGATCCCGACTGTCGGCGCATCCTCGCCGCGGTGGACGAGCCGATGACCACGAACGAGATCGCCGACGACTGCGACATCGCTCTCTCGACGGCCTACCGCAAGGTCGAGCGACTGAGCGAGACGCCGCTTCTCGCCGAGGGGGTCCGGTTCGACCCGAACGGCGACCACGCGGCCGAGTACTCCCGCGGCGTCACCGACGCCACCGTCGAGCTCTCCGACGCCGGCGTTCGGCTGACGATGGAGTCCGCGGACGCCGACGCGTCCATCGCCGCCTTCGACGCGCCCGGCGTCTCCGCGGACTGAGCCCGCCGAGCGGTCGCCGTCGACGGCGGTACCCCGCCTCCTGCCGTCGTTTTCGATCCTGAGAACCGGACGATCATCATTATACGTCCCGTTGGCCGACGGTTGGCGTATGACCGACTCGCCGGAACCCGAGACCCTTCTCGATCTCGCGGGGGAGACGGTCGTCGTGCTCGACGAGGAGGGAGCCTTCCGGTACCTCAACGCGACCGTCACCGACGTTCTCGGGTTCGAACCCGCCGATCTCGTCGGCGAGAGCGTCCTCGAGTTCGTCCACCCCGACGACGAGAGACGGGTGGAGCGGCTCTTCGCGACCGCCGTCGACGGCGTGCCGCCGGAGGAGACCTTCGAGTACCGGTACCGAACCGCAGACGGCGAATGGGTCTGGCTCCAGAGCGACCTGTACCCGCCCGCGGAGACCGGCGTCGACGGCTACGTGATGAGTTCGCGGAACGTCACGGGGGAGGTCGAGTCGATCCGCCGGCTGGAGACCATCGTCTCGACGTCGCCGGACGTGCTCTGGATGTTCGACGCGGACTGGTCCGAGCTGCTGTTCGCGAACGACTCGCTCGGAACCGTGTTCGGGATGACTTCGGCCGACCTCCGCGCGGATCCGAGTCGGTTCCTCGACGTCGTCCACCCGGACGATCGCCGCGCGGTCGAACGCGCGATGGCGCGGCTCTCGGCGGGAGAGCCGGTGCGCATCGACTACCGGATCGAGCCCTCGACGGGCGAGGCGAAGTGGGTCCGCGTGCCGGCCGAACCGGTCTACGAGGACGGCGGCGAGGGGATCGTCGCGATCTCCGGATTCGCTCGGGACGTCACCGCCGAGTACCGGCGGAACCGCCAGCTGACGGTGATGGACAACCTGTTGCGTCACACCATCCGGAACGACATGAACGTCGTGATGGGGACCGCAGAGCGGATCGCCGACCGAACGACCGACGGGCTCGAGACCCACGCGGAGACGATCCGCCGCGTCGCCGCGGAGCTCCTCGACACCGCGGAGAAACAGCGGGACGTGATCGATCTGCTGGGGGAGAGCGGAGCCCCGCGGCCGCTCCCAGTCGAGCCGCTGGTCTCCGAGGCGGTCGAGCGGGTTCGGACCCGCGATCCCCGCGCCGAGTTCGACGTCTCGTGCGTCACGGAGGCGACCGCGGTCGCGGTCCCGGAGCTCCGGTACGCGATCGACGAACTCGTCGAGAACGCGGTCGAGCACGCCGAGTCGGCCCCCGTCGTTCGGATCGGGGTGGGCCGCGAGGACGAGCGGGTCGCGATCGCGGTCAGGGACAACTGCCCGCCGATCCCGACCGAACAGCGCCGAGCCGTCACCGACGAGTGGGAGATGGACCGCCTCAGACACACCGTCGGGATGGGGCTGTGGCTCGTCTACTGGATCGCCGAGCGGTCCGGCGGGAGTCTCGCGTTCGACACCCACCCGAACGGGAACGTCGTCACGCTCTGCCTCCCCGGCGCGCGGGAGACCGCGTGTGAGTGCGCCGTGGAGTCGACGGGGACGCGAGAGCCGACCGGAGCGGAGATCCCGGCCGAGGCGCGAGAGCCGACCGGGACGTGGATTCCGACGGGACCGATGGAGGCGACGGCGGAGGCGACGACGCGGGGGTCAGATCCCGCGTCGCGGCGGTCGTTCGACTCCGAGCGCCGGAGCGGGGCCATCGACGACCGGGGAAGTGAGACGGTCGACCTCGACCGGGAAAGCGGGACGATCGACCGCGACCGACGGGACGGGATCGCGCGCGAGTGACCCACGCTCGCGGACGATCGTGCGGATTTCGGGCCTCGAGGAACAGTCACCGATATTAAATCGGGCGTCCGCGTAGGTGGAACCGATGGGTACGCTCAACGAACTGTTCGACCCGGACCGGGTCGCGGTCGTCGGCGCGACGGCCCGCGAGGGCGCGGTCGGCCGCGCCGTCACGTCGAACCTGCTCGCGGACTTCGACGGCGAGACGGTCCCCGTCAACCCGAACTACGACGAGGTGCTCGGGACGCCCTGCGTCGACGCGGTCGGCGACGCCGACGCCGACGTCGCGGTCGTCGTCGTCCCGCCCTCGATCGTGTTGGACGCCATCGAGGCGTGCGGCGAGGCGGGGGTCGGCAACGTCGTCGTGATCACCGCGGGGTTCGGCGAGACGGGCGAGGACGGCGCGGACCGCGAGCGTCGTCTCGCCGAGATAGCCGACGAGTACGACCTGAACCTCGTCGGCCCGAACAGCCTCGGGATCATGTCGACGCCCTCGGGAATGAACGCGACGTTCGGCCCCGAGAACGCCCTGCCGGGCGGGCTCTCCTTCATGAGCCAGTCGGGCGCGTTCGTCACCGCCGTCCTCGACTGGGCCAACGACAACGGCGTCGGCTTCAAGGACGTGGTCTCGCTCGGGAACAAGGCCGTCCTCGACGAGACGGACTTCGTCGACCACTGGGGCGACGACGAGGGGACGGACGTGATCATCGGCTACCTCGAGGGGATCGAGGACGGCCGCGAGTTCATCGAGACCGCCCGCGAGACCGCCGCCGACACCCCGATCGTGGCCGTGAAGTCCGGTCGCACGAGCGCCGGCGCGCGGGCGGCCTCCTCGCACACCGGCACGCTCGCCGGCTCCGAGAGGGCCTACGAGGCCGGTCTCGACCAGGCGGGCGTCATCCGCGCGGAGTCGGTCGACGAGCTGTTCGACGCCGCCGGCATCCTCGGCAGCCAGCCGCTGCCCGACACCGACAGCGTCGCGATCGTGACCAACGCCGGCGGCCCCGGCGTGATGGCGACCGACGCGGTCGGCGACGCCGGCCTCGAGCTGGCCTCGTTCACGAGCGGGACCACGGAGGCGCTCCGCGAGTCGATGCCCGAGGAGGCGAACGTCCACAACCCCGTCGACGTGATCGGCGACGCCGACGTCGACCGGTTCCGCGAGGCGCTCGAGACCGTCATCGCCGACGAGAACGTGGGTGCCGCGCTCGTGTTGGCCGCGCCGACCGCGACCCTCGAGTTCGACGAGCTGGGCGAGGCGGTCCGCGAGACCGTTTCCGAAACCGACGCGCCGGTCGCCGCCTGCCTGATGGGCGGCGACCGGACCCGCGAGCCGAAACGGCGGCTTCAGGCGGCCGGGATCCCCTGTTACTTCGACCCCGCCCGCGGGATCGAGAGCCTCGCGACGCTCGCGGAGTACCGCGACATCAGGGAGCGCGAGTACGCCGACCCGATGTCGTTCGACGTCGACCGCGAGCGCGCCCGCGAGGTGCTCGCGACGGTCCGCGACCGCGAGGACAACCGCCTCGGCGTGGAGGCGATGGAACTGCTCGACGCCTACGGGATCCCCACGCCCGCCGGCGAGATCGTCGACTCGCCCGAGCGCGCGAGCGAGGTCGCGGCCGGGATCGACGGCGACGTGGTCATGAAGATCGTCTCGCCGGACATCCTCCACAAGTCCGACATCGGCGGCGTCGCGGTCGGCGTCCCCGACGCGGACGCGGCGGACACCTACGAGGACCTCGTCACCCGCGCGCGAAACTACCAGCCGGACGCGACGATCCTGGGCGTCCAGGTCCAGGAGATGGTCGATTTAGAGGACGGCGTCGAGACCATCGTCGGGATGAACCGCGATCCGCAGTTCGGCCCGCTCGTGATGTTCGGGCTCGGCGGGATCTTCGTGGAGGTGATGGAGGACACGGCCTTCCGCGTCGCGCCCGTCTCCGAGCCGGAGGCCCGCGAGATGACCGAGGAGATCCGCTCCGCGCCGCTGTTGCGCGGCGCTCGCGGCCGCGACCCGGTCGATCTGGACGCCGTGATCGAGACGATCGGCCGGCTCTCACAGCTCGTCACCGATTTCCCCGCGATCCTGGAGCTCGACATCAACCCGCTCGTCGCACTGCCCGACGCCGACGGCGGCGCGAACGCCGCCGCCGTCGACGTCCGACTCACCGTCGACCCCGAGGAGCTCGACCTCGATGACGGATCCGAAGCACTCGCCCCCGAGGAACCCCACCAATGACAGACACCACCACCACACTCGTCACCGCGACCGGAGAGGGAGCCGGAAAGACCGCCATCACCGTCGCGCTCGCGCGGCTCGCCGCCGACCGCGACGCGAGCGTCGGCTACATGAAACCGAAGGGCACCCGGCTCCAGTCGAACGTCGGCAAGACGCTCGACCGGGACCCGATGCTCGCCCGCGAGGTGCTCGGGCTCGATGCCGAGATGCACCAGATGGAACCGGTCGTCTACTCGCCGACGTTCGTCGAGGGCGCGGTCCGCGGCACGGAGGACCCCGAGGCGCTCCGCGAGCGGATCCGCGAGGAGTTCGACGGGCTCGCCGCCGACCGCGACCACCTCTTCGTGGAGGGCGGCGGCGACTGGACCACGGGCGGCGTCGTCGACCTCACCGACGTGGACGTGGCCGAACTGCTCGACGCGCGCGTCGTGCTCGTGGCCGAGTACGGGACGCCGGGCGACCTCGACGCGGTGCTCGCCGCCGCCGACGCGTTCGGCGACCGGCTCGCCGGCGTCCTCTTCAACAAGGTCGACGACGCCGCCTTCGACTCGCTCGATCACGACGGGATCCCCTTCCTCGAGTCCCGCGGGATCTCGGTCTTCGGGGCGCTCCCGCACGAGAAGGAGCTCGCCGGCGTCACCGTCGCCGACCTCGCGGACGAGCTGGGCGCGGAACTGCTGACCGACGGGCCCACCGACGCGTTCGTCGAGCGGTTCCTCGTCGGCGCGATGGGCGGCGACGAGGCGCTCCGGCACTTCCGGCGCGCCCGCGACGCCGCGGTGATCACGGGCGGCGACCGCGCGGACGTCCAGACCGCCGCCCTCGACGCCTCGGGCGTCAAGTGTCTCGTGCTCACCGGCGGGCACCGCCCTTCGGGCGCGGTGCTCGGGCGGGCCGCGGAGGCCGGAACCGCCGTGCTCGCGGTGAACACCGACACCGCAACCGCGATCGACCGCGTCGAGGAGGTGATAAGCGGCGGCCGGACCCGCGACGCCCGTACCGTCGAGCGGATGGCGGACCTGCTCGCGGCGCACGCGGACGTGGACGCGCTCGTCTAGCTCGGCGCGTCCTCCAGGTCGACGCGTCCCTCGGTCGACGCGTCCTCCGGCCGCAGAGCCCACCCGTCGATCCGCGGCGTGGCCCGTCGGATCGCGTGAGCGTCTGACGTACTGTTTTCAGGGTGGGCGACGAAGGGGGCGTATGACCAGTCTCTCGGAGGCGTACGGGGGGAAGGGACGCTCCGAGGTCGACCCGCGGCGGCTGTCGCTCGGTGCGGGGCTGTTCGTCGGCGGGACGCTGCTCCTCGTCGCGGGGATCCTCGTGGCCGCGGAGGTGCTTCTGCCGAGCGGGTACACCTCCGGGGCGGCGCGACGCCTCGGCGGGATCCTCGGCGGGATCGGCGTGCCGCTCGTCACGCTCGGCGTGATGACGGTGCTGCCGGCCGACCGGCGAACCCGCGCGGCGGCGGTCGTCGGCGCGGCGATCATGACGCTCGGCGTCGCGCTGTTCTCGCAGGCGTACCCGAACCACTGGGTCGGCGGCCCGCGCCCGGAGCTCGTGGACCTCACGCTCCCGACCGCCGGCGTCTACTTCCTCGGGGCCGCGACGACGATGTGGTGCGTCTTCGTCGGCGTCGCCAACTTCAAGACCCGCAACGACCCCGGCGGAACGGTGACGATGGAGGTGACCCACAAGGGGGAGACGAAGGTGATCGAGGTCGAACGCGACCAGGTCGCGGGACTCGGCGGCGGCGTCGGCCTCCTCGGCGGCACCCCCGACGGGGACGTCGAGACGCAGACGAACCGCTCGGAACCGACGGAGACCGCGGACGTCGGCTCCGGGTCGGCCCCCGATTCACGGTCGAAGGACGGCTCCCACTCGGTACCGACCGGCGAGTCCGGCACCGGCCCGACCGGCGGGTCCGCGCCCGCCGACTCGCTCGGTCTCACCTCGGCCGCGCCGTCGGGGCGCAGCGACGGCGGAAGCGCGGAGACGGACCTCTCCTCGCCGCTCGACGCGCCGTCGGAGCCGGACGCGGCGGCCGACTCGTCCGCGCCGAACGGGCCGGAGGGCCCGGAAGCCGGGTCGCCGACGACGGAGGCGGCCGCACGCGACGGCCCCGGCGACGCCTACTGCGGGAACTGCGCGGAGTTCGATTACGTTCGGACGGACGACGGGATGCGACCCTACTGCGGCCACTACGACGAGGTCATGGACGACATGGAGGCCTGCGAGCAGTGGACGCCGCGGTGACCGCCCCATCCGGCTTCGTTGAAATTCTCACGAGTGAATGATTTGGGCCCGTTCCGGTCAATCCAGCCACCTTTTTCATCGTCGGGTGCCCTCGCTCACTGCGTTCGCTTCGGGAACCACTCCTCGAAAAACCTGGAGGGAAAAAGCCGACTCCGCCGTCTTCGACGGCTCCATCGGTGAACCGCTCGCTTCGCTCGCCGATGCTCACTCCAGCCGAAAGAATGAGCGATCGATTGCGGTGGCGCGCCTCCGAGCGAGCCATCGGCTCGCGAGGAGCCCGCGAGGGACGCTGCGAACGAAGTCGTTCGAAAGACCTCCGGTCTTTCGTGATGACGAAAATCTCCGATTTTCGAACCATGAGCAGCGAGGCTGGGGAGGTGTGAGGTGCGGGGTGGGACTCAAAGGGGCAGTCGCGAGGGCGAAGACGCGCGATGCAAGCACCGCAGGGAGCGAGTGAAACGAGCGACCGAGGAGCACAGCGAGCGCATCGAGTCCTCGCGACTGGGGCTTTGGAGATGTTCACCACGTCAGCGACGATCCCATTCTTATCACTCCGATCACACACGAAACATCCGTTCTATTAGCACGCAGGATAGATCGGATGTTTCTGCCAACTAATATTCCGAAAACAAAGTTCCAACGGGATCTCCCGTCCCACGTTCGGCGTTCAGGTCGGCTCCCCGGACGGGAGCTGTGACTCCGCGATCGCGAACGTGAGCGTGCTCAACACCCCGAGCAGCGTCCCGGCCGCGAGCGCCATCGCCAGGTCCGCGAGCGCCAGGGAGGTCACGCCGGGGGCCGCCGGGAGGAAGAAGCCCGACACCGCGTACAACACCACCGCGATGGCGACGACGTAGAAGGGCGCGTTGAGGTACCGCCAGCGGAAGCGCCCGGCGAGGTACTCGTCGGTGATCTGCCCGAGGCTGGAGGTCACCCCGGCGACGGCGAGCCACTGGACGAAGCCGTGGACGAACGCGGTGACGGTCGCGCTCGCGGGGAGGCCCCCGTCCGTGACGCCGCGGACGGCCTCGACGGTCTCCGTCCCCTGGACCCCGCCGACGAGGATCAGCGCGAGCGCGACGACGTACGTGATGAGCGTCACCCGTCCGGCGTAGAGCACGTTCCGGACGGAGTCGGCCGCGCCGTCGACGGTCTCCTCCAACCCCAGCCCCCGGAACAGCGAGTAGAGGCCGACGCCGCCGGATATCAGGCCGAGCACGGCCGCGCCCTCGACGTCGAAGAGGTTCGCGACGACGACGAGCGGGTAGATGAGCAGCAGGATCCCGAGCGGCACGAGGATGGTGCCGCGGGTCTCGGGGTCCGCGAGCACCTGCTTGATGGTGTAGTACAGCGACTCGAGGTCCTGTGCCTGCCTGACGACGACGCGGCGGACCCCGTCGATCCGCATCCGCGAGCGGATCACGGGGAGCACCGACTCGTCCTGTGCGCCGTCGGTGATCACGATGGCCGAGACGTCCTCGCCGGTCGACAGCTCCGCGAGGACGCGGTCGACCTCCGCGCCGACCGCGCGGTTGGCCTTCACGTCCGGGCCGTCGACGCCGGTGACGGCCGCGACCTCGACCGCCTCGCCCTCGGCGGCCAGCTCGTCGTGGACGGTCACGCCCTGGAACAGGACGTTCACGTCGGAGTCCTCGGGGTCGGCGGTGGCGAGCGCGACCGCGGCCTCGGTGACGTCGTCGTCGCCGATGACCGGGGTCGGGATCCCCGTCTTTCGGCCGAGGTCGTCGTCGAGGTCGACACAGAGGACGAGCAGCATTCACCGGGGGTATGCGAGGGGTCGGCATATGCTTTCGGCTCGCAGCGTCGCCGCCCGGAAGGCGGGCGAGTCCCCGACGTTACGCCGGGTCGTGTTCGATCCCGTTCATCATCCGGCGGACGTTCTCGCCGTCGCTGAACGCGGCGGGGTACGCCGCCAGCGGGAGGACGAAGTCCCCGCCGGCTTCGACCGGGCTGCCGACGTGAAGCTCCAGCTCGGTGCTCACGCCCGTTCCCTCGATCTCGCCGTCGACGGTAAACACGACGACCTCCGCGTCGGCGTCGAGCACCGTCGTCGTGTACTCCGACCCCCGTTCGAGCTCGCCGACGTTCTCGTACCGGCTCAAGACGATCTCCGCGAGCTCTCGGGCCTCGAGGTCCGCGACCGGGTTGAACGCCTGACCGAGCACCCGGACCTGCGGCGTCGCCACCGCCGCGAAGACGGCCGCCTGGTACCGCTCGCCGAGCAGCTCGACGGCCTTGTCGTACTCGGCGACGCTGTTCGTCACCCGGACCTCGCGGGTCGTCCCGGCGACCTCGACCTCCCTGGAGACCGTCTCCTCGGTCACCTCGTTGAGCTCGTACCCGCTCTCGTCGAGCGTGGCGTCCCCGACCGTCGCGGTGCCGGCGGTGAACTCGGCGGGCTCGCCGGTGGCGACGTCGAGCGCGGTACAGCCGGCGAGGCCGGCGATCCCGAGCGACCCGGCGGCGGCGAGCGCCCGGCGTCTGGTGACGCTTCCGTCCGCGTCGCCCTCGCCGTCGCGGCCGTCTCGGCTCTCGGTCGTCTCCGGCGCGGTCGTGGTGCGTTCCATACCATCCCTCCGAGCGAGCGGGGGTACATACTTTGTGTTCGCGACCGGCCGGAACCGCCCTCGCGGCCCGTGCGGGGGGTTCACGCCCGAGACGGCGCTTCGGACGCTTTTTCACGTCGGAGCGAGTATCGGGGCGTAGATGATCTCCAAGGGCTGTGAACAGTGCGCCAAGGGCGGCAAGATGGTGCTTTTCGTCTACGGCTACTGTGACCAGCGGGACTGTTTCTACTGCCCCCTCGGGGAGAACCGGAAGAACGTCACCGACGTGTACGCCAACGAGCGGAAGGTGGAGTCCGACGAGGACGTGATCGAGGAGGCCAAGCGCATGAGTGCGCTCGGCACGTCGATCACGGGCGGCGAGCCCCAGGAGGCGATGGCGAAGACGACGCGGTACCTCCGACTCCTGAAAGACGAGTTCGGCGAGGACCACCACACCCACCTCTACACCGGGATCCCCGGCGGCCGCGAGAACATGCGCCGGCTCAGCGAGGCCGGCCTCGACGAGATCCGCTTTCATCCGCCCTTGGAGCTGTGGGGCGACATGCACGGCACGGAGTGGGAGGAGATCCTGTATATCGCCCGCGAGGAGGGGCTCACGCCCGCCTTCGAGATCCCGGGCATCCGCGCGGAGCCGGAGTTCCTCGAGTTCCTCGACGAGGGGGCCGCGGAGTTCTGTAACGTCAACGAGTTCGAGATGAGCGACGGCAACTACCGCCGGATGCAAGAGGAGGGCTTCGAGCTCCAGGAGGGCCACATGTCCGCCGTCGAAGGATCGAAGGACGCGGCCATCGTCGAGGAGATGGCGAGCCACGAGAAGGTGTACTTCTGTACGTCGGTGTTCAAGGACGCCGCCCAACACCGCAACCGGCTCAAGCGGATGGCCCGGAACGTCCGCCGCGAGTTCGACGAGGTCACGGACGACGGGACGCTCGTCTACGGCAAGGCGTTCGCCGCCCCCGAGCGGTTCGAGGCGCTCGGCGTCCCCGAGGAGTTCTACACGGTCAAGACGAACCACGTCGAGGTCGCCTGGTGGCTCCTCGAGGAGATGGTCGAGGACGGAGACCTCGAGGAGGGCGAGATCGTCGAGCAGTACCCGACCGTGAACGGGACCGTCGTCGAGCGGACGCCGGTCGCGTAGGGACCGTCGCCGTTCCGCGTCGCGCCGCCGTCGACGCGCGCGGGATTTTTATCGGACCGCTCACAACGCGCGAGCGATGCCCTCCACCCTCCCCGAGGACCCCAGCCTCCGGCGTCGCCTGCTCGTCGCGACCGCGCTGGTCGCCGTCCTCCCGTTCGCGTTCATCTACGCGTTCGTGTTCGTGACGAACCAGATCGTCCTCCCGCTGTTGGAGTGGCAGGGGGGCGGCCCCTACCACGGCCGGGTGTACGTCGACCCCCTGTTCGCGATCGTCGTCGTCGCCGGCGGGCTGGCGCTTCAGGCGTGGAAAGGTCCCTCGATCGTGCTCGGCAGCGTCGGGGCCCGCCGCGTCGACGCCGACGAGTATCCCGACCTTCACGCGCGCGTCACGCGTCTGGCGCGGACGGCGGACGTCGAGCCGCCGGACGTCGCGGTCGCGCACAACGACGCGCCGAACGCGATGGCCGTTCAGGGCCCCCGCGGCGCGGTCGTCGTCGTCACCACGGGGCTGCTCGACGCCCTCGACGAGCGCGAGCTGGAGGCCGTGGTGGCCCACGAGGTGTCACACCTCGCCAACGACGACGCCACCGTGATGACCGTGGCGTGGCTGCTGCCGACGGTCACCTACTACCTCGCGACCGCGGCCGCGTACGTCATCTACGGGATGGCGCGGACGATGGGCCACGGCGGCGACGGCGACGGCGGCGACGGCGCGGCGAAGGCGATCATCGTCCTGCTCGTCACCGCGGTCGTCACGCTCGCGGTCTCCGCGATGTTCTGGGCGGCGAGCGTGCTCGTCCACCGGGTGCTCTCGCGGTACCGCGAGTACGCCGCCGACCGGGGCGCGGCCGCGATCACTGGCGACCCGACCGCGCTCGCGAGCGCGCTCCGGGCGCTCGACGAGCGGATGGCGGACGTACCCGACCGGGACCTCCGGTCGCTCGACGGCGGCGCGGAGGCGCTGTACGTCGCACCCCTGGAGGGGAGAGCCTTCACCGACGCGGAGCTGGTGTCGACGGACGTGTTCCCGGCCACGCACCCGTCGACGGCCGATCGGATCGACCGGCTTCGGGAGATGGCCGGGGAGCTCGAGCGATGATGAACCGACGACGATTGCTCGCCGCGCTCGCGACGGGGTCGGCGGCGAGCCTGGCGGGCTGCGGGTACGCCTACGGCGGCGGCGACGTCCGCGCCCGCGAGCTCGCGGGCGGGTCGGGCGTCTTCATGGCCGGCTGGAGCGCCCACGCGACCGCCGGGGACCGGATCGCCTTCGCCGAGTCGGGCGATTCGCCCTTCGAGGGCGAGCGGACCGCCGTCGACGTGGTCGACCGCGACGCCGAGGCGATCGGGTCCTTCCGGCACGACCGGTTGAGCGTCGGGCTGGCGCTCGGCTCCGCCGGGGAGCGGGCGTACCTCCGCGAGTCGACCGGGAGCGTGGTCGCCGTCACGCCCACGGACGACGACGCGGCCGGGACGGCCACCGCCGGCGACGAGACGGGAGACGGCGACGAGACGGGGGATGGCAATGAATCCGGCGACGGGAGCGGGTCGGGCGGCGGAACCGCCGACGACACCGACGCCGACCGCGTCGACGACGCGGACGGGAGCGACCCCGACTTCTCGCCGCGGGTCGACGCGCCCGACTGGCGGGCGTCGATCGCCGACGCGGCCGGGAAGTCGACGGGCGACTGGGTGGGGACCGATCCCGTGGAACGGCGCGAGTCGGAGCCGATCGCGGCCGACGGACTGGGCGCGTACGTCGGGAGCGGTTCGGTCGTGATCGCCGCCCGAGAGGGTGAAGTCGACTGGGCGGTCGAGGTCGGTGGGGAGGTCCGCGGGCTGTGGTGTGGCGACTCCGGCGATTCCGGCGATTCCGGCGGTTCGGACGGACTCGACGGCGTCGTCGTCGCGGCGGCCGACGCGGTCGTCGCGCTCGCTCCCGACGGCTCCCGCCGATGGCGTCGCGAGTCCGGGACCGGATCGGCCCTCGTCGTCGACGGCGACCTGGTCCTGCTCCGCGAGGGCGACGATCTGCTCGCGCTCACGCGTCCCGACGGCGCGGAGGCGTGGCGGACCGGGGTCGGCGGCGGCGGTCCGCCCCCGACGGTGACGGGCGACCGCGTCGCCGCCGTGAGCGGGGGCACGCTTCGCGTCCTCGACCGGGACTCCGGCGACCCGCTGTGGCGGAGCGGGATCGCACCCGCCCGCGACCGACGCCGCTCCCTCGTCACCGACGCGGGGCGCGCGTACTTCGTCGACCGGGACGGGGAGGCGGTCGCGGTCGGTTCCGAGGATTCCGGCGGCGGCCGGGTCTGGACGCGGGAACTCGAGATCCGATCGTCGACGGTCGTCGACGGCTGGATCGACGGCGACACGGTCGCGTTCGCGTTCGACACCGGCGAGTTCGTGTGGCTCCAGCGGTACGACGAGGACCCCGGACTGCTGTGAGGCTCGCCCGGGACCCCGTCGCCGTCCCACCACGCTTTTCGCACCCGGCCGTCTACGTCGACGCGATGAACGCCGTCACGCTCGGTCCCGCCGGCACGTACTCCCACCGCGCGGCGCGGGCCGTCGCCGCAGAGGTGTCGTTCCGCGAGTCGGTCACCGCCATCGTCGACGCCGTCGCGAGCGGCGAGTTCGAGCGGGGGGTCGTCCCCATCGAGAACAGCATCGAGGGGTCGGTCTCGGAGAGCCTCGACGCGCTCGCCGACCACGAGGTCGCGGTCACCCGCGAGGTCGTCACTCCCATCCGGCACGCGCTGCTCGCGCAGTCGCCGGAGTTCGAGCTCGTCGCCAGCCACTCGCAGGCGCTCGCGCAGTGTCGCAACTGGCTGGAGGCGAACCACCCCGACGCCGGGCTGGAGGCGGTCGCCTCGACCGCCCGCGGGGTCGAGCGCGCCCGCGAGGACGCCCGCGTCGCCGGCATCGGCCACCCCGACAACGCCGGCGACGACCTCGAGATCCTCGCCGCGGACATCCAGGACCGCACCTCGAACGCGACCCGCTTCCTCGTGGTCGGACCGACGAGCGCGCGCTCGGAGGCCGGCGGGAAGACCACGCTCATCGTCTACCCGAACGCCAACTACCCCGGCCTCCTGCTCGAACTGCTGGAGGCCTTTGCCGACCGAAACCTCAACCTCTCGCGGATCGAGTCGCGCCCGAGCGGCGAGCGCCTCGGCGACTACCTCTTCCACTTCGACGTCGAGGCCGGCCTCTACGAGGACCACATGGCGAAGGCGGTCGAGGACATCGAGGCGATCGCCGACAACGGCTGGGTCCGGGTGTTGGGGTCCTACGACACCCAACACGTGCTGGAGTAGTCACACGGTCGGGCCTCGTTCGTCCGCCTCGCGACCGCGTCCCTCCGTCTCCCCTGCTGGACGACGCCGTCCGCCCTCACCACTCGTCTTCCCACCAGTCGTCCGGTCCGGATTCGGCTCTGGCCCGGTTCGCCTCCTTTCTCCACTCCTGGTACTTCTCCTCGTGTTCGACGTCGAACTCGTCGAGGCGTCGGCCGGCCGGATACGGCCGGTCGCTCTCCTCGTAGTGGGACAGGATCTCGCCGGCCGCGTTCCGTAGCCCGGCAACCCGCGAGTCGCGGAGGTCCCGTATCGCCTCCTTCGCGCTCTCGTCGTTGGCGGCGAGTTCGCCCAACGCGAGCACCCCCCACAGTTCGGACTTGCTCCCTTGTGGGTCGAGCATCTCGACGACCTTCGGGGCGTATCGCTCCGCGCTCCCGGGAAGCTCCCGGCTGATGTGCGCCAGGACGAGGGCCGGGATCGTCCAGAAGCGCTGGTGTCGCGGCCGCCAGTCGTCGAGCGCGACGCCCTCCCGCTCGCGGTCCGGGTCCAGTTCCGCCAGCAGCGTCTCCTCGTACGCCCTGGCCTCCAGGGGGGCGTCGCGCGCCAACCGCTCGACGACCAGCAGCAGTTGCTTGTTCCGGTGTTGCGAGTAGAGGCCGAACAGGCGCTCGTACACCTCCCCGTCCCCGCAGTCGAGTCCCGACCAGAAGTTACCTCGCCTCCCCGGGTTCCTGGTCGCGTCGAACAGGCTGTCGACCAGCGTCCTCGCGGTCCCCCGGTCGACCGACGGGTTCCCCTCGAGAAGCTCCATGACCCTCGTTGCGCTCGGCGAGTCCTCGCGTTTCGCCAGCAGCTCCAGTTCCCCCGGCGGCTCGCTCGAGTACAGTCTGCGTCCCGTCAAGGCCAGGAACCCCAGGAACAACGCGGACATCGCGAGGCTCTTGACCGCGTCGCCTCCCCCGACGGCGTCCAGGACGGCCAAGGCCAGCCCGCCGACGAACAGGTACACGAGGAAGTACAGCGCTATCATTCGGAGCTGACTCTTGACAAACCAGTAGTAGCGTGTGAGCCGGTTCATATGGATGACTCTCCTTGTTATAAGTTGACATTTGCCAACATGTGTGATAAAACTTCGGCGGGCCGTCGTCGCCGCGGATCCGCCCTCGGCGAGCCGAGCGGGCCTACTCGAACCGGTACGTCGCCCCGTCCGGGCCGTCCTCGATCTCGACGCCAACGTCGCGGAGCGCGTCCCGGAGCTCGTCGGCGCGCTCGTAGTTGCCGGCCTCGCGCTCGGCCTCGCGGACGTCCAAGACGAGTTCGACTACGTCGCCGG
Organism: Halorubrum aethiopicum; assembly: GCF_001542905.1. Classification (NCBI taxonomy): domain Archaea; kingdom Methanobacteriati; phylum Methanobacteriota; class Halobacteria; order Halobacteriales; family Haloferacaceae; genus Halorubrum; species Halorubrum aethiopicum. Next base: position 553,541 of record NZ_LOAJ01000001.1, on the reverse strand, counting down.
CGAGATCGACGTCGCCGTCGGTGGGGGTCTCGAACTGGAGCCCCAACACGTCGCCGCCGAGTTCCTCGAACGCCTCGACGGCCTCGCGGAGCCCGCGGTAGTCGTAGGGGGGCTCCGCGTCGACGTGGCGGTTCACGGCGTCGGTGAGTCGTAGCAGGGCCGCGGTCGCCTCCCGGAGGTTGAGGTCGTCGTTCATCGCCGTCTCGAAGTCGTCGCGGGCGTCGGCGACCGCCCGGCGAAGCCCCTCATCGACCGTCTTCGCGTGCGCGTCGACGGAGTCGAGCGCGTCGACAGCGCGCTCGTGGGCGCGAGAGAGCCGGTCCCACCGTTCCTCGGCCTCCGCGATCGTCTCCTCGGTGAGCGCCTGCTCGGAGCGGTAGGCCGCCCCGGCGTAGAACGTCCGGACGGCGTTGACGCCGAGCTCGTCCAAGGCGTCCGGGACGGTCCAGAAGTTGCCGATCGAGGAGGACATCTTCTCGCCCTCCATCGCCAGCAGGCCGACGTGGAGCCAGTGGCGGACGAACTCCTCGCCGGTCGCCGCCGTCGACTGGGCGATCTCGTTCTCGTGGTGCGGGAAGACCAGGTCGCGCCCGCCCATGTGGATATCGAGAGTGTCGCCGAGGTGCGTCGTCGACATCGCGGAACACTCCACGTGCCAGCCGGGGCGACCCTCGCCCCACGGCGACTCCCACGTCTCGCCCTCGGGGACCGCGTCGCCGTGGTCGTGTTTGGCGTGGTCGCGCGCGGCGGTCTCGCTCACCCCGCCGGCCTTCCAGAGCGCGAAGTCCGCGGGGTGGCGCTTCTCCGACCGCTCGTCGGGTTCGCCCTGCGCCTCCAGCTCCTCGACGTCCTGGTTCGAGAGCGTGCCGTAGTCGTCGAACGTCGTGACGTCGAAGTAGACGGAGCCGTTCGACTCGTAGGCGTACCCCTTCTCGACCAGCGTCTCCACGAGGTCGAGTATCTCCGGGACGTGCTCGGTGACGCGGGGGTACACCTCCGCGCGCAGCAGGTTCAGCCCGCGCATCGCCTCGAAGGTGCGCGCCGTGAACGTCTCGGCCACGTCCCGCTCCTCGGTCCACTCCTCGCGTTCGCCCACGCGGGCCGTGATCTTCTCGTTGACGTCGGTGACGTTCTCGACGTGGCGCACGTCGTAGCCGAGGTGCTCGAGCCACCGGTGGAGCACGTCCGCGTGGAACCAGAGGCGGGCGTGCCCGAGATGCGGGTCGTCCGACACCGTCAGCCCACAGACGTACAGCGTGACGTCGCCGTCGGCCGTGAACTCGACGCGCTCGTCTTCCAGGGTGTCGGTAACGACGAGACTCATTACGCGCCGGTACCCGCGGGGAGGCTTTGAAATCGTCGGATCGTCGTCGGATCATCGCCGGAGCGGGGTGTTCGAACCGGCTCGATCGGGTCGGCCCGCCCGAAGGCTACAACGAGAGCGTGAGTCTCCCGACGGGTTATGACGCCGGAACCGAAACGTCGATCCACCATGGGTCAGCACGCGACCATCGGAGCCGACGCCGACGACGCCGTCGACGACACGGGCCGCGGTGACGCCGCCGGCGACGCGGTCCGAGCCGACGGCGACGCGACCCTCCGAACCGAGACCGTCGACCTCTCCGACGGCCGCGAGGTCGCCTACTCGGTCCGTGGCCCCGCGGACGGCTCGGCGGTCGTCCTCCATCACGGAACGCCCGGCTCGCGGCTGTTCGCGGCGCTGCTCGCGGACGCCGCCGTCGACGCGGGGATCCGGATCGTCACCCCCGACCGCCCGGGATACGGGCGCTCCTCGCCGCCGCCGGACGGTTGGGGGTGGAACGAGTGGCGCGAGGACCTGACGAGGGTCCTCCGCGCGGAGTCGATCGACCGCGCCGGGATCGTCGGCTTCTCCGGCGGCGGCCCGTTCGCGGTCGCGGCCGCGGAGAGCGATCGGGCCGCTCGGCTCGCGCTCGTGAGCGCGGTCGTTCCGCCGAGCGACGAGGGGCTCGCCGGTCTCGCCCGGATCCCGTACGCGATCCGGCTCCTCTTCCCGCTCTTCGGGAGGGTCGCGTCGATATTGGGGCCGGACGCGGTCGTCTCCCAGTACACCGACCGGTCGGTGTCGCCGGCGGTCGCGCGGGCGACGGCCGCGGACTTCCACGAGGCGCTCTCCGGCGGACTGCTCGGGAGCGGCGCGAGCGCGGTCGAGCGCGAGAGCCGGTCGTTCGCGAACGACCCGGTCGACCCCGACCGGATCGCCCTCCCGGTCCGCGTGTGGCACGGTACCCGAGACGACAACGCCCCGATCGCGCCGGTCGAGGCGTTCGCGGACGCCTGCGGCGGGACGCTTCGCTCCGTCGACGCCGACCACCTCGGGACGCTTCTCGACCGCGGTTCCGAGGTCCTTCGGTGGGTCGCGCCCGAGTAGGCGGTCCCGATCCCCCGCGCTACTGCCGGGAGCCGACGTCGGTCCGGGAGGTCACCTCGTAGCCCGCCTCGCGGACCGCCTCGACGACGCGCTCCATGTGGGCCGGACCGTTCGTCTCCACCTCGAAGACGAGGTCGGCGTCGCCGACGGGGAGGTCCGGCCGGCTCCGCTCGTGGCGGACGGTGCGGATGTTCGCGCGCTCGCCGCCGATCAGCGTCGCGATCTCGCCCATCTTCCCCGGCGTGTCGTCGATGCGGACGGTGAGCTCGACCAGCTGGTGGCGGTCGACCAGCGCGTGGGTCAACACCTCCTGGAGCGACGTGATGTCGATGTTGCCGCCACACAGAAGCGGGACGACCGTCTCGCCGGCCAGCTCCAGTTCCTCGACGATCCGGTCGTCGAGGAGCGCGGCCGCGGCGGTCGCGCCCGCACCCTCGACCATCTGTTTCGCGCGCTCCAGAAGGAGGAGGATCGCGGCGGCCACGTCGTCGTCGCTGACGACCACCACGCCGTCGAGGTGTTCCTCGAGGAGGTCGAAGGTGAGGTCGCTCATCCCGCCGGTGGCGATCCCGTCGGCGATCGTGTCGGGCTCCTCGCGCGTGACGAGTTCGCCGGCGGCGAGGCTCTCCGAGAGCGTCGAGGCCCCCTCGGTCTGGACCCCGACGACGCGCACGTCGGGGTCGCGCGCCTTGATCGCGGTCGCGACCCCGCCCGCCAGCCCGCCGCCGCCGACGGGGACGAGCACGGTGTCGACGTCGGGGGCCTGCTCGAGCACCTCGAGCCCGATGGTGCCCTGTCCGGCGACGACGTCCGGGTCGTCGAAGGCGTGGACGAACCGCGTTCGCGGGTCGTCGACGAGCGTCCGCGCGTGGGCCATCGCCTCGGCGAAGACGGCCCCCTCGAGGACCACGTCGGCCCCGTACGACCGGGTGGCCTCGATCTTCGCGCCCGGCGCGGACTCGGGCATCACGATCGTCGAGTCGAGCCCCGCCGCGGTCGCCGCCAGCGCGACCCCCTGTGCATGGTTGCCCGCGCTCGCGGCGACGACCCGCTCGGCCGACGGGTCCGACTCCACGAGCCGGGAGATCGCGTTGTACGCGCCGCGCGGCTTGAACGAGCCGGTGCGCTGGAGGTGTTCCATCTTCAGTCTGACCTCCGCGCCGCACCGCTCGGAGAGCGACCGGCTCCGCTGGACGGGGGTGCGCTGGACGATGTCGGCGTCGGCGAACCGCGCCGCCGCGGCCTCGACGTCGTCGATCGTGACTCGGGACATGGGCGGCCGGTTCACGCCCGGACGCGAAAAGGACTCGGTCGCGGAACCCGGTTTTTCCGTAGTGGCGCGTGCCGTGAGCGGCCCGGTGGGCCGCGAACGCACCGCGCGAGGGAGGCGACCGACCGGAGCGAAGCGGAGGGCGGTCGCCGAGGCTGGGGAGGCGTGAGGTGCGGGGCTGTGCGGCTGGGGCTTTGGCGGTGTTCTCCGCGCTTACCACGACCTACGGCCGAACGACCGGGGCGTTGACGACGTCATCCGCGACGTATCGATCACGCACTCACTCGTCGTCGTCGCCCGGGACCGCGGCCAACACGTCCTCGACGACCCGGAGCGCGGTCGCGCCGTCGCGCCGGTCCACGACCGCGACGAGCGAGCCGTCGGCGTCCCCCGCGACCTCGCCGTTCTCCGCGACCGCGACGCCCGCGGCCGCGACCGCCACGCCCGCCGCGTCGAGCCGGCCGAGCGCGGCGGCCAACGCGGCGGCGTCGACCTCGCCGGTCGCGAGCAGCGCGGTGTGTGAGCCCTCGGGGACGACCGCCGCGCCGCCGACCCGGAGGAGGGGATCGCCGGTCCTCGAGTCACCGGCTCCTCCGGACTCGTCGTCGCTCACGACGCCGACGCCGCTCCGCATCGTGACGCTCGCCTCGCGCCGGGCGGTCGCGTACGCCGGGAGGTCCTCGCGGAACCGGCGGAGCGCGGTCGCGACCGCGTCCGCGTCGCCGTCGAGGTCGGTCGACTCGAGAAGCCACGCGGCGGCCGCGCTGTGGTTCAGGACCCCCGCGCGGAGCGCGTCGAGCAGGAAGGGGTGATCCCGCACCGCCTCGCGGGTGTCGGCTGCCAGCGACATGCCCCTCCCTGCACGTGCGGTCGGCATGGCGGTTTCGGTCGGTGCGTGCCGTTTCGGTCGGTGCGTGCCGTTTCGGTCGGTGCGTGCCGTTTCGGTCGGTGCGTGCCGTTTCGGTCGGTGCGTGCCGGCTCGGCCGGTGCCCGTCGCTCGTCGAGCGTTCCCGCGCGCTCGCAGCCTCCGAAGTCCCTAAGAGCGGCGCGCCCCCAGATCGGGTATGCAGTCGCTCGTCATCGTCGCGCACGGCTCCCACCTCAACCCGGAATCGAGCGCGCCGACGTACGACCACGCCGACACGATCCGCGCGTCCGGCGCGTTCGACGAGGTGAAGACCGGCTTCTGGAAGGAGGAACCGCACTTCCGGGAGGTGCTCCGCACCGTCGAGGGCGACGAGGTGTACGTCGTCCCGCTGTTCGTCTCCGAGGGCTACTTCACCGAGCAGGTGATCCCCCGCGAGCTCCGCCTGGAGGGGTGGGACGTCTCCGAGTGGGACTCAGACGGGCTCTCCGCCGACCAGGCCACCCTCGTCGCCGAGGACGTCGGCCGCGAGGTCCACTACTGCGGCCCCGTGGGAACCCACCGCGCGATGACCGACGTGATCGAGCGCCGCGCGGAGTCGGTCACCGGCGACCCCGACGTGGGCGAAGGGTTCGGCCTGGCGGTCGTCGGGCACGGCACCGAGCGCAACGAGAACTCGGCGAAGGCGATCGAGTACCACGCCGACCGGATCGCAGAGCGCGGCCGCTTCGACGAGGTGAAGGCGCTGTACATGGACGAGGATCCCGAGGTCGACGACCTCCCCGAGCACTTCGAGAGCGACGACGTCGTCCTCGTCCCGCTGTTCATCGCCGACGGCTACCACACCCAGGAGGACATCCCGGAGGACGTGGGGCTCTGTGAGGACCACACCGAGGGATACGACGTGCCGACCGCGGTCGACGGCACCCGGATCTGGTACGCGGGCGCGGTGGGCACCGAACCCCTCATGGCCGACGTGATCTTAGAGCGCGCGGCCGACGCCGGCGCGGACCTCGGCGACGCGCTCGCGGCCGTGCGTGAGACCACTCGCGTCGCCGCGGGGGACTGACCGTGGCGGAACCGACCCCCGACGCCGCTCCCGCGACCGATGACGACGGAACGGCGACGACCGACGACGAGCTCACGGTCCCCGAGATCGACCTCCCGAGCGACGCGTTCGACGCGGTGCTCGACGCTCTCTCCGACCTCGCGCCCGACGAGCGGCTTCGATTCGAGGGGTTCGCGGTCGGGCGGGACGCCGCGGACGAGGACGCCGCCTACGTCCTCGACCCCGCCGGCGACGACGCCCGGACGGGCCTGAGCGAGCGCGACCTCCACGCGGCGCTCGTCGACCGCGCCGCCGCCGTCACCGACTGGTACGTCTTCGAGCGCGTCGTCGGCGAATTCGGCCCCCGGCGGGCGTTCCTGCGGTGGATCGAGGACGCCGACGGCGCGACGGTGGAGGCCCGATACGCCGCGCTCGCGGCAGGGATCGAGCGCGCGTGGGGCCAGCTCCGGATCACGGCCACGATCACCGACCGCGGCGAGCGCCGGTACGAGGTGCGTCACGAGGCGGACGCGGGCGTCTCCCGCGAGGAGCTGACCGCCCACGACGACCCGCTCGACGCCCGCGAGATCGTGAAGCTGGACGGGACGGGACGGTACCGGCCGCTCAAGACCGCCCCCACGCTGCGGACCGGGTGGGTCTTCCCCGACCTGGGGCCGAAGGTGGTCTACGAGACGGTCGAGACGATCTATCCGGCCACGGTCGCCAACTGGCACCGCGAGCGCGAGGGCGAACTCGACGTGAACCACTGGCGCGAGACGATGGAGCGGCAGTCGGGCATCTACGGCGTGATCCAAACCTGGGACCGCGGCGAGGGCCATGAACACGTGAACTGGGTCGCCGAGGCCTGCTGTGACGACTCGCAGTGTCTGAAACGCCGAGAGTGGGAGTACGACGACGACACCGACCTCGACGTCGACGGCGGCGACGGGGTCTTCCCCTGCCGGGAGCCGTGCTCGGTCGTCGTGAGCGCCGCCCGCAAGTGGACCCGTCTGGAGAGCGAGCAGCCGCGGACCTACGAGTTCGAGCTCACTCCGAGCGAGAAGGACCAGCTCGAGGCGATCGTCGACGCGGTCGCGGACGGCCGGATCGACGAGATCCGTGAGGCCGACACGAAGGAGGGCGCGAACCGCTACCGGACGCGGTTCCTCCGCGCGAAGCTGTTCGACGACGACGGGAACCTCGGCGGCGTGCCGACCGACCCGGACGACGCCGAGTAGGGGATTCCGGAGAGCGACGAGTGCTCTGGGATCGCAGCGGCGACCTCACCTGAAGTCCGCGATGCCGGATCATCCGTTTCGCCCGAATCCTTCTATTATACTTCTGGTTATCGCTGAGATCGCTAGAAATGAGATCTCAAATCAAAAATATATCCATCAAGATTCGGAGCTGAATTTCACACTAAAACCATTATGAATTGAAATGCGGCATATAGAAGTGCAATCAACACAATGGCTTTGATGATTAGGCCGGGCGCATTGTTTGGTATCTCTTCCCATTGCTGAGCTAGACCGGGTTGGCCCGAAGAGCCTCCACTTACTGTATGATTGCCTCCAAAGATGTCTTCTCCAAACATTTGTTCCATTTCTCTATCCTGCCGATCCATCATAGCTTCAAATTCGTTGTAGTCGTCAAACCGATTTTTGACGGTACTAACGTATGAAGCACTACAATCACAAGCTTCGGCGATCTGCTTGTTTGTTGCATTCGGATTCTGGTACCACGCCAGTAGTATATCTCGTTGTAATTCTGTTTTTTGACTGCCTGACATGGTCATGCCAACACATCCCAATATTTTAATTCTTTTTGATAGTCATGTTCTCATCAAACTCCCGAAACAGGAATTCGTATTTGTATTTAAAGTCGTAAACTTGGACACGCACATGCCGCCGGTTACTCTTGAGGAGCTCTCAATAGATCTCGACTCGTGACTCTGTTGAAATTCTATTTTTCGGACACAAACGCTTCTGAAACAGCGAATTCATGAAGAATGCCTATCGAACGGGTGTTTCGACGGAGATCGAGGTGGGCAGAACGGGATCGTTGCTGGAGCGGTGAACTCTTCCAAAGCCCCAGCCACGAGAACTCGCGCGGCTCGCTGTGCTCCTCGCTCAGTCGCTCGTTTCACTCGTTCCTTCGCTGCGGTGCTTACGTCGCCGTGCTTCGTCCTCGCGGCTGCCCCTTTGGTCCCCCCCGCTCCGCACAGCCCCGCACCTCACGCCTCCCCAGCCTCGCTGCTCACTTCGTTCGCAGCGTCCCTCGCGGGCTCCTCGCGCCCCTTGGGCGCTCGGAGGCGCGCCACTGCTCCGGAGATCGATCGTTGCTTAGGCTGTACAGATCGTAAGGAAAAGGAAATGTCTATCTCTCTAACGATTTCAACAGAGTCGGATTAATCTATAACCAACCAGTAATGATGGCCGCTCACATGAAGTCCGCGATGCCCGACTGCTTGTTCGTGTCGTCCTCGAAGATCGACTCCAGGGCGTCCTCGAGCACGTACAGCCGCTGTTTGGTGTAGGGCCGGCAGCCGAACCGCTCCGCGACCTCGATGGCGGTGTCGACGTACTTGCTCACGGAGCCCTCGTGGACGGTGAGGTTCACACGGCCTCCGCACTCGCGACAGTCGCCCGAGAGCGGCATCCGGCGGTACTTCTCGCCGCAGTCGAGACACCGCGTCTCCTGGCGCGAGAAGGCCCGGAGGTTCCCGATGATGTCCGGCAGGAAGTGGTACTCGATGACCCGCTCCGCCACGTCGGTCTCGTCGACCGCGCGGACCTTTCGGGCGAGTTCGAGTTGGGCGTCCATCTTCTCCATCATGTCGCCGAGCGTCTTGTACGCCGACAGATCCGGCCCCATCGCGATGTCCGTCGTGTCGTGGGTGTGGTCGAACCCGCGGTACTCGTCGTCGGTGCCGAGCGTGTCCTCGCCGAGCTTGATCCGGTCCTCGACCGCCTCCGGATCCGCCATCTCGCGGGTCGCCTCGTAGAACTCCAGCGGGTACCGCCGCACGATGTCCATGTTGTGCGCCTCGTCGTCGATCTCCGAGGGGTCGATCCGCGAGGACATCACGAGCGGCGCGTCCATCTTCCCGCCACGCTGGTTCGGCAGAAACGTTTTCGAGAAGTTGAGAAGACCGTCCATGAGGAGCATCACGCAATCCTCGTCACCATCGCAGTTCCGACGCTTCGCGGCGTGAAAGTACGGATGAGCGTATCCGACCGCGGCCGAGGTGAAACCAATCACCCTTCCGACAGTAGCGGCGCTCGTGTGGGGAGCCATCCCGAACACGAGCTCGCCGACGAGGTCGTCGCGCTCGTTGACCTCGTAGAAGCGAGGCAGGTCGTAGAACTGCTCGAGGAGGTCGTCGACGAAGTCGGCGGTCCGCAGCATGTGTTCGGCCGCGCCGTCCGAGAGCACCACGTCCTGGACCTTGAGCTCGACGAGCTGGTCGTCGTGACGGAGCGGGTCGCCGTCGATGTCGGTCTCGTAGCCCAGCTCCCGGAAGTGGTCGGCCGTGACGTCGAGCTCCTCGGGCCGGACCGACGTGACCGGGAGGTCGGTCATGTCGTACCGGACCGTCCCGTCCTTGAACGAGGTGACGCCGTTCTTCGCGCGGAGGATCCCCTTCTCGATGGGTTCGGGCGTCTTGTTCGTCGAGGTGAGCCCCTGGACCCCCTTCAGTATCTCGAAGGCGGACTCCCGCTCGCCGACGGACTCCAGCGCCGAGCGGTAGGCGTCGTTGAGGTCGACCTCCTGGCGGGTCGCGGCGGTCACCTCCCACTCACAGCGCGGGCACTCGACGCGGCCGGCCTCGTCGGGCTCACAGACGGTGCCGCAGTCGCCGCACTCGTAGTGGGGCTCGGTGTGGGTGCCGCAGTCGGGACACGCCGACCGGTAGGTGTGGGTGCCGCAGTCGGGACACGCCCGGTCGGCGACCTCGAGTTCGTGGCGGCCGCGTCGCCCGCGGTCGTCCATCGTCCGGGCCGCCTCCGCCACGTCGCGCTGGGGGCCGCCGGCCTCGTTGATCGGGAACAGCGTGTGGACCGCCGGGGAGAGGTCGCGGCTCTCCGACTTCTCCGGGCGGCCCATCCGGTTGCCGATCCGGACCGGCGCGCGCTCGCGGACCGCGAAGGGCGCGACCGCGTTGACCGCCTTCACCGCGTCGTCGCCGCCGTCCCACTCGCGGGCCTCCCGCGGGAGGTCCTCCGGGGTCCACTCCTTCCGCAGCCCGTCGTCGACCCCGAGCGAGCGCGCGAGCGGCCGCCACGTCGGGATCCGGAGCGCGTCGGGCGTGGCGGCGTGCTCGACGAGCAGGGTCTCGAGCGACCGCGCGACCCGCTCGGTGTGTTCGATCGCCAGCACCCCCTCGACGACCTCGCCGCCGGCGACCGCCTCCGCGAGCGCCTCGAAGTCGGCGACCGACACGTCGTGCCAGAGGTAGGTGTAGGCGGGGTGGAGCGGGCAGTCGTACGCCTCCGCCCACTCGAGCGCCGCTCCGGGCCCCGGGCGTTCGAGGTCGACGTTGGGGTCGTCCGCGAGCGCCTGGACGTCCGCGCCCGCGGCCTCGAACTCCTGAACCCACCACTCGTAGACGTACGACGCGGGCGCGAGGGGGTGGTTGTTCTCGACGAACTCCCCGTAGTTGACGAGGTACTCGCCGAGATCGAGGATCTCCTCCACGCCGTTGCGGACCGCGAGCGCCTCCTCGGGATCGTCGATCCGGCGGACCTCGCCGTTCGCGAGCTTCACCGTCGGCCCCTCGATGGAGTCGACGGGGACGACGCCCGCGGCCTTCCCCGGCCGTTCGGTCTTGATCTGCGTCCCGGTCGCGAGGAAGTCGTCCACGAGGTGCATCGTCGCCGGGTGGACGCCCGCGGTCGCGAACCCGTGGTTTCTCGCGCGGCCGTACCGGAGCCGGAACCCGCCCTCCTCAGAGGGGTGTGTGAACACGGGGCGTCCGGCGATCAGGTCACGCAGGAACTTCTGTGAGGGCTTCGGTCGGAGGGGTCCGGCGGCCTCGTCGTCGCTGTTCCCGGCCTGCGTGTCGTCGCCGTCGCCGCTCGCCTCGTCGCCATCGTCGTCCGTGCCGCCGTCCCCGCCGCCCGCGTCGTCGCCATCGGATCCCTCGGCTCCCTCCGCCCCGCCGTCCTTCCCGATCGTCCCGTCGATGAGGTCCTGGAGCCACGGCCAGTCGACCTCCTCCAGGTCGCGGGTGTACCGCTGGATCTTCGGGGCCTTCAGCGCGATCCCCTCCGCCGCGACGAGACACATCCCGCCGCGCGCGGAGTTGGTGTCGACCCGTTCGAGGTCGCGGAAGCCGGAGACCTCCTCGTCGCCGGTGGCCTCCCCGTCGAGCATGATGGGGATGTTCTCCGCGATGAACTTCGCCTCCTCGTCCTTCGGCGTGTACTGGAGCCCGGTCTCGCGGTCGTAGAGGGCGATCTCCTCGGCGTACCGCTCGATCTCCTCGGTTCGAGCGTGGTACTCGTCGATCCCCAGAAGCGCCCGCGCGTAGTCGGCCACCAGCACCGACAGCGCCTGTGCGGTCCCGCCCGCGGAGCGGATCGGTCCCGCGTAGTAGACGTTGATGAACTCGGTGCCGTCGTCGTTCTCCAACAGCTCGACGCGGTCGATCCCCTCGATCGGCGCGGCGACCACGCCCTCGGTGAGCAGGGCGACGGCGGTCCGGACCGCCCCCTCGATCTTGCCGGCGCGGGAGTCGTAGTCGCCGACGGTCCCCTCGACGAAGTCCGTGACGAGCTCGAGGGCGGCCTCCTCCCGGGACATCTCGCCTTCGAGTTCGCGGACGCGCTCCGCGACCCCGTCGATCCCGAGGATGTTCTCGACGCGGTCGGCCATGTCGCGCGCGACCGGGATCTCGATCTCCGGCTCGGGGTCCTTCCCCTGTGCCTTCGCCGTCTCCGCCACCTCGAACGCCTCGTCGAGCCGCTCCTCGAGCCGCGCGAAGTAGCGCTCGTCGTCGGCTCTCATCGCGGCCGCCGGGTCGGTGCGGTCGGTCCCGCTCTCAGAGCCATAGGTCCAGGTCGGTGACCGGGTCGTGTTCGCGCTCGAGCGGTTCGGCGAACGACCGGAGGTGACACTCGCCCGCCCAGACGGTCGCCGAGTCGAGGTGGCCGGCGAGCGCCTGCCCGCTCGGCCGCGACAGCACGGCGTGGGTGTGCGCGAACACGTCCCCCTCCAGAAGCGCGACGTTGCCGACGCAGGCGGCGACCTCGAGCGGCTCGTCGAAGGTCACCGACCGGTACTCCGTCTCCTCCTGGTCGTAGAACCAGACCTCCGCGTCCTGTACCGCGCCGAGCGCCGAGAACCACCCGGCGTCGACGTCCTCCTCGCGGGCGAGGTCCTCGATCTCCTCGCGCCAGTCGGCCCCCGTCTCGAACCGCGCGACGTACTCCGCCGTCGGTTCGACTTCGCGGTACTGCATAGGAACCGGTGACGGGCCGCGGGACAAAAAGCCTTCAGTCGGGCGGGACGAGCGCGACGATCCCGTTTTGATATCGCGACATACGATTTATCAAGACGATCGATACGGATTCGAGGTCGAACGAGCGATCTCGAAGAACGCGGCCGCTAGGCCGTACGGCAGAAAGACGGCAGAAGACCGTTCAAAACGGGTTTAGAAGGGGGCCTGCGGCCCCTCGTCGTCGTCGCCGTCGGTCGTCTCGCCGGGGAAGGAGGGGGACATGCCGCCCCCGCCGGTGCCGCCGAGGTCGCCGTCGGCGCCCGCGCCCATGCCGGTGTCGGCGTGGACGGTCTCGATCTCGGGGATCTCCTTGACCATCCGGGACTTGATCGCCTGGATCGTCATCGGGGAGATGCCGCAGCCGGAACACGCCCCGCCGAGCTGGATCTGGACCTCGCCGCTCTCGCGGTCGAGGTGGCTGATCGCGGCGCTCCCGCCGTGCATCTGGATCTGCGGGAAGTTCCGCCGCAGGAAGTTCGTGATCCGCTCGCGGAGGTCGTTGTCCGCGTCGCTCGTATCCGTGCTCATGTCCCCGAGTTGGCGGTCGGTCGGCTTATGCCTTTGGTTCGTGGGTATCTCCCGGCTATTCGGGGGCGTCGACGCCGAGCGTCCGGTAGAGCTCCGTCTCGATCCGGTCGACGTACTCCTCGAGCGTCGCCTCGAACTTCTCGTCGTCGACGAGGACGCCTTGGAGCCGCTCGCGGGGGTTCTCGGGCAGTTCGACGCGGAACTCGCCGTCCTCGTACATCGGCTCGGACTCGTTGAGCACCATCTGATCGATCCCGTGGATCAGCTCGGAGTCGTAGCGCTCGTTCATCTGGTTGAACGCGTTCTTGTACGCCCGCTGGAGCTCGGGGAAGTAGTGGACGTACTTGTCCTCGAACTTCTCGGGGTCGAACTCGTCGGCCATGCCGAGAGCGAGGGGCTGCCGGGGAAAAAGCCGGTCGATCCGCCGGAACCGGCGACGCGATCGACCGACCTGCCGGCGTACGTCGATCCGGAAGGTTCCGGATCCTGTCCGTTCGTATATTGTATATCGCGATATGAAAACGAGAAATGAGCCGTCCGTGAGGCTGCGCTCGCGACGCTCGCGGCGTCGGGTGGAAACGGAGGATCCGAGTGGAAACGTGGTCTACCGGTTCAGCGTGTGGATCGCCTGTCCGCGGGCGTTCTCGGCGGCCTCCATCACGGCCTCCGAGAGCGTCGGATGGGTGTGAACGGTCGCGGCGACGTCCTCGAGGGTCGCGCCGAGCTCGATCGCGAGCCCGACCTCCGCGATCAGTTCCGAGGCCTCCGGACCGACGATCTGCGCGCCGAGGACGAACCCCTCGTCCGCGTCGGCGACGATCCGGACGAAGCCGTCGGTGTGGCCGGTCGTCAGCGCGCGGCCGGAGGCGTTGAAGGGCATCTCGCCGACCGCGACGTCGAAGCCGGCGTCCTCGGCGTCGGTCTCGGTCATCCCGACCGTTCCGATCTCGGGATCGGTGAAGACGGCGGCGGGGATCGCCTGCTGGTCGAGCGCGGCCGGCTCGCCGGCGATCGTCTCGGCGGCGACGATCCCCTCCTTCGAGGCGGCGTGCGCGAGCATCGGCTCGCCGGCGACGTCGCCGACGGCGTGGACGTGTTCGACCGCGCTCCGGGTCCGGTCGTCCGTCTCGATGAACCCGCGATCGTCGGTCTCGACGCCCGCGTTCGCGAGGTCGAGCCCGCCGGTGACGGGCTCTCGACCGACCGCGACGAGGACTCTGTCGGCGGGGTACGTCGACTCTTCCCCGTCCTCGGTCTCCGTGTGGACGAGGTAGCCGCCGTCGTTCGCCTCCGACCAGCCGGTCGCGCCCTCGCCGAAGCTGAACGCGATCCCGAGCTCCTCGGCGCGCTTCCGGACGACGCGTTTCACGTCGTCCTCGTAGGGGTCGAGGACGTCCTCGAGCATCTCGACGACCGTGACCTCGGCACCGAGCTTCGCGTAGACCGTCGCGAGCTCCATCCCGATGTAGCCGCCGCCCACGACGACGAGGCGCTCGGGGACGCTCTCGGCCGCGAGCGCGTCGGCGGAGCTCCAGACGTGTTCGTCGGCGAACGAGAAGCCGGGGATCTCGACCGGCCGGGAGCCGGTGGCGACGATCGCGTGCTCGAACTCGATCGACTCGGAGCCCTGGCCGTCGCCGCCGTGGGCGACCCGGACCGTGTGGTCGTCGACGAACCGCGCGGTCCCCTCGACCAGGTTCACGCCGTTGGCCTTACACAGCTTCTCGACGCCGCCCGTGAGCCGGTCGACGACCCCCTCCTTCCACTCGATCATGCGCGAGAGGTCGACGGCCGGGTCGGCGTGGATCCCCATCTCCTCGGCGGTGCCCGCCTCGTGGGCGAGCCCGCTCGCCGTGATGAGCGCCTTCGAGGGGATACAGCCGCGGTTGAGACACGCCCCGCCGTAGGCGTCCTTCTCGACGAGCGTCGCGTCGAGCCCCTTCTGTGCGGCGCGGATCGCGGCGACGTAGCCGCCGGGTCCCGCGCCGATGACAAGTACCTCCGTTCCCGTCGAGATGTCTCCGACCACCATCACTCGTTCAACAGCAGCAGCGGCTCTTCAAGGTGGTCCATCACGACGTTCGCGAACTCGGCGGCGACCGCGCCGTCGACGACCCGGTGGTCGATCGACAGCGACAGCGGCAGCGTCGAGGCCGGGACGACCTCCTCTCCCGCTCCGTCCTCGGACTCCCGCACGACGGGCCGCTTCTCGATCGCGCCGAGTCCCAGGACGGCGGTCTCGGGGTAGTTGATGATCGGCGTCGCGTACTCGCCGCCGATCGCGCCGAAGTTGGTGAGCGTGAACGTGCTCCCGCGGAGCTCCTCCGGCGCGAGCGACCGGTCGCGCGCCCGCGACGCGAGGTCGCTCACTTCGGCGGCCAGCTCGAAGAGCCCCTTCTCGTCGACGTCCTCGACCACCGGGACCATCAGTCCCGCGTCGGTCGCCACCGCGACGCCGAAGTGGTACTCCCCTTTCAGGAGGATCTCCTCGTCCTCCTCGCGGAGCTCGCTGTTGAGGATCGGGTACTCCCGCAGTCCGGCGAGGACCGCCTTCATCACGAACGGCAGGTAGGTGAGCGTCACTCCCGCCTCCGCCGCCCGCGGTTTCAGCCGCTCGCGGGCCGCGACGAGGTCGTCGATCTCGGCGGTGTCGTGGTGCGTGACGTGCGGTGCCGTGAACTTCGACTGTGCCATGCGCTTCCCGATCGTCCGGCGGACGCCCCGGTACGGGATCGTCTCTCCCGGCCCGTCGGTCGTTCCGGCGTCGGCGTCGATCGACGCCGTGGTCGCGGTCGACGTCGGCGCGTCGGTCGCCGGATCGGCCGGCGTCGGCTCCGTTTCCACGCCCGGTTCGTCCTCGCCGGCGGGCGGCGCGGCCTCGGCGTCCGGCCGCGCGCTCGCCTCGGCGTACGCCCGGACGTGCTCCGCCGCGACGAACGCCTCGCCCTCGCGCGTCTCGCCGGTGGGCACGTCGTCGAGGTTGACGCCCAGGTCGCTCGCCAGCTTCCGGGTCGCCGGCGTCGCGAGCGTCCGATCGCGGCCGGCGGGTTCGGGACCCGAACCCGGTTCCGCCGCGGTCGTCATGTCCGTCCCCGCCGCGGAGCCGCGCTTGCTCACCGCCGACGTCCGGTCGCCGGACCCGATGTCGACCGGCTTCGGGCCGGTCGCGGCGTCCTCGCCGTCTCCGTCGTCCGCGGGGCCGCCGGAGTCGGCGTGCTCGCGAACGTCGCGCTCGGAGATCCGGCCGCCGGGACCGCTCCCGTCGACCGCGGAGAGGTCGACGCCGAGCTCGCGCGCCAGCCGACGGACCGACGGCGGGGCGAACGTGCGACCCGACGGGGAACCCGGTTCGTCGCTCTCGGCAGGGGCGGGAATAGGCTCCGAGTCGGTCGATTCCGCGTCGGCCGACTCCGCATCGGTCGATTCCGCGTCGGTCGACTCCGCGTCGTCCTCGCCGACGCGGAACGAGATGATGACGTCGCCGACGGGGACGATATCGCCCTCCGCGACGAACAACTCCTCGACGACGCCGTCGTAGCTGGAGGGGACCTCGACGAGCGCCTTGTCCGTCTCGACCTCGGCGACGGGCTGGTCCTCCTCGACGCGGTCGCCGGGCGCGACGAGCCACGAGACCAGCTCGCCCTCCGCGACCCCCTCGCCGACGTCCGGGAGGCGGAACTCCTCGATCGTCATGGCTCGAACTCCGCGGCCTCCCTGATACCCTCCTCGATACGCGTCGCGCTCGGGAGGTAGTAGTCCTCGAGCGCGTACAGCGGGTACGGCACGTCGAACCCGGTGATCCGCTCGATCGGGGCCTCCTGGTACAGCAGCGCCTCCTTCTGGAGGATCGCCGTGATCTCCGCGGCGAGCCCGGCCGTCTTCGGGGCCTCGTGGACGACCGCCGCGCGGCCGGTCCGCTCGAAGGCGTCGACGATCGCCTCCCGGTCGAGCGGGGATATCGTCCGGAGGTCGAGCACCTCACAGTCGATCCCCTCCTCGGCGAGCGTCTCGGCCGCCTCGAGGGTGGGCCGGGTCATCGCGCCGTAGGTGAAGACGGCGACGTCGTCGCCCTCGCGTCTGGTCGCCGCCTCGCCGATCGGGACGGTGTACGCTTCCTCGGGGACCTCCTCGCGGAACGCGCGGTAGATCAGCTTCGGCTCGAGGAAGATCACGGGGTCGGGATCGCGGATCGACGCCGCGAGCAGCCCCTTCGTGTCGTAGGGGGTAGAGGGGACCACGACCTTCAACCCCGCCTCGTGGGCGTAGAAGGCCTCCTTCGACTCCGAGTGGTGTTCCGGCGCGCGGATCCCGCCGCCGTAGGGGGCTCGGAGGGTCATCGGCAGCGTGAACCGCCCCCGCGAGCGGGCCCGGAACCGGGCCATGTGCGAGACGATCTGGTCGTAGCCGGGGTACATGAACCCCGAGAACTGGATCTCGGGGACCGGCCGCATCCCCATGGCGGCCATCCCGACCGCGCAGCCGACGATGGCGGACTCCGCCAGCGGCGTGTCGACGACGCGGTCGCCGCCGAACTCGTCGTACAGTCCCTCGGTCGCGCGGAAGACGCCGCCGTTCTTCCCGACGTCCTGACCCATCACGACCACGTCGTCGTCCGCGCGGAGCTCGCCGTGGAGCCCGTCCCGGACCGCCTGTACCAGCGTGAGGTTCTGCGTGTCGCTCATTTATTCACCCAGGAAGGCCGCGTCGCCGCGCTCCTCGCGGAGCGCCGTGAGCTCCGCGTACTGTGCCTCCAGTTCGGGCGGGAGTTCGGCGTAGGCGTGCTCGAACAGCGCCCGCGGCTCCGGCCGAGGGGCCGACTCCGCCGCCTCGATGGCGTCGGCGACGCGCTCCTCGACCTCGGCTTCGATCGCGTCGACCCGGTCGTCGTCGAGGATCCCCTCGTCGCGGAGGTACCGCTCCAGCCGCGGGATCGGGTCCTTGCGCCGCCACCGCTCGACCTCGTCGTCGTCGCGGTAGACGGTGGGGTCGTCGGCGGTGGTGTGCGCGCCGAAGCGGTACTGGACCGCCTCGATCAGCGTCGGACGGAGCCGGCCGTCCGGCGGGTCGCGCGCCTTCTCGACGGCCGCCTCCGTGACCGCGTACACCGCGAGCGGGTCCATCCCGTCGACCTGGACGCCGTCGAAGCCGTACGCCTCCGCCTTCTGCGCCAGCGTCGCGCTCCGCGTCTGCCGCTCTCGCGGGACGGAGATCGCCCACTGGTTGTTGTTACAGAAGAGGACGGTCGGGGTGTCGAAGACGCCCGCGAAGTTACAGGCCTCGTGGAAGTCCCCCTCGCTCGTCGCGCCGTCGCCGAAGTAACAGACGAAGACGTCGTCGTCGCCCCGCAGCTTCGACGCCCACGCGCCCCCCACCGCGTGGGGGACGTGCGAGGCGATCGGCACGGCGATCGGGAAGACGTTGACGTCGTCCGGCGCGCGCGCGCCGTCGCCGTGGCCCATCCAGTAGAGCAGCGTCCGCTCCGGCGGGAGCCCGTGGACGAACGCCGCGCCGTGTTCGCGGTAGGAGGGGACGATCCAGTCGTCCTCGGCGAGCGCGGTCGCCGACCCGACCTGCGCGCCCTCCTGGCCCGACAGCGGCGGGTACGTCCCCATCCGCCCCTGGCGTTGGAGGCTCACCGCCCGGCCGTCGAAGTGCCGGGCCAGCCGCATGTCGCGGTAGATCCCGACGAGTTCCTCCGTCTCGAGGTCGGGCACGTCGCCGACGACCGTGCCGTCCTCGTCGAGGACGCGAACCGGGTCGTCGTACGCCCTGTCGAACACGTTCACGGTCGGAGCCACCCCTTCATGTCAGTACAGTCCGACGCCCGGGTAATATCCTTTTCGTCAGTCGGTTTACGATGGCCAGAAATCCCGCCGATGAGATGACGGTTCGTTCACTCGATCGAATTCTGACTGATGATGTATAGACAAACGGGCTCAGAAGTGAACTCCTTTCGTCGGAGCGCCGCGTTCGGTGAATATACTGAACGAACGTGATGGTTCGGGGTCGACGGGACGATCGGATGCGGAAGTCGTCGGTGCGGTGGCGCGCCCGGGAGCGGGCCGAAGGCCCGCGACCGCCCGCGAGGGACGCCGCGACCGGAGGGAGCGGCGAGGCTGGGGAGGCGTAAGGTGCGGGGCGGCGCGGTTGGGTGGGACTCAAAGGGGCGTCGCCCTCGCGGCTGGGGCGTTGGCGGTGGTCACCGCACCAGCAACGATCTCCACGCGATCGAGAACGCTCCGCGGCGAACGGGCGTTTCGGACGGGAACACGTCCGAAAAGCAGACTCTCGACGGACCCGAAGGGAACTCTACGGCTCGGCGAGGCGGATCGAAAGGCCGGGAGACTATCCGAGCCGGAAGGAGGGCTCGTCGGGCTCGCCGTCGAGGTCCTCCAGCTGGATCACGTCCTCGTCCTCGTCCTCGAGCTGCTCGCGGAGGTAGTTGACGTAGCGTTTGTGCTCCTCGAGCTGCTCGCGGAGGTGGTCGGCCTCGAGCTCCAGGCGTTCGTGCTCCCGAACGAAGCTCTTCGGAACCTCGATCTTCGGGGGGAACGACTCGCCGCTGTCGCCCATGCTCTCGAGCTCCGCCTCGGGAATGACGCGGACCTGTCCGTCGTGGGCAACGAGCGTATCCACGTAGTCCCGGAAGACGGCCGAAAGCGAGATGTCCCGCTCCTCGGCGATGTCCCGGAGGGTCTCGAAGGCGTCCTCGTTGACGCGGAACGAGATCGTCTTGTTCTTGTTGCCCATCACCGTCCGATCGTCACGCGGACTACTTAAACATTTGTCAGACGGTGGCAGGGCTCCGCTCGCGCCGGATCCGGAAAAGGACCCGTCGAGGGGGCGTCGGATCCCGGACGCGCCGGGCGATCAGATGCCGGCCGCGTCCGGCGTCTCCGCGTCCTCAGCCGCGTCGTCCCCCGCGGCCGACCCGTCCGTGACGGGGCCGTCATCCCCGCCGTCGGCGAGCTCGTCGGTGTCGTCGAGGTCCTCGAGCGCCGACAGCGCCGCGGCCTTGTACGTCTCGGGATCGAGGTCGTACTGCTCGCGGGCCATCCGCGCGTACTCGTTGCCCTCCTCGTCGAAGGCGGCCACGCGCTCGACCGTCCGACTGGCCGTCTCGGCGACCCAGCGGTCGCGGACGGTCGCGTCGACCTCCGTGATCGACTCGGGGCGGACCGAGACGCGGACCGTCCCGTCGTCGGTCTCGTACGTCCGCGGTTTGCCGACGACCGCGACGTACGCGGGCGGCTCCAGGTCTCGGAGCTTCGAGGCGGCCTCGGGCTGGTACTGGCCGGCGTAGACGAAGAACGTCCCCGTCGGATCGACGACCCGGCCCCGCCAGTACTCCGAGTCCTCCCCGACGTCCTCCTTCTCGGTGAGGGTGCCGACGAAGAAGACGCGGTTCGCGGACTCGCCCGTCGGCAACAGCAGGTAGACGGGGGCGCGCTCGTCGTCGGACTCCTTGAACGTGTAGCCGGCGTCGTTGAACTCGCTCGCGAACACGCGCCGGGCGACCTCTCGGGTGGGGGTTGACTGGCTCATTTCAGATCGACCTCGCTTCGATGAGCGCGCTCTCGACGTCCACGCTCCCGGACTCCTCCATCTCGTCGACCAGGACGTACCGGCCGAACGTCGGCCCGGTGACCCGGTAGTAGCGGCCGAGCACGTCCTCGGCCATCTTCTCGGCGACGACGGTCGTGTCGAGCGCGTCCATCGCCATGTCCTTGGCCTCCTCGAGGCCCATCCCGGTGAGCTCCTCCGTGGCCTCGCGGTCGAAGATCACCTCGGTGACGGTCTCGCCGTCGTCGAGGACGCCCTTGATCCGCAGGTCGAACTCGCCGTCGACCTGGCCGTGTTCGGAGCACCGGCCGTTCTGGAGGACGCGGGTACAGTCCTCCTCGGGACAGCGCTTTATCAGCCCGGAGCCGGACTGGATGTCGACCAGCGCGCCCTCGACGGTCTCGGCGTTGTCGCCGACCTCGATCTCCTCGTCGATCTCGGTGATCCCCGTCGTGCGGTTGAGCTTCACCGAGTAGCTCCCCTCGTACTCGTCGGTGACGACGTTCGAGAGCTCGTAGGAGGCTCCTTCCTCCAACTCGGGGAGGTCGGAGGTCTCGAAGGCGACGAACTTGATCGTGCCCGACTCGTCGCCGACGAGCCCGACCTGCGAGATGGAGTCGCTCCTCGGCTCCCAGAGGTCGACGAGTTTCACGCGCAGGTCGACCCACTGCTCGTCCTCGTCGATGTCGTTCACCCGGACCCGCTCGGTGCCGCCGCGGCCGAGCTCGTCGCGCTCCATCCCGGCGTCGTCGAGGTAGCTGTTGGTGACGCTCCGACGCGCCTCCTCGAGCGGCACGCGGTACTCGTTGACCAGGTTTTCGAGCCGCTCTTCGACTTCGTCGGGGCCCACGTCGAGGTGGTCCGAGAACTGTTCCGCTATCGCTTCCGCTTCCTGTCGCAGTTCGCTCATGGGTGTCTCGCCTCCGGTCGTGTTTCAATGGGAGGCGTACGACGGTTGGTTCCTCATGGTATTAAAACGACGGTGACCGCGGTGAAAGTGGCGCTCGACCGACCGACCGCGGCTCGAGTCGCCCGATCGCGACGGTTCGTTCGAGGGAGCGTCGGGCGAGCGTCCGACGCGCGTCAGCCGCACGCGGGCTGCGTTTCGAGTGGAACGTTCACACGAGTCGCGTTCGCGGACGCAGACACGGTTGCTCGTGAACGGGAACGATCGATGCGGACGGAAACGATCTGCGGACGGGAGCGTTCACGAGCGGCGCGCCTTCGGTCGGGTCGTCGGCAACGGACCTATACTCCGGGCGGTCGAACCCCGCGGTATGGACGACCGGCTCGAACGGGTGATCCGCCAGCAGCTCCGGAAGGCCGGCCGGCAGTTCGAGGAGGCCAGGCGGGCGTACGCGGAGGGAAGAGCGGACCCCGACGGCGAGAACGCCGGCACGGAGCGGTACGACCTGCCGACCGACGAGGACGGGCGCGCGCGGATCGTCTGCCGACGGCACGCCGAAAAGCGGGCGGTGACCGTCGACGCCGAGGGACGCCCGGCCTGTTTCGAGCCGGATCACGCCGACTGCGAGGGGTGTGCGGAGGACGTGCGTGACGGCTACGTCGAGACGTGGTGATCGCGCCGCGGTCGGCCCGGGGAGATTTTATATATCGAACGCGTGCGAACCGGCCATGGACCGGACGCGGGTCGTCGTCGCCCTGCTGCTCGTGGTCGGAGCAGGGCTGGTCCTCTCGGGGCTGCTCGGCGGGACCGTCGAACGGCCGGAGCCCGGCGAGGTCCCCGAAGAGTCGCTCATCGAGGTCGAGGGCGACTACGAGCTGTGGCCGTACACGAGCCGGAGCCGATCCGTCTACGGACAGACCCTCGCGATAAACGTCGTGTTCCGGAACGACGCCGAGACGATCGAGGGGACGCTGACCGCGGACCCGAACGCCGACTGGCGGGAGACGGAGGAGGCGGAGGAGACCGACGAGTTCGGCGACAGGGCGGAAGGCGACAACGGGACGGCGCTGACGGATCCCGTCGATCCGGATGGACCGGATCCGGTTCGTGACCTCGTGGAGGGGAACTGGGAGAGCGCCAGCGGGTCGGAGCGCTACTCGTATTTCAGGGGACCCGACGGCGGCGTCTGGAAGGCGGTCACGTTCGAGATCCACGACGGGACCTACCTCGGCACGCGCGATCACATCCGGGCCTACGAGTCGCCCGCCGGGGAGTACACGGCGGTACAGATCCACGAGGAGTACTACGACTGGTTCCGCCTCCGTCACACCGTCTCCGACATCGACGATCCGGCGACCCGGCTCGAGGACGAGTTCATCGACAACCCGACCGCCGCCGAGGTGACACGGGAGTACCGCGGGATCGAGGGCGGCTGGAGCGACGGCTGGCTCTCCGTGATCGAGGTCATGGTGTTCCTCCCGACGGCGGGGGCGCTCCTGCGACGACGGACCCGCGAGGCGACGTTGGAGGCGGCGTACCGCCTCCGCCGGGAGGGGAACCGACACGGTGCCGCGCTGGCCCTCGCGGTGACGCTCGCGGCGGTCTTCGCCTCGGTCAGATACGTCGGGGTCGCCGTGGAGACGGCGTACCCCGCCCTCCCGCCGAAGGCGATCGCCGCGCCGCTGTACCTCGTGATCGCGGTCGGGCTCCCGACGATCGTCGTCATCGGGAGCGAACGGGCCGACCCGACCGCGGCGTTCCTCGGGGTCGTGTTGGGGCTCGGCGCCGGGTTCGTCCTCGACTTCGCCGCGGTCGGGGTGGCGGTGCCGCCGGGACTCATCGTCCACCGCGTGGCGGTCCTCGCCGCGCTCGGGCTGATCGCGGTGGGTCGGGCCGCCGAGGACCGGCCGGTCCTCGTCGCCGGGGCGGTCGCCTGGGCGATCGGGCTCGCCCTCCCGCTCGCGGACGTGATCTGAGATGCCGGACGACGCTCGTCGACGGGCGAACCCGGGAGACGGGAGCGGGGACGACACCATAGAACTGATATAGTTTCGGGAACGAGTCCGGCTGGAGAATGACGGGACCGATCAGTCGTCGTGAGGCGCTCGCGGGTATCGGCCTCGCCGCCGGGAGCGCCGGCTGTGTCGGTCGCGCGCGGAACATCGCCGGACGGGACGGGTCCTCACAGCTCGTGTTGGAGATCCGGACCACTCCCGCCGACGAGGACCCGAACGGGATCCGGATCGCGCGGGCGCTCGCGGAGAACCTCTCCGCTGTCGGCGTCGACGCACGGGTCGAGACGATGAACGGGACGGACCTCCACCGGACGGTGCTCCTCAACCACGACTTCGACGTGTACGTCGGCCAGTACACGGAGGTGCTCCCGTTCGATCCGGACGAGCTCTACGGACTGATCCACTCGCGGTTCGCCGCCGAGGCGGGATGGCAGAACCCGTTCGGGTTCACCGACCTCGAGACCGACGAGCACCTCGAGGCACAACGGACCGCCAACGGGTCCGACCGGGTCGACGTCGTCGCGGACCTCCTCACCGGCACGTGCGAGAAACAGCCCTTCACGGTCGTCGCCTTCCCGGACGCGCTCGCGGCGACGCGGACGGACCGGTTCGTCGGCTGGGCGACGGGACCGCCCGTCTCCGCGGTCGGGCTCCTCAACATGGAGTACGTCGACACCGAGAGCGGAGACGGCGCGGATCCGGTCACCCTCCGTCTCGTGACGACCGACGGGCGCATCTCCGAGAACTGGAACCCGATCGCGGCGGAGTACCGGCGATACGGGACGTTCATGTCGATCCTGTACGACCGGCTCACGGTCGTCGACGACGGGAGCGCGATCCCGTGGCTCGCTCGCAGTTGGGGGTGGCACGATCCGGAGACGCTCGAGGTCGAGCTGCGGCCGTCGACGTGGCACGACGGGGAGCCGCTGACTGCGGCGGACGTGGCGTTCACCTACGAGTTCCTCCGGGACACCTCGATGGGAAACGCCGAGACGCCGATCCCCGCGCCGCAGTTCCGCGGGCGCGGCTCGATCGTGGAGTCGGCCACCGCCGTCGACGACTCCACCGTCAGACTGCGGATCGGCGACACCGCCGCGGACGTGGCGAAGCGGGCCCTCCAGGTCCCGATACTCCCCGAGCACGTCTGGCGCGATCGGGCCGAGACCGCGACGGTCGGCGGGTTCGAGTTCGACCTCGAGACCACGGAGGCGCTCGTCATCCCCAACGAGGAGCCCGTGGGGAGCGGCCCGATGCGCTTCGTCGAGGCGACGCCCGGCGAGCGGGTCGTCTTCGAGCGCAACCCCGACCACTTCCTCGCTCGCGCCGGACCGGTCGACGCGGACGACGGCCGGTCGGGCGGATCGACGGTCGCGGACGAGGGCTGGGGGTCGATCCCGGACGCGTATCGGGGGAAGCCGTCGTTCGACCGGCTCGAGGTGTCGGTCGTCGGGTCGGACGTGGAGGCGGTACAGTGGGTCGCCGACGGCCACGCCGACGGGACCGTCTCCAATCTGGGACCGGACTCGGTTCCGCGGATCGGTCGGGAGGACGACATCCGTCTCGTGAGCACGCGGTCGGCCGCGTTCTACTACGTGGGATACAACGCGCGTCGCGCGCCGCTCTCGAACCCGCGGTTCCGCGGGGTCGTCGCGTCGCTCGTGGACAAGGCGTCGCTCGTCGACGACGCGTTCGCCGGGTACGCACACCCGGCGAGCACTCCGCTCGCGGCGTCGCCCGAGTGGGTCCCCGAGGACCTCCGCTGGGACGACGAGCGCGACGAGGACCCGGTACACCCGTTCCACGGGGAGGGCGGGTCGCTCGACGTGGCCGCGGCGCGCGAGGCGCTCCGCGAGATCGGCTATCGGTTCGACGAGTCCGACAGGCTGCTCGCGCGGAGCCCATGAGTCCGCTCCTCTCGATCGTCACGAGCGTCCTGTTCTGGGTGACCGCGATGTGTCTCGTGGCGGGGGTCGCGATCGTCGGCCCGCGGCGGCTGTACGGGATCGGCGGGAACCTCGTTCCGCACCTCCGCGAGTCGCGCCGCGAGGTCGCCGCCCTGCTCGTCGTGCTCGTCGTGAGCGGGATCGGCCGGCCCGCGCTCCAGTCGGTTTCCGAGGTGTTCGGCCTGCGACTGACCGGCGCGATCATCGCACTCGAGGGCGACTTCGTTCCGTGGCTCCAGGCGACCTTCCAGAGCCCGCGGCTGACGCTGTACTTCTCGTCGGTCTACGTGTTCGGATACGCGTTCCTGCTCGTGTTCCCGTTTCTCGCGTACGCGGCGCTTCCGGAGCCGAAGACGCTGAAGCGGCTGATCGTGGCGTACACGCTCAACTACGCGATCGGGCTCGTGTTGTACACCGTCGTGTTGGCGTACGGCCCGAGAAACGTGATGCCGGACCTCGTGACCTCGCTTTTGTACACGTTCAACCCGGACTTCCAGACGCTCACCGGGGAGGTGAACGTCGAGACGAACGTGTTCCCTTCCCTTCACACCTCCCTGTCCGTGACGGTCGCGGCCTTCGCCGCGCTCACGCACGACAGGTATCCGAGGTGGACGCCGGTCGCCTGGTGGATCGCGGGCTCCGTGGTCGTCTCGACGATGTACCTCGGGATCCACTGGCTCACGGACGTGGTCTTCGGAACCGCGCTGGCGCTCGGCTGCGTATACGCCGCCTGCCGATACGTGGATCCGGGCGGGGACGGGTCCGACGACGCGGAACCGGACGGAACGGAACCCGGAAACGCGGAGGCGAACGCCTGACCGCCGCGGGACGGAGCTACGCTCCCTCGATCAGCCGACGGAGGTGCTCGGGCGGGACCGCGCCGCGGGCGGCGTGGCCGTCGTACGCGAACGTCGGGACGCCGGTGACGCCGCGACGTTTCGCCTCCTCGAACAGCTCCGTGACCTCCTCCCGCAGCGTGTCGTCGTCCAGCGCGGAGCGAACCTCGCCGGGGTCGACGCCGGCGTCCTCGGCGAGCGAGACGAGGAGGTCGCGGTCGCCGATGTCCTCGCCGTCCTTCCAGAGCGTGGCGAAGACGGCTTCGTCGAACGCGAGCCACGTCTCGTAGGGGTGGTGTTGTTTCAGGTAGTAGGAGACGACCTGCGCGTCGAGCGAGTCCACGTCGGTCGCGATCTCGAGATCCATCTCGGCGTCGTACTCCTCCTGGAGCCGGCGGACGTTCTCTTTCGCCTGTTCGTAGTAGTCCTCGTCCTTCCCGTCGTCGACCGATGTATCGATGCTCCCGTCGGGTCGACGCTTCCCGCTCCGGAGGTCGAAGGGGTGCCAGTCGATCTCGAGGTCGCTCGCGTCCTCCCCGCGCGACTCACGGTACCGCTCGAGCGAGCGGCGGCCCAGGTAGCAGAACGGACAGACGTAGTCCGAGAATATCGTGACGGTGACTGGGTCTCCGCCGCTCCCGTCGCCGGCCGTCGCGCTCGCGTTCTCGCCGTCGTTTTCGGTATCGCTCATGCCCGCCCTCCGCCCTCGACGCGGAAAGCCCGTTCGGCGGCGGCGATCGCCAGCCACTAGTAAAACCGACGAATACCACTCGGATATGACACCTTCCCTCGATCCCGTCTCGCCGCCCGTCGCGCTGACGATCGCCGGCAGCGACAGCGGCGGCGGAGCGGGGATACAGGCGGATCTGAAGACGATGACGACCCACGGCGTCTTCGGCACGTCGGTCGTGACGGCGACGACCGCCCAGAACACCCGCGGCGTCCACGACGTGGTCCCGCTGTCGGCCGAGCACGTGACCGCCCAGTACGACGCGGTCGTCGAGGACTTCGCGCCCGAGGCGGCCAAGACCGGAATGTTGGCGACGCGGGAGATCGTCGAGGCGGTGACGCGGAAGGTACGGGGGTTCGACGGCCCGGTCGTCGTCGATCCGGTGATGGTGGCCGCGACCGGCGACCGGCTGCTGTCGGCCGGGGCCGAGGCCGCCTACGAGGACCTGGTCGCGTCGGCGACGCTCGTCACGCCGAACGCCGACGAGGCGGCGATCCTCGTCGACGGCGCGGTCGAGACGCCCGCCGACGCCGCGGCGGCCGGGCGAACGCTCGTCGAGCGCGGTGCCGACGCGGCGCTCGTGAAGGGCGGGCACCTCGACGGTGACGGAGAGGTCGTGGTCGATACCCTGGTGTGGGGAACCGAGGGCGAGGACCCTCGCGTGCGGCGGATCGAGAACCCGCGGATCGACGCCGCGGCGACCCACGGCTCCGGCTGTACGCTGTCGAGCGCGATCGCCTCGCGGCTGGCCCGTGGCGAGCCCCTCGAGGAGGCCGTCGTCGCCGCGGTCGACGGGATGGGCGAGGCGATCCGGCGCGGCTACGACGTGGGTGAGGGCCCGGGGGCGGTGAACCCGACCGCGACGGACGCGCGGTGAACGGCTCCGCCCGCGACGGACGCGGAGCGATCGCCCGACGGGGTCGCGAGCGACCCGTAGGGTTTTAGCCGCCGACGGCGGGAGTACGGGTATGCCAACGGGGATCGTCGGGGAGTTCCTCGAACTCAAGGAGTCGACGGACGCGGACGTCCTCGCGATGCAGTGCGGCGACTTCTACGAGTTCTTCGCCGACGACGCCGAGCTGGTCGCCGACGAGCTCGACTTGACGGTCTCACAGAAGTCCTCGCACGGGTCGTCGTACCCGATGGCGGGCGTCCCGCTCTCGGAGCTGACGCCGTACCTGAAGGCGCTCGTCGAGCGCGGCTACCGGGTCGCCGTCGCGGACCAGTACGAGACGGAGGACGGCCACGCGAGGGAGATCACCCGAGTGGTCACGCCGGGGACCCTCCTCGAGACGAGCGACGACGACGCGCGGTACCTGGCGACCGTGGTGCGCGGGGGCGGCGGGAGCGGCGGAAACGGCGGCGACGCCGCCGACGGCCCCTACGGCGTCGCGTTCGCGGACGTCACCACCGGCCGGTTCCTCGCCGCCGAGCTCGCCGACCGGAGCGACCTCCGCGCGGAGCTGTACCGGTTTGACCCCGCGGAGGTGCTGCCCGGCCCCGACCTCCGGAACGACGACGCCTTCCTCGGGGCGGTCCGCGAGGACCTCTCGGGGTCGGTCTCCGTCTTCGACGCGGAGGCGTTCGCGCCGGGGCGGGCGGCCCACGCGGTCCGCGAGCAGTTCGGCGCGGAGACCGCCGACAGCGTCGGACTCGACTCCGACCCCGCGACGCGGGCGGCCGGCGCGGCGCTGGCGTACGTGGCCGAGACGGGCGCGGGCGTGCTCGCGTCGATGACCCGCCTGACGACGTACGCCGCGGCGGACCACGTCGAGCTCGACGCGACGACTCAGCGCAACCTGGAGATCACGGAGACGATGCGCGGGGAGGCGGCGGGATCCCTCTTCGACGCCGTCGACCACACGGTCACCGCCGCGGGCGGACGGCTGCTCCGCGAGTGGCTCACGCGGCCGAAACGGGACCGCGACGAGCTCGACCGCCGGCTCGACGCGGTGGAGGCGCTCGCGTCCGCGGCGCTCGCGCGCGACCGGCTCCGCGAGACGCTCGGCGACGCGTACGACCTCGAGCGGCTCGCCGCCCGGACGACGAGCGGGAGCGCGGGCGCGCGGGAGCTCTCGGCGGTCCGGGACACCCTCGCGCTGCTGCCCGCGCTCGCGGAGGCGGTGGAGGGGACGCCGCTCGCCGACTCGCCGGTCGCGGGGATCCTCCGGCGGCCGGACCGCGACCGCGCCCGCGACCTCCACGGCGAGCTCGACGGGGCGCTCGCGGCGGACCCGCCGAAGACGAAGACCGAGGGCGGGCTGTTCCGGACGGGGTACGACGACGAGCTCGACGACCTCATCGAGCGCCACGAGGCCGCCCTCGAGTGGCTCGACATGCTCGCCGAGCGCGAGAAGCGCGACCACGGCCTCTCTCACGTCACGGTCGACCGCAACAAGACGGACGGCTACTACATTCAGGTCGGCAAGTCGGTCGCGGACGGAGTCCCGGAACACTACCGGGAGATCAAGACGCTGAAGAACTCCAAACGGTTCGTCACCGACGAGCTGGAGGAGCGGGAACGGGAGGTGCTCCGGCTGGAGGAGGCGCGCGGCGAGCTGGAGTACGAGCTGTTCGAGGAGCTCCGCGAGCGGGTCGCCGAGGCGGCGACGCTGCTCCAGAACGTCGGCCGGGCGGTCGCGGAGGTGGACGCGCTCGCGTCGCTCGCGACGCATGCGGCGGGAAACGACTGGACGCGGCCGACGCTGACGGAGTCGCGGACCCTCTCGATCGAGGCGGGCCGGCACCCGGTCGTCGAGCGGACGACGGACTTCGTGCCGAACGACCTCGAGCTCGACGCCGAGCGCGGCTTCCTGATCGTCACGGGGCCGAACATGAGCGGGAAGTCGACGTACATGCGGCAGGCCGCGCTGATCCAGCTGCTCGCGCAGGCGGGCTCGTTCGTCCCGGCGCGGTCGGCCGAGGTCGGGCTCGTCGACGGGATCTACACCCGCGTCGGCGCGCTCGACGAGCTGGCGCAGGGGCGGTCGACGTTCATGGTCGAGATGCAGGAGCTGTCGAACATCCTCCACTCCGCGACCGCGGACTCGCTGGTGATCCTCGACGAGGTGGGCCGCGGCACCGCCACCTACGACGGCATCTCGATCGCGTGGGCGGCCACGGAGTACCTCCACAACGAGGTGCGCGCCCGCACGCTCTTTGCCACCCACTACCACGAGCTGACGACCCTCGCCGACCACCTCCCGCGCGTCGAGAACGTCCACGTCGCGGTCGACGAGCGCGACGGCGACGTGACCTTCCTCCGGACGGTGCGGGACGGGCCGACGAACCGGTCGTACGGCGTCCACGTCGCGGACATCGCGGGCGTCCCCGAACCCGTCGTCGACCGCGCGGACCGGGTGCTCGACCGGCTGCGCGAGGAGAAGGCGATCGAGGCGAAGGGCGGCTTGGAGCGCGGGGAGGGGGGCGGCGGGACGAGACAGGCCGTCTTCGACCTCTCGACCGGCTCGTTCGCGGGGAGCGAGGACGGGAAGACCGACGCGCGAAACGGAACCGAAGCCGACCGCGGCGACGGCACCGACCACGGCACCGACCGCGGCGACGGATCGCCCGGCGCGACGGCCGCGACCGTCGGGGACGCCGGGACGGAGGTCGAGGACCCGACGGAACTCGATCCGGAGGCGCGCGCGGTGATCGAGGAGTTGGCCGACGTCGATGTCGCGGCGACCGCGCCGGTGGAGCTGCTCTCGCGGGTCCAGGAGTGGCAGGAGCGACTCGACGAGGACGACTGACGCCTCGAATTCCCGCTCGACGAGGGCGACTGACGCTCCCGACCTCCCGCTCGACGGGCGGACTCGATGGCCGTCGACGGGCGGATCCGGCGACCGCGTCTGACGTAAGAACTAATGTGCGACCTCGTCGTAACACGGGTATGGGCATTATGAGCAAGATCCTCGGCGGGGGCGGACAGCGCTCCGTCGACGACTACGTCGAACTCGACATAGACGACTTCGCCGAGGCGAGCGCGGAAGCGGGCATGAAGGTACACATCGCGGAGATCGGCGACCAGAGCGACGTCATCCCGATCAAGGACGCGGTCTACGACGGCGACTTCGTCATCGCGGACATCACCCGCCACTCCACGTCGGACCGGACCGTCGAACACATCATCGACGAGCTCCGCCAGGTGGCGGAGGAGGTCGACGGCGACATCGTCCAGAAGGGCGACGACCAGCTGGTGGTCGCGCCGACGGGCGTCACCGTCTCGCGCCAGAAGCTCTCGTGAGCGCGCCGCTCCCCGGGAGCGTGAGCCGTTCCGTGCGGGTCCGAATCGTCGCGTGAGCGCGCGGACCGGCGATCGGCGCTCTCGGCGGTCGAACCGTGTCATATATGCCGTCCTCGCGTCCATAGTAGGCTGAATGGACGATCCGGTCCTACTCACTGGCGCGGGCGGGCGGGTCGGCCAGGCCATCCTCGATGGCATCGGCGAGGAGTACGACTGGCGGCTCCTCGACCGCGAGCCGCTCCCGGCCGCGAAGGTCCCCGACCGGGTGACCGACGCCGACCAGTACGTCGCGGACATCACCGACGAGCGCGCCGTCCGCGAGGCCATGCGGGGCGTGAACGCGGTGATCCACCTCGCGGGCGACCCCCGGAAGACCGCGCCGTGGGACTCCGTCCTCCGGAACAACATCGACGGGACGCAGGCCGTGATGCGCGCCGCCGCCGAGGCCGGCGTCGAGAAGTTCGCGTTCGCCTCCTCGAACCACGCCGTCGGCGGCTACGAGACCGACGACCGGACCCCCGACCTGTACCGCCCCGACGACGACTACCGGCTCGACGGCGACGAGCTCCCCCGACCGGGCAACCTCTACGGCGTCTCGAAGGCGACCGGCGAGTTCCTCGGGCGGTACTACCACGACGAGTTCGGGATGGCCGTCGTCTGCGTCCGCATCGGCAACCTCACCAAGGACCACCCGCCGCGCGAGTACGAGCGCGGCCAGGCGATGTGGCTCTCACACGGCGACTGCGCGCACCTCTTCGAGCGGTGTCTCCTGGCGGAGTACGGCTTCGAGATCGTCTACGGCATCTCCGATAACGACCGGAAGTACTACTCGATCGACCGCGCCCGCGAGGTCCTCGACTACGACCCGCAGGACAACTCCGCGAACTACACCTTCGAGGGCGAACCGATCGCCGAGGACCCGCCGACAGACGAGCCCTGAGGGTCCCACGCGGCCGACGTCGCCGTCGTTACCGCCGACGCACCTGATGTCGCCCTACCGCCGACGCGCCCGTTCACTCGAAGAGTCCCGACACGTCCCGTCGCTCGCGACGGTCCCGGTCGACGTGGTCGGCGATCCGCGCCGCGATCTGCGGGCGCGCCTCCGCCCGCCGGAGGTACGCGAACACGAGCTCCGTGACCCGCGTCCGGCCCGTTCCGCGTTCCTCGCGCGCGAGCCGCGCCGCCGCCGCCAGCGTCTCCGGCTCTCCGGCGTCGATCGCGGCCGCCAACGCGGGCGCGGCCGAGAGCGTTGCCGCGAGATCCAGGTCCCCGAACCCGACGGCGACGCCGTCGACCCGGAGCGTCGGACGGTCGGAAGCGTCGAGCGCGTCGGAAGCGTCGAGCGCGTCGGAAGCGTCGAGCGCGTCGGAAGCGTCGGAAGCATCGGGTGCGTCGGGGACGGACCCGGCCGCGTCGACGTCGGCGGCGAGCAGTCGACACCACTCGCGAACCGGCTCGAGGGCGAGGCCGCGATACGTCCCGCCCGTCCCCTCGAGGAGGTTCAGCGCGCGTGTTCCCTGCTCTGCGGCGTCGGACCGCTGCACGCCTCGCGTGCGATCCGACCGATCCTCGTCCGATCGATCCCCGTCTCTCGCGTGGTCGGTCGCGGTCGCGGCCGCGATCAACCCCCGCAGAACCCGCGCTTCCTCGTCTTCGGGCTCGGCGTCCTCGGCGATCGCGCTCCGCGCCGCCTCCCACCGATCGCGCGCCGCGAGGACGTATCCGGCGTTGAACAGGGCCGCTCCCGCCTCGAACGCCGCGTCGATGGCCTCGTCGCCGGCATCGCCGTCGCCGTCGACGGTGCCGCCGCTGGCATCGTCGGGGTCGTTGCGGGCGTCGCGATCCCCGCCGTCGCCGCGAGCGTCCCGTGTCACGTGACGGTCTCGGTCGGGAACGAAAATAAACCCCGAGTTCGACCGGTCCGGAACCAACACGGTAATGTGCGGTGGCTACAATAGTCGGACAGACGTGTCAAGTAGCCTCCTGCCGGTCGTCGCGGTCGTCCTCGTCTCGGGCCTCGGCGTACAGCTCCTCGCACACCGGCTGAAGGTTCCGAGCGTGGTCTTCTACCTCGTCATCGGCGTGGTGCTGGGTCCCGAGGTGCTCGGGCTCGTGACGCTCGACACGTTCGGAGACGGCCTCGAGATCATCGTCGGCCTCAGCGTCGCGATCATCGTCTTCGAGGGGGCGTTCGCCCTCCGGATCGACCGGATCCGGCGCGCGTCGACGGTCTCGCTCCGGCTGGTCACGATCAGCGCGGTCGTGATGTTCCTCGGGACCGCGGTCGCGGTCCGCGTCCTCGAGGGCGCGACCTGGGAGATCGCGCTGCTCATCGGGGCGCTTCTCGTCGCGACCGGCCCCACGGTGATCACGCCCATCCTCGACGTCGTCCGGGTCAGGGACCACGTCGCGACCGCGCTGGAGACGGAGGGGATCGTCAACGACGTGACCGCGGCGATCGTCGCGGTGGTCGTCTTCGAGACGCTGCTTCTCGACGACCTCGGGGTGCCCGCGACGCTCCTGTCCTTCCTCCAGCGGTTCGGGACCGGCGTCGCCGCCGGGATCCTCGCGACGGTCGTCATCTACCTGCTCCTGGAGAGCGAGTTCGTCCCCGAACGCGACGTCCAGGCGTCGCAGTTCCTCGTGTTGGCCGCGGCGGTCGGGTCGTTCGCGGCCGCGGAGGCCGTCGCGGCCGAGGCGGGGATCGCCGCGGCGGCGACGAGCGGGATCCTGCTCGGGAACGCCGACATCGACAACAGAGAGGAGATCGAGCGGTTCGCACAGAACACGACGCTCATCGTCCTCTCGTTCGTGTTCATCTCGTTGGCGGCGCTGATAGACGTCGAGGCGATACTCGAACTCGGCGTCGGCGCGATCGGGCTCGTCCTCGTGGTGGTGCTCGTGTTGCGCCCGCTGGGGGCGTTCGTCGCCACCGTCGGCGTCGAGCGGTTCACGCGAGCCGAGCGGCTGTTCATCGCGGCCGTCGGGCCGCGCGGGATCATCCCGGCGAGCGTGGCGACGCTCTTCGCCATCGAGCTGGAGCTGGCGGGGAACGTCGCGGCCGGCGAACTGCTCGTCGGAACGGTGTTCGCGGTCATCTTCGCGACGGTCGCGGTCGAGGCGGGGCTGGCGCGGCAGATCGGCGAGTACCTCGGAGTGTCACCAATGCGCACGATAATCATCGGCGGGGGCCGGGTCGGCCGCGCGCTCGCCACACGACTGGAGAACAGGGGCGAGTTCGTCGTCGTCGTCGAGTCGGACGAGGACGCCGTCGAGAGCGCGCGGGCGGAGGGGTACACCGTCCACCGGGGCGACGGCAGCGAGGCGGCGGCGCTGCGCAAAGCCGGGATCGAGGACGCCAAGCGGTTCGTCACGACGACCGGCGACGACGACATCAACCTCCTCGCGTGCCAGCTCGCCATCACCAAGTTCGACGTCGAGTCGGTGTACTCGCGGGTGAACGACCCCGACAACGTCGACGCGTTCGAGAGCATCGGCGTCGAGGCCATCGACGCCACCACGGCGACCGCGGTGGCCATCGACGACGAGATCGAGCGCCCGGCGCTCACCCACTGGATGAACGAGCTCGGCGACGATCACGACGTACAGGAGATCGAGGTGACCTCCGAGGAGTTCGCCGGCAAGAGCATTCGCGATCTCAACTCGGACATCCCCGACGGGGCGTTCGTCGCCGTCGTCAGCCGCGACGGCGAGAACTACGTCCCCTCGGCCGACCGCGTGCTCGAGTACGGCGACCGCGTCACGTTCGTCGGCGACGCCGACGCCGTCAAGCGAGCGATGAACCGGTTCCACCCCCACGACTGACGGCGGGGATCGACCCGATCGATCGGGGTCGGTTCGGATCGAGCGTCCCTCACAGTTCCAACGCCGACCGGAGGTCGGCGACCCGGCTCTCGGTCTTCTCGTCGGGCTCGCCGTCCGGCTCGACCGGGGTTCGGCCGTCGTACGTCTCGTGGACCATCGAGACGCCCTCCGCGAGCGTGTCGAGGCCGTAGCCGCCCTCCAGGACGTACGCCACGGCCGCGTCGACGCCGTCCGCGACCGACCGGATCCGGTCGGTCAACAGCGCGTACCCCTCCGAGGAGACGCGCATCCGCGAGATGGGGTCGTGGCGGTGCGCGTCGAACCCCGCGGAGACGATCACGAGGTCGGGATCGAACCGGTCGAACGCCGGCTCGATCGCCTCGTCGATCGCGTAGAGGTAGTCGGCGTCGCCCGCGCCGGCCGCGAGCGGGAGGTTCACCGTCGCGCGCGTGCCGTCGCCCTCGCCCGTCTCCGTCAACTCGCCCGTCGCCGGGTAGAGCCCGTCCTCGTGGATCGACGCGTACAGCACGTCTCCCCGGTCGTAGAAGATGTCCTGGGTGCCGTTGCCGTGATGGACGTCCCAGTCGAGGATCGCCACCCGGTCGGCGCGGCCGGCGTCGACGACGCGCTGGGCCGCGACCGCGGCGTTGTTGAAGAAACAGAACCCCATCGCGTCGTCCGTGACCGCGTGGTGGCCCGGCGGCCGGCCGATGGCGAAGGGAGTCTTCCGACCGTTCTCGCCGTCCAACGCCGCCTCCGCCGCCCACCGGGCCAGTCCGGCCGCCGAGAGCGCGGCGTTCCACGTCGCCTCGCCCGCGACGGTGTCCGGGTCCCAGTTGCCCCCGCCGTCCGCACAGAACGCCTCGAGTTCGTCCACGTAGTCGTCGTCGTGGACGGCGGTCACCGCCTCGCGGTCCGCCGGCTCCGCCTCGACGTACTCGACGCCGTGTCGCTTCGCGAGCCCCCGCCGGATCGCGCGCAGTCGGTCGGGATTCTCGGGATGTCGGTCGCCGGTGTCGTGGTCGAGACACCGCTCGCTGTAGCCGAAGCGCATCTATTCGAACAGCGCGAAGTACGTCTCGATGTCCTCGGCCTGTACGGTCCGGCGGTCCGCGTGGCGAGCCAGCGTCGCCGCGGCGCTCGCCACGTTGTCGGCGTAGTCCTCGAGGATGTCGGCCAGCGCGATCCGCGCGTCGACGCCGACCCGATACCGGTCGTCGATGCGGAGCCGCGCGATCCGGTCGATCGGCGCGACGGGGAGGGACAGCTCCTCGCGGGAGACGACCTGCTCGACGCCGAAATCGGACGCCATCAGCGTCTTCCGTCCGTCGGCCGTCGCGCGGTCGGCCGCGTCGATCGCCAGTTCCGCGCCGTGCGACTGGATCCGCCGGGCCAGCTCCTCGGCGGCGTCGGCGCTGACCCGGAGCTCGCCGGCGTTCCGCCGGATGATCGTGTCCACCGGCGCGAACGGCAACTCGACACTCATACACACAGTCGGGTCCGTCCACCGTATAACGCTTTCCGTTACCGGCGTCTACGCGCCCGAACGACGGCCTCGGGGGCACTCAGCGGGTCGTTCCGTCACGGCGTCCCGAGCGGTCCGTCGGCGCCCCGGCGCTCGCGCTCTCGATGGGAAGACCTCCCGCGCGTGTCAGAACACGTCCTCGGCGTGGATCGTGCCGTCGCGCTCCGGCCCGCGGACCGTGATCTCCTCGCCGAGCCGCAGGCTCGCGCCCGTCTCGACGCTCTTCGTCCGCTCTCCGTCGTCCAACACGACCGGGTCCCCCGTCTGGACGACCGTTCCCGTGAACTCCACGTCCTCGGTCGCGTCGGGGTCGGCGGTCGCCGTGGCGGCGCCGTCGCCGTCCGTCACCGCTTCGGCTTCGCCCCCGCCGGCCGCTCCCTCCGCGTCGCCGAAGGCGTCCAGCCCCGTGTCGGCCGTCGACTCCGTCGTCGCGTCGGCGGTCCCCGCGCCGCCCGTCGACCCTCCGGCACCCGCTCCGTCGCCGTCGGCGTCGAGCACGGAGACGGTCGAGCGCCAGTTGGCGGACGCCTCCAGGTCGTCCTGCCACCCGTCCTGGATCTCCACGTCAGTGAAGACGACGCGGTCCGCCAGTTCGATCTCGCGGTCGGCCTTCTCGCCCCAGAGCGCGACGCGGATCTCCCCGGTGTCGTCTTTGATCCGGACGTTGCGGACCTGTCCCTCGCTCCCGTCGTCGCGGTCGAACGTCCGTTTCGGGTCCGTCTCGATGACGCCGCCGCTGATGTCGACGGTCTCGCCGATCTCCAGTTCGGCGATGTCCGTCGTCTCCGGGACGTACTCGACGTCCTCGTCGACGCGGTCGACGGTGCCGCGGTCGCCGACGTGGAGCTCTAGGTCGCCGTCGCGCTCGCGGACGTAGCCGTCGCCCACCTCGACGACCTCGCCCGACGCGAACTCCTCGACGAGGTCGGCCTTGTCGTCCCACAGCGTGACCCGGACGCGGCCGGTCTCGTCGCCGACGGTGAGGTTCGCCACCCGGCCCTCGCTCCCGTCGTCGCGGTCGAACGTCCGGACCGTGTCCGTGTCGAGCACCTTCCCGACGAGGTCGACGTCGGAGGCCCCGAGCGTGAGGTCCTCGACGCGGTAGGTGTCGAGCACCTGGACGTCGACCTCGGCGTCCTCATCGGGTTCGACCTTGTCGGCGCTCACCTCGAGGCCGCTGTACCCCTCCTTCGGCCGGCCCATGACCCGCAACACCTGGCCGACCTCCAGTTCCTCCTCGGCCGCGGTCGCCATCTCGTCCCAGAGGGCGACGCGGACGGAGCCGGAGGCGTCCGCGACGTCGACGTTACAGACGCGCCCCTCGGCGTCCTCGCCGTCGCGCTCGAACGTGCGGACGTCGCCGATGGAGGTCACCTTCCCGAGGAACTTCACGTCGTTCATGCCGGGCTCGATGTCGGCGATGGTGTCGGCCTCCTCGTCGCGGAGCTCGTGCGCGATGAGCATCGCGGCGGTCTCCTCGTCCGCGAGCCCGCCCATCTGCTCGACTTTGTCCTCGACGGCGGCCGCGAACTCCTCGAACTCGACGTCGGTCTCGAGGTCCTCGTAGACGTCCTCTATGGCTCCCATACGCGTACCTCGTAGGGTCGTCGACTCGGCGGATAAGCGTTGTCCTTGCGCCGTTTCCGCGCCGTCGCCGGCCGCGTTCTCCGTCCGCTCTCCGGCCGCGTGTTCTCCGGGCATGCCGGGCTCTGGTCCCGGCTCCGTACAAAAGCGTTCAGTCGACTCGTCGCCGTCGGGCCGGGAGCGGTGCTCGATCCGTGCGACCGCCGGACACGGAGGAGAGCGGACCGTAACCGTCTTAAGTATCTCGGCGGTACGTGTAATCGAGTCCTGGTAGGGTAGTGGACTATCCTCTTGGCTTGCGGAGCCAGGGACCGGAGTTCAAATCTCCGTCAGGACGTTCACTTTGCGGCTCTCTCACTTCGTTCGACAGCCGCCGCGTTCACGTCCTGACGTGCCCCACGCTCGCTTCGCTCGCGTGGGACTCCGTCAGGACGTTTCGGACTGGGGGCGTCTCGGACTGGGAACGCGTTCGGACACGTCGAGCGGGGGTGATCCCGTCGAGGCTCCCAACGACGAACTGTCGCTCGCTACGCTTTCCGGTCGTCGTCGGCGTCGATAGAACACGCCCGGAGCGGGATTTGAACCCCAGTCGTTCCGTTCGCTTCGCTCGCTCCACTCCTTGGTTCAAATCCCTCGGCGCTTCGCTGTCGCAGCACTCGCTCGTCGCTCCGCTCCTCGTTCGTTTTGCGGCAGCGAGAGACGCCCGGAGCGGGATTTGAACCCGCGTCACGACCGTGACAGGGTCGTATGATGGGCCACTACACCATCCGGGCAGACAGCGACGGGCCCCGAAAGAGGGGACGCCCGGAGCGGGATTTGAACCCGCGTCACGACCGTGACAGGGTCGTATGATGGGCCACTACACCATCCGGGCGCGTCGCAACCTGTCGTACCCGTGTCTGGCAAATAAGGCTTGCCATCGGCGGCGGCGGTGGTGAACGCTCACAGGGAGGGCGGTACGTTTTTGTGTGTCACTCCCGAGCGTGAGGACGTGGAACGCCCCGCGCGGAGAGCCGCGCGCGGCGGAGTTGACAAACCTTATGCGGCTGGAGTCGGTAACACGCTGTAGTATCTCGTGATAGCTTTTCCCCACCACCACCACCCATGGTAGACGTAAGCCAACACGAACTCGTTCCGGACCACGTCCTGATCGACGATCCCGAGGAGATCGAGGCGGTCCTGTCCGAGTACGACGTGAAGAAGACGAACCTACCCAAGATCAAACGCACCGACCCCGCGACCCCCGACGACGCCGAGGTCGGGGACGTGGTGAAGATCGTCCGAGACTCACGCACGACCGACCGAGCGGTCGTGTTCCGACTGGTCGTCTCATGAACAGGCAAGACCGACGCGTGGTGTCACGCGAGTACTTCTCCGACGAACGGCTCGCCGAACACCACTTCCGATCGTTCAACAACTTCCTGGGCCGCGGGATGCAGGAAGTGGTCGACGAGAAGGAGACGATCGAGACCGACATCGGCGACAAGGAGGGCCAAGAGCCCGTCTACGTCGAACTCGGCGACGTGCGGATGGTCACGCCCCGAGTCCGCGAGGCCGACGGCTCCGAGGAGCTTCTGTACCCCCAGGAGGCCCGCCTCCGGAACATCACCTACTCCGCGCCCGTGTTCATGGAGATGTCCATCGTGCGCGGCGGCGACGAGGAGCCCGAGACCGTCGTCGACAGCACGGAGACGAAGGTCGGCCGGATGCCGATCATGGTCGGCTCCGACAAGTGTAACATGGCCGACTTCTCCGACGAGGAGCTGATCGACATCGGCGAGGACCCCGTCGACCCCGGCGGCTACTTCATCGTCAACGGCTCCGAGCGCGTGCTGATGACGAGCGAGGACCTCGCACCGAACAAGATCCTCGCGGAGTACGACTCGAAGTACGGCGACGAGATCCAGGTCGCGAAGACGTTTTCCCAACGGCGCGGCTACCGCGCCCTCGTCCTGTGTGAGCGAAACCGCGAGGGGCTCCTCGAGGTGTCGTTCCCCTCGGTGTCCGGCTCGATCGACTTCGTCACGCTCGTCCGCGCGCTCGGACTCGAGTCCGACGAGGAGATCGTCCACCGCGTGAGCGACGACCCCGAGATCGTGAAGTTCATGCTGGAGAACTTGGAGGAGGCCTCGGTCCAGACCACCGAGGGGGCCATCGAGACCCTCGGCGAACGGGTCGCCTCGGGCCAGGGGAAGAACTACCAGCTCAAGCGGGCGAACTACGTCATCGACCGCTACCTCCTGCCGCACCTCCACGAGGAGGGCGTCGACGAGGAGGACGTCCGGATCAACAAGGCGTACTACCTCTGCCGGATGGCCGAGGCGTGCTTCGAGCTCGCCTTGGACCGCCGGGAGGCCGACGACAAGGACCACTACGCGAACAAGCGCCTGAAGGTCTCCGGCGACCTGATGCGCGACCTGTTCCGGACCGCCCTGAACAAGCTGGCGCGCGACGTGAAATACCAGCTCGAGCGGGCGAACATGCGGAACCGCCAGCTCACGGTGAACACGGTGGTCCGCTCCGACGTGCTGACCGAGCGGCTCGAACACCCGATCGCGACGGGCAACTGGGTGGGTGGTCGCTCCGGCGTCTCCCAGCTCGTCGACCGGACCGACTACATGGGCGTTCTCTCTCACCTGCGCCGCCTCCGGTCGCCGCTTTCCCGCTCGCAGCCGCACTTCGAGGCGCGGGACCTCCACGCGACCCAGTGGGGTCGCATCTGTCCCTCCGAGACGCCGGAGGGGCCGAACTGCGGGCTCGTGAAGAACTTCGCGCAGGCGATGGAGCTGTCACAGACCGTCGAGGACGAACAGGGGCTGAAACGAGAACTGGCGTCGATGGGTGTCGAGGGGATCCCCGGCATCGAGGGCGTCGAACGACAGACGGCGGACGACTAACATGGCACAAGCAGAACGCGAAGCGAAGGTGTACGTCAACGGGAGCCTCGTCGGGACCCATCCGGACCCGCACGAGCTCGCCGACCAGATCCGCGAAGCGCGCCGACGCGGCGACGTGAGCGAGATGGTGAACGTCTCGGTGAAAGAGCGGACCCGGGAAGTGATCGTCAACGCGGACGCGGGGCGGGCCCGTCGTCCGCTCATCGTCGTCGAGAACGGCGAGCCCCTCTTGGGTGACGAGGAGATCGCCGCCCTCGAGCGTGACGACGTCGACTTCGAGGACCTCGTCGACCGCGGCTACATCGAGTTCATCGACGCCGAGGAGGAGGAGGACATCCTCGTCGCGGTCGACGAGGAGGACGTGACCGACAAGCACACTCACCTCGAGATCGACCCGCAGCTCGTCTTCGGCATCGGCGCGGGGATGATCCCGTACCCCGAGCACAACGCCTCTCCGCGCATCACGATGGGCGCGGGGATGATGAAACAGTCGCTCGGGCTCCCCTCCGCCAACTACCGGATCCGGCCGGACACCCGCCAACACCTGCTACACTACCCGCAGCTGGCGATGGTGAAGACGCAGACGTCCGACCAGATCAGCTTCGACGAGCGGCCGGCCGCCCAGAACTTCGTGGTCGCCGTGATGAGCTACGAGGGGTTCAACATCGAGGACGCGCTGGTGATGAACCAGGGCTCCGTCGACCGCGCGCTCACGCGCTCACACTTCTTCCGGACCTACGAGGGCGAGGAGCGCCGGTACCCCGGCGGCCAGGAGGACCGCTTCGAGATACCGGACCAGGACGTCCGCGGCGCGCGCGGCGAGGACGCGTACACGCACCTCGACGAGGACGGCCTCGTCAACCCCGAGACGCGGGTCGACGAGTCCTCGGTACTGCTCGGCAAGACCAGCCCGCCGCGCTTCCTCGAGGAGCCGGACGACATGGGCGGGCTCTCCCCCCAGAAGCGCCGCGAGACGAGCGTGACGATGCGCTCGGGCGAGTCCGGCGTCGTCGACACGGTCACGCTGATGGAGGGCGAGGACGGTTCGAAGCTCTCCAAGGTGAAGGTGCGCGACCAGCGGGTGCCCGAACTCGGCGACAAGTTCGCGTCCCGACACGGCCAGAAGGGCGTCGTGGGCCACCTCGCGCCCCAGGAGGACATGCCCTTTACCGAGGAGGGGGTCGTCCCCGACCTCGTGATGAACCCGCACGCGCTGCCGTCGCGGATGACGGTCGGCCACGTGCTGGAGATGCTCGGCGGCAAGGTCGGCTCGCTGCGCGGCTCGCGCGTCGACGGCACGCCGTTCCAGGGCGAGGACGAGGAGGAGCTCCGGAGCGGGCTGGAGGAGCACGGGTTCAAGTCCTCCGGCAAGGAGGTCATGTACTCCGGCGTCACCGGCGAGAAGATCGACGCGGAGATCTTCGTCGGGACGATCTTCTACCACAAGCTGTACCACATGGTGTCGAACAAGCTCCACGCCCGCTCGCGCGGGCCGGTCCAGGTGCTCACGCGCCAGCCGACGGAGGGGCGCGCCCGCGAGGGCGGCCTGCGCGTCGGGGAGATGGAGCGCGACACGATCATCGGCCACGGCGCGTCGATGGTGCTCAACGAGCGACTGCTCGAGTCCTCGGACGCCGAGCAGGTGTACGTCTCCGCGGAGACGGGCCTCGTCGCCGTCGAGGACAGAGAGCAGCGCCGCGTGTACGACCCGGTCACGGGCGACGAGGACGACATCCACGAGCTGGAGGTCAGCTACGCGTTCAAGCTGCTGCTCGACGAGATGATCGCCCTCGGCATCCGACCGAAACTCGAACTGGAGGACGCGATTTAAATGTC
Organism: Halorubrum aethiopicum; assembly: GCF_001542905.1. NCBI lineage: Archaea > Methanobacteriati > Methanobacteriota > Halobacteria > Halobacteriales > Haloferacaceae > Halorubrum > Halorubrum aethiopicum. Next base: position 511,011 of record NZ_LOAJ01000001.1, on the reverse strand, counting down.
AATGCAAACACCGAAGGTGCTCGGCGGGATCGACTTCGGCCTCATGGACCCGGAGACGTACCGGGACATGTCGGCCACGAAGGTGATCACCGCGGACACGTACGACGACGACGGCTACCCGATCGACATGGGGCTGATGGATCCGCGGCTCGGCGTCATCGACCCCGGACTGGAGTGTCGGACCTGCGGCTCCCACTCCGGGTCGTGTAACGGCCACTTCGGCCACATCGAGCTGGCCGCCCCCGTCATCCACGTCGGCTTCACGAAACTCATCCGTCGGCTGCTGCGGTCGACGTGTCGCGAGTGCGGGAAGCTGGCGCTCACGGAGGCGGAACGCGAGGAGTTCGGAGAGCGGCTGGAGCGCGCCGAGGAGCTCGGCGAGGACCCCCACGACGTGTTGAAGGCGGCCGTCCGGCAGGCCCGGAAGGCGTCGACGTGTCCCTACTGCGGCGAGCCGCAGGCGGACATCAAACACGAGAAGCCGACGACCTACTACGAGGTCCAGGACGTGCTCTCGGGCGACTACTCCGAGCACATCGCGGCCGCGATGCAGCCCGACGAGGAGGCGGACGACCCCGGCACCTCCCCGCAGGAGCTGGCCGAGAAGACGGACATCTCCCTCGAGCGGATAAACGAGATCATGGCGGGCGAGTTCCGTCCGCGCAAGGAGGACCGCCGCGCCATCGAGAAGGCACTCGACATCGACCTCACGGAGGAGGACATGAACAAGCTGATGCCCTCGGACGTCCGCGACTGGTTCGAGGACATCCCCGACGAGGACCTCGAGGTGCTCGGCATCGACGCCGAACACTCCCGACCGGAGTGGATGATCCTGACGGTGCTGCCGGTGCCGCCGGTCACCACCCGCCCCTCCATCACGCTGGACAACGGCCAGCGCTCCGAGGACGACCTCACCCACAAGCTCGTCGACATCATCCGCATCAACCAGCGGTTCATGGAGAACCGCGAGGCGGGTGCCCCCCAGCTGATCATCGAGGACCTCTGGGAGCTGTTACAGTACCACGTCACCACCTTCGTCGACAACGAGATCAGCGGGACGCCGCCGGCGCGACACCGCTCGGGTCGCCCCCTCAAGACCCTCTCACAGCGGCTGAAGGGGAAGGAGGGCCGATTCCGCGGGTCGCTCTCCGGCAAGCGCGTCAACTTCTCGGCGCGGACCGTCATCTCGCCGGACCCCACGCTCTCGTTGAACGAGGTGGGCGTCCCCGACCGCGTGGCCAAGGAGATGACCCAGACGCTCAACGTCACCGAGCGCAACGTCGACGACGCGCGCCAGTACGTCCGGAACGGCCCCGAGGCGCACCCGGGCGCGAACTACGTGCGCCGTCCCGACGGCCGCCGGCTGAAGGTGACCGAGAAGAACTGCGAGGAGCTGGCGGAGAAGGTCGAGGCCGGCTGGGAGGTGAACCGCCACCTCGTCGACGGGGACATCGTGATCTTCAACCGGCAGCCGTCGCTCCACCGGATGTCGATCATGGCCCACGAGGTGGTCGTGATGCCGTACAAGACGTTCCGGCTCAACACCGTCGTCTGTCCGCCGTATAACGCCGACTTCGACGGCGACGAGATGAACATGCACGCGCTCCAGAACGAGGAGGCACGCGCCGAGGCGCGCGTGCTCATGCGCGTCCAAGAGCAGATCCTCTCGCCCCGGTTCGGCGGGAACATCATCGGCGCGATCCAGGACCACATCTCCGGGACGTACCTGCTCACCCACGCCAACCCCGAGTTCACGGAGACGCAGGCGCTCGACCTGCTCCGGGCGACGCGGGTGGACGAGCTGCCCGAGGCCGACGGGGTCGACGACGACGGCCGGGAGTTCTGGACCGGCCGGACGCTCTTCTCGGAGCTTCTGCCCGACGACCTCACGCTCGAGTTCACCTCCTCGACCGGCGACGCCGTCGTCATCGAGGGCGGTCAGCTCGTCGAGGGGACGATAGACGAGGACGCCGTCGGGGCGTTCGGCGGCGAGGTCGTCGACACCCTCACCAAGCAGTACGGCGAGACGCGCGCTCGCGTCTTCATCAACGAGATCGCCTCGCTCGCGATGCGGGCGATCATGCACTTCGGCTTCTCGATCGGGATCGACGACGAGTCGATCCCGCCGGAGGCCGAAGAGCAGGTCGACGAGGCGATCGGCAGCGCGTACGACCGCGTCAACGAGCTGATCGAGACGTACCGGGCCGGCGAGCTGGAGTCGCTTCCCGGCCGGGGCGTCGACGAGACGCTGGAGATGAAGATCATGCAGACGCTCGGGAAGGCCCGCGACTCCGCCGGCGAGATCGCCGACCAGCACTTCGGCGACGACAACCCGGCGGTCGTGATGGCCCGCTCCGGCGCGCGGGGATCGATGCTCAACCTCACGCAGATGGCCGGCTCCGTCGGCCAGCAGGCGGTTCGCGGCGAGCGGATCAACCGCGGCTACGAGGACCGCACGCTCGCCCACTACGAGGCGGACGACCTCTCCGCGGAGGCGCACGGCTTCGTGGAGAACTCCTACCGCGGCGGGCTCACGCCCGAGGAGTTCTTCTTCCACGCGATGGGCGGCCGCGAGGGGCTCGTCGACACGGCGGTCCGGACCTCGAAGTCCGGCTACCTCCAGCGGCGGCTCATCAACGCGCTCTCCGAGCTGGAGGCGCAGTACGACGGCACCGTCCGGGACACCTCCGGGCGGATCGTCCAGTTCGAGTTCGGCGAGGACGGCACCTCGCCGATCAAGGTCTCCTCCGGCGAGGGCGACGGCATCGACGTCGACGGCATCGCCGACCGCGTCCTCGAGTCGGAGTTCGACTCCGACGACGAGAAGGAGCGGTTCCTCGGCGAGCGCGCGCCGCCGACGAACCTCTCGGAGCACGCCGGTCCGGGCCTGAACAAGGCGGACGAGCTGGGGGTGGAGTCGGATGACTGAGTACGAGCACGTCACCGACGACATGGAGGCCGTCGTGGAGGCGACGGAGCTCCCGAAGCGGCTGAAGACGAAGGTGTACGAGACGCTGGAGGCGAAGGCCGACGAGCACGGCGAGATCTCGATCGAGCAGGCGACGGACATCGTCACCGGCGTCGAGAACCGCTACATCGAGACCCGCGTGGACCCGCTCGAGCCCGTCGGGACCGTCTCCGCGCAGTCGATCGGGGAACCCGGCACGCAGATGACGATGAACACCTTCCACTACGCCGGCGTCGCGGAGATCGACGTCACGCAGGGGCTCCCGCGGCTCATCGAGCTGGTGGACGCCCGGAAGACGCCGGACACGCCGATGATGACGGTCCACCTCGAGGGCGAGTACGCGACCGACCGCGAGCGCGCCCACGAGGTCGTCTGGTCCATCGAGTCGACGCGGATCTTAGCGCTCGGGGACGTCTCCACGAACGTCGCCGACATGCTGGTCCGGATCGACCTCAACGACGACACCCTCCTCGAGCGGTGGCCGACCCACTCCGACCCCACCGAGGTCGCCGAGATCATCACGGAGACGATCGAGGACTCGCTCGGCGTCGACGCCCGGCAGGCGGGCACCGTGATCGAGTTCGGCCCCAACGAGCCGAGCTACCGCGAGCTGCTCCAGCTCGTCGAGCGGCTCCGCGACATCGTCTTCAAGGGGATCGAGGAGGTCGAGCGCGTCGTCATCCGCAAAGAGCAGCTCGAGGGCGGCGAGGAGTTCGTCCTCTACACCGAGGGGTCGGCCTTCGGCGACGTCCTCGAGATCGAGGGTGTCGACGCCTCGCGGACGACGTGTAACAACATCCACGAGATCTACCGGAACCTCGGGGTCGAGGCGGCCCGTGAGACGATCATCGACGAGACGAAGAACACGCTCGAAGAGCAGGGGCTCGACGACGTGAACGTCCGGCATCTCATGCTCGTCGCGGACATCATGACGAACAACGGCGAGATCGAGTCGATCGGCCGCCACGGGATCTCGGGCTCGAAGGACTCCGTGCTCGCGCGCGCGGCGTTCGAGGTGACGGTCAACCATCTGCTCGACGCGGCGGTTCACGGCGAGTACGACGAGCTCGACGGCGTCATCGAGAACGTCATCGCGGGCAAGCCGATCTCGATCGGGACCGGCGACGTCGACCTCCGCATGGGATCGCGCGTCGTGGGCGACGACTAATGCGCGTCGAGCTCTCCGACGAGGCGCGGCGCTACATCGGCCGGTTCGACGAGCTGACCGGCGTGGCGCCGAAGGACTGCCTCGTGGAGGGCGACCGGCTCGTCTTTCTCCTCCCGGCCGGCGAGATGGCCGCGGCGATCGGCCAGGCCGGCGAGACCGTCGAGGCGGCCGAGCGGGACCTCGGCAAGTCGATCGACCTCGTCGAGGACGCGGACACGGCGGAGGCGTTCGTCGCGAGCGCGCTCGCGCCGGCGGCGGTCAACGCGGTGACCGTCTCGGAGCAGAACGACCGGGTCGCGTACGTGGAGGTTCCCGAACCGGACCGCGGCGTCGCGATCGGCGCGGACGGCCGGAACATCGAGACCGCGCGGACGCTGGCGAAGCGTCACCACGACATCGACGACGTCCAACTGACCTGATCCGACCTGTATCGGAGCCGACCGTGGTCGCGGAGCGCTCCCGTCGGCTCCGGTCGCCCGTCACCTTCGGCGGGCTTTTTCCGATTCGCCGCCACGGGCGAGTATGAACGGACGGCACGTGAACAGACGACGGGTTCTCACGGCGGTCGGCACGGTCGCCGGCGTCGGCCTCGCGGGATGTCTCGGCGGGAGCGCCGACGGTCCCTTCCCGGACGCCGCCTGGCGCGAGGGCGACGGGCTCGACGTCGCGACGCTGGCCGAGAGCCACGTCGAGTCGGCCGTCGAGTCGGGCGGGGTGACGCTCCTCTCGACGGCGGAGACGACCTACGACGGCGAGGGAGATCCGAGCCCGTGGCTCCCCACACAGGAGTACGAGTCGAGCTACGACCTCGAGAACGGCCGGTGGTACGTGAGACAGGAACTGACCGGGACCGAGGTGCGGGAGGTGTTCGAGCGGTACGTCGCGGACGGCGAGGCGCTGATCCGCGAGCGGACCGGCGAGAACGTGCGGTACGGCCGGCAGGCGGTCGACCGGTCGGCCGACGACTTCGAGGCGGCGCTTCGCTCCGAGGCGCGCGTGGGGATCCGGGTACCGCAAGGGAGCGACGACTCGGGCGAGACGACGTACGCGGGACTCGGGAACTGGGACCCGAAGACGGACGGGGAAGGAGAGGTCGACGGGCGAGCGACCGCCCGGTTCGTCTCCGAGTCGTTCGACGGCGATCGGGACGTTCCGGCGACCGTCGAGACGGCGTCGGCGACCGCCCACGTGTTCGAGTCGGGGTTCGTCCCGCGCGTCGAACAGTCGTGGGAGGGGCCACACGACGACGGGACCGCGATCGTCGAGGTCGACATCGCGTACCGCGACCGGGGCGCGACGGTCCCGGTACCCGACTGGGTCGAGACGGCGCGCGAGGAGACGGCGGGATGAGAGGGGAGCGGCGGGCTGAGACGGAAGCGGCGGGATGAGGCGGGGAAGACGGAGCGAGGCGTGAACGACGGAGCGAGGCGGGGTCGACGATGTAGTCGATCGCCGGGGCAACGACGGGCTCTCAGGGAGGCTTATCGGTTCAGCGGTCGGGAGCGCCCGTCGTTCTCATCCGGATCGATCGGCGAAACGCACGCAGATCCGCCGAGAGGTACCGCTCGAGCGTTCTGCGCGCGTTTCTCCGGGCGGAAAGACGACGCTTAAGTAGCTCCGTCGGGAAGACAGCGTACGATGGCGAACGGCAAATATGCCGCCCGTAAGCTCAAACAGGACCGGCAGAAGCGCCGCTGGTCCGACTCCGAGTACGCTCGGCGAGAGCGCGGGCTCAAGAAGAAGTCCGACCCCCTCGAGGGCGCCCCGCAGGCCCGCGGGATCGTCTTAGAGAAGGTCGGGATCGAGGCGAAGCAACCGAACTCGGCGATCCGGAAGTGCGTCCGGGTTCAGCTCATCAAGAACGGGAAGCAGGTCACGGCCTTCTGTCCCGGCGACGGCGCGATCTCCTTCATCGACGAGCACGACGAGGTCACGATCGCCGGCATCGGCGGCGCGAAGGGTCGCGCGATGGGCGACCTCTCCGGCGTCAACTACAAGGTCGAGAAGGTCAACGGCGTGTCGATGATCGAACTGGTTCGCGGCAACGCGGAGAAACCCGTCCGATGAGCGGGGAGGAAGTCGAGGCGGACGACGCGGACGTCGCCGCCGACGAGCCCGAACCGGACGCGCCCGCCGCCAGCGAGGCCGCCAACGAGAACGCGGAGCTGTTCGGCGTCTGGGACGTCACCGAGATCGCCTACGAGGACCCCTCGACGAAGCGGTACATGACGGTGACGCCGATCGCCCACACGATGGGGCGACACGCGTCCAAGCAGTTCCAGAAGAGCGAGATCTCGCTCGTCGAGCGGCTGATCAACCGGCTGATGCAGACCGACGAGAACACGGGCAAGAAACAGCAGACCACCCGGATCGTCCGTGACGCGTTCGACGTGATTCACGAGCGCACCGAGGAGAACCCGGTCCAGATCCTCGTGCGCGCCGTCGAGAACGCCGCGCCCCGCGAGGAGACGGTCCGCCTGAAGTACGGCGGGATCTCCGTCCCGAAGGCCGTCGACGTCGCGCCCCAGCGCCGCGTCGACCAGGCGCTGTTGTTCATCTCCGACGGCGTCGCGAACGCGACGTACAAATCCAGCACCTCGGCCGCCGAGGCGCTCGCGAACGAGCTGATCGCGGCCGCCGACTACGACGCCAACGCCTCCTACTCCATCTCACAGAAGGAGGAGCGCGAGCGCGTCGCCGCTGCGGCCCGCTGACGCGGGCGACCGAGCGACGGGCGGTTTTTCGTTCCATTTCTCGAGTTCTCGAAACCGTGAGCGGCCGCGCCGTGGAGACGTACTCCCGTCGACGATCACGGAGAGCGGTCGCTCGGGGGAACGGACGAAAGAGAGGAGAGAAACGGAGAACCCGGAGCGCGGCTCCGCGTTCAGTCGTCGGCGGGAGCGGCGTCGGAGCCGCCGTCGTGCTGCTGTTTGACCCACGAGAGCTTGCCGCCGGCCGCGAGGATGTCGCGCTCGCGCTCGGAGGCGTCGAGCTCGGCGGTGAACTCCCAGTCGCCGTTGACGCGTGCGGTGAACTCCGTCTGGCCGGAGTCGACGCCCGCGGGCACGTCGTCGACGATCTCGATGTCGTCGCCCTGGTCGATCTTCTCGTACGTCTCCGCGTCGATGGCGAGCGGGACGATCCCGAAGTTGAACAGGTTCGCCTTGTGGATCCGCGCGAAGCTCTGCGCGAAGACGGCCTCGATGCCGAGGTACATCGGACAGAGGGCGGCGTGTTCGCGCGAGGAGCCCTGTCCGTAGTTCTCGCCGGCGACGAGGACGCCGCCGTCGGCGTCGAGCGCGCGCTGCGCGAACGTGTCGTCGACGCGCGAGAGCGTGAACTCCGAGAGCTTCTCGATGTTCGAGCGGAACTTCAGGATGTCCGCCGTCGCCGGGATGATGTGGTCGGTGGTGATGTTATCCTCCATCTTGAGGAGGGCCTCGCCGCCGTCCACGTCGATCCCGTCCTTGATCGGCACGTCGCCGATGTTCGGCCCCTTGACGAGGCCGTCGTCGATGGCCTCGTCGGGCGAGATGATGTCGGAGTCGTCTCTCCCCATCCCGGGACCGTACTTCGTCCCCATCTCGAGGCCGGGGGCCTCGAGGTCGCCGAGCTCGTCGGCCAGGTCGCGCGGGTCGACGATCTCGCCGGTGATCGCCGCCGCGGTGGCGACCTCGGGCGAACAGAGGAAGACGGAGTCGTCCTCGATGCCGGAGCGGCCCTCGAAGTTACGGTTGAAGGTGCGCAGCGAGACGGAGTCGGAGGCGGGCACGTGGCCGATGCCGATACAGGCACCGCACGTCGCCTCGGAGAAGTTGACGCCGGCCGCCATCATCTCCGCGGTCCACCCCTCGCGGGCCAGCATCTCGGAGGCCTGCTTGGAGCCGGGCGCGACGATCATCTCGGTCCCCCTGTCGACCTCGCGGCCCTCGAGCATCTTCGCGCTCGGGAGGATGTCCTCGTAGGCGCCGTTCGTACAGGAGCCGATGATGACCTGCTCGACGTCGGTGCCCTCGTACTCGCTCACGGGGGCGACGTTGTCGGGCATCGACGGCGCGGCCACGAGCGGCTCGAGCTCGTCGAGGTCGACCTCGATCGTCTCGGCGTACTCGGCGTCCTCGTCGGGTTCGAGCTCGACGAACTCCTCCTCGCGGTCCTGGCGCGCGAGCCAGTCTCTCGTCTTCTCGTCGGTGCCGAAGATCGAGGAGGTGGCGCCCAGTTCGGTGCCGAGGTTCGTGATCGTCGTCCGCTCGGGGATGGTGAGCTTCTCCGCGCCGGGGCCGGTGTACTCGAAGATCTTGCCGACGCCGCCCTTGACGGTCAGCTCGCCGAGCAGGTGGAGCGCGACGTCCTTCGCGGTCGCCCACTCGGGGAGTTCGCCCTCGAGGTGGACGTTGACGACCTCGGGCATCTCGACGTAGTAGGGGCCGCCGCCCATCGCGACGGCGATGTCGAGCCCGCCCGCGCCGATCGCGAGCTGGCCCAGCCCGCCGGGCGTCGGGGTGTGCGAGTCGGAGCCGAGCAGCGTCTTGCCGGGCGCGGCGAAGTTCTCCTTGTGGACCTGGTGGCAGATGCCGTTGCCGGGCCGGGAGAAGTACGCGCCGTAGGTGCCGGCGGCCGAGCGGAGGAAGCGGTGGTCGTCGGTGTTCTTGAAGTCGAACTGGTACGTCTGGTGGTCACAGTACTGCGCGGCGAGTTCGGTCTGGACCTCGTCGAGCTCGAGCGCCTCGAACTGGAGCCAGACCATCGTCCCCGTGGTGTCCTGTGTGAGCACTTGGTCGATGTCGATGCCGATCTCCTCTCCGGGAGTCAGCTCGCCCTCGACGAGGTGATCGTCGAGGATCTTCTCCGTAATCGTCTTTCCCATATCGGTCGAAGATGGCCGTCCCGTGAATATAAAACCCGCGAGTGTTCCGCCGGATCGTCCGTGTGGAACCGCCGGATCCAGCAAGAATTGGGCGAACGCGGCCGTGATGACACACCGAACGGGAGGCGGTCGGCGGGGTCTCTCGACGTTCGCGACGCGCGGACGACACGGTTTTGCCCCCGCCGCGGCTCCGGAGTGACATGTTCGAATCGGGGGAGTTCGTCGCGGCCGCCCTGGAGGCCGCGGGCGCGACGCTCGAGCCGGAACAGCGACAGCCGAACGGGGTCGACCTCACGGCGGGGGCCGTCTTCCGACAGGCCGAAGCGGGCCGGATCGGTCGAGACGGGAAACGCGTCGGCGACCGGGAGGAGGTCGCGGTCGCCGACGGCGCGTATCGACTCGAGCGCGGTACCTACGTCGTCCGGTACGGCGAGCCGGTCCGGATCCCGGAGGGGCACGTCGGGTTCGTGCTCCCGCGGTCGACGCTGCTCCGCAACTCGTGTACGCTCGATACGGCCGTCTGGGACGCCGGCTACGAGGGCGTCGGCGAGGGGCGGCTCGACGTCGGCCACCCGCTCGAGGTCGAACCCGGCGCGCGGATCGCCCAGCTGGTGCTCGCGCGCGCGGACCACGACGGGACGTACGACGGCGACTACCAGTCCGAGGGGCTCTAAACGACGGTTACGCGGCTGTAGCTCGCGGTTCGAAAGGAACGAACGACCCCGCGTGCCGACAAAAGGTGGCACGCGGGGTCGTTCAGTAGGTCCCCGCTGACGCTTCGGCCCTCCAAGCGAAGCGTCATCTGGTGTCTGACGCGTGAACCACTTAACGGTGCCGGGGGCGGCAGATACGACGTGTTAACGATAGCTGTTTACTTAATAACCATGAGGAACCTGGCGATCCGGACGCCAACGCGGGTCGGAACATCGACCGGCGGCGCGGGCCGACACGTCGACCGGCGGCGCGGGCCGACACGTCGACCGGCGGCGCGGGTCGAAACGTCGATCGGGGCGACGATAGGGGTCGCTGACGCCGATCCGCCGACGGTCCCCTCACTCGGACGAGCGTGCGGGGTGGTCCGCGCGGAGTCGAGGCCCCGGCTCGCCGTGGAGTCGCTCGCGGAGGGTGTCGCCCGGCGAGTCGGCATCCGCGGGAGAGAGGAGCCCGCGCTCGCGCAGTTCGGGGACGACGAGGTCGACGAAGTCGACGAGCGAGTCGGGCCGGACCACCTCCTTCACGTTGAAGCCGTCGACGCCGACCTCCTCGTGCCAGTACGCCAGCTCGTCGGCCACGTCCTCGGCCGTGCCCACGATCGTCGGCGACGTGGTCCCGAGCCCGCAGAACTCCGCGACCTCCCGGACCGTCCACTCGCGGTCGGGCTGTGAGCGGGTGAACGCGTTCATCGTCCCCTGGATCGCGTCGGTCTCGATGTGTTCGACCTTCCGGTCGGGATCGAGATCGGACAGGTCCATGTCGAGGAAGCCCGAGAGGAGCGCGAGCGTCGCCTCGACGTCGACGTGGTCGCGGTACCGCTCGTGTTTCTGCTCGGCGGCCGCCTCGGTCTCGCCGACGATCGGGACGACGCCGATGAAGAACTGGAGGCTCTCGGGGTCGCGCCCGTGTTCGGCCGCGCGCGCCTTCACGTCCTCCATGTACTCGCGGACGCCCTCCTCGGTCGGCTGGCTCGCGAACACCGCCTCCGCGTTGGCGGCCGCGAACTCCCGGCCGCGGTCCGACGAGCCGGCCTGGTAGACGACCGGCGTCCGCTGCGGCGAGGGCTCACAGCCGTGCGGGCCGGGCACGGAGAAGTGCTCGCCCTCGTGGTCGATCGTGTGGACCTTCTCGGGGTCCGTGTACCGCCCGGCGTCGCGGTCGCGCTCGACGGCGTCGTCGGCCCACGACTCCTCCCACAGCGCGTAACAGACGTCGAGGAACTCGTCGGCGCGGTCGTACCGCTCGCCCTTCTCCATCCGTTCCTCGAGCCCGAGGTTCTCGGCGGCCGACTCCAGATAGGAGGTGACGACGTTGATCGCGATCCGGCCGTCGGTGAGGTGGTCGAGCGTCGAGAACTCGCGGGCGAGCTGGTAGGGATGGGTGTAGGTCGTCGAGCGCGTGACGGCGAAGCCCAGCTCGTCGGTGACGGCGGCCATCGCGGGGACGACGAGCTGCGGGTCGCTCGCCGGCGTCTGGACCGCGCGCTCGACCGCGGTCTCGCGGTCGCCGCCGTACACGTCGTAGATCCCGCGGACGTCGGCGAAGAACACCGCGTCGAAGCCGCCGCGCTCGGCGGTGCGGGCGACCTCGGTCCAGTACTCCGTGTCGGTGTACTCGGGCGAGCGGTCGCCGGGATACGTCCACGACCCCGGCGAGACGTGCTCGACGGAGGCCATCGTGAAGAGGTTGAGGTGTAGGTGGTCGCTCACGGTTCCCGTTGGGACGCCACCGGTAATACCCCCGAGGAAGGGGTGTATCTTGACGATTTCGCGGACGCGGGCGCGAGGGGCCGAACGAGTGACCGGACCGCGTCGCCTACGACGCGAGCGGCGAGGAGCTGGAGACGTACGCCGCGAAGTCGGAGGTGGTGATGATCCCGATGGGCGTCCCCTCGTCGTCGACGACCGGGACGTGGTGGAACCCGTGGTCGATCATGGTGGCGGCGACCGCGGAGACGGCGTCCTGTGCGTCCGCCGTGATCGGGTCCGAGGTCATGTAGCGTTCGACCGTCGTCTCGGCTTTGGGCTGGCTCTTCGCGACGATCTCGACGAAGTCGGTGGTGGTGAGGATCCCGACCAGCCGGCCGTCCTCGACGACGAGCGCGGAGCTGATGTCGTTGTCGAGCAGGACGGCCGCGGCGTCCTCGACGAGCGTGTCAGGGGTCACGGTGTGGAGGTCGGTCGTCATCAGCCGGGCGACGAAGACGTCTTCGATTCCGTTCATACCCGTGAATCCCTCCGTTGCCGTATAAGCGTTCTCACGACTGGAGACGGGCGATCGAGTCGAGTCTCGACGGACGCGGTTGTCGTCGAGACGCCCCTTCTTGGATCCGGGTTCGTTCGGAACCGTCGATCGCTGAAGGTTGCTAGTGGTACGGGGGTTTCGTGAGAGAATCTGATGGATAGAAGAGGATCGTTGCTGGCGCGGTGGACACGACTGTCGAGACCCAGTTCAAAGCCCCAGCCGCGAGGACTCGGGGGCCTCGTTGTCGTTCGAAAGGCGCTTCGCGCCTTTCGTGATGACGAGACGCCTCCGGCGTCTCGAACCACGCTCCTCAGTCGCTCGTTTCACTCGCTCCCTGCGGTTCTTACGTCGGCCGCCTTCGCCCTCGCGGCTGCCCCTTTGAGTCCCACCCCGCACAGCCCCGCAACCGCACCTCACGCCTCCCCAGCCTCGCGGTTCGCGCTCTCCGAGCGCTCACCGCGTCCCTCGCGGTCGGGTTCGTGCCCTTCGGGCACTCACCGGCGCGCCACCGCTCGGGCGATCGCTCACTCCTTTGCCCGTCCTGACCGCTCCAGGATAGAACGTATCGCCTGCTGGGTGTTTCAACCGAGCTGCCTCACCGAAATCGGGAGAGCCCCGACTGCCTGCGCGGGCCGTCGCCGTCGGGGTCCGCGACCCACGCCGTCCGCTCGTCGCGGAGGCGGTCGCGGCCGAGCGGCGGCGGGTCGGCGGGGTCGCGTTCGGGACAGCCGGGGCCGCACTCGCGACCCGGATCGACGACGCGGTCGAACCGCTCGCAGTAGGGTCGACCGTCGTCGGTGGCCGTCGCGTGTGCGCACGCCGGCGGCTCCGGTCGCCATCCCTTCCCGTAGGCGCGCTCCGCGATCCGGCGGCGCTTCCGCGCCTTCGCCCCCGGAGAGACGAGCGCGACGTCGGTCCGGAGCGACCGCTCCTCGCGGATCTCGACGCCCGGCGCGTCGGGGTCGAGTGGGATCGGTTCCCGGACCACCTCGCGCTCGCCCGTCTCCGGGTCGAACCGCCAGACGCCGACCGGGTCGGGGATCCGGTTGAGGTGCGCGCGGGTGACGTAGGAGGCGGTCGCGAGCACGACCCGATCGAAGAGCCCGAGCGCGGCGTCGTACCGGAGCTGGGCCGCCAGGTCGCCGGGCGTCCCGAGGTCGGGCTTGTTCTCGATCGCGGTCAGCGACCCGACCCAGTCGTCGGGGTAGCGGGCGGTCGCGCGCACGACCGGCCGCCCGCCGCGGCGCTCGCGCTCGAGGTAGCCGGCCTCGACGGCGGCGTCGGCGACCGCGTTCGCCCGCTCCGGCGGGAGGTCGAACGCGTCGGCGATCGGGACCGCCTCGCCGGGGCCGACGCGCGCCTCGATCGCCGCGTCCGGGATCCGGTCGGGCGTCAGGCCGGTCCGCGCGTCGAAACCCGGCCCCGGCGTCAGCACGCAGACGTCGACGATCCGCGCGCCCGGTCGCGTCACGCCCGCGCCGAGCTGTCGGGCGACCACGCGGTCGGACGACTCGAGGGCCGCACAGAGGGCCAGCTCGAACCGGAACTCCATGTCTGGGGGAGGGTCGCCGAGCGCTAAAGCGCGTCGGCCGGTGGCGGGTTCGACCACGCCCGTCCGCGGCCGAAACCCGTATTCGACGCCGCCTCCTAGCTCGCGTATGCGCCCGGTCACGCGGAACCTCCTCGTCGCGCTCGCGGTGGTCGCGCTCGCGCTGCTGGCGCTGGGCGCGCTGCCGAGCTACCTCGGGAGCGGCGACCCCTACTACCTCACCGCCGAGCCGATCGAGACCGACGAGCCGACCGCGAACGCCACCGGCCTCTCCGAGCGGCGCTACCCGTTCTTGACCGGTGCGATCGCGAGCGACGACGGCCGCTCGGAGCCGTACCTGACGGGCCCGTACGGCATGAAGGAGTGGTTCACCCACACCCCGTTCGACGAGGTGGACGCGCTCGTTCGGCGCGCGCCGGCGGCGAGCACCGACGGCGGCGTTCGCGTCGAGCGCGACGGCGAAACGTATTACGTCGAGGTGACGCAGTCTCCGACATGAGCGACGACGCTCCCGCGGACGACGAGCGCCCCGCGAGCGACCTCCGCGACCTGGCGGCCTTTTCCGACGGGCGGCTCCACTCGCTGCCGGGCGAGCCGGAGTGGCCGGTCCGGGAGGTCGCCGTCGAGTACGACCCCGGCTGGTTCGTCGGGGGATACGACCGGGTCGAACAGCCCGACGGGACGGAGAAGAACTACTACTGGGCGGAGCTCCCGCCCGCGACGGTCGTGGTCGCGGTCGCCGACGACGCGGTCCTGTTCGTCGAGCAGTACCGCCCGACGGTGCGGAACACCCAGCTGGAGCTGCCGGCCGGGATCGTCGAGCCCGGCGAGTCCTACACCGCCGCGGGGGCCCGCGAGCTCGCCGAGGAGACGGGCTTTTCCCCCTCGTCGACGACGCTGCTCCAGGAGGTGTGGTGTTCGACCGGCGTGTTGCGACACCGGCGGGGGTACGTGTTCGCGGAGGGACTGGAGCCGGTCGACGTCGACCACGACAGCAATGAATTCCTCGTCCCGCGGACCGTGCCGATCGACGAGGCGCTCGCGATCGCGCGCGAGACGCCGACGAACGACGCGACGCTGGAGGGGTTGCTGTTGGCCGAACACGACGGGATGTTGGAGTAGCGGATCGTCGTCGTGGGTCGGGCGAGCGGGTCGGGCGTCGTTGCCGACGCGGTGACGGCCGCCGAGGTCCCGACCGCGGACGGCTCTACGACCGCACCTCACGCCTCCCCAGCCTCGGCGGGCGGACCGTCGCGGGCACGCCGCTCCGGGCCGCCGCCTCCAGCGAGAATCGGAGATTCTCCGGCAGCCGGCGCGTCGCGCCGGCGACCTCGCGCGGGCTCCTCGCGCCCGTCGGGCGCTCGGAGGCGCGCGCCGACCGCGATACGATCGCTTCGATCGGGTGTCGGTCATCAATCTGCCACACTGATAGATATAAAGTCGACGAACGTCCAGTTCGATGCGGGAACGGGGAGCTATTAGTCGTCTCGGCCCCACCCTTCCTCCATGAGCCAGACGCCGGAGCAGTCAGTGTTGCTGTCGGAGGATCCCCCGATCGACCTGCGGCTCTCGGAGGCGGAACTGGAGGAGGCGCGCGAGCGGATCGTCTCGTTCATCGCCGACCTCGTCGACGACGCGGGCGCTGAGGGGGCCGTTCTCGGGCTCTCGGGCGGCATCGACTCCACGCTTACCGCCCACCTCGCGGTCGAGGCGCTCGGCGAGGACGGGCTCCACGGGATCACGATGCCCTCCGAGGTGAACGACCCGGACGTGATGAGCGACGCCGAGCGGGTGGCTCACGACCTCGGCATCGAGTACGACGTGGTGGAGATCCAGCCCATCGCGGAGTCCTTCTTCGCGGCGTTCCCCGAGGCCGCCGAGGACCGGACGGCGGCGGGAAACGTGTACGTCCGGACCCGCGCGGTCCTGAACTACCTCGTCGCCAACGCGGAGGACCGGGTGGTGCTCGGGACGGGCAACCGCGCGGAGGCGATGACGGGCTACTTCACGAAGTACGGCGACCAGGCCGTCGACTGTAACCCGATCGGCAACCTCTACAAACAGCAGGTGCGCCAGCTCGCCGCCCACGTCGGCGTCCCCCGCGACCTCGTGATGCAGGAGCCGACCGCCGGGATGTGGGAGGGACAGACCGACGCCGAGGAGATGGGCCTCGACTACGACGCGGTCGACGCGATCCTCGCGGTCCACGTCGACGGCGGGCTCTCGCGGGCGGCGACGGTTCGAGAACTGGATCTCCCCGAGGAGGCCGTCGATCGGGTCGTCGAGCTGTACGAGCGAAGCGCGCACAAGCGGTCGATGCCGCCCGCACCGGAGCGGTAACGGGTCGGCGGACGGTTCGCGGGTCGGTCGGCGGTCGATCCGGCGACGGATACGCCTCTCGGCGGACGGGTACGCCTCTCCGACGGTCAGGCGTCGTGGGCCCGTTCCTTCGCGACCTCCGCGATCCCGGCGTTCGCCGAGCAGTTCGGACACGCGTGTATCCGGCCGCGAGCGTCCGCGAACACCCGGACGAACCGTTCGGAGACGTGCGCCTGACAGTGCTCACACGTCGGCATGGTGTGGCGAGGTATCGTGGGTCATGTTCGGTACACGTTCCCTTGGGTCCGGAGACTCAAGACGGCTTTCCGAATTCCGTCCCAAATTCGACCCGGATCGGTCGGCGCGGTCGCGCGAGTGGTCGAAGACGGCCCCGGACGCGCGCTCAGAAGTCGCGGAGCGCCTCGAGGACCTCGTACGCGGAGCCATCGTCGATGGCCGCGCGCGCCGCCTCGAGGCCCTCCTCGATCGAGTCCGCGTCCTCGCGGGCGTAGATCCGCAGCGCCGCGTTGACCGCGACCGCGTCGGCGAACGCCCCGTCGCGCTCGCCCGCCAGGACTTCCTCGGTGACGGCGGCCGACTCGGCGGCGACGTCGTCGACGGCGAGGTCCGCCTCTTCGAGGTCCATCCCGTACTCGGCGGTCTCGATCTCGAAGTCGTCGAAGGACGCGCCGTCGCTGCCGGCGTCGTCGCCCTCCGCGTCCCACTCGGCGACCTTGGTGTACCCCGGCCGCACGTCGTCGTACCCCTCCATTCCCTGGAACATCAGGACGCGGTCGAGGTCGTGGAACTCGCTCGCGACGAACGTGTCGACCACCTTCTTCGCGAACGCGAGGTGGTAGAAGGAGCCGAGGTGGACCGACGCGCCGGCGGGGTTCGCGAGCGTCTCGATAGTGTTGACGAACGTCCGGACGCCCATCATGTCGCGGCGCTCGAACAGCTCGTCGATCGCGGGGTTGAACGCGGGCTGGTAGTAGAAGCCGAATCCGGTCTCGTCGACCATGTCGGCCGAATCCGAGGGCGTCAACTCGGTGTGGACGCCCAGCTCGTCGAGGACGTGTTTGTACGCGTCCTGCTTCTGGGTGGGGACGCGGTCGCCGGAGTGGACGACGACGGGCGTGCCCGCCGCGGCCGCGACCGCCCCGGCCGCGACGCCTAAGATCGCGGTCCGGCCCTTTCCGTCGTAGTTCGCGCCGCAGTCGACCGGGTCACAGTCGGGCTCCGCGTACTCGACGCGCTCGCACATGACGTCGACGTACGCGCCGAGCTCCTCCGGGGTGTTCCGCTTCCAGCGGTTCGCGAGCCAGAACGCCCCGAGCGTCGTCGGGTCGGGCTCGCCCGCGAGGATGCGCTCGAACGCCTCCGTCGCCTGCGCACGCGTCAGGTCGTCCGCCGACTTGTGCCCGGAGCCGCAGACCTCGGTCATCAGCCGTTTGAGGGGCCACTCGCCGAACTCCTGGGTCGCCTGAGCCATACGCGCCGTTCGGGTTCTCGAACGAAAAGCCTCCCGCTCGACTCCCACGCGACGGGAACGGCGGGCGGAGCGGGAGCCCGATGCGAGCGGGGAAGCGGCTCCCGACTCCCGGCGCGCCCGAGCCGACCCGACGCTCGCCGGAGCGGGTCTCGGCGACTCCATGACACCCGATCACATACCAGAACGGATCGAATGGGCTCTTTTGAGAGTATTTATGTGGTATTTCGACAGAATATGTGTTTAGAGATACTACACCAGGGCGAAAAATGCGTTAGAACTATATGTGCGTCCAGACAGTAGGCGATCGTACCCGATGACGTCCAAATCCGTGGCGACCGCACTCACGCTGTATCGCTCCCGCACGCTGACGCTCGAGCAGGCCGCCACCGTCGGCGGCTGCTCGACGGCACAGCTCGAGGAGAGCGCGCGGGCGTTCGCGCCGGCCTCCGCCGAGACCCCCGCCGACGACTGACGCGCTCCGGTTCCCACGATCGAAGCGACGGCCGCGCTCCGAAACCCGTAGATACGCGCGGCCCCTGGTAACCGCCAATGAGTCTGGACGCCGGCTGGCGGGCCGACCTCGACGCGGTCGACGCCGTCCTCATCGACGACTACCAGAGCGGCTTCCCCGTCGAGGCGCGCCCGTTCGAGCGCGTTGCGGAGGAGATCGCGGCCGAGACGGGCGTCGACGTCGACGGCGACGAGGTCCTCGAGCGCGTCCGCGACCTCCACGAGCGCGGCGTGTTCCGGCGGTTCGGCGCGGTGCTCAACCCGCCCGTCATCGGCTCCTCGACGCTGGCGGCGGTCCGGGCCCCCGAAGAGCGGTTCGACGAGATAGCCGAGGTGATAAACGGCTACCGGCAGGTGAACCACAACTACCGCCGGGACCACGAGTGGAACCAGTGGTTCGTCGTCACCGCCGGCTCCCGCGAGAAGCGCGACGCGATCCTCGCGGAGATCGAGGAGCGCACCGGCTGTGCGGTGTTGAACCTCCCGATGCTCACGGACTACTACATCGATCTGGAGTTCCCCGTGGTGAACGGCGACCGGTTCGCCAGAGAGTCGCTGGAACGGACGGACGTGTCGGCGACTCGTATCTCCGAGGACGCTCGCGGCGATCTCACCCGACTCGAGGCCGACCTCCTCGTCGCGATCCAGGACGGCTTCCCGCTGTCGGCGACTCCCTACGCCGACGTGGCGAGCGAGATCGGCGCCGACCTCGACGACGTGCTCGCGGCGGTCGAGCGCCTGCTCGCCGACGGCTGTATCAAGCGGATCGGCTGCGTCGTCAACCACGTCGTCACCGGATTCACGAACAACTGTATGGTCGTCTGGGACGTTCCCGAGGACGAACTCGACGCCCGCGGCGAGGCCGTCGGAAGCCTCCCGTACGTCACGCTCTGTTACCACCGACCTCGCCGACCCGAGCAGGGGTGGGAGTACGACCTGTTCACGATGATCCACGGCCGCGAGGCCGAGGCGGTCGACGCGAAGATCGACGAGCTCGCGGCGGAGTACCTCCCGTTCGAGCACGAACGCCTCTACTCGACGGAGACGCTGAAACAGACCGGCGCGCGCTACGACGAACTCGTCGCGGACGAGAGTACGGACTGACCCGCGACACGAGAGGTTATCCCCGAAGCCGCGGCCACCACCTCCGTGGTCTGAACGAGGCCCGGAACGGGGGACGGGTGCGCGGCGGTCGTTCCGGGGGAGGAGAGGCGCCGCCTGCCCGCCATCGGAACCGCCGAGCGACCGGTTCGCTACAGTCGCTCGCGGAGCCGCCGGGCGGTCGTGTCGCCGACGCCGTCGACGTCGGTGAGGTCCTCGAGGGAGGCCTCGCGGACGTTCTCGACGGATCCGAACCGCCGGAGCAGCCCCTTTCGCGTCTCCGGACCGACGCCGGGGACGTCGTCGAGCACCGTCTTCACCTCGTCGCGGACGGTCTGGTGGTACTGGACGGCGAAGCGGTGCGCCTCGTCGCGGACGCGCTGGAGGAGGTGGAGCTCCGGGGCGTCGTCGGGCCACCGCAACGGGCCGTCCGGCGTCACCACCAGCTCCTCGGCCTTCGCTAAGGCGATCGCCGGCACGTCCCAGCCGACCTCGGCGAGCGCGTCGCGAGCCGCGCCGAGCTGCCCCTCGCCGCCGTCGATCAGCAGCAGGTCGGGGTCCGGACGGCCGTCGCGGTCCTCGATCGCTCGGGTCGCGCGCCAGCGGACCAGCTCCCGCATGTTGGCGTAGTCGTCGTTGCGGTCGGTGAGCTTCTTTCGGCGGTACTCGCCCGTCCGCGCGCTCCCGTCGACGAAACAGACGTTCGAGCCGACGACGGCGGTCCCGGACGCGTGGCTCACGTCGAACCCCTCGATCCGCGCCGGGCGGTCGATCCCGAGCCGGTCGGCGAGCGCGCCGACCGGGTCGTCGCGGCCGCCGCGTTTCCGGGCGTTCTTCAACGCGAGTTCGACGAGCTTCGCCTCCCGGCCGGCACCGGGGACCCGGACCGAGACGCCCTCGCGTTCGAGCCACTCGGTCACGTCGGGGTCGGTCGGCCGCTCCGCCAGGAGGACCGCGTCCGGGAACTCGCGCTCGGCGTAGTACTGGGTGAGAAACGCTGAGAGCACCGCCGCCGGCGTGTGCGCGTCGGCGGTGACGGCTCCGTCGCCGTCGCTGTCGACGTCGCCGTCGATCCCTCCACCCTCCGCGTCGCCGCCGACCGCCGCCGCCACCGTCGGCGTGTCGAGCCGGTGGCGGCTCCGGTCGACGAGCTGACCGCGCTCGCTGTGGAGGCGCGCGACGCGGGCGGTATCGCCCTCGATCGCGGCGGCGAGCACGTCGACGGTGCGGTCGTCCGAGCGGTCGCTCACCGCCTCGCCACCCTCGCCGTGGAACGCCTCGACGGCCTCCAACCGGTCGCGCAGGTTCGCGGCGCGCTCGAACTCGGCGCTCTCGGCGGCCGCCTCCATTCGGCGGCGGAGCGGGTCGGCGAGCGCGCCGGTCTCCCCCTCGAAGAAGCGCCGGGCGGCGGCGACGTCCTCGGCGTAGCTCTCGGGATCGATCTCGCCGGTACAGGGGGCCGAGCAGATCCCCATCTCGTAGTCGAGACAGGGGCGGTCGCGGTTCGCGTACTTGTGGTCCGAACAGCCGCGGAGCCGGTACTCGTCGCGGATCGCCTTGAGTATCGTCTCGACGCGGCCCACGTCGGTGAACGGGCCGTACGCGACCGCGCCCTCCTCGGGATCGCGGGTCACCTCGATCCGCGGGACCTCGTGGTCGGAGAACGCGACCAGCGGATAGGACTTGTCGTCCTTCAGCCGGACGTTGTACCGCGGTCGGAGCCGTTTTATCAGATTGGCCTCGAGCAGCAGGGCCTGGGTCTCCGTGTCGGTGACGGCGAACTCGACCCGGTCGGCCCGCTCGACCATGCCGCGGATCCGGGCGGACCGCGGGTCGGCGTACGACCGGACGCGGTCACGGAGGTCGACCGCCTTGCCGACGTACAGGGTCGTCTCGCCGGACCGGAACTGGTACACGCCGGGTTCCGTCGGGAGGTCGTCCGCGCGGGCCCTCACGGCGTCGGCGTCCATCGATGACACGTAGCCGACGGACGCGCTTGAACGCTGCGGGCGGGATCCGCGTTCGACGACGGTGAGTATCAGATCTGGTTCTCCGGGGATCGATCTTATAAGGGACGTTCGGAGAGGTCCGGACGAACATGACGGGCTTTCGAGGGCTCATCCGGCGCGCGTTCGGACGGGGGCGCGACACGCGGTCGGTCCCCGACGGCGGCGTCGTCGCCGACGGGTCGTCGGGCGGAGGACTCCCGGAAGAGGACGGGGGCGGGTCCGGGAAACGAGCGGACGATCGACGCGCCGTCGCCGACGAGGACGGCGTCGACCGCGCGAGTACGCTCGCGAGCGCCGGCTTCGAGCAGGTGTTCAACGCGACTGGCGTCCCGACGTTCGTCCTCGACTGTGAGGGCGCCGTCGCCGAGTGGAACGAGTCGATCGCCGCGCTCACCGGCGTGGACCGCGAGGACGCGATCGGTCACGGCCACGTCTCCGAGCTGTTCTACCCGGACGGCCGCCGCGCCGACACGCTCGCCGACAAGGTGCTCGACGCGCCGGCCGACGCGGACGAGGCGTACGACGTCGAGCGCTGTGAGTCGACCCGGAACCGCTACCGCGACGCCAGCACGATGGTGGATCGCCACGGCGACGAGCGCCACATCGAGTTCACGGCGACGCCGCTGTACGGCGACGACGGCGAGCTCGTGGGGGTCACGGAGGTCGTCATCGACCGGACGGAGAACGTCGAGGGGCGCGCGGCGACCGCGGCGCTGGTCTCCGAGATCAGGGAGACGGCCGAGGCGATCGGCGAGGGGGATCTGGACGCTCGAATCACTCGGCAGGCATCCTTCGAGCGGCTCGACGACGACCTGCTCCGGGTCGTGGACGCGGTCAACGGGATGGCCGCGAACCTCGAGACCCTCTCCGAGAGCGTCCACGAGCAGGCCCGCGAGATCGACGACACCGTCGAGGAGGCGAGCGAGGCGGCCGACGAGATCGCGACGAACGTCGACGAACAGACCGAGCTGTTGGAGGAGGGCGTCGCGGAGATGCAGTCCTTCTCGGCGGGCATGGAGGAGGTCGCCGCCACTGCCGACCAGGTCGACGCGGCGGCCTCGAACGCCAGGGCGGCCGCGGAGGAGGGACTCGACGCCAGCAGCGACGCCCGCGAGGCCACGGAGGACGTGGTGGAGATCGGCGACGAGCTGGTCGACAGCGTCGGCGCGCTCTCGGACCGCATGGACGACATCGAGGAGGTGATCGAGGTGATCTCGGAGGTCGCAGAACAGACCAACCTGCTGGCGCTCAACGCCAACATCGAGGCCGCGCGCGCCGGCGAGGACGGCAACGGCTTCGCGGTGGTCGCAGAAGAGGTGAAGAAACTGGCCGACGAGACCCGCGGGCACACCGAGGCGATCACGGAGAGCCTCGCCGAACTCCAGGCGCAGTCGGCGGAGACGTCGGCGGCCGTCGAGCGCTCACACGAGCGCATCGAGGACGCGGGCGCGGAGATCGAGACGGTCCTCGACTCGCTTTCGGAGATCGCCGACGCGGTCGACGAGGCGGCGGACGGGGTCGCCGAGGTGGCGCGGACGACGGACGACCAGGCGGCGACGGTCGAGGAGCTCACCGCGACGCTCGAGAGCGTCCGCGACCGCTCCGATCGGACGGCCTCGGCGACGGACCGGATCGTCGACGCGACGGACGACCAGGAGGACGCGGTGGCGGAGCTGATCGACCGCGTCGAGCGGCTCGACGCCGCCCGCTGATCGCGGGACGCGCCTCGCCGAACGGCCGATTGAGTTCCGATCTCGGAGCCGTCGAAACGCGCCCCGCCGAACGTTTAACCCCGCCCAGCCCCCAGATCTCGTATGTCCGTCACGCCGCCCGGACCGATCGGGGACCCCCTCTTCGGCAACGGCCGCCAGTTCGCCGACGACCCCTTCTCGTTCATGCGCGCCTGCGCCGACAGCTACGGCGACGTCGTGCGCTTCGACCTCGGGCCGCGCGAGACGTACCTGCTCACGAACCCCGCCGACATCGAGCGCGTACTCGTCTCCGAGGCCGACCGCTACCGGAAGCCCCAGTTCGGCGACGACGCGATGGACCGGCTGCTCGGCCAGGGACTGCTCATGAGCGAGGGCGACACGTGGCGACGCCAGCGGACCCTCGCGAATCCCTCGTTTCACAGCCGGCGGATCGGCGCGCTCGCGGGGACGATGGTCGATCACACGGAGTCACAGATCGCGGAGTGGGAGGACGGCGAGGTCGTCGACGTCCAGCTCGAGATCGCGCGGCTCACCGTCCGTATCATCGTCTCCGCGATGTTCGGCGCGGACGTCACCGACGAGGAGGTTCGAACGGTCCAGGAGAGCCTGGAGCCGCTCGGCGCGCGGTTCGAGCCGGACCCGCGCCGCTTCCTGATCCCGAACTGGGTGCCGACCCGCGAGAACCGCGAGTTCGACGACGCCGTCGCCACCCTCGAGTCGGTGATCGACGGGATCGTCGAGCGCCGACGGGGCACCGAGCGCGACCCCGCCGTCGACCCGGCCGGCCCCGAGGGCGTCGCCGTGGCGGGTCCGTCGGGCGACTCGGAGGGCGACCTGCCGATGGACCTCCTGTCGGTCCTCCTCCGCGCGCGAGACCGCGGCGAGCAGACCGACGAGAACCTGCGCGACGAGCTGGTGACGATGCTTCTGGCCGGCCACGACACGACCGCGCTCGCGTTGACGTACACGTTCTACCTCCTCTCGAAACACCCCGAGGCGAGAGCCCGCGTGGAACGGGAGGCGGCGGCCGCGACCGAGTCGGGCCTGCCGGACGCCGGGGACGCCAGGGAGATGACGTTCACGGACCGGGTGCTCTCGGAGTCGATGCGGCTGTACCCGCCGGTCTACACGCTGTTTCGCGAGCCGAAACTCGACGTGAAGATCGACGGCTACCGGATCCCCGAGGGCTCCGCGCTGATGTGTTCACAGTGGGTGGTTCACCGCTCGCCGCGGTGGTACGACGACCCGGACGCGTTCGACCCGAGCCGATGGATGCCCGAGCGCCGGAGCGCACGCCCGCGGTTCGCGTACTTCCCGTTCGGCGGCGGGCCGCGCCACTGTATCGGGAAGGCGTTCTCGCTGCTCGAGGCGAAACTCATCCTCGCGTGCGTCTGTTCGCGCTACGAACTCGAGTACGAGGGGCCCGACCTCTCGCTTCGGGGGTCGCTGACGATGCATCCGGACCACCCGGTGCCGATGCGGATCCGCGAGCGGTGAGCGAGATCGTGTAGTAGGGACACGACGCGGTGGCGCGCCGGTGAGCGCCCGAAGGGCGCGAACCCGATCGCGAGGGACGCTGCGAACGAAGTGAGCAGCGAGGTTGGGGAGGTGTGAGGTGCGGGACGGTCGCGGTCGGGTGGGATTCAAAGGGGCAGTCGCGAGGCGGGCGCAGGCGACGCAAGCACCGGAAGGAGCGAACGGAGTGAGTGACTGAGGAGCACAGCGAGCGTGCGCCCGCCTCGCGACTGGGGCTTTGGCGGTGTTCACCGCGCCGGAAATGATACTTGCCGAGTAGATAACATTTCTCAACGACCTCTCCTTCCGCTCCATCTCACTCCCTACAACTCGATCGTCGCGGCGACCTCGCGGAACTCGGGGTCGTAGAGGTCGAGCGCGTGGACCCGCCACCGGATCGGGTCGAACTCGCCGACGGCGTCGACCATTCGTTTCACGTCGGCCACCCCTCCGCCCCGCGCGAGCGTGACGTGCGAGACGTACGCGTCGCCCTCGATCCCGTCGACCGCGCCGAAGACCGCACACAGCCGTCGATGGAGCCGGACGAGCGCCTCGCTCTCGACGGCGAGGTAGACGACCGGGCCGGACCCGGCCGCGGGCGAATCGAACGCGTCGATCCCGCCCACCTCGACCGCGAACGGGGGCGTTCCGGCGAGGGGTCGTCGGAGCCGGTCGCGGAGGGTCTCGAGCGCCGCCGGCCGCGGCGGGGGATCGTCACCGTCGATCCCCACCGACACGTCGTCGACGCCGAACCGCTTACACACCAGGGTGTGCCGGTTGCGGACCCGATCGAACCCCGACAGTTTCGGCTGGAGATCGTCGGCGAGACGCCCCACTGCGGGCGGGAGCGGGACGTTGAGGCTGAACACTGGCTCGGACCGGTCAGATGCGGTCGGCGAGCCGTAAGGCGATCAGGACGACGATGACGACGACGATCAGCGTCGGGAGGGCGTCGAGCAGCGCGAACGTCAGGTCCAGCACCGTTCCGAGGATCTCCAGGAGAAGCCACACGACGGCGAGTCCGAGAACGATCTTCAGGAGGTCGTCGACGTCGATCTCGGCGCGGGTCATGTGGACGGGAACGTCCGGGCCGGCCAAAAGCCCACCGGAGGCGAGCGGCGTCGATCGGATTCCGCTTCGGCCGCCGATCAGGCGCTTAAAGACCCCTGCCGGACCAACGGTGGACATGAGCCTGGTCGCGTTCGACTTCGACGGCACGCTCTCCGACTCAGAGATGACGGTGCTGCTCGCCGAACGGGCGGGCGTCGCCGACGAGGTCGCCGAGATCACGGAGCGGGCGATGAACGACGAGATCAGCTACGCGGAGAGCCTCTACAGCCGGGCGGAGCTGCTCGGCGGGCTCGACGAGGCCGCCGCGAGCGAGGCGTTCGACGCGGTCCGGATCCGGCCGGGCGCGGCGCGGCTGATCGCCCGCCTGCGGGCCGACGGCCACCACGTCGCGGTGCTCACCGGCGGCTTCGAGCGCGGCGTCGAGCGCGCGCTCGAGCGCGAGGGCGTCGAGGTGGACACGATACTCGCCAACCGGCTGCCGATGGCGGACGGGAAACTCACCGGCGAGGCCGAGGGCCCCCTCATCGAGGGGACGAAGGACGACGCGCTGGAGGATCTGGCCGCGGATCTCGGCGTTCCGATGGCGTCCACGGTCGCGGTCGGCGACGGCGCGAACGACCTCCCGATGCTCGAGGTCGCGGGGCTCTCGGTCGGGTTCGTTCCGAAGCCGGCGGTCAGGCCGGCGTGTGACGCGGTGGTCGCCTCGATGTACCGGCTCGGGAAGGTACTGGAGGGACACGGCGTGTTGTCGGAATCGGAGTGAGTGCCGGAATCGGAGTGAGTCTCGTCGTTTCGATAATCGGGACCCATGCTTGATTAGGATCGCCCCGGAGGATCCTCCATGCTCGTTTCCGGTCGGGTGGTCCCGTGATCCCCACGCCGACGTATCTGCAGTTCCACCTCGTCTTCAGTCTCCCCGCGCTCGCGGCGCTGTGGGCGCTCGCGCCGCGGTACTCGGGGAGTCGCCGCCGTGCGGCAGCGGGGATCGCGGTGCTCGTCGGCATCGCGTACGCGTACACGACGCCGTGGATCGCCTACATGATCCGCCGCGGGGCGTGGTCGTACGCCGACGGCGCGGTGCTCGTCCGGGCGCTGTCGATCCCGCTCGGGGAGTACCTCTTCTTTACGATCCAGACGCTTCTCGTCGCGTTCGCGCTCCACCGGATCGGCTTCGATCCGACCTATCGCGAGGGCGACCTCGACCGTCGTCCGCGGGTCGCGGGCGTCCTCGTCGGGGTCGCCGCGCTCGTCGTCGGCCTGTGGCTCGTCTCGCTCGACGCGTCGTTCCTCTATCTCGGCGGGCTCCTCGCGTGGGTCGGGCCCGTGATCGCGCTCCAGTGGGCGGTCGGCGGCGGCCGCCTCGCCCGCGCGCCCCGGCCGTGGCTCGCGGCGACGTTCCTCCCGGCGGCGTACCTCTGGGTCGCCGACCGGGTCGCGATCGGATTGGGAACGTGGCGGATCGCCCCGGAGTTCACCACCGGCGTGGCCGTCCTCGGGCTCCCGATCGAGGAGGCGTGCTTCTTCGTCGCCGCCGGGCTGATGGCCGCGAACGGGCTCGTCCTGTTCGAGTGGGTGCTCGACCGGAACGACCGCCGGATCGCGGCCGCGCGAGAGCGCCACGGCGACGCGATCGATCGCACCCTTGGAGCGATCGACCCGCTCGAACCGACCGAATCGATCGACCCGCTCGAACCCGCCGAACCGCTCGACCCGCTCGAACCGCTTGAACCGACCGATACGGGCGTCGATCCCGCCGATCTCGACTCCGGTCGATGACCGGTCTCGACACGACCGACTCCGTGGCCGACGCCCCAACCGACTCCCGAAGCGACGGCCGCACCGCTCGATCCCTCGTCGACCGCTGGTTCGCGCGATACCCAGCGGTCGCGCTGGCGGTGCTGCTCCCGCTCGGGGCCGTCACCCCCCTGTTTCCGGTCGAGGTCGGCGTCGCCGCCTTCGCGCTCGGCACGCTTGTCGTCGGGATGGCCCACGGCGCGGTCGACCACCTCGTGCCGCTGCGGGCGGCCGTCGGGGAAGGAGCGGCGGGCGGCGTGTCGCTCCGGCGGTCGGTGGCGGCCGTCTCGGTCGTCTACGCGGTCCTCGGCGGCGCGGTCGTCGTCGCGTTCTTTCTCGCGCCCGTCGCCGCGTTCGTCGGGTTCGTCGGGCTCACGTGGCTCCACTGGGGACAGGGCGACGTGGCCGCGCTCGCGGTCGCCGGCGTCGACCACCTCCCGACCTCGGCCGAACGGGCGCTGACGCTCGTCGTCCGCGGCGGGCTCCCGATGGCGGTTCCGTTGGTGAGTCATCCCGGGGAGTACCGGCTAGTCGCCGAGTGGGTCGTCGGACTGTTCGTCGCCGACTCGACCGCCGCGTCCGCCGCCGTCGACCCGCTCTTCGCGCCGCCGACGCGGCTCACGGTCGGCGCGGTCATGGTGGGCGCGACGTTGCTGTCGCTGGGGCTCGGCTACCGCCGCGTACGGGCCGGCGCGCGGCGGCAGGGCTGGTTCCGGGACGCCGGCGAGACGGCGGTCCTGTGGGCGTGGTTCCTGCTCGCCGCCCCGGTCTTCGCGATCGGCGTCTACTTCGCCGCCTGGCACTCGCTGCGCCACGTCGGGCGGCTGCTGTTGATCGACCCGGACGCCGTCTCGGCTCTCGCGGACGACGCGAGGGGCGTCCGGCGCGCGCTCTTCGGGTTCGCTCGCGACGCCGCGCCGCTCACGCTCGGCGGATTTCTGGTGGTCGGCGGCGTGGGACTCGCGGTCCCCTCGGGCGTCGCCGGGGCCGGCGACGTCCTCGCGGTCTCGCTCGTCGCCATCGCGGCGCTGACGCTCCCCCACGTCGTCGTCGTCGCGTGGCTCGACGCGCGGGAGGGGGTGTGGCGGCCGGGGTCGTGAACCGGTCCCGTCCCGTTCGGTCCCCTCCCGGCTACGGGATCCCCCCGTCGGGACACGTGCTCTGCCCGAACGCGACGCCCGGATCGGCGTCGAGCACGAGGGTGACGCGGGGCTCGTAGGCCGCCTCCGTGCCCGTACAGTCCGGCACGTAGTGGTAGTGGTACGTCGCCTCCTCGATCCCGACGCCGACCTCGATCCGACACGGCCGTGCCGGCGCGACCCCGTCCGAACGCCACCGGTCGTCCCCGACCGCGTCCGCCGGGATCTCGGCGGTCTCCCGGTGGAGGAGCCCCTCGCTCCGATCCGTGGCGTCCGAGCGCACGATCTCGATCAGCAGCTCGACGGGCTCGCTCCGGTAGTTCTCGACGATCAGGCTCAGATCCGGAGACGACCCGAACGGGGTCGTACAGCCCGCGAGTCCGGTCGCGGCCGCCGTTCCGGCGAGCCGAACGGCATCCCTCCGCTTCATGCGTCGCCGTTCGATGGGAGGCCTTCAAAAGCCGGCGGAGGCCGGATCGACCGCCGAAGCCTACGTCTCCCACCCCGGCGT
The DNA here is from genome assembly GCF_001542905.1 of Halorubrum aethiopicum. Lineage (NCBI taxonomy): Archaea > Methanobacteriati > Methanobacteriota > Halobacteria > Halobacteriales > Haloferacaceae > Halorubrum > Halorubrum aethiopicum. The sequence goes on along the minus strand of NZ_LOAJ01000001.1, from coordinate 482,328 downwards.
CGCCGGCGCACCGGCGTCGTCCTCCAGGTCGCGGACCAGCGCTTCGCGGTCGTCCGCGTCGAGGTCGGCGACGACGCCGTCGTCTCCGGCTCGCCCCGACCACTCGCGAATCGCCCGCCCCGCCCAGGAGTCGGCCTCCCTGGCCCGATCCCGCGCCTCGGCCATGCGGTCGCGGTCGACGGAGAGCGATCCCGGTCGGGAGCCGGCGGCGGCCCCGACGAACCGGGCCCGGTCGGCGGCGGTCGTCCCGCCGTCGCGGATCCGCGCGACCGCGCCCGCGAGGTCGTCCGGGTCGGGGTACGCGAAGACGGTCGAGCCCAGCGCCTGTGGGCCGAACGCCGGCGCGGGGAGGTCCACCGGCGGGTCGTCGTCGAGGAGGCGCTCGCCGCCGCCGGCCGCCTCGACGCGCTCGCACTCGGTCTCGGCGTCGAGCGCGAGGTTGTGACCGGGGTACGCCGAACAGGTCCGGGGGTACGCGTCGTCGTCGTGGATCCGGCACTGGAGGGTGAGCGGGTCGAGGAAGACGCAGGAATCGAGCCATCTCGGCTCGTCGGTCCCGATCGGCGCGACCGGCTTCGGCGGCTTCCGCAGCCCGATCACGAACGCCGGACTGCCGTCGACCGTGGCGAGGTCGATCCCGTCGATCCGGACGCGGTCGTCGCCCTCCGCGGGTTCGAAGAGGCGGGGCGTCATCACGTCGCCGAGCCCGCGGTCGAGGAATTCGACCACTTCGTCGCGGGTGAGCGGCGCGAGGTCGTAGACGTCGTCGAGCGGCGGGCGGCGACCCGCGCGGTCGGAGCCGGCGGCCTCGGGCGCGAGCGGCCGCCAGTCGACACAGCAGCCGGCACACCCCTCACAGCGGAGCTTCATCTCGTTCGTGCGAACGGCTCGCACGCCTAAAACGGATCGGGCGGGTTCGACTCGGCGGCGTCGAAGCCGCGACAGCGACCGGAACGCGGCTCAGTTGACGCCTTCGGAGATGCGTACCGCGCCGTTGATGATCTCGACGACGATCGTCTCGTTCGGGTCGTCGGAGACGCGAACCGTGGCGGTCCTCGGCTCCCCGTCGTCGACGGCGGCCGTGACGGCGTACTCGCCGGCCGCGAGCAGGTTCACCGAACTCCCCGACTGGTCGGAGAGCAGGTGGTACTCCGCGCGGTGACACACCTCGTCGTCGCGGCGGATCGCGATCCGAACGTCGTGTTCGGTCCGGCGGTCGTGGTTGCGGACGTGGAGGTCCTCGCTCTCGAGCCGCCAGCGGGTGCTGGCGTCGGTCGTCGACGGTGCGTGGAGGCGGTCTGACGGGGACGGTCGGCCCATACGCGTCGGTTCGGTCGACGGGAGCATGAGGGCCCCGATGGCTGAAACGCGTCTTTGAGCGACCGATCGTCGGCGACCGGCGCGTCGCGAACGCGGGAGGCGGTCGGGGTGACGAGACGCTACAGTTCTCCCTTCGTGCTCGGCGTGTCGCTCCGGCGGCCGTCGATCCGCGTCGCGTCGTCGAGCGCGCGAGCGAGCGCCTTGAACAGCGCCTCGACCTCGTGGTGGGCGTTCTCGCCCGTCTCGACCGCGGCGTGGAGCGTGAGTCCGGCGTTCTGTGCCAGAGAGAGCGCGAAGTGGTCGGCCATGACGCTCGTGAACTCCCCGACCCGCTCCTGGGAGAACTCGCCGGAGAAGTCGTAGTACGGCCGTCCCGCCACGTCGACGACGACGCTCGCGACCGCCTCGTCGAGGGGCACTCGGCGGTCGGCGTACCGCCGGATTCCACGCTTGTCGCCGAGCGCCTCGTCGAACGCCTCGCCGAGACAGATCGCCACGTCCTCGACGGTGTGGTGGTCGTCGATGTGGGTGTCGCCGTCACAGCGGACGGTGAGATCGAAGAGGCCGTGTTTCGCGAACGATTCGAGCATGTGGTCGTAAAAGCCGATCCCGGTGTCCACCTCGCTCTCCCCGTCGCCGTCGACCGCGAGGGTCAGGTCGATCGCCGTCTCGGCCGTCTCGCGGGAGACCGCCGCGGTCCGGTCGTGCTCGCTCATACCGGACCGTCGGCGGGGGCTCGTAAGGAGGTTGCGGGTGGGTCGCCGTTCCGCCGACCGCCGAACTCAGGCCTCGTCGGCCGCGGCCTGCGCCTCCCGGAGCGTGAACCGACCCTCGTAGAGGGCGGTGCCGACCACGACGGCGGCCGCGCCGGCCCGCTTCAGCGCGACCACGTCGTCGACGGTCGCGACGCCGCCGGAGGCGATCACGGGGATCTCGACCGCCTCGACAACGCTCTCGACCGCCTCGCGGTCGATCCCCTCCAGCCGCCCCTCCACGTCGACGTTCGTGAAGAGGATCGCGCCCGCGCCGAGCTCCTCGTAGCGCGCGGCGGCCTCGGCGGGGTCGAGCCCGGTCCCCTCCGTCCACCCGGAGACGACGACCTCGCCCTCCTTCGCGTCGAGACTGACGACGACGCTCCCCGGGTGCGTCTCGTCGATCTCGGCGACGATCTCCGGGGTCTCGACCGCGGCGGTGCCCACGATGACGCGGTCGATGCCGGCGTCCAGCAGGCCGCGGGCGTCCGCGGCGGTCCGGATCCCCCCGCCGAGCTGGAGCCCGACCCCCTCGTCGACGGTGTCGACGACCGCCTCGATCGCGGCGGCGTTCTCGCGCTCGCCCTCGAACGCCCCGTCGAGGTCGACGAGGTGGAGGGTCTCGGCCCCCTCGTCGATCCAGCGCGACGCCGCCTCGACCGGGTCGCCGTAGCGTTTGCCCGTGCCGCGCTCGCCGCCGACCAGCTGGACGACGGAGCCGTCCTGGACGTCGACCGCGGGGATCACCTCGAACTCGGGGAAGCCGCTCATACCGGATCACGGTCGCGGCGTCGATTAAACGGGTCGGTTGCGACCGTGCTCGACGACGCGCTCGCCGCGGCCGACGGCGACACGGATCCCTTATGTAACCACCCAGTACAACAACCAAGTAATGACCGACGAGACGACGGAGACGGACGCGATCGACCGGAGACACACGCGGCGGCGGTTCCTCGCGCTCGGCGGCGCGGCGGGCGTGGCGGGGCTCGCCGGCTGTAGCGCGGAGCGAACGGGCGACGGCGGCTCCGATGGCTCGGGGAGCGCCGACGGAAACGGGGAGGAAAGCGACGGCGGGAACGGGGACGACGGAGGCAACGGCGACGGAAGCGGCGACGACGGCAGCGAGGACGGCGAGGACGAGACGCCGACGCTGACGGTCGCGACCTACGGCGCGTTCATCGACGCGCCCTCCGTGAGTCCCGGCGAGTGGCTCAAAGAGGAGTTCGAGTCGCGCGTCGACGCCGAGTTGGAGTGGGCGACGCCCGACAACGAGGTGAACTACTACGTCGAGCGCGCGGCCTCCGGCGCGTCGATCGACGCCGACCTCTACGTCGGGCTCACCGCGGAGGACCTGGTCCGGGTCGACGAGGAGGTCGACGGCGACCTCTTCTCCCCCGCCGGCGAGATCGAGGGAAGCGACGCGATCCGTGACGGACTCCGGTTCGACCCGTTCGAGCGCGCGGTCCCGTTCGACACCGGCTACGTCAGCCTCGTGTACGACGGCACCGAGACGGAGGCTCCCGAGACGTTCGAGGGGCTGCTCGCGGAGGAACACCGCGGAGATCTCATCGCGCAGAACCCGGGCGGCTCCTCGACGGGCCGCGCGTTCATGTTGCACACGGTCGCCCGGTTCGGCGACGGCGAGGACGGGAGCGTCGAGGGCGGCGACGGCGACCCGGACTACGACTACCTCGACTTCTGGGCGGAGCTCCAGGAGAACGACGTCCGCGTGTTGGGCTCGTGGGAGGACGCGTACAACGCCTGGAACGCGGAGGGGGAGGCCCCGATGGTGGTGTCGTACTCCACCGACCAGGTGTTCGCGGACATGGAGGGGGCGAACCTCGAGGAACATCAGATCCGCTTCCTGAACGACCAGGCGTACGCGACCCCCGAGGGGATGGCGGTGTTCGCCGACGCCGACGAGCCCGACCTCGCCCGCGAGTTCATGTCCTTCATGCTCGAACCCGCGGTCCAGGGGGAGATAGCCCAGCGCAACGTGGCGTTCCCCGCGACCGACACCGCGGAGCTGCCCGACGACTACGCCGAGCTGGCCCAGGAGCCCGCCGAGCCGGTCACGTTCACGTACGACCAGCTCCAAGGGTCGCTCGACGGATGGATCACCGCGTGGGAACGCCAGTACGCGAGCAACTGACCTCGGGTCCGTGAGCGACGGATCGCCCGATCGAGACGGATCCGCGGGCCCCGGCCACCGGCGGAACCGTCCGGCTCGGCTCCGCGACCGCCTCGAGCGACACGCGCTGGCCGCGCTCGCGACCGCGACGGTCGCGGTGTTGGCCGTCGTCTTCTACTACCCGGTGGGGACCGTCCTCGTCGAGTCCGTCGTCGTCGACGGCGCGGTCACGCTCGCCGTCTTCGCCGACCTGCTGCGGGACCCCTTCTACTTCGGCGAGCTGGCGCGGCTGTTCGCGGGCGAGAGCCCGCTCGCGGTCGGGAGGGCGCTTCTCTCGCCGGATCGGCGGCTCGGGATCGTCGGGTTCACCGCCTACCAGGCCGCTCTCTCGACGCTGGCGAGCGTCGCGCTCGGTCTCCCCGCCGCCTACCTGCTCGCGCGCTTCGAGTTCCCCGGCCGGCGGACGCTGCGCTCCCTCACCATCGTCCCGTTCGTGCTCCCGTCGATCATGGTCGCGGTGGGGTACGTCGCCACCTTCGGCCGGAACGGGACGCTCAACGCCCTCCTCGGCGCGGTCGGGCTCGGCCCCGTCGAGCTCCTGTTCACGCTCGAGGCGATCGTGATCGCCCACGCCTTCTACAACGCGCCGCTCGTCGCGCGGGTGACGACGGCCGCCTGGGAGTCCGTCGACGCGAGCGCGGTCGAGACCGCCCGGAGCCTCGGCGCGGGCCCGCTCCGGGCGTTCCTCCACGTCGTCGCGCCGCAGGTGTATCCGGCCGTCCTGATGGGCGCGGCGCTCACGTTCGTCTTCACCTTCGGGACGTTCCCCATCGTGCTCGCGCTCGGCGGGTTCGAGCTGGCGACCGTCGAGGTGTTCGTCTACCGGCTCGCGCGCGATTTGAACTACGCGGAGGCGGCGGCGCTCGCGGTCGTCGAGCTCGCCATCTCGCTGTCGGTGCTCGGCGCGTATCTCCGGTACGAGGCGCGACACACGGTGACCTCGCGCGGCGTCAGACCGCTCCCGCGGCGACCCCTCCTCCCCTCCGCGCCGACTCCGCGGGAGCTCCTCCCCCGCCTCGGGCTCGGCGTCTACGCGGTCGTCGCGGCGCTGGTTTTCCTCGCGCCGATCGCCTCCATGGTCCTCGCGAGCGTCACCGGGGGCGACGGGGCGCTCACGCTCGAGCACTACCGGTTCCTGGCGGAGCGCCAGCGCACGGGCGCGGCGTTCCAGGTGCGGCCGTGGCCCGCCGTCCGCAACTCGCTCGTCTTCGCGGCCGCGTCGGCGCTCGTCGCGCTGCCGATGGGCGTCGTCGTCGCCGTGATCACCACCCGCGAGTACCGCGGCCGGAAGCTCCTCGACGCGGTCGCGATGGCCCCCTTCGCCGTCTCGGGGATCCTCGTGGGGCTCGGGCTGCTCCGCGGGCTGGTGTTCGGGATAGAGGTCGCCGGCTGGCGGATCGCGGTGGCCGGCTCGGCCGCCATCGTCGCCGCCCACGCCGTGGCGGGTTACCCGTTCGTCGTCCGGACGGTCGCGCCCGGGCTGGAGTCGCTCGACCGGTCGCTCGTGGAGTCCGCCCGCGCGCTCGGCGCGTCGCGGGCGCGGGTGCTCCGGGACGTCGAGCTCCCCCTGGTCTGGCCGGGCGTCGTCGCGGGCGCGGCGTTCGCGGTCGCCATCTCGATGGGCGAGTTCACGGCGACGGTCGTCCTCGCGACCGGCGCGGACGCCTACACGATGCCGGTCGCGATCGAACGCTTCATCGGCCGGCGGCTCGGACCCGCGACCGCGATGGGCGTCGTCCTCCTCGTCGTGACCGGGCTGAGCTTCGTCGTGATAGAGCGGCTCGGGGGTGAGTACGATGGGATCTGAGGGTGACCCTCCGGCCGCGCCCCGCGACGCCGACGCGGACGCCCCGGCGGTCGAGCTCGCGGGCGTGAGCAAGCGCTACGACGGGACGGTCGCCGTCGAGGGCGTGGACCTCCGGATCCGGGAGGGGGAGTTCTTCACGCTCGTGGGCCCCTCCGGCTGCGGGAAGACGACGACGCTGCGGCTGATCGCGGGGTTCGAGGAGCCGACCGAGGGACGGATCCGGTTCGGCGGCCGCGACGTCTCGGGCGTCCCGCCGGAGGAGCGGAACGTGGGCGTGGTGTTCCAGAACTACGCGCTGTTCCCACACATGACCGTCGGCGAGAACGTGGGCTACGGGCTGCGCTTCTCGGAGCCGCCGGGCGGCGCGAGCCGCGCCGAGCGCGTCCGCGACCTGCTCGAGCTCGTCGACCTTCCGGGGGCCGCCGACCGCGACCCGGAGAGCCTCTCCGGCGGGCAACAACAGCGGGTCGCGATGGCGCGGGCGCTCGCGCCCGGCCCCGACCTCCTGCTCTTGGACGAGCCGATGAGCGCGCTCGACGCGCGCTTACGCGAGCGCCTCCGGCTTCAGGTGCGCGAGATCCAGCGCGAGCTGGGGATCACCACCGTCTACGTCACCCACGACCAGGAGGAGGCGCTCTCCGTCTCCGACCGCGTCGCGGTGATGCGGGGTGGCACGCCCGAGCAGGTCGCGTCGCCCCGGTCCGTGTACCGCCGGCCCGCCTCGCGGTTCGTCGCCGAGTTCGTCGGCGACAACAACGTGTTCGAGGGAGTCGTCGCGGGACCGGGCGACGAGGGCGCTGACGCGGCTGTCGGGACGGATTCGCCCGACCGAACCGTCCCCGTCGACATCGGCGGCGAGACGCTCCGCGTCGGGGTCGGCGAGTCCGAGCCCGAAGCCGCCGCGGCCGCGACCCCGACCCCCGGCGACCGGGTGACGTTCTGCGTCCGCCCGCAACACCTCCGGGTGGGACGAGCCGAGAACGGGCTCCGAGCCGACGTGGAGAGCGCGGAGTTCCTCGGGGAGACGACGCGGGTCCACCTCGACTGTGACGGCCGCGACCTCGTCGTGCGGGCCGAGGACCCCCTCGAGGGAACGGTCGTCGTGGGGTTCGACCCCGCGGACGCACACGTGATCGAGGCGGAGCGCGGCGAGTGAAGGTGCCGAATCGCGCCGAACTGCGCGGTCGGCGCGCTCGGAAGCGGGCCATCCGGCCCGCTTCCGAAACGCGAGGGAGTCAGTCGCCGGAGGCGACTGACGAGGCTGGGGAGGCGTGAGGTGCGGTTGCGGTCGCCCGGCGCGTCGGCGACGGTCACCGTGCCGGCGGTCACCGCGCCGACAACGACGCGCGCCCGAACGACTCGGCCGTCCGCGACGATCGACCACTCCTTCCCCGCTCCGGCGGCCGATACGTCTTAACGCCCCGGCCCCCAAACCGGGGTATGGCCTCGGAGCCGTGCGACGTCTGTGAGCGGTCCGTCAGGATCGCCGGCGGGATCGGCGACCTCTGGAACTTCGCGTTCGAGTCGACCCAGGGGATGACCCTGGAGCTCGCGGACGGATCCGAGTTCTTCCTCTGTTTCGACTGTATGGAGTCGCTGCCCGAGGACGTCGAGCCGACCGCCGAGGACGTCGCCGACCTCCGCGAACGGACCGACCCGGTCGAGGAGGACGGTCACTCCTTCTGGCACTGGGGCTGATCGGCGTCACCGCTGAGGCTGATCGGCGTCACGATCGGGACCGTCCGGCGTCACGGAAGCCGGACGCTCGAGGGGCTGGATGGATACCGTCGGCTCCGCGGCGAGCGGAACGGACGGAAAAACGTGAAAGCGCGGTCGGAAACGGTCTACAGGCGGTAGCGGCGGCGCGGGCCGAACCGGATGATCCGGCCGAACGGTCGCGAGGCGCTCGCGGGCGCGGAGAAGTCCGTGACGAAGCGGACGGCCGCGAGGACGACGATCGCGCCGGCGAGGAGGCCGAGCATGATCGCGGGGTACTCCACGGCCGCGAGCGCGCCGGTCACGAGCAGGAGGAGCGCGAGGATCGCGCCGAGCGAGCTGGCGACCGACGGCGGGTCGATCAGGAGGCCGGAGTGTCGAGTCGATGGTCGGTCAGTCTGTGACATGTCTCCCCCTTGGTTCCGCGTGCGGATAAACCTTTCATATTTCGAATATGTTTTGATACATGGTAGCACTACTCATGTGGATAGACGGCCTGAAATGCGGAAAAGAGCCATGTAAGAGATACCATGGTATCGAGTATATATTCATAAGAAATCAGAACTATACTGATCGATCATGTTCGGCAGGCGTCGGTCGAGGGCGTCGAGCGCGGACGGCGACCGAGGACGACGGAGGGCGGACGGAACGTCACCCGTGCGCCGGTCCGCCTCCCACCCGACGCCGGAAAAGCAACCCTTACGCGCGCGGCCCTCGGATCCGAGCGTATGAACGAGACGGCAGCCGCATCGGCCTCGGCGTCCGCGGACGACGCGGCGGGGGAGGCCGCCTCCGTCGTCGTCGGCGAGGGGATCCGCCGGTCGTACGGCGACGTCGTCGCGCTCGACGGCGTCGACGTGGCCGTCGAGCCGGGCGAGGTGTTCGGGCTGATCGGCCCCAACGGCGCGGGCAAGACGACGCTCGTGCGCGCGCTCACCGGGACGACGGACGCCGAGGGGACGATCCGCGTCTTCGGCTCGGCACCCGACTCGGTCGATCCCCAGCGGATCGGCCTCCTCCCGCAGTCGTTCGACCCGCCGGAGCGGCTCACCGCCCGCGAGCTCGTCGGCTACTACGGCGGGCTCTACGAGGACGCCCGCGACCCCGAGGCCGTCCTGACCGACGTGGGGATGGCCGCCGACGCCGACGCCTGGTACGAGACGCTCTCGGGCGGCCAGAAGCGCCGGACCTGCGTCGCGACCGCCATCGTCAACGACCCCGACCTGCTCTTCTTGGACGAGCCGACGACCGGGATCGACCCCGCCGGCCGGCGGTCGATCCACCGGCTGATCGAGCGGCTCGCGGCCGACGGGACCACGGTGTTCCTCACGAGCCACGCGATGGACGAGGTCGAGCGGCTCGCAGACCGCGTGGCGCTGTTGCGCGACGGCGCCGTCGTCGCCGTCGGCGCGCCCGCCGACCTGATCGCCGAACACGGCGGGGAGCCGCGGCTGGAGGTCGCACTGGACGGGTCGAAGCCGGCCGGCGACGATCTCGAGGCCGTCCGGAGCGCGCTCGACGGGGTCGAAGCGGAGGCGACGGCCGACGGACCGACGGTCGAGTCGACGGCCGACGGACCGGCGGTGGAATCGACCCGGGACGGTCTCCGGGTGCTCGGCGTGCGCCCGGAGGGGATCGGCGCGGTCGTCGACGCGCTCGGGGACGCGGGCGTCGAGTTCGAGTCGCTGACGTGGGCGGAGCCGTCCTTAGAGGACGTGTACCTCCGGTTGACCGGCGAGACGTACTCGCCGCGGTCCGACGGGAGCGTTCCCGGCAACCCCTCCGGGGACGGGGGAGACCGATGAGCCGGATCTCGCGAGTGCTCACGGAGGCGACCGCGGCCGCGCGGTCGTTCCTCCGGCGGCGTACCGCCGTCTTCTTCACGTTCTTCTTCCCCGTGATCCTCGTCGTCATCTTCGGTGCGCTGGTCCGGACCCAGCCGACCGGCGGCGGTCTCTTCGCCGAGCCGGCCGGCTACTACATCCCCGGCTACCTCGCGGTGGTCGTGCTCTTCACGCCGCTGTCGCGGGTCGGCTCGGAGATCGCCCGCCACCGCGACGGCGGCCGCTTCGAGAAACTCGCGACCACGCCGCTCTCCCGCGCCGAGTGGCTGCTCGCGCACACGCTCGTCAACGTCGCGATCATCGGTGCCGCGAGCCTCCTGATACTGGGGCTCGTGCTCGCCGTGACCGACGCGACGCTCGTCGTCTCCCCGGCGCTCGCCGCCCTGCCCCTCTTCGTCGCCGTCGCGGTCGCGCTCTTCTGCGGGCTCGGCGCGGTCCTCGGCGCGCTCGCGGACTCACAGGACGGGGTGATCGCCGCGAGCAACACGGTCGCGCTCCCGCTTCTCTTCCTCTCGGAGACGTTCGTCCCGCCCGCACTGTTGCCCGGCTGGTTCCTGCCGGCCGTCGCCGCCTCGCCGCTCACCTACTTCGCCCGCGGGACGCGAGCGATCGTCCACGAACCGGGCGCGTGGGTCGGCGACCTGGCCGTGCTCGCGGCGCTCGCGGCGGGGTTCCTCGCGCTCGGCGCGTACGCGGTGCCGCGAACCGACTGATCGGGCACCGACCCGGTTCGGCCCGGGCCTAGAGCGCGCTCACGACGAGGTAGGGAACGAGGAAGACCGCGAGAAATATCAGCCCCGTCGCGACCGCGTAGCCCGCGCCGACTCCCGCGAGCGTCAGCCATCTGCCGTCGACCCGCTCGATCTCCATACGCCCCGGTGCGACCGCGGTGGCTTAACCGTTCCGTCGTCGCGGTCGACCGGTCACACGTCGCCGGCCATCGCCCTGAACAGGGCGTCCGTCAGTCCGTCGCGGTCGACCGTCTCCGGCTCGGACTCCCCCGTGGGATCCACCTCCGGCGTGATCGTGCCGCCGCCCATTCGCGAGTGGCCGCCGCCGTTCCCGTTCGTGACCTCCGAGAGCACCGAGTCGATGGCGTTGCCCATGTGGACCCGGTCGTCGCGCGAGCGCCCCGAGAGGTGGACCGTCCCGTCCCGCTCGCCGATGACGACGACCGCGCTGACGCCCTCGAGCTGGATCAGCTCGTCGGCCGCCTGCGGGATCGCGTCGACGTTGTTCACGCCGCCGACGTCGGCGACCGCGAACGACCCCTCGACCTGTCGTCCCGCGATCGCGCGGGCCTTCACCTCCAGGACCTCCGCGTCGACGGCCGGGTTGGCGATCCGGTCCAGCCGGTCCTGGTCGACGCCGGGGTAGACGTACGCCGCGGACGCGAAGTCCGGCTCGCTCGCGCCCACGGTGAGGTGTTTGGTGTCCGTCAGGATCCCGTAGAGGAGTCCCGTCGCCGCCCGCGTCGACAACACGAGGTCCGCGTCGGTCTCGCTCGCGTGTTTGTCCGGCGGCACCGGCACCGCGCCGACGTCGTCGAAGTACTCGGCGACGACGGAGGCGGTCGCCCCGTAGTCGGTCCGGACGTCGGTGAACTCGTCGCCCCGGCCGTCACCCGGATGGTGGTCGACGACGGCGGTCGGCAACACCCCGTCGGCCCCGGCGAACCCGCGCGCCTCGTTGTGGTCGACGAGGACGACCGTCTCCGCCGCGAGGTCGCTGACGTGGTCGATCCGGTCGAGTTCGAGGTCCAACACCGTCCGGAACGCGCGGTTCTCCTGGTGACGGATCTGTCCCGGATACTGGATCGTCGCCTCGACGTCGAGCTGGTCCGCCAGCGACGAGACGCCGATCGCGGCCGCCATCGCGTCCGGATCCGGGTTGGGGTGCATCAGCACCGCGATCTCCGACTGCTCCGCCAGCAGCCGCCGGAACTCCTCGCCGGCCGGCCGGCGCGCCCGAACGAACACGTACGCGCTGAGAAGTACGACGACCGCCCCGAGGACCGCGGTGGCGGCCAGTTCGGGGTTCTCTCGGATGAACGCCTCCGCCTCCGAGAGCCACCCGCTGACCGTTGCTGGGGCCCACATACGTCCCCCCGAGTCACCGGTCCCACAAGAAGGTTCGTGGCGGTTCCGACCTCGCGGATCCGACCGGATCCCGGCCGTCGACGGTCACGGAGGCCGCCGCGCGACCGCCCATCGCCTCACTCCCGCGCGCGTCGGAACTCGTCGACCGCGTCGCGGTAGCCCTCCCGAAACGTCGGGTACACGAACTCGTAACCGAGCTCTCGAAGCCGGTCGTTCGAACAGCGCTTGCTCGTTCGGATCCGACGTTCCGCCGCCGCGGAGAGGTCGCCCGCGGCGATCCGCGCCTCCTTCGAGCGCTTCTCGGGCCGGGGGACCCCGCACTCGTCGGCGAGCCAGTCGGCGAACGCGTGCTTCTCGACCGGCTCGTCGTCGACGACGACCACGGGCTCGCCGCGGGCGGCGTCGCCCTCGAGGAGGAACCGTATCGCGCCCGCGGCGTCGTCGCGGTGGACCATGTTGAGGTAGCCGGCGGTCACCGGCCCCTCGAGGTACCGATCGAGTCGGTAGCGATCGGGTCCGTACAGTCCCGCGAACCGCGCGACCGTGCCCTCGATCCCGGCCGCGCCCGCGTCCTCGAGCGCGACGCGTTCGGCCTCGGCGAGCACTCGCGTCTTCTCGGTGGTCGGCTCGATCGGCGTCGACTCGTCGACCCACGCGCCGCCGTGGTCGCCGTACACGCCGGTCGACGACGTGTACACCAGTCGGTCGGGCGCTCGGGTTCGGTCGCCGTACTCCTCGACGACGTTCCGGAGCCCGTCGACGTAGACCTCGCGGGCCGCCTCCGCGCCCCGGCCGCCCGAGCTGGCCGCGAACACGACCGCGTCCGCGTCGGGAAGCGCGGCGAGCGACTCCGGGTCGGTCGCGTCCGCGCGAACCGCCTCGACGCCCCCGGCGATCGCCTCGATCGCCTCGATCCCCGCGTCCGATCGTCGAACGCCGGTCACGTCGTGGCCACGGTCGGCGAGCCCCCGCGCGAGCTCCAAGCCGACGTAGCCGCAGCCGACGACGACGACCCTCATGGCTTTCGCGTCTCGACGACCGCCATGACCTCCGCGAGCTGGTCGAGCGTCATCGCCGCGCGCCCCTCGAGGACCTGCTGGACCTCCTGGCCGGTGAGGTCGGCGTCGATCGAGGCCGCGATCGTGTCGACGTCGAGCACCGCCGTCGCCATCCCCATCAGGAGGTGATCCCGGAGCTCGGCGACCATCGCGTCGGCGTCGCGGTCGGCGGCGACCGCGAGGACTGCGGCGGCCTCCTCGGCGGTCAGGCTCGCGGCGTCGCCGTCGCCGACCGCCTTGACCGTCGCCGGATCGAGGGGTGCGCCGTCGCCGACGCCGTCGCGATCGGCCGCCTCGACCTCGTCGATCGCGTCGGCCAACATCGTCTCGAAGGCCGCCAGCAGCGCGGCCGCCTCGACCTCCTCGCCGTCCTCCCCTTCGCGTCCTTCGGCCCCGCCGTCGATCGGAGCGGATCCGCCCCGCCCGTCGACGACCTCGTGGAACATACCCGCGATCGGCGGTCGCGTCCCAAAACGCCTCCGATCGGGGGCACGCCCCGTCTCGATCCCCGCTCACCAGCCGGGGGAGGTCTCGTCCCGAACCCCGTTCACGTCGCCGACGCCCGGCGGCCCCGCGGGAACCGCGACGACGACGATCGTCTCGGTCTCGAACCGAACCGGCTCCGTTCGGCCCAGTTGGACCCGCTCGCCGCCGACGTCGACGGTCACCGTCGACTCCTCGCGGACGTACTCGAAGGGCCGGTCCGGCGTCCCAACGTCGCCGGACAGGGTGAACCGCGGATACTCGCCGCGCGCCTCCACGCGCCACGCGTTGACCGTCGCCACCCAGTACCCCGGGACGGGAGCGACCGGAAGCCCCGCACCGACGCTCCGATTCGGCTCCCTCACCCAGCGCGCGACGGCCCGATCCGAGTCCGACGCCCAGCGCTCGACGGCCGCCTCGCCGCCGCGCCGCAGTTCGTCCTCGACCGCGCCCTCGAGGTTGCCCCGAACCCGTTCGCGAACCGCTCTCGTGGGGCCGTCGACGAATCTCGCCGGGACTCGAACGGCGTCCCGGCCGGCCGCGTCCAGGAGCGCGACGCGGAGCCGCGCGGCGAGCGCTCCCTCCCTCCCGTCCGAGAGCGACCCGACCCTCGCGGCCTCGGCGGCGACGCGGTCCGCGTACTCACCGTCGGCGATGGCGACCGCCCGCGACCCCTCGGAACCGTACCCGGCGGCCACCGACTCGACGACCGACCGCCGCTCGGCGCGCGTCAGCGCGGTCCGCTCCCCGAGCGCGTCGACCAGTTCGCGGTCGACGGTCGCCCTCGCGGATCCGACTCGCTCGGCCAGTTCGTCACGGTCGGCACGGAGATCGGGATCGTCGCGACCGACGAGCGACCGGTCGGCCGCGAGGAGGACGCGTCCGGCATCGCCGATCCGCACGCTGTCGCCGTCTCCGAGGACGCGCTCGACGACGCCGCCGGCCACGTCGCCGTACGGAACCGTCACGTAGTTGAGGTTCCGAACGGCGAGCGGCCGGGTCGTCGTCCCGTCGACCGCCTCGACGGTCGCCCCGTCGACGGCGGTCCGCGGGAGGTATCCGGGGGAGGCGTTCGGGGTCAACTCGACGGCGCCGCCGGGGCCGTCCTCGCCGACTCGATACGCCTCCGTGTCGCGGGCGACCTCGCGGCTGGCGATGATCTCCCCGATCGAGGGCCCGCCGAACGCGTCCTCCACCCGTTCGAGGAACGCGTCGGTGGCTACCTCCTCGTCCCCGCTCGCCGATTCCAGCTCGTCGACGACCGCCTCGAGATAGGCGACCCGTACGGCGATTCGGGCCCGATCGACCGCCCCCTCGTAGGTTTCCGGCGCGTCCACGAGGTCGCGGCGGCGGTCGCGAAGCTCGTCGGCGAGCCCAGCGTACGGGTCCGCCTCGCCGACCGCCATCTCCTCCATGGACAGTTCGGATTCGATCCCCCGGACCTCCTCCCGGCGGTCGTCGAGGTCGGACCTGATCCGATCGACCGCCCGATCCGACCGCTCCCCGAACACGACGGTCGACCGCTCGACGTCGCCGTGGTCGACCGCGTCGCGAGCCAGTTCGTCGACGTCGCGAGCGTCGTCGACGCCGAGATCCGATCGGGCGGCGTCGGGCGTTCCGGCGAGGTCGATCCCCGCGACTCCGCGCCCCGAACCGAACGTCGCGGTTGGCCGGTCGGGGGCGCGGTCCCGCGGCTCATACCTCCCGGTTACGTCGACCGAGACGCGGTACCGGTCGGTCGCGGTCGCCCGCGTCGTCTCCCGGTCGACCACCACGTCACGCATCCCGTACCTCGCCGGCTCCAGGACGGTTCCGTTCTCGTCCACCACCGCCGGTTCGACGACGACCTTCCGTCTCACGACTCGCTTCCATCGCCCGGTCGCGACCCGTTCGATCCGGACCTCGCGACTCGTCGAGCCGAACTCGACGCTCTCGCCCGACTCGACGACGCCGGACGGGACGCCCGTCGGGACCTCGTCGTCGGAGACGACACGAGTCGTCTCGTCGACGCTCACGCCGACGCGCCGCCACCTGCCCGGACCGCCGCTCGGCCGCGGCGGTCGCGGCCGCCCGCCGTAGACGATCCGGTCCGCCGAGACGTCGAGCGACGCCTCCACGCGGTAGCTCCCCCGGATCTCGGCCTCGAGGTCGTCGTGAAGCGACACGGCGGCCACGTCGGCCGCGTGGCCGACCGAGACCGACGTCGTCTCGTCGGAGTGGTTCCGCGCCGGTCCGAACCCGTCCGATCCGGCCTTCGCGTCCGGCGTCGGCGTGTCGAGGACGCGATCGCTCCACGCCGACTCGTCCAGATCCGTCGGCGTGAGGAGGTCCGTCAACCCGGTCCTCGCCGTCGCCTCGGCGACGCCGCCGCGGGCGTCCGGATCGCTCGTGCCGAACACGTCCCGCTGGGTCCTGACGATGCCGGCGTTCGTCGACAGCTCGACGTGCCGGTTCGCGATCACGTTCCGGATCGGCGCACGCGCGTACTGGCCGTACCCGCGCGCCCACGCCATCGGATAGAGGCTGGCGGTCAGCTGTCGGCCGAGGCCCGGGCCTTCGACGGGACCGCGGTTCAGCCGTCTCTCGAACCGTTCGGTCCGTTCGTGGGCGGCCAGCGTCGGCACGGCGACGACGACGGTTCGGTTCTCCGTCCGTTCGGCGACGGTGCGCCCGCCTCGCGTCGCGGTCACCGTCACGTCCTCGAAGACCACGCGGGTTGCCGTTCCGTCCGCGGCGGCGCTCACGCGGACCGTCTCGCGGAGCGTCTCCAGATCGTCCGGCGCGAGCGGACCGTCGACCCGCTCGAGCCCGACCGTGGCCGAGACGTCGCCGACATCGGCGGTCACCGCGTCCAGCGCCTCCGCGCCGGCGAGCGCCAGGCGGATCCGGAACGCGTCCTCGAAGGCGGAGCCGGAACGTACCGCGTCCGTCGGCGTCCCGCCGGCGGCCCGCCACGCGGGGTCCGCACCGCCACCGATCGTCGTCGCCCGGGTGACCGGCCGCGCGGCGGCGTCGTGAGCGGCCTCGCGAGCGGCGTGTCTCAGTGCCGCCGTCGCGTCCGCGTCGACGCGCTCGACGGCGCGCTCGACGCTACGGTCCTCGCTCACGAGCCCCTGATCGACGACGCCGGCGGCGTACGCCGAACTGGTCACGAGGAGCAACACGCCGACGAGCGCGAACGGAACGCGGGCCCGCTCGTCGTCGGCGAGCGACAGCGACCGAGCGCGTCGGGAACCCGCCATCTACCACGCCCTCACGACGATCCGAACCCGTCCCTGACCGCTCCCGTCGGTCCGCTTCGAGCCGGGATGCGTGAGGACGGCCGCGGTTACGTCGGTGCTCGCGGGCGGTTCGCTCCCGACCGTGAGCGTCCACGCGGCCGTCTCGCCGCCGGGTCGCGGGTGGAACTCACCGTCCCGAGCGGGGAGTTCGGCCGGCGGCGAACCGTCCGACTCGTACCGCACGTCGACGCGAGTTCGTCCGCCGAGCGCGTCCGTCACCCGTTCGATGACGCGGGACCGGAACCGATCCCGGATCTCGCCGTCGGTTCCTGGCGGTCTCCCAACGGCCGTCGCGAGCAGCTCCGCGAGGGTCGCGTGAACCGTTCGCGAGTCGTGATCCCCGTCGTTCACCTCGTAGCTCACCGTCGCGGTCTCCGTCGCGAGCCGATCGGCGACGTCCGCGGCGGCGTCCCGTTCCGTCTCGGAGTCGCTTTCGACCGCTCCGAGCGCGACGACGCTCGCGGAGACGCAGAGCAGCATGACCGTCACGTCGAGGACGGTGCTCGTCATCGTCCGATCGCCACACGAAGTCTGCCGCGAACGTTCTCGCCGGGAGCGACGGCCACGGTCACCGATCGCTGCGCGACCGCGGGCGATCGGGGATCGATCCGTCCGCCGGCGGACGGGGAAGCCGATCCGACGCCGACCCGCCACCGCCGCCGCTCAGTCTCCAGTTCGACGACCGTCGGCGTTTCGGACTCGAGGTGATACAGCCGTTCCGGACGGACGATCCCGCCGACCGTCGCGTCGCGTTCGATCCGGTCGAGGACCGCGTCGGCGGTCGGATCTGCCGGCTCCGGCGTCGCGTCCTCGAGGGCGGTCGCGTACAGCCCGAGGGCCGCGCCGACCGCGAGTACGGCGACCAGCGCGGTGAGCGGTTCGACTGCGGCGCGGTCGGCCTCGCCGAGACGCTCACCCGACGAGCGTGACACGGGTTCCTCCGTACCGCACCTGCCGAACGGTCAGCCGCCGCGGGGCGGTCCGCCACCGGTGATCCTCCGCTCGCGCCCGGGCCGCCGCGTCGGCGAACGCCTCGGGGTCCTCGAACGCGGCTCGCGGCGGAACGCCGTCCAACACCCGACGAAGTTGCGGGTCGACGGCGGACCCGCCGGGAGAGACGGGCGTTATCGGTGGTCCGCGGACGGTCGAACGGGCGGAGCCGCCGTCGCTCTCGAGTTCGATCGCGTGCGGCGTGAGCCGCATCCGGTCGGCCGCCAGTCCGTGTTCGGCGGTCGCGACGTACTCGCCGTCGGCGACCGAGCCGAGCGTGTGTGCGACTCCGTCCGCGTCCGGCGGCGGGGCCGCGGGGAGCGCGGCCACCACGCCGACGGTCGCGACGCTCACCAGCGCGAGGCCGAGCCACGCGTAAGTGGCGTCGAGGTGTGTCTCGAACATGGGCCGGATGGCCCCGGCTTGGTATATAAACCGTCGTCCGAGGGAGACACCCGCGTCGCGAACGCGTTTCCGCGTCTCCGCGTCGTGAACGCGTTTCCGCGTCTCCGCGTCGCGAGCGCGTTTCCACGTCGTGAACGGACTATAACAGCATCCCTGCCGCGGCGAACGCGAGGAGGTACGTCGTCGTCGCCGTCGGCAGCGCGATCCCGATCCGGTACGCGACGAGCGTCCCGTCGAAGCCCCGCTCGAGCCCCGTTCCGAGCGCCGTGAGGATCCCGGCGAGGAGGACCACGTAGACGCCGACGATCCGGCCGAGGACCGGCACCGACAGCGCACTCGCGACCTCCTCGCTCTCGCTTTCGGTCGGCGGAACCGGCCCGGCGGCGTCGGCCGCGAGCGGGTCGCTCGCCATCGCGGCGGTCGTCTCGAGCCCTCCCGTCCCGACCGACTCGACTCCGGTCGCGAGCGCGACGGTCGCGCCGCCGACCAGCGGAGCGAACACCGCCGCGGTGTTCGCCAGCGTGCCCGTCACCGTCGCGAGCTGTCTCCGCGCGTCGCGCTCCAGCTCTCGAAGCCGCTCGAGCTGGTCCGCGAGCTCCAACAACACGTCCCCGGCCGGTCGCCCCTCCCGCGCCGCGACCGCCAGCAGGGCGACGGTCCCCTGAACCCTCGGCGAGGGAACCGTCGCCGCCGGTCCGCCGTCACCCAGAAACGCCTCGCGGACGTCGACGCGAAGGGTGTCGCTGCGTCGTGCGGCGAGTTCGAAGACCTCGCCGGTCGCGCCGTCGAGCTTGTCGCCGGCGTTCGCCACTGCCCGCTCGACCGAGACGCCCTCGGCGACGTCGCCACCGACGATCGTCATCGCGTCGGGAAGCCCGCTCTCGATCGCCGTGACCGTCGAGAGCACCGCCCGTCGCGGCCGGACGAGGACGACGAGCGTCGTCCCGACCCCAACGCCGACCGCGCCGATCGGCGCTGCCCACGACGCGACGAGCGAGCCGGAGACGATCCCGGCGGCGACGCCGGATCCGGCGCCGAGGGCGACCGCGTGGACCCGCCGCTCCGGGACATCTGGGTGGTCGCTCCCGATCGTCGGCGGCGGGAACGCGACGGGACGCTTCGAGAGGAGCCACGCGGCCGCGACGAGGAGGCAGACGGGCAGAGCAAACAGGTATATCCCGGCGACGGCCGCCGGCGGGATCGGCACGCCCGAGGCGGCCGCGGCCGGGAGCAGCGCCACGAGCGCCAGCGGCAGGAGCACGCCGAAGGCGTACAGCGCCGACACCGGTCCCTGGACGTTCCCGACGAACTCGGCCAGCCGCTCCGTCGTCCCCGAGAGCGTCGTCTCGAGCGCCCGGTCGAGACACCGGCCGCGGCGCTCCGGCGGCGCGGCCGCCGCCGTCCGAACGAGCGTCGACGCCCGTTCGATCGCCGGAAACCACGCGCTCCACTCGCGGGCGAACTCGCGGAGCCCGCTTGTCGGGCCGTTGACGCACCGTCGTTCGTGCCGCGACAGGTTCTCGGCGAGCGGTCCGCGACCGGTCCGCGCGGCGAACCGCACCGCGCGCTCCGTCGACGGATCGAGACGCATCCGGAGGACGAGCCGTCCGACGAGTCCGGGAGTCGCTCCGAGCGCGCGAGTTCGCCGGAGCGCCGCGAGCCACACCGGTCCTCGGTGTACCGCGTGCGTCGCCGCGAGCCCGCCCGCAACGCCCGCCAGCAGCCCGGGGACGGTCCCGACGAGGAGCACGCCGGCGACGGCGAAGCAGAGTCCCACGCCGATCCCGACGCGATATCCGGTCTCGATCGCCCGCCCGGCCGACGACTCCCACTCGAGGAACGCGACCGCGCGTCGGAGTTCGTCCGATCCCGGTTCGGTCGATCCGCCGCCGTCGGCACCGCCGCGGTCGCTCACGAGCGCGACGACCGTCGCGAGCGCGGACGCCACCGTCGATCGTTCGTCGACCGCGTCGCCGCCGTCTCGGTCGGCGGGATCATCGACGTTCGGATCGGTCGGCCCATCGACATCCGCATCGGTCGGATCCTCGCCCCTCCGATCGCCCGGATCCTCGTCCCTCCGACTGGCCGCGTTCCGGATCCGTCTCGAGCCGCTCTTTTCGTCGGACGTGAGTCCCTCGACGCGTCGAGTCGAACGCGGTTCCGTCACCGTCGCCACCCCGCGTAGCGGTCGGACGTCGTCCGGCCGGTCACCGCCGCCGTGCGGATCCGCTCCTCGCGTCGACCGATCGCCTCCCGGACGGCCGCGTACGACTCCCCGGTCTCGGCGAGGTCGTCGACGAGGCGGCTCTCGCCCCTCTCGATCCGGCCGGCGGGCGCGAGTCCGTCGGCCGTCCGGTCGAACAGCGCGTCGAAGCTCACCTCGTCGCCGTGGTCGGTAACCTCGACGATCGTTTCCACGCGGTGGTCGTCCAACACGACGAGCAGGTCCGTGGACGCGAACGACGAGAGCGTCACGCCGAGGTCCGTGACGACCCGCTCGCGGACCGCCGCCGGGTCCTCGCCGTGGATCGTTCCGAGGACGGTCTCGCCGGTGGCCCCGACGCGCATCGCCTCGTACAGCGCCGCCGCCTCCCCGCCGCGCACCTCGCCGACGACGAGGGCCCCGCCCCCGAGTCGGAGCGCGGTCCGCACCGCCTCGGTCGGCGTCGGCTCGGCCCCGTCGCCGACGCGGAGCCGCTGAACGTCCCGGTCGGCGTCCGCGAGCGCGTCGGCGGGGAGTTCCGGCGTGTCCTCGATCAGGATCGACCGCGCGTCGGGCGGAAGCTCCCACAGCAGGGAGCCGAGCGCGGTGGTCTTTCCGGCCCCGCGGCCGCCGGCGACGAGTCCCGTGACGCCCCGCTCGACGGCGACCGAGAGGAGCCCGGCCGCCGCGGGCGAGAGCGTCCCGACGGCGACGAGACGGGCGAGCGTCCAGGCCTCCGGGTCGCCGCGGCGGAAGGTGAACGAGAGCCCGTCGCTCGCGGGCGCGGTCGTCGCCGCCACCCGGACCGTCCCCGACTCGGCGTCGACGGTCGCGTCGAGCGTCGGTGCCGCTCGGGAGAACGCCCGACCGCTCGTTCGACGGAGCCGGGACGCGAGCGTCGCGGCCCCCTCCGGCGGGAGCCTGACGTTCGTGTGACAGCGCTCCCCGTCGAGGACGACGCGAAGGGGGTTCTCGGCGACCGGCGCGGAGAGGGTCGCGTCGCTGACGCGGTCGTCGGCGAAGACGTGTTCGAACGCGCCGTACCCGTGGGTGTGTCGACGGAGCGTGGCGGAGAGCGCGTCGACGGGATCGCCGGGGTTCGCGACCGCTCTCACCGCTCGACCCGGGGCTCTGTCTCCCCCTCTCGGATCCGCGAGCAGCCGCTCCTTCGCGGCGTCGAGCGTCTCGAACGCGTCCGCGTCGAACGCCGCCGTCGGCGGCGTGAGGTGGTACGTCCGGAGTGCGCCCGTCCCCTCGTAGAGCCTGACCGTCGCGCCCGTCTCGAGCTCCCACCGGTCGACGAGCGTCGCTCCCGGCGGCGGGTCGGCCGCGACCCGCGTCGCCGCCACGCTCGGTCCGACGTGCGCCCGGACCGCCTCCGCCGTTCGGTCGATCCCGGCGACCGCCTCCTTGAGCCCCGTCTCGGCGGCGATCCGTCCGACCGGCCCCGCGCGTCCGGTCGCCTCTCGGGCGGCTCCGACCGGGTCCCGGGTCACGCGCTCCGCGAGCCGCGTATCGTGGAACTCGACGCGCTCGCGAAAGCGTCCCGCGGCGAGCAGGGACGCGGCCGCCCGTCCGGCGTACGCGCGTTCGCGGCCCGCGTGTTCGGTCCGAACGACGTCGGCGTCGCGGTCGGCGAGCGCCTCGATCACGACGGCGAGACACGCCGGACTCTCGGCGAGGTCGCCGTGCCCCGGACAGCCGTTCGCGTCGACCGCGAGCACGACGCGGTCGTCCACCCCCGTTCCGACCGGCCGCTCGAAGGACGCGTCACAGCCGCACTCGTCGTCGGTTCCGAACCGCGGGAGCGAGGAGAGAGCCAGGTTCATGCCGGCCGTGGCCGCGACATCGCATATAAGGAGTCGGCCGGGGCGGTTCGGTTCTCCCGCTCAGCCGACCCGGGCGATCCGGACCGTCGGCCCGCCGTCGTCGACCAGCCGCAGTTCGAGGGCCGTCTCGCCGTCCGGATCGAGTTCGATCGGTCCCTCACGGAGGTCGATCCCGATCGCGTCCGTCGGCGGCGCGACCGAAACTCGCCGGATCGACCCGTGTCGGAGCCGATACACGAGGACGACTCCCTCGGCGACGCGGGTCTCCGTCGCCGCGTCCGTTCGCGCTGGCTCCGCAAGCGCGAGGCGATCGATCGGGGCTGCGAGGAGGCCGGTCGGCGCGGACACGACGAGGGACGTTCGCGCCGCGAGGCTCGGGTCCGCGACGGCGACCGAGTCGGCGGTTATCCCGCCCGCGGCGCGCTCGAGGCGGTCCGTCTCCGTTTCGAGTCGCTCGACGGTCGTGTCCGTTCGGGCGTCCTCGAGCGCTGGCGTCGAGACGGCCAGGAGCGCGACAGCGAGGAGGGCCGTCAGGACGACGCGGATCACGGCCTTCCCCCCTCGTCGCCGGTCGCGTGCCCGGATCTACGGTGACGCCGTCTACAGGGCCTCACGAAGCCGTTCGAGGGGATTCGATTTCTCGTCGGTGCCTCCGCTCGCTCCGTCCCGCGTCGTCCCGGTGTCGCCGGGGACCGCGGCGTCGAGCGCGTCGTCGTCGGGGATCTCTCCGCTCTCGGGGCTTCCGCCCCCGGAGCGTTCGCCTCCGTCTCCGACGCTCCCGCCGTCCGTCGAAGCGTCGGCGACGGGAGAGGCCCCTCCTCGGGCGGCCGTGGCCCGCGCGAGCGCCAGGTCGGCGCGCCGCTCGACCTCCCGGTTGACCGCGCGGATCGCGCCCGCGTACCCGCGGACGGCCTGCGTCGCCGCCTCGAGCTCCTCGATCCGCGTCTCGATCGCGTCGAGTCGTTCCGCGATCGCCTCGCGTTCGGCGTCGGCAGCCGCGCCGTCGACGACTCCCGCGACCGACCGGTCCGTCCCGGTGAGCGTGCGCTCGACCGCGTCGAGCCGCTCCTCGAGGCGGGCACGGTCGGTCGCCGATCCGCTCGCGTTCGTCTCGTTTGCCATGCCCCGGCTGGCCGCGGTTTCGCACTTAAGCGGTCGGGGAAAGAGTATTGGTGTCAGACGCGTATCGTGAATCCATGAAGGCCCTCCTCGTCGGCGTCGGACAGGCGGGCGGCAAGCTCGCGACCGCCCTCTCCGAGTTCGACGCGGAGATGGGGTTCGGTGCGGTCCGCGACGCCCTCGCCGTCAACACCGCCGCGGCCGACCTCGAACCCCTCCCGCTCGACACGGTGCTCGTCGGGCAGTCCCGCGTGAACGGCCACGGCGTCGGCGGCGACAACGAACTCGGCGCGGAGGTGATGGACGAGGACGCGGTCGAGGTGCTGGACGCGCTCGCCCCCCGGATGACCGCGGAGATCGAGGCGGTCGTCGTCGTCGCCGGCCTCGGCGGCGGCACCGGCTCCGGCGGCGCGCCGGTGCTCGTCCGCGAACTCTCGCGGGTGTACGACGTGCCGATCTACGCGCTCGGCGTGCTCCCCGGCCGCGACGAGGGCGCGCTGTATCAGGTGAACGCCGGCCGGTCGCTGAAGACGCTCGTTAGGGAGGCTGACGCGACGATCCTCCTCGACAACGACGCCTGGCGCTCGGCGGGCGAGAGCGTCGAGGGCGGCTACGCCGCGATCAACGAGTCGATGGCGAAACGCGTCGGGCTGCTGCTCGCGGCCGGCGAGGCCACGCAGGGAGTCGGCGAGTCAGTCGTCGACACCAGCGAGGTGATAAACACCCTCCGGGCCGGCGGGATGGCCGCGGTCGGGTACGCCTCCTCACCCGCCGCCGAGGACGCGGGCGAGAACGTCAACACCGTGACGAGCACGGTCCGCAGCGCGGTGATGACCGGGCTCTCGCTGCCGAACGCCACCGACGCCGACGCCGGCCTCGTCGCGGTCGCCGGCGACCCGGACCGGATCTCCCGGAAGGGCGCGGAGAAGGCCCGCAAGTGGCTTCAAGAGGAGACGGGGTCGATGCAGGTCCGCGGCGGCGACTTCCCGATGAACTCCGACCGGATCGCGGCCGTGGTGCTGCTCGCGGGCGTCGAGCGCTCGAGGCGCGTCGAGGAGTTCCTCGAGCGCGCCAGACAGGCCGTCCGCGACGAGCCGGAGGCGAAGCCGGACCCCGCGTCCGCGTTCCACAACGACGAGATCGACGACCTGATGTGAGGCGATCGGGGGCGCTCCACGCGGAGCGCCCCGACACGGATCGCCGCGCGCCGCGACGCTTCCGCACCTTTTTGGTTCCGCCCGGAGGACACCCGAGCGATGAGCAATCCGTGGGACGATTGGGACCACGTGCTGAAGGTCGACCCCGACAAGGACCTCTGTGACGGGGAGACCTTCGAGGACGTGTGCCGGACCGGGACCGACGCGATCGAGATCGGCGGGACCCTCGACGTCACCGCCGAGAAGATGACGCGGGTCATCGACGCCACCGCCGAGTACGACGTCCCGCTCTACCAGGAGCCGTCGAACCCCGGCGTCGTCATCGACTCGCCGGCGCTCGACGGCTACCTGATCCCGACGGTGTTCAACGCCGGCGGCCCCTTCTGGATCACGGGCGCACACAAGGAGTGGGTCCGCATCGACGACCTCGACTGGGACCGGACCCACACCGAGGCATACATCGTGATGAACCCCGACGCCTCCGTCGCGGAGCTGACGGACGCGAACTGCGACCTCGACGCCGACGACGTGGCGGCGTACGCCAAGGTGGCGGAACGGATGTTCGGCCAGGAGATCGTCTACCTGGAGTACTCGGGCACCTTCGGCGACACGGAGAAGGTCGCCGCCGCCGGCGACGCGCTCGACGACGCCACGCTGTTTTACGGCGGCGGGATCCACGACTACGAGTCGGCGAACGAGATGGCGGCACACAGCGACGTGATCGTCGTCGGCGACCTCCTCCACGACGAGGGCGTCGACGCGGTCCGGGAGACGGTCCGGGGCGCGAAGGACGCCTGAAACGTCCGAAACGGCCGATATATCGACCTAGGCGTACCCGTGCAGCATGTTCTCGACGTACTTCGCGATCACGTCGACCTCCAGGTGGACCGGGTCCCCCGCGGACTTCCCCGAGAGCGTCGTCAGATCGTAGGTCGTCGGGATGATCGCCACGTCGAACTCCCCGTCGCGCTTCTCGGCGACCGTGAGCGAGATCCCGTCGAGCGTCACCGACCCCTTGTCGACGAGGTAGCGCCCGTGACCCTCCGGGATCGAGAAGGTGAACCGCCAGTCCTCGCCGACCCGCTCGATCCCCCGAACCTCCGCCACCGTGTCGACGTGGCCCTGGACGACGTGGCCGTCGAACCGGCCGTCCGCGGGCATCGCGCGCTCGAGGTTGACCGCGTCGCCGGCGCGGAGGTCGCCGAGGTACGTCTTCGCGACCGTCTCCGCCGCGAGGAAGACCTCGAACCAGGGTTCGGTCCCCTCCGCTTCCGCCGTCGAGTCGCCGCCGGTCTCGGTCTCGACCGTCCCGAACTCCTCGACGGTCAGACAGACGCCGCTCACGCTTATCGACTGGCCGTGCGCGAGGTCGTCGAAGCCGTCGACCCCGTCGGCGTCGATCCGCAGCCGGAGGCCGTCCGCCGTCTCGGTGCGCGCCCGGACGGTTCCCGTCCCCTCGACGATGCCGGTGAACATACCCGGTCTGCGGGCGGCCGACGGATAGCCGTTCTGGGTTCGGGCGTCGCCGGTCGTCGTCGGTTGTCGCCGGTCGCCGTCGGTCGGCGGCGGCGCGTCGAGCGTCGCCGGTCGTCGGTGCGTTCCCGATACTCTCAAGTCGCCGACCGTGCTGGTGTGTGACGTGTCCAGATCGGCGGTGATAGCCGACGACGACGAGGCCATCCGGTCGATCCTCCAGTACAAACTGTCGATGGCCGGATTCGACCTCGACGTCTGTCACGACGGCCACGAGGCGCGCGAGGCGCTCGACGCGCCCGGCGCGGATCCCGACGTGGTCGTCCTCGACGTGATGATGCCGCGGCTGAAGGGGACCGACCTCCTCCGTGCGATCCGCCGCGGGGAACTCGCCGTCGATCCCGACGTTCCGGTGGTCATGCTCACCTCGCGCGGCCGCGAGGAGGACGTGTTGACCGGGCTCGAGGCGGGGGCCGACGAGTACCTCACCAAGCCGTTCAGCCCGAACGAACTGCTGGCCCGCATCGAGAAGCTGCTGGAGGGGTGACGTGTACGCCACCGTGTCGCGGAGGGCCGTCGTTCCGCCGCGTCCGGAGCTGCCGGTCGGCACCGCGCCGACCGCGGCGCAGGCCGATCTCCCGTCGCTCGCGATCTCGGTCGGCGTCGTCGTCCTCGGGTCGCTCCTCCTCTCGGCCGTCCTCGTCACGGTCGGGTACTCGATCCTCGCGGCGCGGCGTCGCCGGCGACGCGAGCCGATCCGGGCGGACCTCCGGTCGGAACTCCTCGAGCGGCTGTACGGCCGCGAGGACCCCGGCTGGGAGGGGTGGGTCGCGTCGCTGTCGGCGGTTCGCCGCGACGAGCTCGAGTCCCTCCTCGACGTCTACCTCCGCCAGATCGAGGGCCGCGACGCGGAGCGATTGGCGGGGCTCGGCACCGCGCTCGGGATCCCCGAGCGCTCCCGTCGCGAGATCCGCGAGGGCGACTACTGGGACCGGCTCGGCGCGTTGACCTGGCTCGCGCTCCTCCGGGACCCGCCCGACCGCGCCCTGCTCGAGGCGCACTGTACCGGCACGCCGCGCGAGCGCGCGGCGGCCGTGCGCGTCCTGTACGCGAGCGACGCGCCCGACCTCGCGACGACGGGCGTCGACCTCCTCCTCGGCGACGACCCCTCCGCCTTCTCCGTGTTCGGGATCGACACGCTGCATCGGGTCGGCGAGACCGATCCCGGACCGCTCTTCGACCGGGCCGCGGCCGAGTTCGACGGGTGGGACCCCGCGGTCCAACAGCAGGTGTTGTCCGTGACGGGCCACCTCCACACGGTCGTCGGCGACGCCGACCTCTCGTGGGTCGTCGGGGCGGTCTCGAGCCCGGAGGAGCGGGTCAGAGTCGCCGCCTGGCGCGCGCTCGCCGCGTACGGCTGGAACGGCCCGCTGCGGGCCCGGATCGACCCGACCGCGGTGACCGAGGACCCCTCCCCGGTCGTCCGGGCGAGCGCCTACCGGCTGCTCGGCGCGTGGGGCGACCCGGAGGCGCTGTCCGCGCTCCGGACGGTCGCGGCCACGGAGCCCGACGGGCGGACCCGCGTCGCGGCGGCCGAGGCCGTGCTGTCACACCGCGGCCGCGCGGGCGGGCGGTCGCTCGAGCTCCCCGACGGTCTCGGGAGCGATCCTTCCGGCGGATTCGAGGAGGCGTGGGCGTGGGCCGTCGAACACGCCCGGTTCGACGACCTGGCGCGCGACGTCCCCCGACGGGGAGCCGTTGCGCGCGGAACTGCCCCGCGCGGTCGGGAGGGGGCGTCCCGATGACGGCCGTCGAGGACCTCGCGGTCGCGTTGGTCGTCGGATCGGGCGTGTTCATCGTCGGCTACTACGTCCTGGTCAACGCGGGCTACCTCCTCATCCACGTCCTCGCGCTCTTCGAGCTTCGCGACAGCGTGCGCGAGTCGGGGTGGAACCCGCCGTTCCGCGCGTTCGACAGCCCCTTCTACCCCGGCGTCGCGATGGTCGTCCCGGCGTACAACGAGGCGGCGAGCATCGTCGAGAGCGTCCGATCGATGCTGACGCTGAACTACCCGGACCAGGAGGTCGTCGTGGTCAACGACGGCTCGACGGACGCCACGATGGACCGGCTCCGCGAGGCGTTCGAGTTGGAGCGGGTCGACGCGGCGGTTCCCTACGACGTGCCCGCCGAGCCGATCCGCGGGGTGTACCGCTCGACGCGTCACGAGGACCTCGTCGTCGTCGACAAGGAGAACGGCGGGAAAAGCGACGCGCTCAACGCGGGACTGTGGCTCACCGACCAGGAACTGTTCTGCGCGGTCGACTCAGACACGGTCATCGACCGGGACGCGCTGTTGCAGATCGTCCGCCCCTTCCTCGAGGAGCCCGAGAAGGCGGTCGCCAGCGGGGGGACGATCCGCGTCGCCAACGACTGCGTCGTCGAGGACGGCGAGGTCCAGGAGATCAACCTCCCGCGGACCGGGCTCCCCGGGCTCCAGGTGATGGAGTACCTCCGCGCGTTCTACTCCGGCCGGCTCGGGTTGAGCCGCCTCAAGGGGCTCGTGCTCATCTCCGGGGCCTTCGGCGTCTTCCGAACCGACCGCGTCCGCGAGATCGGCGGCTACCGCCACGACACGGTCACCGAGGACTTCGACGTGGTCGTCCGGCTCCACCGCTACCTCTCCGACGAGGACGTGGAGTACACGGTCGATTTCCTCCCGGAGCCGGTCGCGTGGACGGAGGTCCCGGAGGATCTCCGGACGCTCGGTCGCCAGCGACGCCGCTGGTACCGCGGGATGCTCGAGACGGTCGTCGCCAACCGCGGGGTGTTCTTCAGGCGGCGCTACGGCCGCGTCGGGACCGCCATCCTCCCCTTCTTCACCGCCGCGGAGGCGCTGGGGCCGCTCATCGAGGGGTTCGGCTATGTCCTCCTCCCTCTGGCGTGGTACTTCGGGATCCTGAACGTCGAGTTCTTCCTCGCCTTCCTGCTCCTCACCGTCGGCGTCGGGATCTTCCTCTCGTGGTTCGGCGTGTTCAGCGAGGTGTGGAGCTTCAACCGCTACGAGGACCCCAGGGACGTGGTCCGGCTGCTGTGGTACGGCGTCCTCGAGAACTTCGGCTACCGCCAGTGGAAGACGGCGGTCGCCTGGCACGGGCTCGTCGAGTTCCTCCGCGGCGAGACCTCCTGGGGCGTGATGGAGCGACGCGGGTTCGGCGGAGGAGCGGGCGGCCCGGCGGACGGCGCTGTCGCGGCCGCCGGAACCGCCGCCGCGGCTTCCGCCGATCCCCCGGACGTGACGACCGACGCGGACGCGGATCTCGGGGACGCCGACGGCGGCTTCGTGTGGGTCGACCGCTTCGCCGACGACCTCCCCGACCCGGACGCGACCGCCCCGGCCGTCGCGGACGGCTTCGCGTGGATCGACGACCTCGTCGCGGAGCCCGGTGCCGACGGGCTCCGCTGGATCGCCGGGATCGCGGGCGTGGACTCGTCCACGGCGGGGGAGTCGTCCAGGGCGGAGGAGTCGCCCGAAGCGATCCTCGGGGGAGCAGTCGGCGGTTTCCTCCGGACCCCGGACCCGCGAGACGGGCTGGGCGACGGCGGGTTCGTCTGGACCACCGATTTCTCCGAGGGCGTCGGCGACGGGGGGTTCGTCTGGACCACGGACCCCTCCGAGGGCGTGGGTGACGGCGGCTTCGTCTGGGTGCTCGGGGCCGACGGCGACCCCGCCGCCGGTCGGCTCGTCGCGACGACGGACTTCTCGCTCGGCGTGGGGGACGGCGGATTCGTCTGGACCACGGATCCGAGCGACGGGATGGGCGACGGCGGGTTCGTCTGGACGCGCGAGTTCGCCGACGGGGCGGGTCGCGACGGCTACGTCTGGGTGGTCGACGGGATGGAGTCGCTCGGCGACGGGATCGGACCGTGGGGTGCCGGGATCGATGACGGAAACGACGGATGAGACGACTCTCTTTCGCGTGATCGGATCGATCGATACGGGATCGTTGCCGACGCGGTGAACACCGCCAAAGCCCCAGTCGCGAGGACTCGATGCGCTCGCTGTGCTCCTCGGTCGCTCGTTTCACTCGCTCCCTGTGGTGCCTTGCGTCGCGCGTCTTCGTCCTCGCGACAGCGAGGCGCTCCGCGCCTCTGGCAGCCGGCGGCTCCGCCGCCGGCGACTGCCCCTTTGAGTCTCGCCCAACCGTCCCGCAACCGCACCTCACGCCTCCCCAGCCTCGCGGTGAGCGCTCTCCGAGCGCTCACCGCGTCCCTCGCGTTCTGCTCGCGCCCCTCCGGGACGCTCGCAGGCGCGCCACCGCAACGATGCCTCTCACGTACCTAGTACTCGGTCTCCCGATCTCTCGACTGATCTCATGCGTTCGGACGACCTAGTCGTCCAACTCCTCGTGGACCGGCTCCGCGGCGTTGAGGTCGCTCACGCGGAAGGCGGTCCCCTCGGCGGAGGTGTCGACCCCGAGGTCCCAGCCGTGTCCCGAGACGACCCGGAGGACGACCAACAGCCCGAGCCCGAACGACTTGACGTTCTCCGCGTCGGCGTCGGCGAGCGCGGCCTCGACCGCCGGGGGCAGTCCGGGGCCGTCGTCGGCGACGACGAACCCGTGGTCGTCGCCCGAGACGGTCACCGAGACGTCCGGGCCGCCGTGCTCGACCGCGTTTCGGAACAGGTTCTCGAAGAGTCGCTGGAGTCGCCCCGCATCGGCGAGGACGGTCGTCCCCGGCTCGATCTCGACCGACAGCGTCGCGTTCCGGGTCCGGACCGTCTCCCAGGCGTCGCGGACGAGCGCCTCGAGGTCGATCTCGTCGCGTTCGCCCACGTCCGTGCCCTCCTTCGCCAGTATCAGACACTCCGCGATCATCGTCTCCATGCGGCCGAGCGCGCTCCGGACCCGCGAGAGGAACGCCGCGGTCTCGCCCGTCGCCTCCTCCTGTGCCAGCTCCGTGAACCCGATCGCGGCCGCGAGCGGGTTCCGGAGGTCGTGGGCGACGATCCCGGTGAACTCGTCGAGCCGGTCGTTCTGTTCGCGCAACTCGGCGTAGTGTTTGCCGCGCTCGAGCTCGTGACCGACCCAGTCGGCGAGCACCGAGACGAAGCCGCGCTCCTCGTCGGAGATCGGGTCCGCGCGCGGGTCCGGATCGGAGAAACACAGCGTCCCGTACGTCTCGCCGTCGATCTCGACGGGCGCGCCGACGTAACAGCGAAGCCCGGTCGTCTCGAGCGCCCGGTCGTCGCGGTACCGGCCCTCCGCGGCGTCGGCGAACCCGATCGTCTCGCCGTCCGCGACGACGTGGCGACACCACGTCCCGTCGAGGTCGACGACGCCACCCTCGGCGTACGGCCCGGACTCGATGTTCGTGGCGATCACCTCGTAGCGCCCCTCGGCGGTGTACGAGAGGACGCCGTTGTCGACGCCGAGGTACCTCCGGCCGACGTCGATCGCCTCCCGGATCCGCTCTTCGGGGGTCAGGTTCGCGTCGCTCAACCGGACGAGGCGCTCGAACGGTCGGGAGTGGTCGGGATCGCCGGAGGAGGTCATCGGTGGGTCGTCGTCGGGTTTCGGAGGGACCCCCATAAAACCGGAAGTCGTCCCCGCTCTCGTCCGGTCGCGCGACCGGCCCTCCCGGGGTCAAGACTTTATCTCGACGGCGACAGGGAACGTCGTGAACAGACGCGCGTTCCTCGGAAAGGTGGGGGCGGCCGGCGCGGTCGGGACCGCCGGCTGCGGGTTCCGCGACGGGACCGCCGGCGACGGGAGCGGAACCGACGCGGGCGGTGAGGGCGGTGCCGGCGACGGGGAGGGAGACGACGGCGGGGGAACCGACGACGCCGCCCGCTCTCCGGGCCCCGACCGGCGCTTCCGCGTCGGCGACGACGGCTTCGCGGTCTCCGTCGACGGCGGCTCCTTCGAGGCGGTCGTCCCCCGCGGGGTGAACCTGGGGATGGCCAAGCCCGGCCGCTTCCCCGGCGAGGCGGCCATCACCCGCGCCGAGTACGACCGCTGGCTCGCGTGGATGGGCGAGTTGAACGTGAACGTCGTCCGGGTGTACACGGTCCACCCGCCGGCGTTCTACCGCGCGCTCGCCGCGTACAACCGGGAGCACGCGGATCCGATCTACCTCCTCCACGGCAACTGGATCGGCGAGGAACACCTGGTCGACGCCGGCGACGCGTTCGCGCTCTCCGCGGAGTTCGACCGGTCGCTCCGGCAGGTCGTCGACGTCGTCCACGGCGCGACGACGATCGACCCCGAACCCGGCCACGCCAGCGGGACCTACGACGCCGACGTGAGCGACGCCGTCCTCGGCTATATCGCCGGGATAGAGTGGCCGCCGACCGTCGTCGCCGAGACGAACCGCGCGAACGACCCCGGCCCGTACGACGGCGAGTACCTCTCGTCGACGGCCGACCGGCCCTTCGAACGCTGGCTCGCCGAGCGGCTCGACCGGGCGGTGGCCCACGAGGTCGACGAGTACGGGACCCAACGCCCCGCGGCGTTCACGAACTGGGTGACGACCGACCCGCTTTCCCACCCCTACGAGCCGTTCCGGATGGAGGACGCGGTCACCGTCGACCCCGACGCCGTCGTCGCGACCGACGCCTACGACGCGGGGACGTTCGCGGCCTACCACGTCTACCCGTACTACCCGCCGCTGCTCAACGAGACGCCGGAGTACGTGAACTACGTCGACCACCGGGGGGAACGGAACAGCTACGCCGGCTACCTGAACGACCTGGTCGGTGCCACGGACCACCCGCTCGTGGTCGCCGAGTTCGGCGTCCCCTCCTCGCGGGGGATCGCCCAGCGACACGTCCACGGTCGCGACCAGGGCCGCCACACCGAGACCGAGCAGGGGGAGATCCTCTCGGCGATGTACGAGGACGTCCGCGAGGTCGGCGCGGCCGGCGGCCTCGTCTTCAGCTGGCACGACGAGTGGTTCAAGCGGACGTGGAACCTCGCCGCGCTCTCGGACCCGAACCGCCGGCCGGAGTGGTCGAACGTTCAGACGCCCGAACAGGGGTTCGGCCTGCTCACGTTCGACCCGGCGGACGCGGTCCCGCTCGACGGCTCCGCGGACGCGTGGGCCGACGCGACCGCGGCGACGCCGGCGGACCCGCCCGTCCGGCTCGGCGACGGGGGCGACGGGAGCGCCGCGGACGACCCCGCCGGAAGCGTCGCGGACGACGCCCGCGAACTGACCGCGCTCCGAGTCACGAGCGACGCCGCGTACCTCTCGATCCGCCTCGAGGTCGCCGATCTCGGCGACGGTGCGGGCGTCGACGACGCCCCCGACTGGGACCGCATCAACTACCTCCTCACGCTCGGCCTGACCGGCCGGAGCGGGGTACGGCTCCCCCACGGCGTCGACGCGACCTCGGCGTCCACGGACTTCGTCGTCCGGCTCGGCGGTCCGGGCGACTCGCGCGTGACGGTCCACCCGCGATACGACGCGTTCGCGTACCTGTACGGCGCGGAGGCGGGGCTCGACCTCTCGGCGTACCGAAACCCCGACCCCGGCGCGTTCGCGCCGATCCGGATGACGATCGGTCGCGGCTACACGGTCCCTCCGACCGGCGAGCGGGTCCCGTTCCAGTCGGTCGAGACGGGGACGCTCCGCTACGGGAACGGCAACCCCGA
Organism: Halorubrum aethiopicum; assembly: GCF_001542905.1. NCBI lineage: Archaea > Methanobacteriati > Methanobacteriota > Halobacteria > Halobacteriales > Haloferacaceae > Halorubrum > Halorubrum aethiopicum. The sequence goes on along the minus strand of NZ_LOAJ01000001.1, from coordinate 448,946 downwards.
CGCCGCCGAGTACGACTCGCTCGCCGATGTCCACGTCTCGCCGTCGACGGACGCGATCGAGGTCCGGCTCCCGTGGCTGCTCCTCAACGTCGCGGACCCGAGCCGACGCCGTCAGCTCGGCGACCTCTGGACCGACGGGGTCGACGAGTACGAGCCGTTCGAGGCGATCGACGTCGCCGCCGCCTCCTACGTGCCGGCCGGGGACGACGACGGCGGAGGGACCGAAGCCGCCGCCGAGCCGATCGACTCGCGGTCGACGAACCTCGCGCACGCGGTCCCCGGGATCGAGGACGGCCGGCTCCGCACGGTCGAGTACGTCCCGCCGACGTGGGACGAGCCGGCGTACACGGAGCGGCTCAAGGAGTCGGCGGAGTACCTCCGAGAGACCTTCGGCCGGTACGGCTGAGGCGGGGAGCGCGGGCGAGTGTCACTTCCGCGCTACTCGACCGTCACGCTCTTCGCGAGGTTGCGCGGGCGGTCGATCGGTCGCCCCTTCTCGTCGGCGACGTGGTAGGCGAACAGCTGCCAGTAGACGTTCGCGACGAGCGGCTCCAGCGCGCCGGTAGCGGGGACGGGCAACTCGACGTCGAGGTACGCCGAGTCGGTCGCCCGCCCGTCGCCGTCGGCGGTCGTCGCGCCGATCACCGGCGCGCCGCGCGCCTCGACCTCCTTGACGTTGTTCAGCGTCTCGTCCGGCCTGGAGCCGTCGGTCAGGAGCGCCAGCACGGGCGTCTCCTCGGTGACGAGCGCGAGCGGCCCGTGTTTGAGCTCGCCGGCGGGGAAGCCCTCGGCGTGGTCGTAGGAGATCTCCTTCAGCTTCAACGCGCCCTCCAGCGCCACCGGGTGGCCGAGCTTCCGGCCGACGAAGAAGAACGCGTCGCTGTCGGCGTACTCGCGGGCGACCTCCCGAACGCGGTCCTCGCGGTCGAGGACGCCCTGGACCGCGTTCGGGAGCTTCCGGACGGACTCGAGCAGCTCGCGCGCTCGCCCGTACGACAGCGACCCGCGAGTCCGGCCGATGTGGACCGCGAGCAGCGTCAGCGTCGCCACCTGCGAGGCGAACGTCTTCGTCGCCGCCACGCCGATCTCCGGACCGGCGCGGATGAACACGCTGTCGTCGGTCTCGCGGACGATCGTGCTTCCCAGCGTGTTGGTGACCGCGAGCGTCCGCGCGCCGGCGCGTTTCGCCCGCCGGATCGCGGAGAGCGTGTCGGCGGTCTCGCCGCTCTGTGTCACCGCGACCACGAGCGTGCGCCAGGGGTCGCGGCCGCCGTCGAACTCGTACTCGCTCGCGACCTCCACCGTCGTCCGGACGTCGACGACCGACTCGAGCAGTTCGGCGGCGTACCGTCCCGCGTAGTTGGAGGTCCCGCAGGCGACGATCTGGATCTCCTCGATCGAGTCGACGTACTCGCTCGGGAGGTCGACGTCGACGTCGACGGTCCCGTCGTCCGCGTCGATCCGCCCGGAGATCGTCTGGCGGAGCGCCCGCGGCTGCTCGTGGATCTCCTTTAACATGTAGTGGTCGTAGCCGCTCTTCTCGGCCGCGTCGGCCTCGTACTCGAGCGTCTCGACCGGCGGCTCGATCGCCTCCCCGTCGCGGTACAGCGACAGGCCGTCCTCGCCGACCACGGCGAAGTCGCCGTCCTCGACGTAGGTCACCTCGCGGGTGTGCTCGAGGAAGGCGGTCACGTCGCTCGCGAGGAAGGTCCCGTCCTCGGCGTGGCCGACGACGAGCGGGCTGTCGCGGCGGGTCGCGTACACCTCGTCGACGCCGGCGATCGTCACGACCACCGCGTAGGTGCCCTCAAGGCGGTCGACGGCGGCCTCGACCGCCGCCCGCGGCTCCGCGCCCGCGTCGAGCGCCTCCTCGATCAGGTGCGGGACGACCTCGGTGTCGGTGTCGCTCGTGAACTTGTGGTCGGCGAGCTCCTCGCGGAGCGCGTCGTAGTTCTCGATGATCCCGTTGTGGACGACCGCGACCCGGCCGGTACAGTCCGTGTGCGGGTGCGCGTTCTCGTCCGTCGGCGGGCCGTGGGTGCTCCACCGGGTGTGGCCGATCCCCCGCGTGTGGTCGGTCGACTCGGGGAGGATCCCCTGGAGCTCGCTCACCTCGCCGGACTTCTTGTACACGGAGAGCGCGTCGTCGGTGAGCGCGACGCCCGCGGAGTCGTACCCGCGGTACTCCAGGTTCGAGAGGCCCGAAGAGAGGATCGGGAGGGCGGGACGCTCGCCGACGTAGCCGATGATTCCACACATGTTACCCCCTCCGTACCGTCACGCCGTCCTCGACGCGCCCGCTCACCGACGCGCCGTCGCCGACGACGGCGTCGTTGCCGAGGACGGTCCCCGGCGCGAGCGCCGCCGCGCCGCCGACGCTCGCGTCGTCGCCGACGACCGCGCCGAGGCGCACCCCCTCGTACAGCTCGCCGGCGACGGCGACGGTGGCGGTCCCGCCCCGAGCGGTGGCGTTCGCGCCCACGGTCGCGCCCGCGCCGACGACGCAGTCGCGGAGCACCGCGCCGGCCTCGACGGTCGCGTCCGGGAAGACGACGGAGCGCTCGACGGTCGCGTTGGGTTCGATCCGGGCGTTCGCGCCCACGGTCGTCCCCGCGGCGACGACCGCGCCGCGGCCGACGGAGGCGGTCGGCGCGACCACGCAGCGGTCGTCGACGCCCGCGCCGGGCGCGAGCGTTCCCTCGACGGAGCCGCCGTCGCGGTCGAGCACGTCGTCGGTGACCGCGAGCAGGTCCCAGAGGTACGAGACGTCGTGCCAGCCGCCGTCGTACCTGACGGCGCGGACGCCGCCGTCGCCGATGAGCCGCGCGACGGTGTCGGGCAGCTCGTACTCCCCCTCGTCGGAGGGTTCGGTGTCGCGGACGGCGTCGAAGACGGCGGGCGTGAACGCGTACACGCCCGCGTTGATCACCTCGGACTCCGCCCCCCGCCGGGGCTTCTCGACGATGGTCTCCACGCGGTCGTCGCGGACGGTGACGACCCCGTAGGACCGCGGCCGGTCGCTTCTCGTCACCGCCATCGCGGCCGCGGCGTCGCCGTCGGCGAGGGCGTCGCGGACGTCCGCGACCGCGGCGGGCTCGACGATCCGGTCGCCGTTCAACACGAGGAACGGCCCGTCCACGTGGGGTTCGGCCTGCGAGACCGCGTGCGCGGTGCCGAGCCGCTTCTCCTGGACGACGTACCGGATCGAGACGCCCCAGTCGTCGCCGTCGCCGAAGTGGGTCTGGATCCGCTCGCGCTCGTACCCCACGACGAGGACGAACTCGTCGACGCCGGCCGCGCTCGCGGCCTCGATCACGTACTCGAGGAGGGGCTTGTTGGCGACCGGGACCATCGGCTTCGGCCGCCGGTTCGTCAGCGGACTCAGCCGCCGCCCCGCGCCGGCGGCGAGGACGACGGCCGTCGTCGGTCGGTCGGACATGTCGGATTCGAAACGTCCGACCGACTTGAAGGGTGGTGGTCGCCGCGCGCTCGCGGGCTCGGTCGGGTCCGGTACGCCTAAACGACCCGGAGACGACCCACGGCGTATGTACTACCACGAGGCGGCGAACTTCCTGTTCGACCTCCGTCGCTTCTCGGTCAAGCCCGGCACCGAGCGGATCGAGGCGCTGCTCGACCGGCTGGGGAACCCCGAAGCCGACCTCCCGTGCGTCCAGATCGCGGGCTCGAACGGCAAGGGGAGCACGGCCCGGATGGTCGAGTCGGTCCTGCGGGAGTCCGGGCTCTCCGTCGGGCTCTACACTTCGCCGCACCTCGCCGCGCTCACGGAGCGGATCCGCGTCGACGGCCGGCCCATGACCGACGCGGCGGTCGCCGACTTCGTCGAGGAGGCGAAGCCGTGGCTCGTAGAGCGGGCCGCGGCCGGCGAGCCGCTCACGTTCTTCGAGGTGATCACGGCGATGGCGCTCCACGACTTCGCGCGCCGCGACGTCGACGTGGTCGTCCTCGAGGTCGGCCTCGGCGGCGAGTACGACGCGACCAGCGCCGTCGACCCCGTCGCGACCGCGGTGACGAACGTCTCGCTCGAGCACACCGCGGTCCTCGGCGACACGATCGGCGAGATCGCCCGCACCAAGTCGCGGATCGCCCGCGCCGACGCCCCGATGGTCACGGCCTGCTCGGGCGAGGCCCTGCGGGTCGTCCGCGAGGTCGCCGGGGAGGCGGGCGCGCCCGTGACGCGGGTCACGGGTCCCGGCGGCGCGGGCGGTGACGACGCGGGCGGTGAGGACGACGCGGACGGTGGCGCCGCCGAGGGCGACGACACGGGCGACGAGGTCGACGACGCGGACTCCCCGGACGGGGACCTCGACCCCGCGATCGACGCGAGCTACGGGGGGCGCGTGAGCGCGACGGACGCCGAGGTGACCTTCGCCGGCGAGTCGGCCGGAACCTACCGGATCCCGCTCGTCGGGAGACATCAGGCGACCAACGCCGCGGTCGCGGCGGCACTGGCGCGCAGAACGCTCGACGCGCTCGACGAGGGCGACGCAGGCGACGGGGAGGCCGTCGGGTCCTTCGACCGGGCGCTCGCGGACGGGCTCGCGCGGGCGACGTGGCCCGGCCGGTTCGAGGTCGTCGACACGGGGCCGCTGACCGTCCTCGACGGCGCGCACAACCCCGCGGCCTGCGCGACCCTCGCGGAGACGCTCGCGGAGTACGACTACGCGGACCTCCACCTCGTGTACGCCGCGATGCACGACAAGGACCACGCCGGCGCGGTCGGCGCGCTCCCGGCCGCGGAGACCGCGATCGCCTGCCGGCCCGCGCTCGACCGCGCGGAGGACCCGGCCGTGCTCGCGGCGGCGCTCCGGTCGGGCGGCGTCGACGACGTGACGGAGGGCGATGACGTCGCCGACGCGGTCGCGGCGGCGACCGACCGCGCCGAGGAGGACGACTGCGTGCTCGTCGTCGGCTCGCTGTTCGCGGTCGCGGAGGCGCGCGCGGCGCTGTACCGAACCGTGACTCCGAAGTCGGTCGACGGCCCGGCGGACGCCGCCCGCGCCCTCGAGCGGGGCGGGGTCCCGCCGGCGGACGCGGCGCGCGCGCGAGGCGGGGTCGATCACCGGACCTGCTCGCTCCGGCTCCGGGGCGACCGCGCGAACCGGGTCGCGGCGACGCTCCGGACGGTCGGCGGCGAGGCGGCCGTCGGCGGGGTCGGCGCGACGGGCGACGGCGGCGATGTCGACGGCGGCGGCTCCGCGGGCGGCGAGCTCTCGCCGGTCACGCTCGCCGGCTCGGTCGCCGAGTTCCGGGAGCTGTGCGACCGGCTCGAGGGCGCGGGCGGCGGCCTCGCGGGCGTCGCGGCCGACCTCCGGGAGCGACTCGGGATCGGCCGGGGATCGGCCGGGGATCCCGCCGCCGGGGTTGCCGGGGCCGCCGGGGCCGACGACTACCCCTGGTCCGACGGCACCGCGGTGATGGGCGTGCTCAACGTGACGCCCGACTCCTTCCACGACGGCGGCCGCCACGAGGGGCTCGCGGACGCGGTCGCGGGGGCGGAGCGCATGGTCGAGGCCGGCGTCGACGTGATCGACGTCGGCGGCGAGTCCACCCGGCCGGGCGCGGAGGCGGTCCCCGTCACCGAGGAGATCGCCCGCGTCGTCCCGGCGATCGACGCGGTCCGGGAGGTCCCCGCGGTCGCCGACGGCGACGTGCTCGTCTCCGTCGACACCCGGAAGCCGGCGGTCGCGGAGGCGGCCCTCGAGGCGGGCGCGGACGTGATAAACGACGTGACCGGGTTGGAGGACCCCCGGATGCGCGAGGTCGTCGCCGACGCCGGGTGTCCCGTCGTCGTGATGCACAGCGTCGACGCCCCCGTCGACCCCGACAACGACCCGGAGTACGACGACGTGGTCGCGGACGTGATCGCCGACCTCCGCGAGCGGCTCGCGCTGGCCGACGTGGCGGGGATCGACCGGGACCGCGTGATCGTCGACCCCGGACTCGGGTTCGGCAAGTCGGCCGCCGAGAACTTCGAGCTGCTCGGCCGGGTCGACGAGTTCGCGGCGCTCGGCTGCCCGGTGCTGGTCGGCCACTCCTACAAGTCGCTGTACGACGCCGTCGGCCTCGGCCCGGACGACCGCGAGCACGCGACCGTCGCCGCGACCGCGCTCGCGGCCGAGCGCGGGGCCGACCTCGTCCGCGTCCACGACGTCGCCGAGAACCGCGCCGCGGTCGACGTCGTCGCCGCCGCGACCGATCCGGAGCGGCCCGAGTGAGGCCGGCGACGCGGACGGCAGCGTTTTGCGTCGCCGCCCGCTTTGTCGACGCACATGGTTCGGCGTCTGCTGCTCGGCTGTAGCGCGGTCGGAAGCGCCCTCGTCGAGGGCGTCGCCGATGGCTCCGCGGACCTCCTCGCCGTGACCGACGACGCCGGCTGGGCCTCGACGCTGCGCGACCGCAACGTGACGACCGTGGAGGCCGACCCGACCGACCCCTCCGCGTATCCCGAGCGCGCCGCGGTCGTCCTCGTCGCGGACGACGAGCCGACCCGGAACGTCGCCGCCGCCTCCGCCGCCCGTGAGCGCTACCCCGACGCCATGATCGTCGCGCACGTCGGCACCGCGCCGACCGCGGCGCAGGTCGACGCCCTGGAGGCGATCGCGGACCGCGTCGTCGACCCGGTCGAGGCGGTGACGACGCGGGTCCGCGAGGCGGTCGGCCTCGACGCTCCCGACCCCGAAGACGATCGCGGGCCCGACCGGCCGCCGGAAGCCACGGAGACCACGGCCTCGACCGAACGCCCGCCGCGGCTGATCCGGACGATACGGGGTCTCGACGGGCCGCTCCTCGTCGTCGCCCACGACAACCCCGACCCCGACGCCATCGCGAGCGCGGTCGGGCTGGCGCGGATCGCCGAGGCGGTCGGCGTCCCCGCGGAGCCCTGCTACGGCGGGGAGATCGCCCACCAGGAGAACCGCGCGATGGTGAACCTCCTCGACCTCTCGCTCTCGACCGTCGACGGCGTCGACCTCGAGACGTACGGCGGGATCGCGCTCGTGGACCACTCGCGGGCGGGGATCAACGACTCGCTGCCGGAGGGGACGCCGGTCGACGTCGTGATCGACCACCACCCGCCACGCGGGCCGGTCGAGGGCGCGTTCGTCGACGTGCGGCCGGACGCGGGCGCGACGAGCACGCTGATCGCGGAGTACCTCTCGCGGCTGGGGATCGAGCCGGACCGCCCGCTCGCGACCGCGCTGCTGTACGGGATCCGGATCGACACGCGGGATTTCACCCGCGAGGTGTCGATCCCCGACTTCGAGGCCGCCGCGTCGCTGACGCCGCACGTCGACGAGTCGACGCTCGACCGGGTCGAGAGCCCGAGCGTGAGTCCGGAGACGCTCCGCGTGCTCGCGACCGCGATCGACCGGCGCGACGTCCGCGGCTCGACGGTCGCGTCCTGCGTCGGCGAGATCACGGACCGCGACGCGCTCGCGCAGGCGGCCGACCGGCTGCTCGATCTGGAGGGGATCGCCGTGACCTTCGTGTACGGCTACATGGACGGGGTGATCTACGGGTCGGCGCGCACCCGCGGGACCGACCTCGACGTGGGCGAACTGCTCCGGGACGCGCTCGCGCAGGCGGGCTCCGCGGGCGGACACGCCAACATGGCCGGCGCGCAGGTCCCGCTCGGCATCTTGGAGGCCGTCGCCGAGGAGGAGTCGCTCGCCGACGTCGTCGAGGAGTTCGTCGCCGAACGGTTCTTCGAGGCGCTCTCCGCGCCGCCGACGCCGCCGGCCGGGATCACGCCGTCGGCGCTCGACGCGGAGTATCCGGACTGACCGTGGCGCCCTCCCTCGCCGCGGCCCGCGAACCGCGGGCGCAACCTACATATCCCGCCGCCACGAACAGTATAGTATGAGCGATGAAATACTCGAGCACCGACGGCTCCTCGTCGCCGGAAGCGGGATCGCCGCGTTGAGCGCGGCGATCTACGCGGCCCGGTCGAACAACGATCCGCTGTTGATCGAGGGCGACGAGCCCGGCGGCCAGCTCACGCTCACGACCGACGTGGAGAACTATCCGGGCTTCCCCGACGGGATCTCCGGGCCGGAGCTCATCAACGAGATGCGCGCGCAGGCGGAGAAGTTCGGGGCCGAGTTCCGGAGCGGGATCGTCGACGACGTACGGAAGGAGCCCGCGGGGCACTTCCGGGTCGAGCTCACGAACGGCGACGTCTACACCGCCGACGCCGTGATCGCCGCCTCCGGGGCCTCGGCGCGGACGCTCGGCGTCCCCGGCGAGGACGACCTGATGGGGTACGGGCTCTCGACGTGTGCGACCTGCGACGGCGCGTTCTTCCGCGGCGAGGACATGCTCGTCGTCGGCGGCGGCGACGCCGCCATGGAGGAGGCCAACTTCCTCACCAAGTTCGCGGACACCGTCTACATCGCGCACCGCCGCGAGGAGTTCCGCGCGGAGGACGTCTGGATCGAGCGCGTGATGGACAAGGTCGACGACGGCGAGGTCGAGATCCTGAAGAACACGGAGCTGACGGAGATCCACGGCACGGCCGAGGAGGGGATCACGGGCGTCACGCTCGTCGAGCACCCCGACGGCCACCCCAAGGAGAAGCTCGAGGACCCGGCGACCGCCGACGAGGTCGACGAGTACGAGTTCGACGTCGGGGCGGTGTTCTACGCCATCGGCCACACCCCGAACACCGAGTACCTGGAGGACACCGGCGTCGAGCTCGACGACGCGGGCTACCTCCTGACGCAGGGGGGTCGCGACGGGGGACAGACCGCGACCGCGGTCGAGGGGATCTTCGGCGCGGGCGACGTGGTCGACCACCACTACCAGCAGGCGGTGACCGCCGGCGGGATGGGCGTGAAGGCCGCGCTCGACGCCGACGACTACCTCTCGGAGCGCGAGCGCGCCGGCGAGCTCCACGAAGCCGAGGTCGACGCCGCGGCCGCGGACGACTGAGCGGGGCGTCCGTTCTCCGCCTTCTACGACAGCACCTCGACCTCGTAGCCGTCGGCCTCCAGCTCCTCGACGATGCTCGCGGCGTGTTCGGCGTCGTCGGTCTCGAGTTCGAGCTCGAGCTCCGCGGCGTTGACCGCGACGTCCCGCGAGGTCCGGTCGTGGTGGACCGCGTACACGTTCGCGCCGGCGCGCGCGACGATGCTCGAGACGCGCTCGAGCTCGCCCGGCCGGTCCTTCAGGTCGACGGTGATCTTGAGGTACCGGCCCATCTGGACGAGCCCGCGGCGGATCACCGTCCCGAGCCGGTTGAGGTCGATGTTGCCGCCGCATAACGCGGCGACGATCGTCTCGTCGGCGTCGTAGTCGAACGCCTCCGAGAGCGTCGCCGCCAGCGCGACCGCCCCCGCCCCCTCGACGAGCGTCTTCGAGCGTTCGAGCAGTAGCGTGAGCGCTAAGGCGATCTCCCGGTCGTCGACGGTCACCACCTCGTCGACGTACTCGCGCATGACCGCGAACGGCTCCTCGCCGATCGACCGGGTGGCGATCCCGTCGGCGATCGTGTCGACGCCCTCGATCTCGCGGATCTCGCCCGCCGACAGCGACGCGGCCGCCGAGGCCGCGCCCTCCGCTTGGACCCCGACGACGCGGACGTCGTCCAGCCGCTCCTTGACCGCGACCGCGACCCCCGAGATCAGCCCGCCGCCGCCGATCGGGACGACGACGGTGTCGAGGTCGGGCCGGTCGTCGGCGATCTCCAACCCGAGGGTGCCCTGCCCGGCCATCACGGCCGGGTCGTCGAAGGCGTGGACGTACGTCAACCCCTGCTCGCGCTCGAGGTCGTGGGCGACCGCCTGCGCCTCGTCGTAGTCGACGCCCTCCAGCCGGACCGTCGCGCCGTACCCGCGGGTGGCTTTCACCTTCGAGACGGGCGCGAACTTCGGCATCACGACGGTGGCCTTGACCCCTGCGCGCTCGGCCGCCAGCGCGACGCCCTGCGCGTGGTTGCCGGCGCTGGCGGTGACGACGCCGGCCTCGCGCGCCTCGGGCGGGAGGGTCGCGATCCGGTTCGTCGCCCCGCGGATCTTGAACGCGCCGGTGCGCTGGAAGTTCTCGAGTTTGAGGTGGACGTCCGCGCCGGTCATCTCCGAGAACGTCCGCGAGCGCTCGAGCGGCGTGTGGCGGGCGACGCCGTCGACCCGCTCGCGGGCGGCCTCGATGTCGGCCAACGAGATCATACGCCCCCGTGGCGACGCCGCGGGCTAATCGGTTCCGGTCGTCGTCGGTTCACGACCGGTAGCGCGGTCGTCGATTCACGATCGTTTCCGTCCGCGCTCGCAGTCGACGCACGTCCGCGATCGCCGGCGCGCCGCTCGCGGGCGACGGAGCGTGTGAAAGGGAAGTGGGGGAATGCACGCGTGTGACGTGCGACTGAAGACACCCGGCGGCGACACAAAAAGGTCCGGCAGGCGGGGTGAAAGTGAAACTGTGGGACGGCGTCGACTTCGATCCGCCGTCAGACCCGTGTCAGACGGTCGGCCCCCGGTCGAGACGGACGGCGATGTCGGCCCGATCGATGTGCCGCTCCACCCGCTCACGGAACGAGCCGTCGCCCGGCCACGTCGCGTCCGCGTCGAGCCGGTCGGGGTCGCCGACGTAGAGGGTCGCCTCGTCGGGGTGGCCGTCGGGCGCGTCGAGCGGTACGGCGACCCGGACGTAGAACCCGTCGTCGACGCCCTCGTACGCGTCGAGCGCGTCGATCTCGTCGGTGCGGAGGAGCCGCCCCGCCGTCTCCCCGCCGGGCGCGAGCGTCGGGTAGCGCCCCTCGACGGGCCGGAGCCCGGAGAGCGTCGCCGGTCCGACGAAGACGAACGAGTCGAGCAGCGATCCGACGCGCTCCGGCTCCGTGAGGGTCCCGTAGACGAAGACGTCCATGGGGCGTCTGCGTCGCTCGGGCGTTTGAACGTTCGGGGAAGACGGACGCCGACGGTCCGCCGATCGCCGGCGTCTCCCGCCGCTCGTCGATAGGTTCCGTCCCGACCGGTACCGCCGCCGCCGATCGATCCCGCCGCCGACCGATCCCGTCTCGACCGCCCCGGGACACACAACGGTTTTTGTCCGGAGACGCGAAACGTCGTCACGTCGTGTCGAAACCACGAGGCTACGCCGTCGTCGCCGCGATCGGGTGTAGCCTGCTGCTCGTCGCGACGATCCACCACGGGACCGAGATCGGAGCCGTCGGGGAGATCCTCGGTCCCGCGCTCGCGCTGGCGCTCGACGGCGGGATCGCCCTCGGCGTCGTCTACGCGGGAGTGCGGGTCCGGGACGCCGGCTTCACCCGCAGCGAGGAGGGACGCGTCGCTCGCTGGACCGTGGCCGGCGCGTTCCTCGCGGCGAGCGCGATCGGCGCGACCCTGCTCGTCCGGGCGGTCGAGGGTCGCCCCCTCGTCGAACCCGTCTTCCCGCTGTTGGTCGCCGCCGGCTCGGGTGCGCTCGGCGGCGCGATCGCGGGATACCTCGCCGTTCGCCAGGAGGCGGAGGCTCGCCGTGCGCGCGACGCCACGCGGGCGGTGTCGTTCGTGAACCACCTGATCCGTCACGACCTCCGGAACGACCTGTCGACGATCCGCGGGTACGCGGACCTCGCCGAGGCGACCGCCCACGGCGGAGGCGACTCCGGCTCCGCCGCCGGCGACGCTGCCGGTCCCGACGGGCGCGACGCCGCGGCGGTGATCGCGACCAAGGCCGACGAGGGGCTCGATCGTCTGGAGACGACGAGCGCCGTCGCCGACGCGCTCGTCGGCGACGCCGACCTCCATCGGGTCGACCTCGCGTCGGTCACTCGGGAGATACTCGAGGGGCTCAGGGACCGGCCCGACGTGACCGTCGAGGCCGACCTCACGGAGGAGGCCCCGGTCACGGCGAACGACGGCCTCCGGTCGGTCGTCGACAACCTCGTCGAGAACGCCGTCGAGCACGCGGGCGGCGACGCCACTCTCCGGGTCACCGTCCGTGACGACGACCGGGCGGTCACGCTGTCCATCGACGACGACGGACCGGGACTTCCCCCCGAGCAGCGGGCCGCGCTGTTCGGCGACGCGGCCGATGACGGCGCGGGCGACGGCGACGGCGCCGACGACGGCGGAGGCGGCGGGTTGTTCATCGTCGACAGCCTCGTCGAGGAGTACGACGGCACGATCTCGGTCGGGGAGGCGGACCTCGGCGGGACGCGGTTCGAGGTGACGTTCCCGCGGGCGAACGACGCCGACCGTTTCGACTTCCCCCCGTCCGCCGCACCCGAGCCGGAGCAGTCGGCGGACTCGACCGCCTCCGATAGCTAGAACCCGACGGGGTCCCTCCACGGTGACGCATGGACCTCCCGCGCGTCCGGCGCGTCTGGAAGCGCGTGTTCGCGCTCGCGTGGCCGGTGATGGCCGAGCAGACGTTCCGGACCGCGATGCGGACGACCGACATCGTCGTCAGCGCGCTCTTCTCGCCGGCCGCCGTGGTCGCGATCGGCCTCGCGGACCTGTACGCGCGGTTCCCGCTCCGGATCGGGTTGGGGCTCGGCGGCGGCGCGATCGCCCTCTCCTCACAGGACACCGGCGCGGCGGAGACGGCGACCCGAGACGAGGCGATCACGCAGGCGATCCTGCTCGGCGCGCTCGCCGGGGTCCCGTTCGTCCTCTTCGGGCTGTTCCTCGGCGAGGCCGCGATCGACGTCTTCGGCCGGCTGATCGGCCGGGAGACCCCGCCGGAGGTCGTCTCGCTCGGCTCGGCGTACCTCGCGATCGTCTTCGCGACGGCCCCGGCGAGACACGTCGCGCTCGTGGCCGCGCGGGCGCTTCAGGGCACCGGCGACACCAGAACGCCGATGTACGTGAACGTCCTCGGGAACTCCCTCAACGTCGTCGGGTCGGTCCTCCTCGGGCTCGGGCTGCTCGGACTCCCTCGCCTGGAGATCGTCGGCGTCGGGCTCGCGACCGGGGCCGCGAACGTCCTCACGGCGGGACTGCTGTGTGCGGCGATACGGGGGCCGTGGACCGACGCCGAGTTCGCCCGTCCGCGGGACCCGACGATCGCGGGACAGCTGCTCCGCGTGAGCGCGCCGCGGGTTGCGGAGGGGTTCAGCGCCGAGGCCGCGGAGTTCCCCTTCAACGCCCTGCTCCTCGGCTTCGGCGAGGCGGTCAACGCCGGCTTCCAGATCGGTCGCCGGGTCTACCAACAGGTGACCGGTCCGCTCTCGCGCGGGTACAACGTCGCGGCCTCGGTGTTGGTCGGGCAGGCGCTCGGCGCGGGCGACCCCGACCGGGCCCGCTTCGACGGCTGGGCCGTCGCGGCGCTCGGACTCCTCTCGGTCGGAGCCGCCGGGCTCGCGCTCGTCGCGCTCGCGCCGCGCGTCGTCCGGCTCTTCACCGCCGACCCGGCGACCGTCGAGTACGCGGTCGACTTCGCGCGGGTGTACGGTCTCGCGGGCGGCGCGCTCGCCTGTTTCACGTCGCTGTCCGGCGCGCTCCAGGGCGCGAGCGAGACCCGGATCCCCTTCGCGGCGCGGCTCACGGGGATGTTCGGGCTCTTCCTCGGCGCGTCCTGGCTGTTGAGCCGGACCGCCGGGTTCGGCCCGTCCGGCGCGTACGTCGGCGTGTTCCTCGCGTACTGCTGGATGGCGCTCGTCGTCGCCGTCGGCTTCCGACGCTCGGGATGGGCGACGCGGGCCGCGGCGATGATGGCCGAACGCGGAAGCGGCGGGGACGCGGCCGCTGGGGACGGCGACTAGGCCGGCGGCTCGGGGCGGAAGGTACCGGAAGATGCGTGTGGACGGCGGGAGGTACCGTCCCTCCGATCGAACCGGGTCGGAACGGGTCGGACCGGATCAGGCCGCGCGGCGTTCCTTCGCCTTCGGGCGGAGCTTGGTGTAGCCGCACTTGCGGCAGCGCCCGGCGTCGGGCGCGTTGCGGGCGTTACAGCGCATACAGATCTGTCGGTCGAGGTTGCGGCGTTCCGCGGCGTCGAAACTGGCCATACTCCACGTGAGCACGCGGGCGCTGTAAAAGGTTGCGAGACGCGTCGGCACCCGGGATACGGCGTCGGCGCGGGGCTCCGTCGCCCCGTGCTCGTCGACCAGTGCGACCGTTTCAGGGACGCGTACCGATCACGCGCCGGCTTCCGAGATCGCGGCGGTGATGTCCTCCTTCTGGGTGACCCCGACGAATCGGTCGACGACGCCGTCGTCGTTCTCGACGATGAGCGTCGGCAGCGATCGGACCTGATACTGGTTGGCGACGTCCTGCTCCTGGTCGACGTCGACCTTCTGTAGCTCGAAGGCGTCCCCGAGCTCCTCCTGGACCTCCTCCAGTATCGGGTCCTGCGTCTTACACGGGCCGCACCAGTCGGCGTAGAAATCCAGCACTCGAACGGTCATGGTTCGCCGACACGTAGCGTCGGCTCGCCGATAAGGGTTTCTCACGCGGCGGGGAGGTGGGGTGACCGACGACGGGCGGCGACGGGGGGTCCGATCCGCGACGGTCGCTTTCCGGACGATCGCTTCCCGAGCGGTCGCTTCCCGAGACGAAACGCTTACGCCCGACGCCGCGGAAGGTGCGGGCATGAGCAGCGGCAGCAACTCCGGCGGGCTGATGTCCAGCGCGGGGCTCGTCCGGTACTTCGACTCGCAGGACCGCAACGCCATCGCGATCAACCCCAAGACCGTCCTCGCGTTCTGTATCCTCTTCGGCGTCTTCGTCCAGGTCCTCTCGCTGACGGTCGCGTAGGCGCTCATCGCCATCCATCAGTCGTCGGGACTCGACGAAACGGACTTATTCGCGAGGCCCCGCCTTCCGGTATGGATCGTCGCCACTATCTGCGGTCGCTCGCCGTTCCCGCCGTCGCCGGGAGCGCCGGCTGTCTCGGCGTGCTGGGGAGCTCCGGTCCCGAAGGCACGGTGCTCGATCCCCCCGAGCAGGACCTGAGCGCGGCCTCACACCCGAGCTACGGCGACGAGATGCCGCACTTCTCCGTCCCGGACCCGATAACCGGCGAGACGGTGTCCACCGAGGAGTTCGAGGGCGAGCGGGCCGTCCTGTGGACCTCCTTTTACACACACTGCCCGGACGGCGTGTGTCCCGCGCTCATCCTCCGGCTCCGGCGCGCACAGGAGGTCGCCGCCGAGGAGGGATACGCCGACGAGGCCGCGTTCCTCGCGCTCACGTTCGACCCCGAGCGGGACACCGCCGACGTCCTCCGCGAGTACGCCGGCCAGCAGGGCGTGAACCTCGATGCCGGCAACTGGCACTTCCTCCGCCCGGAGAGCTACGAGGCGGGTCAGGACCTGTTGGACGAGGAGTTCGGGCTCGTGATCGAAAAGCAGGCGGCCGACGGGTACGAGAACCTGGAGTACCGGTTCCCTCACTACGGACTCATCCTCCTCGCCAACAAGGAAGGGATCGTCGAGCGGGCGTACCCGAGGGGGCCACAGACCGACATCGAGCGGCTCGTCGACGACTTCGAACGGGTGGTGAACGCGTAGGATGGAGCGCCGACACCTCCTCGCCGGGATCGCGAGCGCCGGCGTGTTGGGCGCGGGCGGCGTCGTCGCGACGGGGAGTGTGCCGGACGGGCTAGGATTCGGCGACAGCGCGGAGCCGGTCGAACCGACGACGCTGCCGACGATCGAGGCTCCCGGCAGCCGCGACGGTGAGGTGACGATCCCCGCCGAGGGACGGGCCACGTTCGTCGACTTCTTCGGGACGTGGTGTCCACCCTGTGCCGAGCAGATGCCGGCGCTCGCCGAGGCGCACGATCGGCTCGGCGACGAGGTGTTGTTCGTCTCGGTGACCACGGAAAACGTCGGCAACGCGGTCGACGAGGAAACGGTCGTCGACTGGTGGACGGAACACGACGGTGACTGGCTCGTTGCGGCTGACGTCTCGGCCGAACTCTTCACGCGACTCGACGTCAACGGGTTCCCGAGCGCTCGCGCTATCGACGCGGCGGGGCGCGTTCGCTGGGCGACCTCCGGGACCCACACCACGGAGGAGTTCGTGGACGGGATCGAGCGGGCACTCGACCGATGACCGATGTCTCGCTCGCGAC
This sequence comes from Halorubrum aethiopicum, assembly GCF_001542905.1. Taxonomy (NCBI): domain Archaea; kingdom Methanobacteriati; phylum Methanobacteriota; class Halobacteria; order Halobacteriales; family Haloferacaceae; genus Halorubrum; species Halorubrum aethiopicum. The sequence goes on along the minus strand of NZ_LOAJ01000001.1, from coordinate 432,908 downwards.
CAACGTTCCCTTCGCCGTGACCGCGGGCGTGGCGACGTTCTTCTCGCCGTGCGCGTACCCGCTCTTGCCCGGCTACGTCGGGTTCTACGTGAATCAGATCGACGCGGAGGAGGTCTCGATCGCGGGGGCCGGATCCCGCGGGATCGCCGCCGGGCTCGGCGTGCTGGCGACGTTCGCCGTCCTCGCGGGCGCGACCGTGCGCGTCGGCCACTCGACGCTCTCGAACATCACCGTCTTCGAGTCGCTCGTCGGCGGGCTGCTCGTCGTCTTCGGGCTGCTCGTCGTCGCCGGGCGGACCCCGTCGATATCGGTCCCGCTCCCCAAGCGCCGCGCGAGCGTCCTCGGGTTCGGGATCTTCGGCGCGGGGTACGCGCTGGCGGGCGCGGGCTGCGTCGCGCCGATCTTCCTCGCCGTGATCGCTCGAGCGATCGCGCTCCCGACCGAGGCCGCGTTCCTGCTCCTCGGCACCTACGCGGGCGTCGTCGCTGCGCTGATGGTCGCGACCACGGTGGCGACCGGGATGGGCCTGCTCACGAACGCCGGCCGGATCATGGCGCACTCGGGGACGCTGAAGCGGGTCGCCGGCGCGGTGATGGTGCTCGCGGGCGTCGGCCAGCTGTACCTCGCGCTCGTCGTCTACTGATCGGGTCGTCGTCCGTGCCGATCGGGTCGCCGTAGCGCGCCCTTTTTGGACGTGCCCCGCCGAGCGGAGGTATGAAAGCTGGCGTCATCGCGGTCCAGGGCGACGTGGCCGAACACGCGGAGGCGATCCGCCGCGCCGCGACCGCCCACGGCGAGTCCGCGGAGGTCGTCGAGGTCAGGGACTCGGGGATCGTCCCCGACTGCGACGTCCTCCTGATGCCGGGCGGGGAGTCGACGACCATCTCGCGGCTGATCCACCGCGAGGGGATCGCGGCGGAGATCCGCGACCACGTCGGGGCCGGCAAGCCGGTGCTCGCGACGTGTGCCGGGCTCATCGTGTGCTCGCGCGACGCCAAGGACGACCGGGTCGACGCGCTCGGGCTCGTCGACGTCTCCGTCGACCGCAACGCGTTCGGCAGACAGAAGGACTCCTTCGAGGCGAAGGTCCCCGTCGAGGGGCTCTCGGAACCGTTCCACGCGGTGTTCATCCGCGCGCCCGCGATCGACGAGGTCGGCGAGGGCGTCGAGACGCTCGCGACGGTCGACGGCCGGCCGGTCGCGGTGCGCGACGGCCCCGTGTTCGCCACCTCCTTCCACCCCGAACTCACCGCTGACTCGCGGATCCACGACCTCGCCTTCTTCCCCGACAGCGAGGTGGAGGCGTGACGGACGACGGGGCGGGCGCCGAGGACGTGGGCGGCGCTTCTTCCGACGGGGCCACCGCCGGCGACGCGGTCCTCGACGAGCTGTTCGCGACGATCGAGTCGCGAAAGCGGGAGCTTCCCGACGACTCCTACACTGCCTCGCTTTTCACCCACGAGAAGGGCGAGAACGCGGTGTTGGAGAAGATCGGCGAGGAGTCGACGGAGGCGATCCTGGCGGCGAAGGACGACGACCTCGAGGAGCTCACCTACGAGAGCGCCGACCTCGTCTACCACCTGCTGGTGTTGCTCGCGATGAAGGACCTCGACCTCGAGGACCTCCGTGGGGAGCTTCGCGACCGGTTCTAGCACCATCGGGCGGGGTGTGATCGAAGAGGCCCCATACCGGGACGAGATTCGCTCAATACAGCCACCTTTTTCATCGTCGGGTGCCCTCGCTCACTGCGTTCGCTTCGGGAACCACTCCTCGAAAAACCTGGAGAGAAAAAGCCGACTCCGCCGTCTTCGACGGCTCCGTCGGTGAACCGCTCGCTTCGCTCGCGGATGCTCACTCCAGGCGAAGGAGTGAGCGATCGCCCGAGCGGTGGCGCGCCTGCGAGTGCCCGGCAGGGCACGAGCAGAACGCGAGGGACGCGGTGAGCGCTCGAAGAGCGCGAACCGCGAGGCTGGGGAGGTGTGAGGTGCGGGGCAGCGTGGTTGGGTGGGACTCAAAGGGGCAGCAGCGAGGGCGACGGCGGCCGACGTAAGCACTGGAAGGAGTGAGCGGAGCGAACGACTGAAGCGCGCAACGAGGCCCCCGAGCCGTCGCTGCTGGGGCTTTGAAGCAGTTCATCGCGCTAGCACCCACGTATAAACGAGCGACTGGGGCTTTGAAGACGGTCTCGGTAAGCGTGTTCACCGCGCCGGCAACGATTCCCTTCTACGCACCCCGATCTTCCTCGAACTCCACCGCGTGTCACCGCTCCCGCTCGAGTTCCCGTTCGATGTCGTCGAGGTCCTCCGATTCGAGTTCCCGGGCGATCCGGCGCTCGAACTCCGCCTCGTCGATCTCGCCCTCGACGTACTGTCGGCGGAGCCGCTCCTGTCGGTTCGCGTCGTCGCCGGCCTCGATCCCGGCCGACGCGGACGACCGCGATCCGCCGACCGAGTCGGTGGACCTTGCCCCGCCGTCGCCGCCGGAGAGCCACGATCCGGCCTTGTACGCCACGTAGACGATCCCCGCCAGGACCGCCAGGGTCACGGCCGCGGAGAGGACCGCCCAGGCGAGGCTGAGGATGGCCGAGACGATCGAGACCACGACGCTGACGGCGATCAACACGCCGATCGCGATCGCGGCGTAGTAGAGGGCCCGCTTCGAGTCCATGACCGGGAGTGACGGTCCCGCGCGCAAATACCTTCCCCCGGCGTCAGAAGGCTTATTCTCCTCTGTGCTCGTCTCCGAACGGAATGACGCCGGAACGCTCCCGGACGACGCTCGACCGCCGGACGCTCCTCGGCGCGGTCGCCGGCCTCGGGACCGCCTCGATCGCGGGGTGTTCGGCCCTCGAACGGGAGGCCGACGCCGGGACGTCCGGCATGGACGAGGGCCGCGTCCGCGAGCTCGCCGAGCGGTTCGCCCCGACGCTGTACTTCGACGTCCACGAGCCGTGGTTCCCGACGGACCCGCGCCCGTACACGAGCGAGCGCGACGGCGAGACGGTCGTCGACGGCTTCGACGCGCTGAACGGCTACCACGAGCGATTCGAGGGGACCGCGGGCGACCCGGAGTCGTCGCCGGCACCGCCCGACCCGACCGTGTTCTACCACGGCGTCGCGTACGAGGACTCCCCGCTCGAGGCCGTCCAGTTCTGGTTCTACTCCGCGTTCGACCAGTTCACGACCAACTTCCACTGGCACGACTGGGAGGTGCTCCACGTCTTCGTCGACCGCGAGACCGACGAGCCGCAGCTGTACGTCGCCAGCTCGCACTCGCGGCGAGTCCCGAACAACGAGTTCCTCGATCCGGACCCCGAGGTGGTCCCGCGGATCCTCCCGGAGCTCGGCTCGCACTCCTCGACGCTGTCGGTCAACGAGGTGGCCGACCGGTTCCAGCGCGTGGGTGCCGACGGGCTGCTCGCGGACGTCACGAACTCCGCGATCGAGGGGATCGCCGACCTCGCGGAGGTGCCGCTCGCCTACGGGCTCCCCCGCGACGAGGGGGCGCGGCTCCCGTTCGTCGTCCCGGAGTACGAGGGCGAGCCCGTCTACGAGCACGATCGGCTTCCGGCGGTCGATCCCGAGTCGCTGATCGACGACGCGCTCACCGTGCGCTCGCTCGACGCGCTGGGGTCGCCGCCGACGGACCTCCCGCTGCGCGAGACCGGGGTCGCGTTCGAGCACGCCGGGCGCGGCGACGGTGGAGGCAGTGGCGATGGAGACGGTGGCGACGACGGAGGCGGTGGAGACGGTGACGGAGGCGGTGGAGACGAAGGCGGTGGAGACGGCGACGCATCCGACGGCCGAAGCGCGACCGTCGCCTACGACCTCGTCGCCAGCGCGGAACTCGAGGGGATAGACGCGTTCGTCGGCCCGCAGTTGAGCTTCGAGTTCGCGGTCCCGCAGGCGGTCGAGGACGCCGTCGCCGGCCACATCACGACGACCGGCGTGCCGTGGGCACAGCCGCGGTACGACAACCCGGCGGCCGACATCACCGCGCCGAACCACCGCGCGGAACTCGCCGACCGGTACGACGCGATCGGCGCTCCCGCGCCGGTCCACGCTGTCGTGGCGCGCGTCACGGACGTCGCCACGAACGACGACGCCCCCGAGAACGAGGGGTTGACGACGACGGCGTCCGGCGTCGAGTCGGTCGCGCTGCTCGAGAGCGAGCCGGAGGCGGTGCCGACGTTCGGCGGCGTGGCCGTCGTCCGCGACGTCGAGAGCGGCGACCACCGGCTCACGGTCAACGGGGCTGGACGGGCTCCCCACAGCGAGCGGCTGACCGTCGATCCGACGGAGGAGGGGTCAGACCCGGTGACGGCCGCCGGGGTCGACGGGGAGATCCCGCTCGTCGCGCGCGAGGACGCGACGAAACTGGAGATCACCGACGAGGAGGCCGAGATCGACGTGGTCGGGACGGCGCTCGAGGACGACTTCGCGGGCCGGATGTACGCGTCGTCGACGGCGGGATCGGACGCGGTGTACGTCCACGCCGGGGGTGCCTACACGGCCGAGGTGCGCGACGCCGCCGACGAGATCGGCGCGTATCGAGTCAACCCGGACCCGGAGTCCGACGACGGGATCCGGATCGATCGCCCGGAGACCGGGGCGGCCCCGCTCGCCGGCTACGTCGCCGACGTGGCCGAGGAGACGCGCGCCGCGGTCGCCGCCGCGGCGGGGAGTGACGACGGCGACGGCGACGATGGTGACGACGGCGATGGCGACGACGGTTCCGGCGGCGGGAGCGGTGGCGGCCCCGGCGGCTCCGGAGGCGGTGGCGGTCCCGGTGGTGGCGGCTCCGGCGGCGGCCCGTCGAACGCGGTGAACGGGCTCGAGCGAGCCCTCGCCGCCGCGGTCGCGGCCGCGGAGCGGGCCGAGGAGCGCGCCCGCGAGGGCGACGGCGAGGGAACGGAGCGCCAGCTGGCGAACGTGCTCGACCGGATCGCCCGGATCGAAGAGCGGCTCGCGGCGGCGCGGGAGGGGCTCCCGCCCGGACTCGCGAACGCGACGGGGAAGCGGATCGAGCAGGCGACGCGGCGAGTCGAACAGGCGCGAAACGCCGAGAAGCTGTAGCGGCGTCCGCCGTTTCCTCGTCTTCATCGTCGCGACCGCCGGCCGCGCGGGAGCGTGCCACCCGTCACACCCGTGGATGGAAAGCTATACGACGCCGACCGCACCACGAGTATATAAGCAGATGTCTCAGGAGGCTTACGACCACACCGCGGTCGAGAGTCGGTGGCAGGAGGCGTGGGAAGACGCCGCCGTGTACCGCACGCCGGACGAGGTGGACGACCCCACCTACGTCCTCGGGATGTACCCGTACCCGTCCGGGAAGCTCCACATGGGCCACGTCCGCAACTACACGATCACGGACGCGTACGCCCGCTACCGCCGGATGCGCGGCGACGACGTGCTCCACCCGATGGGGTGGGACGCCTTCGGCCTCCCCGCCGAGAACGCCGCCAAGGAGCGCGACACCAACCCCCGCGACTGGACGTTCGACTGTATCGACACGATGAAGGGACAGATGAAGTCGATGGGGTTCGGCTACGACTGGGACCGGGAGGTCACCACCTGTACCCCCGAGTACTACGAGTGGAACCAGTGGCTCTTCTCCCGATTCTCCGATGCCGGGCTCGTCGAGCGCCGCGAGGCCGAGGTGAACTGGTGTCCCTCCTGTGAGACGGTGCTGGCCGACGAGCAGGTCGAGGGCGACGCGGAGCTGTGCTGGCGGTGTGACACGCCCGTCGAGACGCGCGACCTGGACCAGTGGTTCCTGAAGATCACCGAGTACGCCGACGAGCTCCTGGAGGCCATCGACGACCTGGAGGGGTGGCCGAACTCCGTGCGCCAGATGCAGCGCAACTGGATCGGCCGCCAGCACGGGACCGAACTGGAGTTCGCTATCGACGGCCACGACAGCGTCACGGCGTTCACCACCCGCGTCGACACCGTCTTCGGCGCGACGTTCTTCGCGCTCGCGCCCGACCACCCGATAAGCGAGGCGCTGGCCGAGGAGGACGACGCCGTCCACGAGTTCGTCCGCCACGAGGCCGACCCCGACGGCGACGAGCCGAACGGCGTCGAGACCGGACTGACCGCCACGAACCCCGTCACCGGCGAGGAGATCCCCGTCTTCGTCGCCGACTTCGTGCTCTCCGACGTGGGGACGGGCGCGCTGATGGCCGTGCCGGCCCACGATGAGCGCGACCACGCGTTCGCGACGAAGAAGGGCCTCGAGATCCGTCCGGTGATCGCGCCCGAACCCGACGACTGGGACGGGGAGACGGTTCCGGACGCGCCCGACGCGGGCGAGGCGGCGTTCACCGACGACGGCGTCCTCGTCGACTCCGGCGAGTACAGCGGCCTCGACAGCGAGACGGCCCGTGAACGGCTGACGGCGGAGATCGAGAGCGCCGAGGAGAGCGTCCAGTACCAGCTTCGCGACTGGGGGATCTCCCGCCAGCGCTACTGGGGGACGCCGATCCCGGTCGTCCACTGCGACGACTGCGGGCCCGTGTCCGTGCCCGACGAGGACCTCCCGGTGGAGCTGCCGGAGTTCATCAACACGACCGGGAACCCGCTCGACGCCGCCGAGGAGTGGAAGGCGACGACGTGTCCGGAGTGCGGCGCGGCCGCGACCCGCGAGACCGACACGATGGACACGTTCGTCGACTCCTCGTGGTACTTCCTGCGGTACGTCTCGCCGGACCTGGCCGACGCGCCGTTCGATCTCGAGCGCGCCAACGACTGGATGCCGGTCGACCAGTACGTCGGCGGCATCGAACACGCCGTGATGCACCTGCTGTACTCGCGCTTCTTCACCAAGGTGCTGGCCGACGAGGAAGGGTTGAAACACCGCGAGCCGTTCACGAACCTGCTCGCGCAGGGCATGGTCCAACTGGACGGCAAGAAGATGTCGAAATCGAAGGGGAACGTCGTCTCGCCCCAGCGGATCGTCGAGGAGTACGGCGCGGACACCGCGCGGCTGTTCATGATGCAGGCGGCCCAGCCCGAGCGCGACTTCGACTGGTCGGAGGAGGGCGTCAAGTCGACGCACCGCTTTTTGGCCCGCCTCTCCGACCTCGTCGAGGGGTACGCCGCCGGCGACGTCGAAACCGCCGATCGGGACCCGGATCGCGACACCATCGACGAGTACGTCGCCGACGAGACGGACGCCGCCGTCGCCATCGCCCGCGACGAGTACGACGACCTCACCTTCAACGTCGCGTTGCGCGAGGCCCAGGAGCTCGTCCGGACGCTCCGGAGCTACCGCGAGCACGCGGAGCCGCACCCCGCGGTCTACGAGCGCGGGCTGGACGTCGCCGTCCGGCTGCTCGCGCCGGTCGCCCCGCACCTCGCCGAGGAGCTGTGGGAGACGCTCGGCCGCGACGGGTTCGTCGTCGAGGCCGACTGGCCGACCGCGACCGCCGACCGCGAGACGGTCGAGCGCCGCCGCCGGCTGGTGGCGAACACGCGCGAGGACGTCCGCGACATCGTCGAGGTCGCCGACATCCGCGACCCGGAGCGGATCGACGTCGTCGTCGCGCCCGACTGGAAGTACGACGCCCTCGAGATCGCGATCGACAGCGACGCCGACAACCTGATCGGCGAGCTGATGGCGGAAGACCACATCCGCGAGCGGGGCGACGAGGCGGCGTCCTACGGGCAGGACCTCCAGGCGGAGCGGGAGGCGCTCTCGGAGACGCTCTCCGGCGACGAGGAGTACGCGGCGCTGCGCGCGGCCGCCTGGCTGATCGAGCGCGAGTTCGACGCGCCCGTCGTCGTCGAGCGCGCCGCGGACGCCGACCCGGAGACCGCCCGCCACGCCGAGCCCGGTCGCCCCGCGATCGACATCGTGGAGTGATCGGTCAACACGGCCACGCTAGTTTTTATCTGATCAATAGATGGATTTTACCATGGATCACGTGAGAGCGAGGTACGCAGCGAAGCGGGGGGTGATACTGGCAACGGCATTCCTCGTGATCGGGGTCGGTGGATGGCTGCTTCGTCCGGCAACGTCCCCGAACTGGAGCATCGTGTTCGGAGCCCCCCTCATCATCGGCCTGATCCATACGTTCTTTACCCATCTCAAGCTCGGTACGTCCGATACCAGTCGCTGACCTCACTCAGACCGTGTGCTTCGCCTCCTCGGCGTCTTCGACGACCTCCAGTCCGCGGTTGTTCACGGCGTAGGGATCGAGCCCCTGTTCCTGGAGGAACTGCTTGTAGAGCCGTTCGGCGGTCTCGCCGTCCTTCTGTTTGTCGCTGGCGCGGTCACAGAGCTCGATCAGGTTCTCGGGCACGTCGTTCTCGTGGACGATCCAGTGGTTGATCATGTCCGACAGCCGACGGATGGGCGAGGTGAAGTGGCCGTAGATGTCGAAGTTGAGCGCGTGGTGGCCGCCGAACGGGTCGTTCATGTACTTCGCACGGGGCATCACTTTGAGCACGGCCCGCTGGATCTTGTTGAGCTGGCGGTCGGGCGACTCCTCCAAGGCGGCGTTGACCGCCTTCCGGGGGTCGTCGCCCCACGCGGAGCCGGGGATGGAGACGCCGTCGAGCTCCTGGATCTCCTTTAGCGCCTCGTTCCACTGGTCGGGGGTCGGCTGCGGGTGGACGCGGTACATCGCCTCGACGCCGCGGTCCCACATCAGGGTGTGTGTCACCGCCTTGTTCGCCTTCAGCATCGACTCCTCGATGATGGTGTGTGCGCGGTCGCGGCTCGGGTTCAAGACGAGGGAACCGTCCTCCTTGCGCTGTTCGTGCATCCGGTCGGCCAGCTCGTAGGCGAGCTCGTTCTCCTTGCCGAGCGGCAGGGAGGGGTCCTCGAGCCGGTTCTCACACTCGCTGTAGGTGAGCCGCTCGTCGGAGTTGATCACGGACTTGTAGATCTCGACGTCCTCGAAAGAGAGCGTCTCGTCGTCGATCACCATCTCCACCGTGTGCGCGAGCCGGTCCTCCTCGGGGACGAGCGAGCAGACGGTCTCGGCGAGCACCGGCGGCAGCATGTGGATCGTGTAGGCGGGCAGGTAGACCGTGTTCGCGCGCTCGACCGCCTCCTCCCACATCGCGGTGTCGGGCGTGACGTAGTGGGTCACGTCGGCGATGTGGACCCACAGCCGGTAGGCGTCCGCCTCGCGCTCGATCGAGATGGCGTCGTCGAAGTCCTGGGCGTCGACGGGGTCGGTCGTCCAGGTCGTGAGGTCGCGGAGATCCCGCCGCTCGTCGATCTCGGCTTCGATCTCCTCGCGGACGCCCTCTGTCCGGGCCTCGGCCTCGCGGAGGACCGCCGGCGGGAACTCGTCGCGGATGCCGAACTCCTCGAAGAGCTCCTCGCGCTTGTCGGCCAGCCGCTCGGCCAACTCCGGCGTGACCGTCACCGGACCCTGGTCCTCGGCGGAGCCCTGTTTCGGCTCGTCGTCTGACATACGCGGACCAACGCGGGTCCGTTAGAAAGGCCTGTCGGGGCGGATCGGCCGGGATCGAGCGGTGTCGACGGGGATCGAGCGATGTCGGCGGTGAGCGCCGCCGCCGAACCGCGACCCGTCACGGTGCCGGTCCGTCGCGGTCGGCCGTCCGTTCCTCACCCGTCGTCGCGTCGCGTCGCGGAGTCGGTGACGGCGTCGGTGTACCGGTCGAGGAACTCCTCCTGTGAGAGGCCGTCGGACTCGATGGAGAGCACGAGCGACTCGAGGCCGTCCCGCGGCTGGTGACAGAGCTCGTCGTCGCAGTCGACACAGAGGTGTTCGAACTCCTTGTCCCGCCGGTCCCAGCGGTTCCCCTCCTTGTCGTACTCGCGCGCGTCCTCGCGCAGCACCGACTCCCCGCACGCGATGCAGACCACGGTCCGACGGTCCCGGCTCCTCGGGGAGCGCCACATGGGTGTCTCCTCGAACCCGGTCTACTTAGCGTTTGGTGCCGCCGGCAGACGCTCGTCCGACGGGGACGGAGCGTCGGCGGGACCCCCGGCGTCGGATCGGGGACGCGGACACGGTATACAGACTATTACCGAGGGGGGTCGTACGCTCCGTATGACGATCACCGAATCCGACCTGCCGGGCGTCGGAAAGAAGTTCGAGATCGAACTCGACGACGGCGAGATGATCGTCGTCATCCACAACACGGGCAAACGGGAGCTGTTCTACAGGCCCGAGCCGAGCGCGGACAGCGAGAAGACCTTCGAGTTCGGCGACGACCTGGCCCGCACCATCGGGTCGATCATCGAGGGAGCGCACTTCCAGCCGCTCGAGCCGGCGACCCAGGAGACCACCCTGCCGGGCGGGATCCTCTTGGAGTGGTACGAGCTCCCGCCGGGCTCCCCGCTCGTCGGCGAGACGCTGGAGAGCGCCGACATCGGCAACCGGACCGGGCTCGCGGTCGTCGCCATCCAGCGCGGCGACGAGGTCATCGACAGCCCCGACGCCGGCACGGTCCTCCGGGAGGGAGACACCGTGATCGGGGTCGGCACCCGCGAGAACTGCGAGGCCTTCGAGGAGCTCCTGACGGAATGACGGTCGCGACGGCGCGTCACGCGCATCTCGGCGGCCGCCACAGGTCCTCCGATGGCCGCCACACGCCCTCCGACGGCCACGACCTGCCCTCCGATGGCCGCCACACGCCCTCCGACGGCCACGACCTGCTCTCCGATGGCCGCCACGCACCCGCCGACGGAGGTGACCGGTAGTGGCGCTTCTCGACGTCGGCGTCATGTTCGCCGCGATCGCGGTCGCCGGCGCGGCCGCGAACCGCCTCGGCCAGTCGGTGATCCCCTTCTACATCGTCGTCGGGATGGCGCTCGGCGAGCACGTCCTCGGCCGGTTCGCCCTCCCACGATTCGGCGTCGTCTACGTCCCGGAGACGGAGTTCATCGCGCTCGGGGCGGAGCTCGGGATCGTCTTCCTCCTCTTCTTTCTGGGGCTGGAGTTCAACCTCGACCGCCTGCTCGCTCGGCGCTCGGAGATCGGGACGGCGGGCACGATCGACCTCGCGAACTTCGGCGTGGGGCTCGTCCTCGGCTGGCTCGTCTTCGGCGCGTTCCTGCCGGCGTTCCTGCTCGCGGGGATCGTCTACATCTCCTCGTCGGCGGTGATCACGAAGTCGCTCATCGATCTCGGCTGGATCGCCAACGACGAGGCCGAACCGATGCTCGGCACCCTGGTGTACGAGGACCTGTTCATCGCCGTCTACCTCGCGGTCGCGTCCGCGCTGGTGCTCGGCGGCGGCGACGTCGCCGCCGCGGCCACGGACGTCGGGATCGCGATCGGGTTCATCGCCGTGCTGTTGGGGCTCGTCCAGTTCGGAACGCCGGCGTTCGACCGGCTGGTGGCGACCGACAACAAGGAGTTCGTCGCGCTGCGGACGATCGCGGCCGTCGTGTTGGTCGCGGGCGCGGCGCTCGCGCTCGGCGTCAGCGAGGCGGTCGCCGCCTTCTTCATCGGGATGGCCTTCTCCGCGACCGACTACCTCCACGAGGTCGAGTCGCTGTTGGAGCCCGTCCGCGACACCTTCGCCGCGGTCTTCTTCTTCTGGATCGGGCTCGTCACCGACCCGGCGCTGTTCGGGGGAGTCGCCGCGCTCGTCGCGCTCGCGGTGGTCGTCACCACGCCGACGAAGCTCGTCACGGGCTACTTCGCCGGGCGCGCGTTCGATCTCGGGGTCCGGCGGTCGGCGCGGGTCGGGCTCGGGATGACCACCCGCGGGGAGTTCTCGCTCATCATCGCGACGGTCGCCGCCAGCGGGGCAGCGGCCGGCACGTTCGACCCGGAGGTGGCAGCGACGCTCAACGCCTTCGCCGTCGGCTACGTCCTCGTGATGGCGATACTCGGAACCACGCTGATGGCCCACTCGGGGCCGTTCGAGCGGGCGGCCGTCTCGTGGTTCGGCGAGGAGACGTCGGCCGGGGGAGATTCGACGCCCGGGGAGTGAGGGGTCGCTTCGCTCGGGCCTCGGTCCGACCTCACCTGGGTCTCACTCGGCGGTCATGTCGAACGGCGGCTCCGCCTCCGGCGGCAGCGGCGTCTCGTACGGCTCGCCGCCGGTCGCCGCCTCGAACTCCTCGCGCGCGGCCGCGAGCGTCTCCGGGTCGGTCATGAGGTCGTGTGCCGCCCCGGCGAGCACCTTCGCGGCGAAGAGCATCCCCTTCTTCCCGAAGTCGCCGTTGGCGGCGACGACCTGCCAGGAGTGGCCCGGCGCGCCGACCGGCCAGGTCGCCGCGTTGAACTGCCCGGTGGGCGCGATGTAGCTCACGTCGCCGACCTCGGTCGACCCGCCGGAGACCTCGTCCTCGTTGAACGGCGGAACCGGCTCCGGATACAGCGCGTGCGGCTCGACCGTCTCGCGGAGGTCCTCGGGGAGGTCCTCGAGACGCGACTCGCGGTTGCTCTCGGAGACCGTCTCGAGCAGCTCGCGGGCGAACTCGCGGTCCTCGTCGTCGTACTCGATCGGTCCCACGGCCTCCATGTTCTCCCAGATGACGTCCGTGACGGGACCGTTCGCGAGGTAGTCGTGACAGCCGGAGAGGAACCGCTCTTCGACCGTCGTCTGCGTCATCGTCGCCGCGCCCTGCGCGATGTCGCGCAGCCAGTCGGTGTTGCGCTCGACCTCCTCGCGGCTCGGCGCGCGCACGAAGTACCACACCGACGCCTCGGCGGGCACGACGTTCGGGGCGTCGCCGCCGTCCGGGATCGAGTAGTGGAGCCGGGCGTCGTCGGAGATATGCTCGCGCATGAACTCGACGCCGACGTTGGTGAGCTCGACCGCGTCGAGCGCGCTCCGACCGGAGTCCGGCGAGCCGCCGGCGTGGGCGGCCTCGCCCTCGAACTCGAAGAGAAGCGAGTTGAGCGCGTTCGAGCTGCCCACCCGCGGCGTGTTCAGGTCGCCGGGGTGCCAGGTCAACGCGGCGTCGAGGTCGTCGAAGACGCCCGCGCGGGCCATGTACGTCTTCCCGACGAGCGTCTCCTCGGCGGGACAGCCGTAGTAGCGGATCGTCCCGGCGAGGTCGCCGTCCGCGATCGCCCGCTTCACGGCGACCGCGGCCCCGAGCGTCGCGGTGCCGAAGAGGTTGTGGCCGCAGCCGTGGCCCGGCCCGCCCCGCTCTATCGGCGAGCGCTCGGCTTTCACCTCCTGTGAGAGGCCGGGGAGCGCGTCGTACTCGCCCAAGATGCCGATCGTCGGGTCGCCCTCGCCGTAGGTCGCGACGAACGCGGTCGGCATCCCGGCGACGCCCATGTCGACCTCGAACCCCTCCTCGCGCAGCGTCGTCGCGAGCGCCTCCGCCGACTCGTGTTCGTGGAGGCCCAGTTCGGGGGTCTCCCAGAGCCGCTCGGCGAGGTCGTACAGCAGTTCCCGCTCCGATTCGACCGTCTCGTACACCGTCTTCGCGCTCATCGTGGTGGCTCGTCCAACACGGGCGGCGTCATTGAACCTATCCCCCGCGGCGGTTGAGGGGACCGTTCGGGACCGGGCCGGGCCGGGTCGGGCCGGATCGGGAGTCGCCCTGGGCCGGATCGGGAGTCGCGCCGGGCCGGACCCGCGACTCACGCCAGCGCCGCCGCGGCGACCGCCATCCCGGCGAGCGCGGCCGGCGGGATCGTGAGATTGTCGTCGAGGACGACCCCGTAGACGATCGGCGGGATGCCGTCGGCGATCGTGGCGGGCACCGCGCCGGCGACCGCGACCGCGACGCCGACCGTCGGGCCGAACGCGGGCACCGTGAACGGGAGCGTCACCGCGAGGGAGACGGCGAACATCACGGCCCACACGAGGGGGCGTTTCGCCTCCCGCGGGCCGTTCTCGCCGAGCGCGCCGCTTATGGGGTCGCCGACGGAGAGCATCCACATCGTCGGGACCGCGAGCGTCGGCGTCGCGACCGGCGTGGTCGCGACGAGCGCGACCGCCGCGGTGCTGACCTGATACAGCGCGTAGCCGGCGACCGCGTCCGTCTCGTACTCGCGGGTCAGCGCGCGGTACACCGCGTGGTCGAGCCCGACGACGATCCGGAGGAACTCCAGGATGGCGACGACGACGACGCTGGCGACGAGCAGCGCGGCGGTCTCCGCCCACGAGATCCACCCGAGCAGGTACGGGACGGGATAGAGGGTGCCGCTCGCGTGGACCAGTCGCCGCTCGAACTCCACGCGCTCGCGCCACGTCGCCGCCGGAAGCGTCACGGTCAGTTCTCGGTCGTCTCGACGTCCGTCTCCACGACCTCGTACCGGTCGAGCAGGTCCGCGAACGCCCCGCCGGAGCGGAGCGCCGCCAGCTCGTCGGCCAGCTCCGCGACCGGAACCCGGACCTGCGCCGCCGAGTCGCGTTCGCGGACCGTGACGGTCTCGGGACCCTCGCCCTCGATCCCGTCGCGGTCGACGGTCACGCAGAACGGGGTGCCGACCTCGTCCTGCCGGCGATACCGCCGCCCGATCGAGCCGGAGTCGTCGTACGCGACCGCCAGCCCCGCCGCGCGGAGGTCGGCCGCGACCCGATCCGCGAGGTCGGTGAGTCGGTCGTCGTTCGTCACGAGCGGGAAGACGGCCGCGTCCCGCGGGGCGATCTCGGGGGCCAAAGCGAGGTACGTCCGCTCCTCGCCGTCGACCTCGTCGGTCTCGTAGGCGTGGGCCAAGAGCGTCTGGACGGTCCGGCCGACGCCGAAGGAGGGCTCGACGACGTGCGGCGTGACGTGCTCGCCGTTCTCCGTGACCTCCTCGACCGAGAAGTTCGCCACGTCCGCGTCGACCTCGACCTCACGGGTCCCGCCGCTGCCGTCCTCGTCACCGTCGCCGCCGTCCCCACCATCGCCGTCGATCTCGACGGTCACGGCGTCCGCCTCGAAGGCGTCGGGGTCGCGCTCCGCGAGCGTCTCCAGCGCCTCCGCGACCGCCGCGGCGTCGCCGCCGAACTCGGGACCGAGCACGGACATGTCGGGGTCGACGGTCGCGCGCTCGACCGTCCTCGGCTCGTCGTACCGCTTGAAGACGGTGAAGGCGTCGTCGCCGTACTCGTCGTGTTTCGAGAGGTCGTAGTCGCCGCGGTAGGCGAAGCCGGCGATCTCGATCCAGTCGCCGTCGACCTCGCTCTCGGCGTCCCAGCAGTCGGCGGCGTAGTGGGCTCGCTCGCCGGCGAGGTGTTGGCGGAAGCGGAACCGGTCCATGTCGACGCCGACGCGCTCGTACCACTCCTGGGCGATCCCGAGGTAGTAGCCGACCCACGGCGACCCGATGATCCCCGCCTCGACCGCCTCGCCGACCGTGGTGTCGAGGTACTCGCCCTCGTCGTCTGCCTGTTCGGTCGCGGGGTAGAGCCGGACCGCGACGTCCGCGACCCGGTCGAGCGGCGGCTCGTCGGCCTCGGGGTCGATGAACTGCTCGAGTTCCGCCTGCGTGAACTCCCGGAGCCGGAGGAGGCCGCCCCGCGGGGAGATCTCGTTGCGGTAGGCGGGGCCGATCTGGGTGATGCCGAACGGGAGATTGCCGCGGGCGTACTCCTTCAGCCGGGGAAACTCGACGAAGATCCCCTGGGCGGTCTCCGGGCGAAGGTAGCCGGGGTGGCCGTCGCCCGGCCCGATCGAGGTCGCGAACATGAGGTTGAAGTCCTCGACGTCGCGGCCCGCGAGCGGCGATCCGCAGGAGGGACAGGCGATCCCGTGGTCGCGGATCAGTTCCTCGACCGCCTCGCCCGGCAGCGCCTCGGCGTCCTCGATGTCGGCGGCGTCCTCGACGAGGTGGTCCGCCCGGTGGGACTCGCCGCACTCGCCGCACTCGACGAGCATGTCGTCGAACCCCTCGAGGTGGCCGGACGCCTCGAAGACCGCCTCGGGCATCACGGTCGGGGCCTCGATCTCGCGGTTCCCCTCCTGGAGCGTGAACCGGTCGCGCCAGGCGTCCTCGAGGTTGCGCTTGAGCGCCGCGCCCTGCGGGCCGAACGTGTAGAACCCCGCGGTGCCGCCGTACGCGCCGTTCGCGCCGAAGAAGAACCCGCGGCGCTTCGCGAGCTCGACGAGGTCCGCGCCGGCCATCAGATACCCTCCAGGAGGTCGATGTCCCGGACGACGCCGGACAGCTCCGTCCCGTTCACGAGCGGCACCTGCTCGACGTCGTTGGAGATCAGCTCCTTCGCCACCTCGCGCGCGGTCCGCGTGCCGGCCACGGTGACGACCTCGCTCGTCATGAAGTGGCGGGTCGCGCCCGCCGGGATCTCGACGTTTCGGGTCGGGAGGTAGCGCGCTCCCGTCGCCTTGATCCCCTCCCAGGACCACTCGGAGTCCTGCTCGGCGATCGAGTCGCCCGTGCTCGCCTCGCCCTCGACGACCCGCGCGACCTCGAGCACGTCGACCTCGGTCAGGATCCCCGCCATCTCGGCGTCGTCGTCGAGGACGACCGCGTACGGGACGCCGGCGAGGCCGATCTCGCGTTCCGCGACCGGCAGCGGCGTCTCCACGTGGGTGGCGTTGACCTCGCGGGTGGCGAGCTCGCCCACCGCGCGGTCGCCGGCGACCTCGCCGCGCGCGATCGCCCGCACCACGTCCGTGACGGTCAGTATCCCGACCAGCTCGTCGCCGTCGACGACGGGGAGCCGCCGGGAGCGCTCCGCCACCATCGTCTCGGCGGCCGCCTCGATCGTCGCGTCCGCGCTCGTCGCGGGCACCTCGCGCATCAACAGCGCGAGCTGGTCCTCGTCCGGCTGGTCGATGAGGTCGTCCCGGGAGACGAGCCCGCGGTACACCTCCTCGCCGTCGACGTCCTTGACGACGGGGACCGAGGAGAAGCCGTACTCCTGGAGGTACTCCAACACGTCGTTCCGGCTCCCGGGGATCTCGACGACGACGAGGTCGGCCCGCGGCGTCATGGCGTCTGCTACGTTCATGCCCCGTCTTTCAGCGTCGCTCCTCTTGTATCCCCCGAAGGGCGGCCGCAGCCCGGATCGACGACGCGCTGCGTCCCGCCGGCTCTTCCACGCTCCGCCGTGTCCGCCGCCCCCGTCGCACCCCGTCGGTACGCCGCGTCTCGCCCCGGTGTCGTCGGATCGACATCGATCGGTCGCCTGCGGCGTCGATCCCGGCACGAATCCCCGCGTTTTCCGGCGAATTTCAGTTCCCGGTTCGCAACCCTTTTAACTGTCTGTGAACTAATCACAATCATGTCACGGAGTTCCACTCCCTGGGACGACCCGGACCCCGACCGCCGGCGGACCGCGCTGCCGACGGACGCGGAGGCGACGGCTCCCTCGTCGACCGACGTGATGGCGTCGATCGACTCCTCGTCGTCGCGACCGGAACTCGTGATCGCCGACGTCTCCCGGGAGAACGCGTGGCTCTCCGTCGACGAGCAGAACGCGACCGTCCTCGAGGAGTGGTGCTGACTCCCGACTGACCGCCCGGACCCCGACTTCTCACCTCGTTCGATCGGGCTCGCTCA
This sequence comes from Halorubrum aethiopicum, assembly GCF_001542905.1. NCBI lineage: Archaea > Methanobacteriati > Methanobacteriota > Halobacteria > Halobacteriales > Haloferacaceae > Halorubrum > Halorubrum aethiopicum. Next base: position 415,495 of record NZ_LOAJ01000001.1, on the reverse strand, counting down.
CTCGCTCCGGAGCCCCCGCCCCGCCTCCCACGCCCGGATCACGGACGCCAGCGTCCGGCACGTCGGCACCGGAACCTCCCGTCGCGCGGCGCGCTCGAGGACGGCCCCGTAGATCGCCTCGACCTCGGTCCGCCGGCCCGCCGCGACGTCCTCGCACATCGACGAGCGGTTCGCGGCCGTGTCGCGGGCGACCGCCTCGAGCGCCTCGACCGCCGCGGACTCCGTCAGGTCGACCCCCTCGGCGCGGGCGACGCGGGCGACCTCGCGTGCCGCCTCGCGAGCGACGCCCCCCGCCGGCCCCTCGACCGCCTCCCCGTTCGCGATCCGCGCGAGCGCGGAGGGGCCGTTGATCCCGGCGTTGACCGCGAGCTTCTCGTAGCGACGCCGGGGCATGTCGTCGGCGGCGGTCGCCTCGATCCCGGCGTCGACGAAGGCGCTCGCGACGCGCTCCGCGAGCGCGCTCCGCCTCCCGGCGAGCGACCCGACGACGACCTCGCCGACGCCCGTACACCGTACCCGACCGGGCTCGAGGAGGCGCGCGCCGTAGCTCGCCGTCCCCGCGAGGACGGTACACTCGAGCGCCGCGACGAGCCGCTCCTCCGTGAGTCCGTTCTGGAGCGAGCAGACCGCGTCGTACTCGCCGGTCGCGAGCGCCCGCGCCGCCGCGTCGGTGTCGTACGCCTTCGTCGTCACGAGCGCGAGGTCCGCGGAGCGGTGCCGGCCGTCGGTCACCGCCCGCGGCCGGACGTGCGCCTCGACCGCGCCCTCGATCCGCAGCCCGTCCTCGCGGACCCGCCGCACGTGCGGGTTCCGCCCCACGAGCGTCACGTCGTGGGCGCGCGCCAACAGCCCGCCGACGAGGCTCCCCAGCGCGCCCGCGCCGTGGACGAGGACCTCCATGCGTGGCCGAACGACCCGCCGGCGAAAAGGGGTGTCGGTGGCGTGAGTCGCTCCCGACTCACCCCTTCAGCCCGCTCCCGGTCAGCGGGACGACGACCTCCTCGTCGTCGTCGATGGCCCCCGAGGAACGAAGGTCGCGGAGGGCGGCCGGCGCGACCGCACACGTCGGCTCGGTGTAGAAGCCGGCGGCGTGGAGCCGGTCGAGCTCCCGATCGCCGGCCGCGCCGGTGACCGCGACCGCGTCGCCGCCGGTCTCGCGGATCGCCTCGAGGATCTCCTCCCGACGGACGGGTTCCGCGATCCGGATCCCGTCCGCCGCCTCGTTGCGTTTCCCGTCCGGATCGGCCGCCTCGGGGCCGTGAAGCTCCCGGACGATCGGCGCGGTCCCCGCCGCCTGCGCGCCGTAGAGCCGCGGCACCTCGTCGATCCACCCGGCCTCCCGAAGCCGGCGGAACCCGCGGTACGCGCCGAGAAAGAGGGTGCCGTGGCCGAGCGGGGTCACGACCGCGTCGGGCGCGTCCCAGTCGCGCTGGCGGGCGATCTCGTAGGCGACGGTGGCGGTCCCCTCGAAGAAGGCGGGGCTCCAGGCGTGGCTCGCGTACCAGGCGGGACCGGTTCCGGAGCCGTCGGGACTGTCGGGGTCATCGGGGTCACCTCCGCCCTCGACGGCCGCGACGCACGCGTCGGTCACGTCCGCCCGCGACCCCTCCACCCGGACCGGCGTCGCGCCGGCCCGGCGGATCGCCCGGAGCTTCGCCGCCTTCACGTCGGCGGGGACGTACACCTCGGCGTCGATCCCCGCACGGGCGGCGTACGTCGCGATCGCGGCCCCGGCGTTGCCCGAGGAGTCCTCGACGACGCGGTCGACGCCGAGCTCGCGGGCGCGCGTGAGCGTCGTCGTCGCCCCGCGGTCCTTGAACGACCCCGTCGGGAAGACGTACTCGAGTTTGAACTCGGCGTTCCAGGGGTCGGCGGGCGCGTCGCCCGCGCCGCTCGCGGTTCCGTCCGCGTCGACGAGCGGCGTCGACCCCTCGCCGAGCGTCACGCGGTCGGCCGGGTCGTCGCCGACCGCGAGGAAGTCCTCGAAGGCCCACAGCCCGGGCCGCGCGTCGAACGCGCCCGGGTCCGGCGGTCCGCGCTCCGGAGTCGGCGACCCGTTGTCCGGGGTCGGCGACCCGTCCGGGACCGGCGGCTCCGTGAACTCGAGAGGGCTGCCGCAGGTACAGCGCCACCGGTCCGGAAACGCCGCCCCGCAGTCGGGACACGCCAGGGGTCGGGGCGTGTCATCGGCCCGGTCGGCTCCCGTCATCAGTAGCGGTCGACGTTGGTGCCGACCGAGCAGACGTACTCGCCGGCGGCGACCTGCGGGAGCCGTCGAGTCCGCCAGAACACCCCGTCGGCGTCGGCGGTCACGCGCCCCTTCCGCTCGCCGAACACGTCGGTCACCTCGAAGAGCGTCTCGCCCGCGGACACCCGGTCGCCGAGCTCGGCCTCGAACCGGACGAGCCCGCCGGCGGGCGAGCCGTACTGGTCGAACCCCCGAGCCCTGACCTGCTCTTCGACCTCGACGTCCCCGTCGAGGAAGCCGTAGTGACGGAGCACGTTGAAGATCCCCTCGACGCCGTACCGGATCGACTCCTCGTCCCACCCGACGCAGCCGCCGAGTTCGGGGTCTATCGTCGGGATCCCCTGGTCGGGCCCGGCCCGCGCGAGCTGGCCGTCCGGGCCCTTGATGTCGAGGACGTGTCCGCAGCCGAACACCTTCGCCAGCTCGAGACAGTCCCCGTGGAGGTGGTGTCTGATCCCGCACCGGACCCGCGTCTCGTTTATCATGCGGCTCGTCGAGCCCTGGTGGAGGTCGACGATCAGGTCGGCGCGTTTCGCCTCGTCGAAGGTCGCGTGGGCGATCCGCTCGCTCGTCGTGCCGTCCGCGTCGCCGGGATAGCCGCGGTTCATCTTCCGGTCGTCGATCGGGTTCCGGTGTTCGGCCACCTGAAACGCGAAGTAGTTGACGACCCCGACGACGAGAACCGCGCCCGACAGCTCCGCCGGGTCGACGCGGGGGACGAACCGGTTCACCACGCCCAACCCGTTGAGCTCGTCGCCGTCGCTGACCGCCTGTACGTAGAGGGTCTTCCCCTCCGTCGACCCGTTGATGACGGCGACGGGTAGCCGGACCGGGCTCCCGTCCCGCGTCTCGCCCACCTCGAGACGGCCGGTGTCCGCCTCGCCCGGGGACGCTCGCGCCGTACCCAGCGTGATCATTACGCGGACGTGGGTCGGCGACCCCTTTATCCGTTCGGTCGGCGGCGGTTTCCGCCCGCCGGCGGCGAGAGACGGCCGACGGCGGTTTCCGCCTGCTGGCGGCGGGCGACGAACCGACGGCGAACCCCACGGACCGGATCCGGCGGACGACGCGACACAAGGTTTACACCCGCTTCCGCCGAACGGACGGTAGCCAGCGCCGTCTCGACGGTAGACCGCGGCCCACCGCAGATGAGCATCGACATCGACCCGTTGTGTGACGCGCCCGGTCTCACGGTCACGGACCACATCGAGAACACGCAGTTCGAACTCTACACCGACCGGCAGGTCACCCCCCGGCCGTCCGCGGTCGAGGACCACTACTTCCCGGTCGACGCGAGCGTGACCGTCGAGACCGGCTCGATAGAGATCCCCCGGATCGCGGTGGTCGAGACCCGGTCCAGCGACGGAACGCTTCTCGCCCGCGGGGACGACCTCGAGATGCCGGCCGGCGAGTACCACCTCGGGATCAATCCCGCCCCGACGAAGCTGTATCTGTACTTCGAGTCCGGCTTCACGGTCGCGACGACGGACCGAACGACTCGGATCGACCTCGAGGGATCCACGGCCGTGACGCTCGGATTCCGGTCGCTCCACCAGCGACCGGCGGGCACGATCACGACGCCGACGGACCCCGAGCCGCTGATGGAGGCGGTTTCACACCTGGGATCGGCGCTCCAGACGACGAGCCCGGAGCGCTCCTTCCCGACGCTGCGCGGCCACCCGCCCCTCGTCGAGCCGGGCGACGAGTTCACGGTCCCGAAGCGGATCGAACGGCCGGAAACCGGCGTGCGGATCGTCGTCCCCCCCACCTACCGGGCGCTGTATCCCGTCGTCCCGCTCGCGTACTACTTCGCGGCCGAGGTGGTTCCGGGATCCGTCGCCCGCATCGAGGGCGACGGCTGGGAGCACTCGCTCGAGCCCGACGTGGAACGACGGGCCGCGGAGGTGCTCCGGCAGTCGTTCCACTTCGACTGTATCGCCCGAACGGAGGGGTTCTATCCGGTCGATCTCCACGAGCGCGAGACGACGGCGGTCGACCTCGACTGGGCCGCACTCTACGAGGCCCCGCTCGCCGAGCGGCTCGGGACGTATCTCGAGGTGCCGTTCGACCGGATCGAGTCGGAGCTCCCCCAGTGGACGCTCACCACCGACGTGCGGCCGGATCCGGGCAACGTCGAGGCGCTCCCGTTCGTGGCCGGAGAGCTCTCCATCGTCCGGTCGCCGGAGACGGCCACGCCGGCCGACACCGGCCCCGGCGGCGGGATCGGGTTCCTCCGCGCGCCGGAGCCGGAGCCGGGGACGCTCGTCCGCGGCGGGACGGGCGTCGACGGGGGGGCCGCCGGAGCCGCGGACGCCCCCGGCGTCTCCGATCCTCGCGGCGCGGACCCCCGCGGAACCGACGCCCCGAGCGAGGCCGGGGGCGCGCTCGGCTCCGCCGACTTCGTTCGGCCCGAGCCGGTCGAGACGGTCGAGCACGCCTGGGTCGGCGACGGGGTCCCCCTCGACGCCAACAAGGCGACGCTCGACGCCTACCGCCGGCGGCTGGAGACGGAGAGCGTCGAGCAGTCGCGCATCTCGGTGCTCGTCGTCTGTAACGACGAGCAGATGCGCGAGGAGGGGAAGGTCTCGGACCTCTACGGGCTCCGCGACATGGTCCAGTTCGACATCGAGGTGCGCCACGACCTCACCCGCGCGGAGATGCGGGAGGTCCTCGCCTCGGACGTGGACTTCCTCCACTACATCGGCCACGTCGACGACCGGGGCATGCAGTGTACCGACGACTACCTCGATCTCACCCAGGAGAGCCTCCGGGTCGACGTCAGCGCGTTCCTCCTCAACGCCTGTCAGTCCTACGAGCAGGGCGAGGCGCTGATCCACCGCGGGAGCCGCGGCGGGATCGTCACGCTCAGCGACGTCGCGAACTCGCCGGCGACGAAGCTCGGTCGGATCGTCGCCCGGCTGATGAACAGCGGGTTCAACCTCCGGACCGCCCTCCACGTCTCGAAACGCGAGCTTCTCACCGGCCACCAGTACATCGTCGTCGGCGACGGGGCGACCACGATCTGTCAGAGCCGCAGCGGGATCGCGGCTGTCATCGACATCGACTCGAACGGCTCCGCGTGGAACTTCACGATGTCGGCGTACCCCAACGGACCGTACGGGCTGGGTACGATGTACAGCCCGACGATCGAGGGCGTCTCGGACAACTACACGGTACCGACTGACGCGAGAATAGGGGGAATCAGTTCCGAGCAGCTCAACGGCCTACTCCAACTCGAAACGCTCCCCGTGTTCTACGACGGTGAACTCCACTGGAGCGACGAACTGCTGCCGCTCTGATCGGTCTTCGATTCTACGGGCCGGGATTCGCCTGTGCGGCGTTCGCCGCCACGGGGGCCGCCTGCGTCAACAGCAGCATGGCGGTGAACAGGACGCCGGTCATCTTCGGGTGCTCTGCCAGGTATGCCGCAACACTTTCGGGCATATTACACCAGAATGCGCGTGAGATTAAGTTCTAGTCTTATGCGAAGTGGTACGTTCCGGATGTTTGAATCACGTCTCGATCGAAACAAACTCGCCGGGTCGATCTCGCGGGGTCGCGGGCGGGCGAGACGGGATCCGTCGGTGTTTCCCGGACGTTCCGAGCTCCCGCGTCGCCACCGGCGACGCCTCCGCCCCGACGACACGGTTATGACGCAGGTGGTCGTACGTCCGTGACAGACGATGGCGTCCGACAGCGGACACGACGACGCGCAGTACCTCGCCGGGTCGACGGTACGGGTCGCGATCCTCCGGGCGCTCGACCGGAAACCGCGGCGTCCGGCCTCCCTGACCGACGCGGTCGACGCGACCCGGACCACCGTCCAGCGCATTCTGGCGGGGTTCCGCGAGCGGCGGTGGGTCGTCAAACGCGACGGCGCCTACCACGTGACGCCGACGGGCGAGCGCGTCCACGACGCCTACGAGGACTTACTCTCCGAGATCGACCGCGCCGATCGGTACGGGCGGTTCGCCGCCGATCTGGAGCGGGCGGGCGCGGACTTCCCCGCCGCCGGGCTCGAGGCGGGCGATCTCACCGCGGCGACCGACCGCGACCCGCTGGCCGCCCTCGACCGGCTGGTGGAACTGATCCGCACGACCCGCGGCTCGGACGTCAGGGCCGTCTCACCGATCGTCACGAGCCAGTACAACGAGGCGGCCAGGGACGCGCTCGACGCGGGCGCGGAGATCGAGTTGATCATCGACCGCGAGGTGTTGGAGACCTCGATAGCGGAGTTCGGCCCCGCGACCGACAGAGCGCTGTCCGACGAGCGGGCGACGGTGTACGTCTCCCCGGATCCCATCGAGTACGGACTCCTCCGGTACGACGACGTCGCCTGCGTGGTCGCCTACGACGAGCACAACAACCCGCGCTGCGTGTTCGAAACCACGGACGAGACGGTGGTCCGGTGGGTCGACGAGCGACTCGCGTCGCTCTCGGCGGGGGCCACTCCGCTCTCGGCGGTGGTTCAGGAGTCGTCGGCGGCCCGGGAGTGATCGGAGGTCGGCGGCCCGTCCGTTCGTGACGAGGAGTTCCGTTACGGATCGACCGCGCCGGCGACGCTCGAGTTGTCGTCCGTCCCGTCGCGCCGCTCCGGGTCGAAGTTGACCGGCACGACCGTCGGGTGATCCATGCCGAACGACGAGGTGGTAGTCGTCATGGTTCTACCCGATCCTACCGGCTCCACTCCCTAAAAATTACCCATACGCATAACACATCGACGCGACGGGTGTCATACGCGCCGGTTATCACGCCGCCGCGACGGGGTGCGTCGTCGGGCTCGGGCTCCGAACCCTCGGGCGCGAACTCAGGCCCCGAACTCCTCGTCGTAGAGGTCCTGGGCGTGCTCGACGGCCTCCTTCGCCGCCGCGGCGTCCTCCCAGCCCAGCGTCTCGACCTCCTTTCCTTCCTCCAGGTTCTTGTACGTCGAGAAGAACTCGTCTATCTCGTCGCGGATCTGCTGGGGGATGTCCTCGAGGTCCTCGATGTGGTCGAATCGCGGGTCCTCCGTCGGCACCGCGATCACCTTGTCGTCCTGTTCGCCGTCGTCGTCCATCCGCATCAGGGCGACGGGGCGGGCCTCGATCACGCAGCCGGGGAACGTCTGGTCCTCGACGAGCACCATCACGTCGAAGGGGTCCTCGTCGTCGTAGTACGACTGCGGGATGAAGCCGTAGTCGTACGGGTAGTGGACGTTCGAGTGGAGCACCCGGTCGAGGACGACGCCCGGAACGTCCTTGTCGTACTCGTACTTGTTGCGCTCGCCTTTCAGACACTCCACGACCGCGTAGATCTCGTCGGGGGCGTCCGGTCCCGTCTCGAGGTCCTCCCAGAGGTTTACCATGTGTCGAACACTGCGACGAACGCGTGGAAAATCCTTTCGGGACGGTCCAAGCCGACCATGCGTCCGCCTCGACGAGCCCGTCACCACCGTCCGCACGAAGCTCACCACTGCCCGCGCGAGGCCGACGTTCCCGTCCACGAGCGTGCCGGGAGAACCAGCCGGGACGCCCGACATATTCGTTCAGGAGGCGTCGGATATTCCCCGAGGCCGATTCGGACCGATCGGGGTCGATTTCGACCCGTTCGGACCGATCCTCGATCGTGGATCCGTCACCGTATTACCGGTTTCGTTGTCCACAGTAGGTGTATACGCCGCTGAACCCGACGGATCGTTTCTCCCTCGTCATCGGGTCATCCCACGGAAATGCCGGATCGATCGCCCGAAACGCCCGTTCGTCGGGATCGATCCCGTTGAGAGGTCCTAAATCCGATGAACGTTGAGAAAGGTTATAAGTCAGGGAACCTTCCTATCCAGCATGTCAGAGGCACGATCGGTTCCCGAGGCATCGACGACCGCACACGACCTGACCGCGTTCCAACAGAACATCCTCACGATCCTCGCGGAGGAGCCGATGTACGGGCTCGCGGTCAAACGCGAGCTCGAGGCGTACTACGGCTCGGAAGTGAACCACGGCCGGCTCTACCCCAACCTCGACGATCTCGTCGAGGACGGCTTCATCGAGAAGAGCGAACTCGACAAGCGCACGAACCAGTACGCGCTCACCGACGCCGGCCACGACGTCGTTCTCGGTCAGCTCGAGTGGGTGCTCGACCGCTTCGTCACCGACGAGGCCCGCGCGGCCGAGGTACGGGCGCTCATCGAGGAGTAAGACCCCCTCGGGGCCCGAACCGGATCGGCTCGTCGTTTTTCACCCGCCGAGCCGCGGCTACGGTTCCGGCTCGTCGATCTCGGCCGCGACGCGGTCGACCGTCTCGAGCGACTCCTCGAGGGCCGCCCGCTGCTCGTCGGTCGGCCAGCCGTTCCGCGGGAAGAACTCCTCGCGGAACTCCGCGCGCATCTCCGGAGTCGCGTCGTCGACCGCGCGCACGTAGTGGTTGCTCATGAACGCCGCGAAGCTTCTGGCGGTTTCGGCGTGGACCTCGTCGGCCCGCTCCGCGACCGCGTCGACGACCGCGTCGTTGTAGGCGGCGATCTCGCGGTAGCGGTCGGCGTCGCCGGGCCCCGAGAGCGACACCTCCACCGCCCGATCGGTGTCCTCGATCCGGTCCAACCGGACCGTCCCCGACTCCATCCACTCCTCGGGGTACAACACGAGCGTGTCGTCCTCCTCGCGGAGCCGCGGCGTGTACTCGTGGTCGGTCACCAGCTCGTCCCGGCGGTCGCGGTACCCCTCCGCGGCCGCGGGGTCGGCGGCCCGCCGCGCGAGCCGGGTGAGACGCTCCGCCTCGTCGACGACCTCCGCCGGGACGTCCGGGACCCGGTCGGCCTCGTCGCCCGCTCCCGGATCGGCTCCGTCCGGGTCGGTCCGGCCGTCGTCCTCGACCGATCCGCCCGTTTCGTCGTCTTCGGTCGCCATCAGCTCTCGCGCCCGTTCTCTCGCCCACTCCGGTGGCTCGTCGTCAGTTCGCGTCATCGAGTGCCTCGTTCGCCAGATCGTCGGCGCGCGCGTTTATCTCCCGCGGAACGTGCGCGATCGACCACCGGTCGAACCGGTCCAACAGCTCGCGGGCCCGGACGCGCCGCTCGCGTAGTTCCGGATCGTTCGCGTTCCACTCGCCGCGCACCTGTTTCACGATCAGCTCGGAGTCGCCCCGGACGTCGATCTCGTCGAAGCCGTACTCGTCGGCCGCCTCCAGCGCGCGGATCAGCGCGGCGTACTCCGCCTGGTTGTTGGTGACGCGGCCGATCCGCTCTCCGCCCTCGGCGACGACGCCGTCCGACGTGACGAGACACCACCCGATCCCGCCCGGTCCGGGATTCCCCCTGGACGCGCCGTCGAAGTAGACGTGCGCGCGCCCGCCGCCCGCCGAGAGGAGATTAGTCAATCGAGCGGGATCGCTCCCCTGGACGACCACCTTATCGTCGTAGGCGACGGCGACCGCCCCCTCCCGCTCGGCGCGCCACCGCTCGTGGTCGGTGTTTCCGGCGTCGATCCGGACGCCGGCGTCCTCCAGGCGGGCCCGCGCCTCGGCCGGATCGCAGTCGATCGTCGGCATGTCCCGATGGTCGGTGTCTGTCGGGGATATGGCTGTCCGTCCGGGATCGACCCCGAACGAAGATTTAACTCCGTTCTCCGAAAGAGCGAACACGGTGAGCGACTCGACACGGCCGGATCGGGACGACGGCCTGCCGAACAGGACGCGGGCACACCGGGGCGGGGGACACAGCCCCCGGCGGGGTCCGCCGGGCCGGGAGACGAGCGCGGCGACGTCCACGTATCGCCGCGAGTTCCTGGCCATCGGCGGTCGATCCGGGACCGAGAAGGACCGGATCGGAGCCCTCCTGGCCGACCTCGGTCGGATCGCCGGCGAGGTCGGGATCCTCACGCTTCCGGTGATGCTGTATCTCTCCGTCGCGCAGGGCTGGGCACCCGTCGCCCTCTTCGAGACGTGGCTCGTGGGGCTGACGACGATGGTCGTCGTCGGCACCCTCGTCAGGAACGGCCGGATCGCCCCTCCCCTCACGGACGCACCGGGGTGGGCGCGACTGTTTCCGACGCTCGTTCTCCTCAGGCTCGTCTGCTTCAACGCCACCCTCCTCGTGGCGATCCACGGCGGCGTCGTCGTCGCGAGCGGAACGGACGTGGTGGCCCTCGGACTCCTGTGGTCGATCGTCGTCAGTGGAACCGCCACGCTGCTCTTCCCGCGCGCCGTCGACGAGTGGATGGCCCGTCGGGCGTGACCGATGGACGGCCCGCCGGGCGCGAGGCGGGCGACGCCTCGAGCGCCGTTCGATCGCGATCCCCGATCGCTCACGAACTTTTAAGTCAGTCGGTCGGCGTAGTATATAAATGCGATGACACGGCCCACCCGGCAACGGGATCACGACCGGCAGCGCGTGCGGGACGAGGACGTGGAGGGATCCGAGACCGACGAGGTGGACGTCGAGGAGGTGGATCCCGCCGAGCTGGACCCCGACGACCTCGACCCGGCGGAGCTGACCCGGACGGCCGACGGCGAACTGATACACGAGGAGACCGGGATCATCATCGAGGAGGAGCAGATCGATCCCGGTCCGGAGTGGCGGGCGTTCAACCACTCCGAGCGGCAGTCGAAGTCCCGCGTCGGCGCGCCGACGACGAAGACGATGCACGACAAGGGGTTGACGACGACGATCGACTGGAAGGACAAGGACGCGTACGGGCGCTCCATCTCCTCGAAGAAGCGCTCGCAGATGCATCGGTTGCGGAAGTGGCAGGAACGGATCCGGACGAAGGACGCGGGCGAGCGGAACCTCCAGTTCGCGCTCTCGGAGATCGACCGGATGGCGAGCGCGCTCGGCGTTCCCCGCTCGGTCCGGGAGGTCGCCTCGGTGATCTACCGCCGCGCGCTCTCCGAGGACCTCATCCGTGGCCGCTCGATCGAGGGCGTCTCCACCGCCGCGCTCTACGCCGCCTGCCGAAAGGAGGGGATCCCCCGATCGCTCGAGGAGATCTCCGACGTCTCGCGGGTCGACCGCAAGGAGATCGGCCGAACGTACCGCTACATCTCCCAGGAGCTCGGCCTGGAGATGCGGCCCGTCGACCCCCAGAAGTACGTCCCGCGGTTCTCCTCCGAGCTCGGCCTCAGCGAGGAGGTCCAGTCGAAGGCCAACGAGATCATCGAGACCACCGCCGAGCAGGGGCTGTTGTCGGGGAAGTCGCCCACCGGCTACGCCGCCGCCGCCATCTACGCCGCCTCGCTGCTCTGTAACGAGAAGAAGACCCAACGCGAGGTCGCCGACGTGGCCCAGGTCACCGAGGTCACCATCCGCAACCGGTACCAGGAGCAGATCGAGGCGATGGGCATCCACGCCTAGATCGGCTCCCGGCGGCGCGTACCCGTCCTCTTTGCTTCGGTGTCGTTGCTTTCGCGGAGAACACCTCCAAAGCCCCTTTGAGTCCCGCCCCTCCCGATCGCACAGCACCGCAACCGCACCTCACGCCTCCCCAGCCTCGCTGCTCGCGCTCTTCGAGCGCTCGCAGCGTCCCTCGCGGTCGGGTTCGCGCCCTCCGGGCGCTCACCGGCACGCCACCGCATGGCGAAGTCGGGACGTCTCTCACATCGGATCCGCGAGTCGTGACCGAAGCAACGTTGAAGCCGGCGCGCCGCCAAGGTCGGACGAATGCGGCTCGACGACTACCTCGAGTTCGAGGCGAACGAGCGCGCCGAGCGCCGGCGGCTCGCCCGCGAGAAGGACTACGGGATACTCGACCACCTCGACTCCTTCGAGCGGCGGTTCGATGCGGAGGTCTCCGACGACGCGGTCGTCGGCAGCGTCTCCCCATCGATCTTCGTCGGCCGCTCCGACTACCCGAACGTCTCGACCGGGTTGCTCTCGCCGGTCGGCCGCGAGGAGCGCGCCGACAGCTTCCGGACCTCCGGCGCGTGGTACGACGAGGGCGTGTCGATCGCGGACGTCTTCGAGCGCCGGACCAGCCTCCTCAACGCCAACCGCGGCGTCGACGTGACCGATGTCGGGGCCAGCGGAGTCGGGACCGGGGGCTCCGGGAGCGACGGGGCGAGCGTCCACGACGCGTGGGACGGCTGGCTCGGCGTCCAGCGCGAGGTCGCGATCGCGGACCGCCCGGTCGATGTCGAGATCGGGCTCGACGGCACCCCCGACCTCGACTTCGAGGTCGGCCTCGAGGACGTGAAGACGCCCACCGGCCCGCGGGCGGCGGCGCGGGAGGCGGCGCTCGGCGAGAACCCGCACGTCCCGCGGCCGGTGAAGAAGACGCTCGAGGACGACGACTGGCGCGCCGAGGGCGCGATGACGTACCTCTACCGCCGCGGGTTCGACGTGTACGAGATCAACACGATCCTCTCCGCGGGCGCGCTCGGGCGCGGGCGAAACCGCCGGCTCGTGCCGACGCGCTGGTCGATCACCGCCGTCGACGACACGATCGGGAAGTTCCTTCGCGGGTCGATCCGCGACGAGCCCTCGATCGACCGGATCGAGGTCCACCGCAACGAGTACCTCGGCAACGCCTTCTGGGTGATCCTCGTCCCCGGCAACTGGGAGTACGAGCTGGTCGAGCTGAAAGCGCCCGGCTCGATCTGGAACCCCGACCCCGACGCCGGGATCTACCTCGCGGCCGCGAGCGAGGGCCGCGAGGGCCGGACGGGGTACGTCGAGGAGACCGCGGGCGCGTACTACGCCGCCCGCCTCGGCGTTTTAGAGCACCTCCACGAGCGCGGGCGGCAGGCGAAGGTCCTCGTCTGTCGACACGTCTCCGACGACTACTGGGGGCCGGTCGGCGTCTGGCAGGTGCGCGAGGCCGTCCGGAACGCCTTCGAGGGCGAACGCGGGACCGCCGAGACGTTCGGCGAGGCGGTCCGTGGCGTCACTGACCACCTCCCGATCTCGCTCGGGCGCCTCCGGCGGAAGTCGACGATGGCGGCGGGGCTCCAGGCCAACCTCGCGGACTTCACCGATCGGGACGGGTGACGGTCCGGGACGGAGGATGGCCCGGGGCGGAGGACGGTCCGGGGCGGAGGACGGTCCGGGACGGGTGACCGAACTCCGTCCGAGGGTTTTTGCTTCCTCCGAGCGAGGGTTCCGGCATGCTCACAGCCCTCCCCGCGCAGTTCGGCGTCCCCGGCGGTCCGGAGCTGCTGATCATCCTGCTCGTGTTGCTGCTCCTCGGCGTCCCCGTCGTGGCCGTCGCGGCCGCGGCGGTCCTGCTGTTCCGGGGCCGCTCGGACCGCGACGAACGGATCGCGGAGCTGGAGGCGGAGGTCGAACGGCTCCGCGACCGCCTCGACGACGAGGAGTAGCGCTCTCGAGGGACACGGAATGGGCCGAAACCTCCTCCGTTCGAACCTGCGAACCGAGAAGCCGGCCTGGCTGGACTGGGCCCTCGCCGTCGTCCTGCTCGGGGTCGGTGCGTTCTCGCTCGCCGCCCTGGACGCGCCGCTCGCCGGGGGTCTCGCGCTCGTCGCCGCGCTCGGCTTCGGGACGCTCCTCGCGGTCTCGGAGGCGGGGCTGTTGGCGGGGGACGATTCCGAGACGGACGGGATGTGAGTCGTCGAGGCCTCGGGACCTCAGTCGTCGAGCCGCTCGAAGACCTCGCCGACCATCTCGCCGGTCTCCTCGATTATCGCGTCCATCTCCGCGTCGTCGCTCGGGAGCCCGAGCAGCCGCGCGATCTTCATGATCGAGACGTGGTGGACGACCTGCTCGCCGGGCTCGACCTGCTCTATCACCATGTTACACGGGAACAGCGAGCCGATCCGGCCGTCCGTGGCGTCGAGCGCGCGGTCGGCCACGGCGGGGTTGCACGCGCCGAGGACGTAGTAGGGGTCGCGGCCCGCGTCGACCTTCTCGTTCAGCATCTCCGAGGGGGAGAACTCGACGGGGAAGCCGAACCCCACGTCCGCACAGACCTCGCGGACGTGTTCGATCGCCGCCTCGTGGTCCATCTCCAGGGTCGCGCGCTTCTCGCCGAAGTCGTCGCCGTCCAGGTCGTCCGGGTCGAACGGGAGCGTCATGGGCGATCGTCGGCCGGCGGCGACAAAAGGGTGTGCGTGTCGGTGAGCCTCGGCGCGGTCGACCGGCTCCCGGAGTCGATCACTCGGTGGCGACCGGGCCGCTCCCGATCACGTCCTCGACCGCCTCGTGAAACTCGCCGCGGCTCTCGAAGAGGGGCACGTCGGACTCGGCGAGGATCTCGTCCAGGGTCGCCGGTCCGTCGGGGGTCCGGACGGTGGCGTCGCCCTCCTGTGCGCGCACGTCGCTTCGGGTCGCGGGCCACGTGAGCCGGGAGGCGACGCGGGCGACCGGCTCGCCCGCGACGTCGGGGCCGTCGCCGAGTTCGACGGCGGGCTCGGCGTCCCCTTCGGCCTCCGTCTCCTCCTCGTCGGTGTCGCTCATGCGTCGCGATTCCGCTCGGTCGGTGGTAACGGTTTCGGTCCGGTCCGTCTCCGACCCGAGCCGCGCTCCGGCGGGTCCGACTACGGACGGACCGGACCGCGCTCACCGCCACCCGCGGTCGGTCGCGTTCAGCCGCTCCGCGTCCTCGTCCGTGACGACGACGAGGTCCTCGATCCGACAGCCGAACCGTCCCTCGAGGTAGATCCCCGGCTCGACGGAGAAGACCATCCCCGGTTCCAGCTCCCGGTCGTTGCCCGCCACGACGTACGGCTCCTCGTGGACGTCGAGTCCGACGCCGTGGCCGGTGCGGTGGACGAACGCGTCGCCGTATCCCGCCTCCTCGATCACGTCTCTGGCGGCCCGGTCGACGGCGGCCGCGGTCGCGCCCGGTTCGACGGCGTCGACCGCGGCCGCCTGCGCCTCCTCGACGACCTGGTGGACCGTCTCGTACTCGTCCGGCGGCTCGCCCGCGAACACGAGCGTCCGCGTCTGGTCGGAGGGGTAGCCGTCGACGCGCGTCCCGAAGTCGAGGACGACCGGGTCGCCGGCGCGGATCTCCCGGTCGCCGTGGCCGTGGTGCGGTTTCGCGCCGTTCTCGCCCGCGCCCACGATGGTCTCGAAGGAGGTCCCCTCGCCGCCGTGGGCCGCCAGCCGGTCGCCGATCCACTCCGCCAGGTCGCGTTCGGTCATCCCGACCGCGTCGGCCCCGAGGTCCCGGAGGTCCTCGACGGTCGCGTCCGCGGCCCCGGCCGCCGCCCGCAACGCGGCCAGTTCCGTCCCGTCCTTGCGGACCCGGAGGTCGGCGAGCGCCTCGCTCGCGAGCCCCCACTCCGCGTCCGGCGCGACCGCCCGGAGGTCCTGGGTGAACCGCGCCCACATCGTGTCATCGACGAGGAGCCGCCCCTCGCGGAGGTCGTGTGCCTCCAGCAGGTCCCGGACCGCGGTCCGCGGGTCGTCGCCGTCCGCCCAGGTCCGCACGTCGGCGACGCCCGTCTCCTCGCGGACCTGGGCCCCGTACAGCGCCGGGACGAGCAGGCTCGGGTCCCCGTCCGCGGGGACGACGAGCAGGAAGTGGCGCTCGCCCGGTTCGGCCTCGAACCCGGTGAGGTACTGGAGGTTGCGGCTCGGAAAACAGACCATCCCGTCGGCCCCGATCGCCCGGAGCCGCTCGCCCGCCCGCTCGCGGCGGGTCGCGTACGCGTCGTCGGTCATACGGACGCTCCGACCGGAACGAGTATATAAATCAGGGTGTGATTACCGTCCCATCAAGCGGGTCGTAACTATAGGGGTATTCGTCGTACGGCCGACCATGGCGACCGATCACTCCACGGCGTTCGACTTCGGGGGGACCGACCCCTCGACGTTCCGCTGTCCCGACTGTGAGGCCACCGCGCCGTCGACGTCGGTGCCGTACGACGCCCTCGGCTACGCGGTGTGTCCCGACTGCTCGTACACGGCCGGCCCCGGGACGGACGAGGTGACGATCGCGGGCGACGCCTGATCCGGTCGGCGGGAAGACGATCCGGTCGGCGGGAAGACGATCCGGTCGGCGGGAAGACGCGGGCGGGGAACCGCCGCGCTTTAGCCGCGCTCGACCCTTCCTTTCGGCATGGGCTGGTCTCTCGGTCGGGAGGACGCGACGATCACGGAGTGGGAGCGCTCGGACGGGTACGCCACGGTCCGGCTCCGCGAGCGGGGGGACGGCCGGTTCGTCGTGCGCCTCGACGTGATGGAGCAGGCGGCCGACGACCGCGCGTACGACCGGGTCGTCCTCGACGAGCGCGACGCGGCCGAGGAGCGGGCCGCGGCGTGGCGCGAGGAACGCGACCTCGACTGAGTCTCCGAGGCCCCCGTTCAGGGAAGCTCCACCTCCCCGTCGAGGAACGCCTGACACTCGACGGTCCGTCCGTCGGGGTCGGCGGCGAAGAACTGGTAGATGTCGTAGGTCTCGTTCTCGTGTGGCTCCTCCTCCGCGGCGTCACCGAGGCGGTCGTGGGCGTCGTCGACCCCCGAGCGATCCGGATACACGACCGTCACAATCCCGCAGTCGTCGGTCCGGTCCCGGTCGCAGAAGCCGACGAGGAGGTTTCCGTGGCGGAGTATCGTACAGTCGGGCTGTTCGAGCCAGATCTCCATCCCCAGTCGATCGCGGTAGAAGTCGACCACTGCGTCGTGGTTCTCCGTCGCGTAGAAGACGATCCCGGACATGTCAGGGCGGGCGCGGCGACGCGACTTAACTGCTCCCCCGGAGCGGCGGCGAGGCGGAACCGTCGGTGGGGCGAAACCGCCGGTGGGACGAGATCGTCGGTGAGACGAAACCGCCGGTCGCGACCGCGCTACCGCTCCGGGTGGACCGGCGCGTCGAACCCGCCGCGGACGAGCGGCTTCGCCACGTGTCTGCGGGCGCTCGGCGGGACCTCGTACCACCCCGGCTCGAGGTCCCGCTCGATCGTCGCCTCGATCTTTCCGGGCGCGGCGGTGTCGCAGTCGCGACAGCGATACCCCTGGTCCCGTCCGGCAGACGACATCCGCCGCCCGCACTCCGGACAGGTCGGCGTGGTCGGTTCCGTCCGCACGAGGTCGCGGACGGCGAACTTCTCGAGTTTCAGCGTTCCCGACGGCCCCGACCCGCCATCGCGGACCTCGTGTTCGCCGCACAGCGTCACGCGGTCGCCCGGACGAAGCGCGCGCACGCGGTCACGGAACCGCCCGGTCGGCGCGAACGCGACCGCCCGGAGTTCCGGGCTGGCGTCGTCATCGAGTGCCGCGGCGACCGCGACGTGGACGTGTCCCCCCCGCTTCGTCTCCGGATCGTCGGCGACGACGCCCGTCACCCGGTAGCCCGCGCCGTCGCGGAGGTCGCCGAGGCTCCCGTCCGCGAGGTGGGCGTCGGTTCCCTGGTTCGTCAGGAACGTCGCGGCGCGCTCGACCGGCTCGCTCGCGATCGCGTCGGCGACCCGCCGGCACGCGCCCGGGTCGTCGCCGCGGATGCCGTGGAGGATCGGTCCCGGCGCGTTCGGCACGCAGACGGCCTCCCCGGTCCCGCGGTCGACGGTGTCCCACACGGTCGGATACGCCTCGTCGGCGGCGGCGAAGACGCTCTCGGCGTCGACCTCCCGGGGCGTCCCGCAGCGGTCGAGCTCGCGGTAGGAGATCCGCTCGAACGTCCACTCGTCGTGGGCGGCGGGCGCGCCGACGGCGGCGAGCGCGCCGATCCGCCCGCGGCCCGGCGTCCCGTCGCCGTCCGCGCCGCCGGAGCCGAACCCGGCGTGGCGGAACCCGTGTCGGTCCGCGAGCGCGAGGGCGTCGGCGAGCGCCAGGCGCTCGCGGAGCGCCCGGCGGGCGAACGACGCGACGTCGCCGGGGATCCGCGTCGAGAGGTCGTCCACGCCGTCGACGAGCCCCGCGTCGGCGTCGGTTCCGGCGGGATCGACGGCGACGTCGGCGACCACGACGCCCGGGGAGGTCCGCGGGTCCTCGGCGGCCGCGAACTCCCGAACGGTCTTCCCGGCGATCCGGAACGTCTCGTCGGCGTCGACGCCCTCGACGTGGAGCGCGACCGCGGCGTTCCCCCGGGTCTTGTGTTTCACCGCCGGGTTGAGTCGCACGAGCAGCCGCCGCGAAACTTCCCCGCCGGCCGCCTCGAGCCGCGCTCCGAGCCGGACCCCGACGTACGTGGTACACATGCCGCGGTCCCGCGAGTCGGTGTCGTCGACGGCGACGATCGGCATGGTCGGAGTTTCGCGCCGGCGGACAAGCCGGTTTCGACCGCCGTCCGACGCGGGAAGGATCCACGCGAACTCGTATATAACCGTATCGTCCGTCCCGTTCGAGAAAAACGCAAGGTGGCGCGGCTATCGACCGATCTCGCCGACACAACGTATATATGCTGTGAGGCACTTGTCTCGGGTATGTCCCGGACTGCGCTGATCGAGAACGTCACCGCGATGCTGGAGGACGCGGGGTTCCTCGTCAGCGACCGGTGTGCGGTCCGGCCCAAGAGCTTCGACGTGGCCACCCGGCGCGACGAGGACCTGCTGCTCCTCAAGATCCTCGGCAACGTCGACGCGCTCGACGCGGCGACCGGCGCGGAGATGCGGCGGCTCGGCGAGTACCTCGAGGCGACGCCGATGGTGATCGGGATCCGAACCCGCGACGAGGAGCTGAAGCCGGGCGTCGTCTACTTCAGACACGGCGTGCCGGTGATCAACCCGGACACCGCCTACGAGCTGTTCATCGAGGGGATGCCGCCGCTCATCTACGCGGCCCCCGGCGGCCTCTACGTCAGCCTCGACGGCGACCTGCTCGCCGACGAGCGCGAGGAGCGCGGCTGGTCGCTCGGCCGGCTCGCGACCGAACTCGGCGTCTCCCGGCGCACCGTCTCGAAGTACGAGGACGGCATGAACGCCTCCATCGAGGTGGCGATCCAGCTCGAGGAGCTGTTCGACGAGCCGTTCTCCAGCCCCGTGGACGTCTTGGAGGGGGCCGACGACGTCCGCGACGCGGACCCGACCCCCTCCGCGCCCGACGCCGACCCGGACGACGAACACGTCGTCCACGTGCTCACGAGCGCCGGATTCACCGTCCACCCGACCGCCCGCGCGCCGTTCAAGGCCGTCTCCGAGGACGAGGACGACCCCGTGATGCGGCTGCTCACCGGCCACTCGGCGTTCACCGCCGCGGCGGAGAAGCGCGCGCGGATCATGTCCTCGATCGGCGAGGTGGCACACACCCGCTCCGTCTACTTCACGGAGGAGTCGGAGGACCGGGAGTCCGTCGACGGCACCGCGATCGTCTCCTGTGAGGAGATCGACGACGTCAACGACCCCGAGCTGATCCGCGAGCTGATCCGCGACCGCGCGGAAGCGCCCTCCGAGGCGTAGTCGGCCGGAGTCCCCCGACGCTCACCGACCGAGCAGCCGCCCGAAGAACCCGCGCTTCTCGTCGTCTCCGTCCTCGTCGTCCCCGTCCTCGTCTTCCCCTTCCGTCTCGTCTCCGCCGGCTCCCGACTCCCGGTCCTCGTCCGTCCCGCCCGTGAGCGCGGTGTCCATCGCTCCGTCGTCGTCGCGGAACGGGACGCTCCCCTCGAGGCCCTCCTCGTCGGCGTCGTCCCCCTCTCGCTCGTCTCCAACGTCCCCCTCGCCGTCCTCTTCGTCGTCTGCGTCATCGTCGTCGGCATCGCTGGCGTCCTCCTCGTCGGCGTCGACGTCAGCCGCGTCGTCTGGATCCGGCTCCGCCTCGTCGATGAGCTCCGACCCCGGCGTCCCGCCGGTGTCACGGGCGTCGCCGCCGTCCTCCGTCGAGGCGTCCGCCGCCGCGTCGACCGCCGCCTCCTCCTCGCCCTCCTCGGCGTCCTCGACGATCGCTCCCGGTTCCGCGTCCTGGGCCTCGTCGTCCGTGTCGCCCGCGTCATCCCCATCGTCCGCGTCGCCTGTATCGTCCGCGTCATCCGCGTCGTCGTCGCGGTCGGCGTCCTCGGCTCCCTCCGTCTCCGGGTCCTCCGCGGAGCCGACTTCGGCCTCCTCGTCGGATTCCGCCTCCGCGTCCTCGTCGGATTCCGCCTCCGCCTCCGGTTCCGCGATCGCGGTGCCGGTCAACGCCCGCGTCAGTTCGCGGTACGCGCGGGTCGCGGGCGCGTCCGGGTCGAAGACCGAGAGGGGCTCGCCGGCGGTGCTCGCCCGGGCGACCGTCGGGTCCTCGGGGATCCGCGCGAGCACGTCCGTCGCGAGGATCTCGTCGACGATGTCGACGGTCGGGCTCTCCGGGTCGCCCGTCTCGTCGGCGTCGTCGAGCCCCGCGGACTCGTCCTCGTCGCCGCCGACGCGGGTGATCGCCGCGCCGGCGACGCGCCCGCCGATGCGCTCGGCCAGCTGTCGGGTCTTCTCCGTGTCGCCGAGCGCGCTCCGGTCGGGCGTGGAGACGAGGAGCGTCTCGTCGGCCAGCCCGATCGGGAGCGTCGAGTCGTGGGAGAGCCCCGCGCCCGCGTCGAGGAACACGTAGTCGGCGTCCGCGAACGCCTCGATCACCCCGCCGAGCTCGGTCGGATCGGCGGCCGCGTACGCGTCGAGGTCGGGGTCGCCCGGCACGACCCGCAGTCCGGCGGGGCCGTCGTGGACGGCCTCGCTCGGGTCCGCGCGCCCGGCGAGCACGTCGTGGACCGTCGTCTCGCCGGGGACCATCCCCAGCGCGTCGGCGAGGTTCGCCATGCCCACGTCGGCGTCGATCGCGACGACGTCGGCCCCGGCCTCCGCGAGGATCGTCGCTATCGCCGCGGTCGTGGTGGTCTTCCCGACGCCACCCTTCGCCGACGCGACCGCATACACCGTTGCCATACCGTCAGGGTCCGGCGACTCCTACTTAAATGTAGGCGGCGATCCCGCGGATATCGCGTTCCACCGCGCTCGCCGTTCTCCGCCGGCTCGCCGAGCGGTTCCGCAAACACCTTATACGTCGCTCGTGGACGTTCACGCGATCAGTAGAATGGCGAGACCAGAGGTGCTCGACCGGATCAAGGAGGCTGAAACGGAGGCGGACGAGATCATCGCGGAGGCGGAATCGGACGCCGACGAGCGCCTCGCCGAGGCCAGAGCGCGCGCGGACGAGATCCGCGCCGAGGCCGAGGAGGAGGCGGCGGCCGAGGCCGAGGCCCGGCTGGAGTCCGCCCGCGAGGAGCTCGAGGAACGCCGCGAGGAGATCCTCGCCGAGGGCCGCGAGGACCGCGAAGCGCTCGAATCGACCGCCCGCGAGCGGGTCGACGACGCCGTCGACTACGCGGTCGAGCGGTTCGAGGAGGCGATCAAGGGCCGGAAGACGGGGGAATGAATGGCGCTTAGACCGGAGCAGATGAGCAAGGTGTCGGTGACGGGCTCGAAGCGCGTCATCGACGACGTGATCGAGGCGGCGTACGACCACCACTCGCTCCACGTCAGCGACTACGACGACCGCTACGAGGGGTTCGAACCCGGCACCTCGTTGGAGGGGGCCGAGGAGGTCAACGAGCGGCTCGTCACGGTCCGCTCGCTCGAGAGCATCCTCGACGTCACCGCCGAGGACGCCGACGGGCCGGGACCGCTCGACGACGACGCCCTCACGGCCGAACTCGAGGAGACCCGCGAGCGCGTCAACGAGCTCAACGACCAACGCGACGAGCTCCGCGCCGAGATACGCGACCGCCAGGAGGAGATCGACCGGATGGAGCCGTTCGCCGAGCTCGGCATCGAGCTCGACCTCCTCGGCGGGTACGACTCGCTCGAGGTCGTCGTCGGCGAGGCGAAACCCGGCGCGGTCGAGGAGGCGCTCGCGAAGGCCGACGGCATCGACGCCTTCGAGGTCTTCTCGGGCGGCAACGTCGTGGCCGCGTTCGCCGCGCCCGCCGACGGGGCCGAGGAGGGCGTCCTCCAGGACGCGCTCGTCGGCGTCGACGTCGCGTTCCTCGAGGTGCCCGACGCGACCGCGAGCCCGGCCGAGTACGTCGCCGACCTCGAAAACGAGAAGGCGGACCTCCGGGAGGAGCTCGACGCGGTCGACGCCGAGCTCGAGGAGGTGAAGGCTGAGGCCGCGGGGTTCCTCCTGCGCGCCGAAGAGCAGCTCACCATCGAGGCACAGAAGAAGCAGGCGCCGCTCTCCTTCGCGACCACCGAGAACGCGTTCATCGCGGAGGGGTGGATCCCGACCGCGACGGTCGCCGACTTCGAGGCGGTCATCGCCGACGCCGTCGGCGACCACGCCGAGGTCGAGGAGCTCGAGCGCGCCTCCTTCACCCCCGACGGCGACCACCACACCGAGGCGGTCGCCGACGGCGGGGCCGTCGGCGGCGCTTCCGCTTCTGCCTCCGCGGCCGCCGGCTCCGCAGCGAGCGCCGGCGACGACTCCGCCGGATCGAGCGAGGAGGACGCCGAACGCGAGGCGGCCACGGACGGCGGCCACGCGACCCACGGCGGCGACGACCCGCCGGTCGTCCAGGACAACGGGAGCGCGGCCGGCCCGTTCGAACTGCTCGTCCAGGGCTTCGGCCGGCCGAAGTACTCCGAGTTCGACCCGACGCTTCTGGTCTTCCTCACGTTCCCGCTCATGTTCGGGTTCATGATCGGGGACGTGGGATACGGGGTGTTGTACGCCGCGATCGGCTACTTCCTGTACTCGAACTACGAGGGGACGTTCCGTGAACTCGGCGCGGTCGCCATCTGGGCCGGACTGTTCACGGTCCTGTTCGGGATCTACTTCGGGATCGACGTCTTCGGCTACCACGCCTACCAGCTGTTCGGCATCCACTGGCCGGTCGCCGGGAAGGGGCTCTCCCCGGCCGACCTGAACTGGGCGCTGTCGTTCCTCGTCGTCAGCGTGCTGTTCGGGCTGATCCACCTGAACGTGGGGTACGTCCTCTCGTTCGTCAGCAACTACCAGCAGCACGACCTGAAACACGCGCTGTACGAGGGTGGCTCGTGGCTGCTGCTCCTCAACGGCGCGTGGATCTGGATCTTCAGCCAGCACGTGCCGGGACCGAAGCCCGACTTTCTGTTCGAGTCGGTCTCGATCCTCACCCTCGGCGCCGTCTCGTTCCCCGGCTTCCCGGTCGTCGTGGGGATCGCCGGCCTCGTGGCCGCCGCGCTCGGTGCCGTCCTGCTCGCGATCGGCGAACCGGCCGAGCTCGCCGAGGTGCTCTCGCCCATCGTGAACGTCATCTCGTACGCCCGGATCATGGCGGTGCTGCTCGCGAAGGGCGGAATGGCGCTCGCGGTCAACCTGCTCGCGTTCGGCGCGTACATCGGCGAGGGCGGCGAGGGGAGCTTCCACTTCATCTTCACGCCCGAGTACCTCGCGTACATCCAGGAGCACTCCGTCGCGAACGGCGGCGAGTACGAGCTCGTCTTCGCCGGGCTCACGACCGCGTTCGAGCCGAGCGCCGTCGGGATCCTCGCCTTGGTGGGCGGCGTCGCCGTGGCGTTCGTCGGCCACGTCGTCGTCCTCCTGCTCGGCGTCACCTCCGCCGGCATCCAGGCGGTGCGTCTCGAGTACGTCGAGTTCTTCGGGAAGTTCTACGAGGGCGGCGGCGACGCGTACACGCCGTTCGGGTACGACCGTCAGTACACCGAGGAGTAGCCCGAATCGAGGTCGGAGCGTTCCGCGCTCGACGCCGGCTCCTCCCCGCTCGCCTCGTTCCCTAGAGCGTATTCTACCGCCCTTCTGAGACTCCTCGCGGTGGTTCTCGTCGGTCGTTTTGGGAAGCTTTATGTCCACTGTGGCGGCAACTAGCAACTGTTCGGAGACGAGCAACCGCAACTACTACCAATGCTTGAAGCTACCAACGCACTCGGGAACGCCGTACTGTCCACCGGAGGAACGCTCACTGACCCCAGCGCCGCGGCCGCGCTCGCCGTCGGGCTCGCCGCCCTCGGCGCGGGATACGCGGAGCGGGGCATCGGTTCGGCTGCCGTCGGCGCGATGGCCGAGGACGACGACCTCTTCGTCAACGGGCTCATCCTGACGGTCCTTCCCGAGACGATCGTCATTCTCGCGCTCGTCGTCGTCTTCATCGTCTAAGCGGCCACCCCCTTTCACACCAATGAGTTTGGAAACCGTCGTTGAGGACGTTCGAGACGAAGCCCGCGCGCGTGCGGAGGAGATCCGCGAGGAGGCCGACGCCGAGGCCGAAGAGATCATCGCCGAGGCGGAGGCCGACGCCGAGCGCATCCGCGAGGAGCGGCTCGCCGAGGTCGAGCGACAGATCGACCAGGAGCGCGAGCAGACGCTCTCCTCGGCCAAGCTCGAGGCCAAACAGGAGCGGCTCGGCGCGCGTCGTGACGTCCTCCAGGACGTGTACGACGGCGTCGAGGCGGCGATCGCCGACCTCGAGGAGGACCGCCGGCGCGAGCTGACCGAGGCGGCCCTCGACGCCAGCCTCGCGGAGTTCGACGACGACGAGGACGTCGCCGTCTACACCCGCGCGGAGGACGTCGACCTCCTCGAGGAGCTCGTCGCGGATCGGAACGCGCAGGTCGACGGCGAGGTCGACTGTCTCGGCGGCGTCGTCGCCGAGAGCGACACCTCCCGCGTCCGCGTGAACAACACGTTCGACTCGGTCCTGGAGACGGTCTGGGACGACGAGTTGAAACACGTCTCGGAGCGACTGTTCGACCAATGAGCGCCGCCGGCAGCTCGAACCCGGAGTTCGTCGTCGCGCGGGTTCGCGCCCGCCGCGGCCAGCTCTACGGGGACGAGGAGTACCGCAAGCTGGTCCGGATGTCGCCCGCCGAGATCGCCCGATTCATGGAGGAGTCGAGCTACGAGGCCGAGATCAACGCCTTAGGGAGCCGCCACGGCGGCGTCGACCTCATCGAGTACGCGCTGAACGCGAACCTCGCCAAGCAGTTCGAGGGCATCCTCGACTGGAGCGAGGGGGCGCTGTACGACCTCATCGCTCGCTACCTCCGGAAGTTCGACGCGTGGAACGTGAAGACCGTGATCCGCGGCGTCTACTCCGGCGCGACCCAAGAGGAGATCGAGGTCGACCTCATCCGTGCCGGCGAGTTCGACGACCGCCGGATCCGGCGGCTGCTCGAGGCCGACTCGATCGACGCCGTCGTCGAGGTCCTCGAGGACACGATCTACGGCGACCCCCTGCGGGAGGCGTACGCGGAGTACGAGGAGTCGGACGTCCTCGTCCCCCTCGAGAACGCGGTCGACCGCGCCTTCTACGAGCGCCTCCTCGGGAACCTGCCCGGCGGCGAGCCGACCCGGCAGTACGAGGCGTTCCTCAAGGCGGAGGTCGACTTCCGGAACGCGACGAACGCGCTCCGGCTCGCCCGGTCCGGCGCGGAGATCGACCCCGCCGAGTACTTCATCGAGGGCGGCGAGCTGTTCACCCGCGACACGCTCGCCCGGCTCGCGCGAAACGTCGACGAGCTCGTCGAGTACATCGCGGAGAGCGGGTACGCCGACGATCTCGGCCCGGCGCTGCGCGAACTCGAGGAGGCGGACAGCCTCATCGCGTTCGAGCACGCGACGGACACCGCGCTGTTGGCGTACGGCGACCGGCTCGGCACGGTCCACCCGGTGTCGGTGACGCCGGTGATCTCCTACATCCTCGCGAA
Organism: Halorubrum aethiopicum; assembly: GCF_001542905.1. Classification (NCBI taxonomy): domain Archaea; kingdom Methanobacteriati; phylum Methanobacteriota; class Halobacteria; order Halobacteriales; family Haloferacaceae; genus Halorubrum; species Halorubrum aethiopicum. The sequence goes on along the minus strand of NZ_LOAJ01000001.1, from coordinate 389,778 downwards.
GGAGCGAGAGGTGGAGAACATCCGCGCCATCGCCCGCGGGAAGGAGGCCGGCCTGCCGGCCGACGACATCGAATCGGAGCTGGTGATAACATGAGCCAGGAGATCGCCGTCGTCGGCAGTCCGGAGTTCACCACGGGGTTCCGGCTCGCCGGCGTCCGAAAGTTCGAGAACGTGCCGGACGACGAGAAAGAGGAGCGGCTCGACGACGCCGTCGAACGGACGCTCGAGGACGAGACGACCGGCATCATCGTGATGCACGACGCGGACCTCGATCACCTCTCGCGGGGGACTCGCGAGCGGGTCGAGGGGAGCATCGAGCCCGTGCTCGTGACGCTCGGCGCAGGCGGCGCCGGCAGCGGCGGGCTCCGCGACCAGATCAAACGAGCCATCGGCATCGACCTGATGGAGGAGGACGACTAACATGAGCAAAGCAGAATCCACGGAGACCACCGAAACCGGTGTCATCCAGAGCGTGAGCGGTCCGGTCGTGAGCGCCCGCGACCTCGACGCCCGCATGAACGACGTCGTCTACGTCGGCGACGAAGGCCTCATGGGGGAAGTGATCGAGATCGAAGGGAACGTCACGACCATTCAGGTGTACGAGGAGACCTCCGGGGTCGGCCCCGGCGAACCCGTCGAGAACACGGGCGAGCCGCTGTCGGTCGACCTGGGTCCGGGAATGTTGGACGCCATCTACGACGGCGTCCAGCGCCCCCTGGACGTGCTGGAGGGCAAGATGGGCAGCCCCTACCTCGACCGCGGGGTCGACGCGCCCGGCATCGACCTCGAGAAGGAGTGGGAGTTCGAGCCCGAGGTCGCGGCCGGCGACGAGGTCGGCCGCGGCGACGTCGTCGGGATCGTCGAGGAGACGGTCACCATCGACCACAAGGTGATGGTGCCGCCGGACGCCCTCGAGGAGGGCGAGACCGCGGAGGTCGTCTCCGTCGAGTCCGGCTCCTTCGACGTGACCGAGACGGTCGTCGAGCTCTCGAACGGGGCCGAGGTCTCGATGCACCAGGAGTGGCCGGTGCGCGAGCCCCGCCCCTCCGCGAACAAGAAGACGCCCCGGACGCCGCTCGTGTCCGGTCAGCGCATCCTCGACGGCCTGTTCCCCATCGCGAAGGGCGGGACGGCCGCCATCCCCGGCCCGTTCGGCTCCGGGAAGACGGTCACCCAACACCAGCTCGCGAAGTACGCCGACGCGGACATCATCGTCTACGTCGGCTGCGGCGAGCGCGGCAACGAGATGACGGAGGTCATCGAGGACTTCCCCGAACTCGAGGACCCGGCCAACGGCAACCCGCTGATGGCCCGGACCTCGCTCATCGCGAACACGTCGAACATGCCCGTCGCGGCGCGTGAGTCCTGTATCTACACCGGGATCACGATCGCGGAGTACTACCGCGACATGGGGTACGACGTGGCGCTCATGGCCGACTCCACCTCGCGGTGGGCGGAGGCCATGCGCGAGATCTCCTCGCGGCTCGAGGAGATGCCCGGCGAGGAGGGGTACCCCGCGTACCTCGCCGCCCGCCTGGCGCAGTTCTACGAGCGCGCCGGCTACTTCGAGAACGTCAACGGGACGGAGGGTTCGGTCTCCGCGATCGGCGCGGTGAGCCCGCCCGGCGGCGACTTCTCCGAGCCGGTCACCCAGAACACGCTGCGGATCGTGAAGACGTTCTGGGCGCTCGACGCGGATCTGGCCGAACGGCGGCACTTCCCGTCGATCAACTGGAACGAGTCGTACTCGCTGTACAAGAACCAGCTCGACCCCTGGTTCCAGGAGAACGTCTCCGAGGACTGGCCCGAGAAGCGGCAGTGGGCCGTCGACGTGCTCGACGAGGAGACGGAGCTCCAGGAGATCGTCCAGCTGGTCGGCAAGGACGCGCTTCCCGACGACCAGCAGCTCACGCTCGAGGTCGCCCGGTACCTGCGCGAGGCGTACCTCCAGCAGAACGCGTTCCACCCGGTGGACACCTACTGTCCGCCCGAGAAGACGTACCTCATGTTGACGACGATCGAGACGTTCAACGACGAGGCGTTCGACGCGCTGGAGGCGGGCGTCCCGGTCGAGGAGATCATCGACATCGACTCCGTCCCGCGGATCAACCGGATCGGCGTCCAGGAGGACTACGAGGAGTTCGTCGAGGAGCTGAAAGCGGACATCACCGAGGAGCTTCGGAGCCTCTACTGACCATGAAAGAGTATCAAACCATCACCGAGATCAGCGGCCCCCTCGTGTACGCCGAGGTCGACGAGGCGATCGGCTACGACGAGATCGTCGAGATCGAGACGGCACAGGGGGAGACGCTGCGCGGCCAGGTGCTCGAATCCTCGGAGGGCGTCGTCGCCATCCAGGTGTTCGAGGGCACCTCCGGCATCGACCAGAACGCGTCCGTCCGATTCCTGGGCGAGACGATGAAGATGCCCGTCACCGAGGACCTCCTCGGACGGGTCCTCGACGGCTCCGGCCGCCCGATCGACGACGGCCCGGAGATCGTCCCCGAGGAGCGACAGGACATCGTCGGCGCGGCGATCAACCCGTACTCCCGGGAGTACCCCGAGGAGTTCATCGAGACGGGCGTCTCCGCGATCGACGGCATGAACACCTTGGTTCGGGGACAGAAGCTCCCGATCTTCTCGAGTTCCGGCCAGCCGCACAGCGAACTGGCGATGCAGATCGCCCGGCAGGCCAGCGTGCCCGAGGAGGAGGAGGGCGGCGACGACGAGGAGGGCTCCGAGTTCGCCGTCATCTTCGGCGCGATGGGGATCACCCAGGAGGAGGCCAACGAGTTCATGGAGGACTTCGAGCGCACCGGCGCGCTCGAACGCTCCGTCGTCTTCATGAACCTCGCGGACGACCCCGCCGTCGAGCGGACGGTCACCCCGCGGATGGTCCTGACGACGGCCGAGTACCTCGCCTTCGAGAAGGACTACCACGTCCTCGTCATCCTGACGGACATGACGAACTACTGCGAGGCGCTCCGCGAGATCGGCGCGGCCCGCGAGGAGGTCCCGGGGCGGCGTGGCTACCCCGGCTACATGTACACCGACCTGGCGCAGCTGTACGAGCGCGCGGGCCGGATCGAGGGACGCGAGGGCTCGGTGACGCAGATCCCGATCCTCACGATGCCCGGCGACGACGACACCCACCCGATCCCGGACCTGACCGGGTACATCACGGAGGGGCAGATCTACGTCGACCCCGACCTCAACAGCCAGGGTCTCGAGCCGCCGGTGAACGTGCTTCCCAGCCTCTCGCGGCTGATGGACGACGGCATCGGCGAGGGGCTCACCCGCGCCGACCACGGCGGCGTCTCCGACCAGATGTACGCGGCGTACGCGGAGGGCGAGGACCTCCGCGACCTCGTGAACATCGTCGGCCGCGAGGCGCTCTCCGAGCGCGACAACAAGTACCTCGACTTCGCGGACGCCTTCGAGACGGAGTTCGTCGACCAGGGCTTCGACACGAACCGCGAGCTCGAGGAGACCCTCGAGATCGGCTGGGACCTCCTCTCGATGCTGCCGAAGGAGGAACTCAACCGCGTCGACGAGGAGTACATCGAGGAGTACTACCGCGAGGAGGACTCCGAGCGCGAAGTCGTCGAAGCCGCCGACTAACCTTCGACCCCTTTTCCTCGTCGGTGCGGTCGCGAGCGGCCGCGCCGTCCGCCGACCCATCGACCGCATCGTCGACGAGGAACCCGCGGCGTTCGACCCCCCACGTTTTGGTCGTCCAATGCCATGTAACCACATGACACGGTCGGAGCACCCGGGAGGCGACCCGGAGCCCGAACGAGTGACGCGCGAGGCCGCCCGGACGACGTCGGCGAGCACCGAGGCCGTCGACGAGGCGTTGAAGACGCGGGCGATGGACGAGGCTCCGGTCGGGATCACGGTCGCGGACGCGACGCGGCACGACATGCCGCTGATCTACGCGAACGCCGCCTTCGAGCGGATCACGGGGTACCCGCCGTCGTACGCGGTCGGCCGGAACTGTCGGTTCCTCCAGGGAGAGGCGACGCGCGACGCGCCGGTGGATCGAATGCGCGCCGCCATCGAGGAGGGCACGGCCACGACGGTGGAGCTGCGGAACTACCGGCGGGACGGCGAGCTGTTCTGGAACGAGGTGACGATCGCGCCGCTGCGGGACGAAACCGGCGAGATCGCCTACTACGTCGGCTTTCAACAGGACGTCACCGCTCGGAAACACGCCGAGCGGGCGGCCGCGAACCGGGCGGCGCGGATCGAACGCGAGCGGCTCGCACAGGAGCGCCTGCTCGAGCGGCTCGACGGCGTCGTCGCCGACGTCACCGAGGCCGTGGCTCGCGCGTCGTCGCGGGCGGAGCTCCGGGAGGCGGTCGTCGAGAGCATCGCGAACACGTACGTCGGCACGTGGATCGGCGGGTACGATCCCGCGACCGAGACGGTCCTGCCGGAGGTCGCGGGGGGAACGACGGAGCCGGACGTCGAGGACCGGGCGGTGGCGGTCGACGACCCCGGCGACCGGACGGTCGACCGCGTCGTCGCGGAGGCGGTGGACGGCCGGGCCGTCCGTCTCGAGTCGCTCTCCTCGGAGGGGCCCGAGGAGGCGGCCGCCGTCGCCGGCGTGCCGCTACACTTCGGCGAGGCGACCTACGGGGCCGTCGCCGTCTACGTCCAGACCGAGGAGTTCCGGGACTACGAGCGCGACGTGTTGGCTGCGCTCGGACGGGCGATCGCGATCGGGATCAACGCGCTGGAGAGCCAGCGGACGCTCCGTGGCGACGAGGTCGTCGAGTTCCGGCTGGAGATCGGCGACCACCCGCTGGCCGCGTTCGGGGAGGCGCTCTCCCGTTCGCTCCGATACGCCGGGACCGTCGGCGACCGCGAGGAGCGGTCGTTCCTGTTCGAACTCGACGACGGCGTCGACGCCGAGACGATCCGCGCGGCCGGGAGGGACTCCGGCGTCACGGTACACGCGGTGTTCGCGGCGGCGACCGAGACGCCGGTCGTCGAGCTGTCGGTCGGCGAGTCGCCGCTCGAAGAACTGCTCAGGGAGTACAGCGGCGAGCTGTGCGGCTGGAGCGTCGAGGGGGGCGTCGCGGTCGCGACGGTCGAGGTCGGTCGGGAGGCGCTCGCCCGCTCGCTCGCGAACGACGCCCTCGATCGGTTCGAGAACGCGGACCTCCGCAGCTACCGCCGGCGGGAGCGACGCCACGAGACCCGCCGCGAGTTCGTCGCCGAGATCGAGTCGCGGCTGACCGACCGCCAGCGGGCCGCGCTGCTCCGCGCGCACACGAGCGGCTACTTCGAGTGGCCGCACAGGACGACGGGCGAGGAGCTCGCCGACTCGATGGGCGTCAGTCGGTCCACGTTCCACCAGCACCTGCGGGCGGCGTACCGCAAGATCGCGACGGCGATCTTCGACCGGTGACCGGCCCATGATCGCCGGGGTCGGCCCGGGTTACCAAACTGGTTGTGTACGCTGCTTAGTATTCATTAAATCATATATACAATTGGATCATGATGGCAACACCCGGAGGCGAAGCGCTGTGGCTGTGGATCGGGACGTTAGGCATGTTCCTGGGGATGTTGTACTTCATCGCCAGGGGCTGGGGAGAGACCGACAGACGGCGTCAGGAGTTCTACATCGTCACGATCTTCATCACCGCGATCGCGTTCGTCAACTACCTCGCGATGGCGCTCGGGTTCGGGCTGACGACGGTGACCCTCGGCGGCGAGGAGCTGCCCATCTACTGGGCCCGGTACACCGACTGGCTGTTCACGACGCCGCTTCTGCTCGTGGACCTCGGGCTCCTCGTCGGGGCGACGCGGAACCAGCTCGCCTCGCTGGTCGGGCTCGACGTGTTGATGATCGGCACCGGCGCGATCGCGACGCTGTCGACGAGCGCGGCCGTGCTCTCGGCGGGCGGGACGCGGCTCGTCTGGTGGGGCGTCTCCACCGGCTTCCTGCTCGTGTTGTTGTACATGCTGTACGGCTCGCTCGACGAGAAGGCGAGCCAGCTCTCGGGTCAGGCGGCCTCGACGTTCAGCACCCTGCGGACGCTGATCGTCGTCGTCTGGCTGGTCTATCCGGTGTGGTGGCTCCTCGGAACCGAGGGGCTCCAGATCGTCTCGCTGAACGTCGAGACGGCCGGCTTCATGGTGCTCGATCTGGTCGCGAAGGTCGGCTTCGGGCTCATCCTGCTGTCGAGCCGCGAGGTGCTCGACGCGGCCGGCGCGGCGGCGGCCAGCGCGGAGCCGGCCGACTGAGCGACGCAGTCGAAACGGACGACCGACGACCGATCGCCCGGAGCGGTCGACGGTTCCGGCGCGGACGGCGAAGCGACGCCGTCCGCCGGGCCGGCGTCACGCGCCGACTCGCCGACTCGCCGTCCGCCTCGCGGTTCGACCGAGTGATCCCGTGATCCGACCTACCCGTCCCGTGGCTCGACCGACGCGACCGCTCCGCACTCACCCATGACCGTCCCGTTCACCTACCTCCAGTTCCACCTCGCGTTCCTGGTGCCGGCCGTGTTGTTCCTGATCGCGACCGGCTTCGTGAGCCGGTCGCGGGCCGTCGACACCGACGCCGAGGGGCTGCGTGGGTGGCGACACTACTGGGCGGGGGTGGCGATCGTCACGGTCGTCGCGCTGGCGTACACGACCCCGTGGGACAACTACCTCATCGCCAGGGGCGTGTGGTGGTACGGCGACGGTCGGACGGTGTTCCACCTCTGGCACGCGCCGCTGGAGGAGTACCTGTTCATCGTCGTCCAGCCCTGGCTGACGGCGCTGTGGCTCGCGCATTTCCGTGCCCGAGCCGAGTGGGACCGCAGCCGGCGGCCCGTCGCGTGGCGCGTCGGCGGGTTCGCGCTCGCGGCGGCGCTCGGGGTCGTCGGGTGGCGGCTGCTCGCCACCGACGGGGCCTTCTACCTCGGTGCGGTCCTCGCGTGGGCCGCGCCGGTGTTGGCGCTCCAGTGGCTCGTCGGCGCGCCGCAGCTGTGGGCGCGTCGACGGACGGTCGCGCTCGGGACGCTCGTCCCGACGCTGTACCTCTGTGTCGCCGACCGGATCGCCATCGAGTACGGGATCTGGGTCCTCTCGGAGCGGTACACGACCGGAATGACCGTCGCGGGGCTCCCGGTCGAGGAGGCGACGTTCTTCCTCGTGACGAACCTCTTCGTCGTCCAGGGGCTCGTCCTCTACCGTTTGGTGACGGTTCGCGTGGCCGGACGGACGGCGACCGAGCCGCGCGTCGTCGACGCCGCGGCGCGAGCGCCCGAGACCGACCCCGACCTCGACGGTCGCTGACCGCCGCTGACGACCGAGAGACGGCGGGACGCGGGGCGTCCGCGGCCCGCACGTCCGCGAACAATAAACAGTTAACAGGCTCCGTCCGCAACCCTTCGACAAGATGGCAAAGGACGTCAAACCGACCCGGAAGAACCTGATGGCGATCGAAGACCGGATCGAGCTCTCCGAGCGGGGCCACGACACGCTCGAACAGAAGCGCGACGGCCTCATCATGGAGTTCATGGACATCCTCGATCAGGCCCAGGACGTCCGGTCGGACATGGCGGACGACTACGAGACCGCCCAGCGCAAGATCGACATGGCCCGGGCGATGGAGGGCGACGTCGCGGTCCGCGGCGCGGCCGCGGCGCTGAAAGAGCACCCCGAGATCACCACGCAGTCGAAGAACATCATGGGCGTCGTCGTCCCGCAGATCGAGTCCTCCAAGGTGAAAAAGAGCCTCGACGAGCGCGGGTACGGCCTGCTCGGCTCCTCCGCCCGGATCGACGAGGCCGCCGACGCCTACGAGGAGCTGCTCGAGTCGATCATCCTCGCCGCCGAGGTCGAGACGGCGATGAAGAAGATGCTCGAGGAGATCGAGACGACGAAACGCCGCGTCAACGCCCTCGAGTTCACCCTGCTTCCCCGCCTGTACGAGAACCAGGAGTACATCGAGCAGAAGCTCGAGGAACAGGAGCGCGAGGAGATCTTCCGGCTCAAGAAGATCAAGGCGAAAAAGGAGGAGGAAGAGGCCGAAGCGGAGGCCGAAGCCGAGGCGGCGGCGGCCGCCGGCGCGGTCGAGGAGCCCGAGGCGGCCGACTGACGCGCGCGTCGTCCGGAACCTCGAGCGCTCGTTTCTCTCCCGCCCCGATCACCGAGCATGACCTGCCCACACTGTTCCGCGTCCGCGGTCGCGTTCCTCGTCCCGCCGGAACTCCGCGACCACGCGCCGGCCGACGAGACCGCGATCTGTACGCGGTGCCTCCGAACCGCTCCCGCCGCCGACGCCGGGATCGAGCCGGTCCCGGAGGGACCGCCCGACCTCGCCGCCGTCGACCCGGCGTTTCCCGACGGCGACGCCGGGGTCGCGCTGGCCCTGCTCTGCGGTCACCTGGAGTCGTTCGCGCTGTCGCGCGCGTCGATCGAGGCGCTCGTCGAGCACGCTGAACGGGAGGGGTCGGACGTCCTCGCCTTCCTCGACCGGCTCGACGCCGAGCGAGCGGCCTTCGACCTCGAGCGCCGTCGAACCGCGCTCTTGGACCTGCTTTGAGTTCGGTTCGGCCGATTCCCCTCGCCCTCAGAGGTCGACGCCCGGCGGGTCGTTCCACTCGTCGCCGTCGCCCGTCTCGCTTCCGTCGGCCGTCCGGTCCCCGTCGTTCGATCGACTCCCGTCGACCGACCCGTTCCCGTCGCCGTCGGCTCCCGTCCCGCCGGGATCGAGCAGCTCCTCGCCCCGTCTGGACTCGTGGACCGCGAAGGTCGTGCCCCGCGCGTACGGGTCCTCCTCGGGGTCGTAGTCGCGTTCGTCGCGCTCGAAGAGGTACGCGAAGAAGCCGAACAGCGGGACGAGAAACGAGATCGCGGCCCACTTCCGCGGGTTCATCCCGCGCTTCGGCGCGTCGAGGTACGCGTACGCGGCGAACGCGGCGAGCCACGCGAGCGGGAGTCCGATCAGGATGGCGGCGAGGAAGGGTTCCATACGCCCGCTTCGGCCCGACGGACATAACTTCCTGGGTCGGATCGGCGTCGACGGCTCGCCGGTTCGCTCGGATCGTCGGCTCGTCGGCAGCCCGGATCGTCGGCTCGTCGGCAGCCCGGATCGCCGCGCCCCGCGATCTCCCGGCAATCGCCCCGTCGTGCCCGCAGAATCATATACCGGAAGCGCCTGTACGTGAGCGTATGACATCTCTGCCGTCCGAGACCGTCGGTGACGCGTACACGGATTCGACCGCCTGGGAGCTGCTCGCCGATCTCTCCGACCTCGGCGACCGGATGCCCGGACACGAGGGGGAGGCCGTCGGGGCGTCGCTCGTCGCCGACGCCTTCGAGGAGGCCGGACTTTCCGAGGTCTCGACCACCGAGTTCCCGATCCCCGGCTGGTGGCGCGGGGAGGCGTCCCTGACCGTCGACCACGACGGCCGAACCACGACCTTCGGCGGGAGCCACGAGCTCGTCGAACTGCCGGGGACGCCCTCCGGGGAGGTCACCGGCGAGATCGTCGACATGGGGTACGGCCTCCCCGAGGACTTCGAGGACGTCGATCTCTCCGGCTGTATCGCGATGGCGTCGAGTCTCACCCCCGACGACTACGGCCGCTGGGTCCACCGCAGCGAGAAGTACGACTACGCGGCCGAGTCGGGCGCGGAGGGGTTCATCTTCTACAACCACATCGAGGGATCGCTTCCCCCGACCGGCGACGTGGGTCACACGAACGGGCCGGGCCCGATCCCGGCGGTCGGGTTGAGCAAGGAGCTCGGCAGCCAGCTCGCGCGCCACTGCGACGAGGTGGAGGGTGACGGCGGCATCGACGCGACCCTCTCCGTCGAGGCGCGAAACGAGCCGGCGACCTCCGCGAACGTCGAGGCGGTCGTCGGCCCCGACACCGACGAGGAGGTCCTCTACACCGCCCACGTCGACGCACACGACGTGGGGGTCGGCGCGAACGACAACGGCTTCGGCTCGGCGCTCGTCGTCGGCGTCGGCCGCGTGCTCGCGTCGATCGAGGACGACCTCGAGACGCGGGTGCGGCTCGTCGTCTTCGGGGCCGAGGAGACCGGCCTCTACGGCTCGTACTACTGGTCGCACACCCACGACCTCGACCGCGTGAAGTGCGTGCTCAACGTCGACGGCGCGGGCTACTCGCGGAACCTCGAGATCTACCCCCACGGCGCGTCGGGGCTCGGCGAGGCGTTCGAGGAGGTGAGCGAGGAGTTCGACGTGCCGATCGTCGTCGAGGACGGGCTCCGCCCCCACAGCGACCACTGGCCGTTCGTCCAGCGCGGCGTCGCCGGCGGCCAGGGGCGATCGACCGCCGAGGACAGCGGCCGCGGCTGGGGCCACACCCACGGCGACACCCTCGATAAACTGGACGTCCGCGACCTCCGCGAGCTGACCGTGCTGTGTGCGGCCGGCGTCGCGAAGCTGGCCGAGTCGGACCGCGAGATCGAGGGGCGCGACCCCGAATCGGTCAAGGAGGAGACGATCGAGGAGGGCCACGACGTCGGGATGAAGGCGACGGATTCCTGGCCGTGGGGCGAGGATCGGCCGTGGCCGTGGGCCGACGAGCTGGAGTGATCGGTCGACCCCTCGCCGAAGCACGTACACTCATGTCGACGGGGACACTCGGTCCGGCGTGATGGCATCTCGAGACGGCGGACGCCGGCGACATCGCGGAGGGAACCGATGAAGGTGGGCACGGCCGAGGCCGCCCCCGGCGAGCGGGCGATCGGCCACCGGGCCGTCACCGGACTGCCGACCGGCGGCTCCGAGGAGCTCCCGGTGACGGTCCTCAACGGGGTCGACCCCGGGCCGGTCGTGTGGGTGACCGGGACGATCCACGGCGACGAGCCGACCGGGATGGCGGTGACACACGCCGTCGCCGACCGGATCGACGTCGCCGAGCTCGCGGGAGCGGTGGTCTGTCTGCCGATCATGAATCCCGCGGGGTTCCGGACCAACTCGCGGGCCGCCTACTACCACGGCGACGACCCGAACCGCTACTTCGGCCGCGACGACGCCGACGCGGAGGCCCCGCCCCGCGTCCAGCAGGTCGTCTGCGAGCGGATCTACGGGGACATGCTCGACACCGCCGACGCGATCCTCTCTCTACACACCTCGTGGGTGGCGACGCACCCGTACACGATCCGGCCGCGGGTCCCCTACGGCGAGGACCGGAGCGTGTCGGACGCGGCGGTGCTCCGCGACCGGCTCGTCGAGCTCACCGAGGCGTTCGGGATGCCGGTCGTCAACCAGTACCCGCCGGGCGAGACCGCGACCCGCGACCTCCAGCACTCGCTCACCGGGGCGGCCGTCGCCGACGGGATCCCGGCGTTCACCCCGGAGCTCGGCGGCCGGCTCGTCGTCGAGCGCGACGTCGCCGCGGCGGCCGTCGACGGCACGTGGAACGTCCTCCACGCCCTCGAGATGGTCGAGGAGCCGGCCGACCGACATCCCGAGCTCGCGTTCGATCACGACGGCCAGCTCCGGCGGTTCGACGGCCCGCACGCCGACGTGGCAGGGATCGTCCGCTATCGGGCGACGGAGGGGGAGTTCGTCGAGGCCGGCGAGGTCGTCGCCGAGATACTCGACCCGCACGGCGAGGTGAAACGCGAGGTCGAAGCCGAGCGCGACGGGTACGTCCTCAGCCGTCGCGAGCGCGCCGCGGTCTACGAGAACGACGCGCTCTACGACATGGCGGTTCCCGACGACGACCCGCTTCTGATCGAGTCGGCGTAGGCCGCATCCTCCTCCGCCGCCCCCGTCGCCCCCGCCCCCGTCGCCCCCGCCGACCGTCGGCCACGTCCGGTCGCGGCCCCCTCGACCCACCGGGCTATTTATTCACCGCCGCCGACCTGCCGGACGTGCGACTCGTTCACCGACCCGACCGGGGATCGCCCGCGACCCGCGAGGCGCGGACGCTCGCGAGCGACGTCGACGTGGCGCGCTCGCGGCTCGGGCAGGCGCGCGGGCTGATGTTCCGCCGGTCGATCCCCGACGACTACGCGCTCGTGTTCCCCTTCGAGGAGGTCGGGACGCGGTGGCTCCACATGCTGTTCGTTCCGTTCGCGATCGACGCGATCTGGATCGTCGACGGGGAGGTCACGCGGGTGAAGCGGCTCGCGCCGTTCGTCGGGCTCGGGCGCGGCGAGGCCGACACCGTCGTCGAGCTACCCGCGGGAGCGGCCGACGGGGTCGCGGTCGGCGACGAGGTCGGCTACCGCGAGTGAGCCGGGAGGCGGACGGCGCGCTCCTCGCTCCTCGCTCACCCCTCGTCGGGCACCCGGAGGCTGAGCTCGATCCGGCTCCCGCCGTCGGTGCTCTCGGTGATGTCGAGGCGGCCGCCGCCGGCGGTGACGACCCAGTGGACGTACCAGAGTCCGAGGCCGCTCGTGTGTTTCAACTGCGTCTCCTCGCCGGTGAGCACGGCGCGCTCTGCCGGCGGGATCCCGGGGCCGTCGTCGGCGACAACGAGCGAGACCCACGACTCGCTCGGCAGCTCCGCCGCCGAGACGCGCACGCTCGGCCGGTCGGCGTCGCCGTGGCGGATCGCGTTGTCGAGGAGTTCGGCGATCGCGTCCGGCAGTCGGTCGACCCCGGAGACGGTGAGATCGGCGGGGACGTCGACCTCGACGTCGGCCGCCTCGCGGAGTTCGGCGGGAAGCGACTCGAGCGCGGACGACACGACCCGCGACAGCGGGAGCGGCTCCGGCTCCGGACGCTCGGCGAGCAGCCGTTCGACCTTCCGGGCGGTCTCGCCGAGGTGGAGCAGCCGCCCCGCCGTCTCCACCACGCGGTCGAGCTGTGCGATCGCCTCGGGGTCGTCGACCGCGTTCCGCGCCTGCTCGGAGAAGCCGGTGACGACGTTGAGGTCGTTTCGGAAGTTGTGTCTGAGCACCCGCGTCAACACCGCGAGCCGCTCCTCGCGGACCGACTCGTCCGTGCGGTCCTCGCCGAGCACGACCGCCCCGACGACCTCCGAGCCGTCCGTCACCGGCCCCATCGTCAGCCGGTAGGGCACCTCCTCGCCGGAGCGCGTCAGGAGCGTCGCCTCGCGCTCGACGACGATCCCGTCCCGATAGACCCGCGTCAGCCCCTCGGAGACGGTCGACCCGTCGTCGAACAGGTCGGCGAACGCCCGACCGTCCAGGTCGGCCGCGTCGTAGCCGGCGTCCGCGCTCGCCCGCTCGTTCCATCGGTCGATCGTCCCGCGCGCGTCACACCGGAACAGCGCCAGCGGGAGCGTCGACGCCACCGCGTCGAGGGTCCGGGCGCGAGAGCGGTTCCGCCGCTCGGCGCGGACCCGCGCCGTCACGTCGGTCGCGACCGCGATCAGCCACTCCCGTCCGGCGAGCGTCGCCGCGTGCGCGCGGAGCCGGAGCCGCCGCGTGTCGCCGTCGACCGCGACGTCCACCTCCGCGGAGACCGCCCCCTCGCCGGCGACGACCCCCGAGAACGCGTCCGCGACCGGCTCGCCCGCGACGGTCGTCCCCGACGCGGCGAGATCCGACAGCCCCGACAGCGTCAGCGCCGACGGTTCCCGCGCGAGGAGCGTCGCCGCCGCGTCGTTGACGGCGCGTATCGCGAGGCTCTCCGGGTCGCACGCGAGCGTCGCCGCCGGGATCGCCCCGACGAGCGACCGGGCGAGCGCGACGCCGTCCCCGTCGGACCGCGAGGCTGCCGGGGCGGCCGGCGGCTCGTCGCTCGGGGCGGCCGACCGACCGTCGCTCGGATCGACCGCCCGGTCCTCGTCCTCGCGAGCCATGGCTACCGGAGGGAGTACCCCCGAACGTATATGAATGCGTGTTCGATCGGGCACGTCGACGAGGGGTCGGAGCCGCCCGATTCGTCCGTCCCGCCTTCAGTCCGCCTTCGCCTGCCAGTCGCGGACGGTGTCCGGGCCGACGCCGTCGACGTCGCCGGCGAGGTCGTCGGGGTCGGCCGACTTGAGCTCGCCGATCCCCGCGATCCCCGCCTCCTCGAGCTTCTCCGCGGTCTTCTCGCCGATCCCCTCGACGGTCTGGAGCTCCGAGCCCTCCTCGCGCGCCCGGAACTCCCGGTAGTTACAGATCGGACAGCCGAGCTCCCACGGCTCGTCGCCCGAGTGGACCCGGAGGTGCGGGAGGCCGTGTTCCGCACACCGCTCCTCGGTCACCTCGATCTCGCCGCGGCGCGGCAGCGGCAGCGAGTAGTCGCAGTCGGGGTAGCGCGTACAGCCGACCAGCCGGGAGCCGGAGCGGAGCCGCTTGATGGCCAACTCTCCGCCAGCGTCGGCGGTTTCACCGCCTCCGTCCCGCGGCGAAGCCGCGCCCTCCCCACACTCCGGACACGCCCCGATCACCTCGTCGTCGGCCTCGTCGGCCTCGTCGGCCTTACACCGCGGGCAGCCGTGGACGAACGTCTTCCGCCCGGCGAGCATCTTCACGTGGTGGAGGTCGTGGTCCTCGCAGGCCTCCTCGAGGATGAGCGGCTTCCCGGTGGAGGGAAGCGGGAGGGTGAACTCGCAGTCGGGGTAGCCGTCACAGCCGACGAAGTACGACCCCGCACGCGACTGCCGGACGAGGAGGTCGGAGCCGCACTCCGGACACGGTCCGAGCGTCTTGTCCGCCTTCAGCGACTTCTGGAGCTGGTCGCCGATCGCCTCGCGGGACTCGGTGAGGTCCTCGAAGACGCGCTCGAGCAGCTCGCGGGAGGCGGCGGTCACCTCCTCGTACTCCTTCTCGCCCGCGGCGATCGCCTGCATGTCGCGTTCGAGCTGGGCGGTCATCTCCTCGCTCACGACGTGTTCCGCGAATCCTTCCGCGGCCTCGACGACCGACTCCGCGAGCCGCGTCGGCCGCGGCGGGTCGCTCTCGACGTAGCCGCGGTCGTACAGCTTCTCGAGGGTGCGGTGTCTCGTCGCCTTCGTCCCCACGCCGCGCTTCTCCATCTCCTCGATGAGCCGCGACTGGCCGTACCGCCGGGGCGGCTGGGTCTCCTTGGCCTCCGTCCGGCGGCCCGAAAGCGCCAGCGTCTCGCCGACCTCGACGTCCGGGACGATCCGCTCGTCGCTGGAGCGGTACGGGTACACCTCGTGGTAGCCGGCCTCGAGCAGGCGCTTGCCGTTCGCCTTCAGCCGGAGCCCGCCGTCGGCGGCGAGTTCGGGCGTTCCCTCGGCCTCGTCGGGGTCCCGGAGCGCGGCGACCGGGTCGGCCTCGCTCGCGATCGCGGTCGCCTCGCCGTTCGCGAGCGCGACGACGCGCAGCCGCTCCCACTCGGCGGCCGGCGCGCAGGTCGCGAGGAAGCGGCGGACGATGAGCTCGTACACCTCCCGCTCGTCGTCGTCGAGGTCCGACGCGTCCGGCAGGTCGCCGGTGGGGTGGATCGGCGGGTGGTCGGTGGTCTCCTCGTCGCCCGCCGTGGGCTCGATCTCCCCCTCCTCGCGCTCGAGCAGGGAGGCGGCGTCCTCGCCGAAGGTCGGGGACGCCTCCAGCGCCTCGAGCAGCTCTCGGGGGTCGAGGTCGTCGGGGTACACCGTGTTGTCGGTCCGCGGGTAGGTGACGTAGCCGGCGGTGTACAGCTCCTCCGCGATCGACATCGCCCGCTGGGCGGAGTAGCCGAGCGACCCCGCCGCGCGGATGTACGCGGTGGTATTAAAGGGGGTCGGCGGCTCGTCGGTCCGCGTCCGGCGGCGCACGTCGTCGACGACCGCGTCCCCGGCGGCTGCGAGCGCCTCGGTCAGCGTGTCGGCGACGCCCTCGTTCCACACCCGCTCGGCCTCGTTGCCCGCGTCGTTCCGGAAGAAGTACTGCGCCTCGAAGGGGTCGCCGCCCGCCTTCGAGAGGTCGCCGTACAGCTCCCAGTACGCCTCCGGGTCGAACGCGCGGATCTCCCGCTCGCGGTCGACGATCAGCTTGAGCGTCGGCCCCTGGACCCGACCGACCGAGATGAAGTCGTTGCCGAGCTGGCGGGCGGATAAGGAGAGAAAGCGGGTGAGCGCCGCTCCCCACGTGAGGTCGATCACCTGGCGGGCCTCGCCGGCGGCCGCGAGATCGAAGTCGAGGTCGTCGGGATCCGCGAACGCCTCCGTCACCTCGCGCTCGGTGATCGAGGAGAACCGCACGCGGTCGATCGGGGCGTCCTCGTTCACCTCGCGGACCAGCTCGTACGCCTCCTTGCCGATCAGCTCCCCCTCGCGGTCGTAGTCGGTGGCGATCGTCACGCGGGAGGCGTTGCGCGCGAGCGTCCGGAGCGCGCTCACGATCCCCTCCTGGGTCGGCGTCTTGTGGACCGGCGCGTCGATCAGCTCGACGGGCTCGACGTCGCGCCAGTCGCTGTACTCCGGCGGGAAGTCGACGCCGACGACGTGGCCCGAGAGGCCGATACACCGCTTGCCGCCCCACTTGTACACGTTGACGTCGTTTCTCCGCTCCGCCGTCGCGGAGCCGCCGCTCAGGATCTCCGCGATCCGCCGGGCGGCGTTGTCCTTCTCCGTGATTATCAGTTCGGGGCCGCGACTCATTGGGACTGGGTACGCCGCTCCCGCGTCTAAAGTTTTCGCGACGTGGCTTGAGAACTGTCCGCACGCGGGTCGATCCCGACTCGGCGCGACACGTCGTGGTCCGTGCGAACGCGTGTCAGGTGGCCGCCGACCGCCGGCTACTCCGCCTTCCGCTCCTCGGACCCGTCGAGGGTGATCTCGGTCACCTCGACGATCCGGTCGTCGGCGAGCAGGGTCTCGATCGCCTCGTCGGGGATCGGGTGATCGAGGTTGTACACGGTCAGCGCCTGGCCGCCCTGCGTCTCGCGGCCGTTGAACATCCCCGCGATGTTGACGTCGTGGTCGCCGAGGACGGTGCCGATGAGGCCGATGACGCCAGGCTCGTCGGTGTTGCGCGCGACGAGCATGTGGCCGTAGGGGACGGCGTCGACGCGGAAGCCGTCGATGCGGACGATCCGCGGGTCCTCGCCCGCGAACAGCGTCCCCTCCACGGCGAGCTCGTCGTCGCCGTTGTGGACGGCGACCCGCACGATGCTCTGGAAGTCCTCGGTCTGTCGGGTCTTCGACTCGGTCACCTCGATGCCGCGCTCCTCGGCGAGCCGCGGCGCGTTGACCGAGTTCACCTGCCACTCGAGCGGCTCGAAGACGCCCTTCAGCGCCGACGCCGTGACGAGCTCGACGTCCTCGGCGGCGATGTCGCCCTCGTAGGTCACCTCGACGCCCGTGATCCGGCCGTCGAGCAGCTGGGCGGCGACCTTGCCGGCGGTCTCCGCGACGGCGATGTACGGCTCGATCCGCGGGAACGCGGTCTCGTCGACCGAGGGCGCGTTGAGCGCCGTGAGCACCGGCTCGCCGGTGAACGCCGCGATCACGGCCTCGGCGGTGTCGACGGCGACGTTCTCCTGGGCGGCCTCCGTCGACGCGCCGAGGTGCGGCGTGACGACGACGTCCTCGACGTCGAGGAGCGGGGAGTCGGCGGGCAGCGGCTCCTCGGCGAAGGAGTCGAGCGCGGCCCCCGCGACGACGCCGTCCTCGACCGCCTCGGCGAGCGCGTCCTCGTCGACGATGCCGCCGCGGGCGCAGTTGATCAGGTAGCCGCCCTCCAGCTGGGCGAGCTCGTCCTCGCCGATCATCCCCTCGGTCTCGGGAAGCAGCGGCGTGTGGACCGTCGCCACGTCGGCGCGGGCGAGCGTCTCGTGGAGGTCGTCGACGAGGTCCGCGCCGAACTGCGCCGCGCGCTCCTCGGAGATGTACGGGTCGTAGACGACGAGATCCATCCCCAGCGAGTCGAGCCGCTTCGCGACCTCCTGGCCGACGCGGCCGAGCCCGACGATGCCGAGCGTCTTGTTGTTGAGCTCCGTGCCGAGGAACTCGCCTTTCGCCCACTCGCCGTCCTTCAGCCGGCCGTGCGCCTGCGGGATCGAGCGCGCGGCCGCGAACGTCATCGCGACCGTGTGCTCGGCGGCGGCCCGGACGTTCCCCTCCGGGGCGTTGGCGACGATGACGCCGTGGTCCGTCGCGGCGTCGATGTCGATGTTGTCGACGCCGATGCCGGCGCGGCCGACGATGACGAGGTCCTCCGCGGCCTCGAACACCTCGCGGGAGACGTCGGTTCCGGAGCGAACGACCAGCGCGTTGGCGTCGCTCACGGCGTCCAAGAGCGCCTCGCCCTCGACGTCGTAGTCCGTCTCCACCTCGTGGCCGGCCTCCCGGAGCCGCTCGAGGCCCGGGTCGGCGATCGGGTCCGTGACGAGTACCTTCATGTCCGTACCGACCCTCGGCGCGGTGTTAACGCTTTCTTCATCGCGCCGTTTTTCCGCTCCCGAAATCTCATCCGTATGCCATTTCCGATCCGCGATCGTGGTTATTCCATCCCTCTGTTTCGGGTGGAAACACCTCGTCCGTGCCTACCGTCGTGGACTGGTCGTCGGGAGGTCGGGGGGCCGTCGAGGCGGCGGGGCGTCGTCGGGGCGTCGAGGCGTCGTCGGGGCGTCGGGACATCGTCGGGGCGTCGAGGCGTCGTCGGGGCGTCGGGACATCGTCGGGGTGGCGACACCCCCCGTGGCCCTGGCCGTCGCCGATACACCCTTTCGGGTCGACGCGCATGTGGGGGTATGGACCTCACGCTCTCGTTTCTCGGGGCGGCCGCGATCCTCGCACTGACCGGGATCAGCGCCTTCTTCTCGAGTTCGGAACTCGCCGTGTTCTCGGTCGCGAAACACCGCGTCGACGCGCTCGTCGCGGACGGGACCCCCGGCAGCGCGGCGCTCTCGTCGCTCCGGGAGAACCCGCACCGCTTCCTCGTCACCGCGCTCGTGAGCAACAACGTCGCGAACATCGCGGCCGCCTCCGTCGCGACCGCGGTGCTCGTCCAGTACCTCCCGGCCGGGCAGGCCGCGACCGGCTCCACCGTCTTCACCTCGTTTTTCGTCATCGTCTTCGGCGAGATCGCGCCGAAGTCGTACGCGGTCGCGAACGCGGAGCGACACGCGCTCCGGGTCGCCCGCCCGGTCGTCGCCCTCCAGCGGCTCCTCCGGCCGATCCTCTACGTCTTCGAGGCCGCGAGCGGGGTCGTCACCCGCGTCGTCGGCGGCGACACGGCTATCGAGTCGTACCTGAGCCGCGAGGAGATCCAGACGCTCGTGCTCTCCGGGGAGGAGACCGGCGCGCTCGATCCCGACGAGAGCGCGATGATCCGCGGCGTCCTCGACCTGGGCGCGACCCGCGTCACCGCCGTGATGGTCCCCCGAACCGACATGGTCGCGATCCCCGACACGGCGACGCCCGCCGAGGTCGTCTCGGCGGCCACGGCGGCACACGTCACCAGGCTGCCCGTCTACGGCGAGAACCGCGACGACGTGGTGGGGGTCGTCGACGTCCGCGACGCGATCCGCGCCGACGAGGCGGGCGAGGGGCTCGCGAGCGTGCTCGCGGAGCCGACGTTCGTCCCCGAGACGAAGCCGGTGGACGAGCTGTTCGCGGAGATGCGCGAGACCGGCGCGCGACTGGTCGTCGTCGTCGACGAGTTCGGCGCGGTCGTCGGGCTCGCGACCCTCGAGGACGTGCTCGAGGAGGTGGTCGGCGAGCTGGTCGGGCGGGGCGAGACCGACCACGTCGACGTCCTCGAGCCGGGCGTCGCGGTCGCGCGCGGCTGGACCACCGTGGCGTACCTCAACGACGCGCTCGGGATCGCGCTGCCGACCGACGGCGGGTTCGAGACGGTCGCCGGGCTGATCACGGAGCGCGTGGGCCGGCTCCCCGAGGAGGGCGACCGCGTCGCGGTCGGCGACGTCACCCTCGTCGTCACCGACGCGACCCCGACGCGGGTGACGCGGATCCGCGTCGAACACCCGGTTCCGACTCCCGGCGATGGCGACCCCGCGGCGGAGTCGCCCTGACTCCCGGCGTCACTCCCGGAGGTCGAACGTCGCGATCGGCTCGTAGACCGGCCCGTCCTCCGTGAGCGTCGACTCGATCAGGGACGCCGATCCGACCTCGAAGCTCCCGAGTTCGGGGTCGCGCTCGCGGACGACCTCCCGTACGAGGTCCTTCCCGCGCCCGTCGTCCATCCGGGCGAGGGTGACGTGCGGCGTGAACGCGTGCTCTTCCGGCTCGAACCCGAGCGCGGTCGTCTCCGCCTCCAGCGCCTCGTGGAGCCGAGTCAGCTCCTCGTCGCCCTCCCCGATCCCGGCCCAGACCACGGAGATGTACTCGAGCGAGGGGAAGACGCCGAGCCCCTCAACCGTACAGTCGAACGGCCCGACGCCGGCGCGGTCGACCGCGCGCTCGCCGGCGGCGCGCACCTCCTCGAGGCGGTCGACGGCGACGTCGCCGAGGAACTTCAGCGTCAGGTGCGCCTGGCGCGGGTCCGTGGGTCGGATCCCCGGCGCGTCCGCGAGCGACGACTGGAGGTCGGCGATCGGTTCCGCGAGGTCGTCGGGCAGCTCGACGGCGACGAACGCCCGGACGGACGAGGACGATGGCGACGGCGACGACGATGGCGACGGCGACATGGACGAGGGAGGGTCCGGTCGCCGGGCACTCATGCGTTCCGCCGAGCCGACGCTGCCGGTGCCGGTCGGTCGAAAAAACGGATCCGCGTGGGTCGACGACGAACCGGGACGGCCCTCGTCAGGCCGTCGTGTTCGTCGCGTTCGTCGGCGGTTGGGTCGGCTGGGTGGGCGGCTGCGTGGGCTGTGTCGGCCCGGTCGGGCCGGTCGGGCCCTCCGGCTGGGTCTCCGGCGGCTGCGTCTCCGGGTCCCGGTCGTTCTCCACGAGGAAGTCCGCCAGGTTCCCGATCAGGGCGTCGTTGTCCGCGCGCCGGGCGTTCTCCGGCGAGAGGAAGCCGGCGTCGCCGACCATCACGACGCCGCCGTCGCGGACGAGAAGCGGCGCGTCGGTCGCCGCCCGCGTCGTCGACAGCTCGCTGCCGTCGATCGGGCGGAACTCGTCGCCGCCCTCGGCCGCCGTCCCGACGGGCGTCACCGTCGGGAACATCGCGCGGTCGACCCCCTCCGTCAGCCCGGAGTCGCCGGTCGGCTCCGCGTACACGCGCTGGTAGTTCAGGTCGTTCTCGACCATGTTGTACACGTAGCCCGGCTCGGTGGTGGTTCCGAGGGTGGCGTCGAGCGACGTCGGCCCCGGCTGGCCGAACGCCGCGTCGGGCTCGGTCGCCAGGATCATCCGACCGTCCGCCTCGACGAACGTCTCGATGTCCTCGAGCTCGTCCTCCTCGTAGTCGCTCCGGAACGTGACGAACGCGTCCGCCTCGGCGAGGTCCTCGCCGAGCGGGGTGGGGCCGGACGCGCCCGGCTGGCTCGGGAACCGCGACGCGCTCGCGTCCGGCGTGTACACCCGAACCTCGTGACCGTTCTCGATGAGGGCGTTCGCCAGCGGGCGGATGTCCCGGTCGGCGACGCCGCCGGTTCCGAGTCCGATGAGCGACAGCGGGCTGATCGCCACGCCGCCGCCGGCCGCCTGGACGCCGGGGTCGATGACGATCGTCTGTGACTCCGCGTCGCTGTCCATCGTCACGTTCGCCTCGCCCGGGTCGTCGTCCGCGATCAGGTCCGTCGACTGGTAGTGCTCGTTCTCGATCTCCGGCGCGGGGGCCGCGCCGTCGGCGGTGACGTAGCCGGCGAGCGCCGATCCGCCGGCGATCGTCGCGAACGTCACGAGGAACGCGACCGCGAGGGTGACGGCTCGGCTCACGCGGAAACACCCCCGTTCAGGGAGGCCGCGGTGTCGTTGGCGGGACCGTCCGCGCCGGCGTCCCCGGCGGTTCCGTCGCTCCCGGCGTCGACGCCGAGGTCGCTCCCCGCGAACCGTTCGACCGTGTCGACGTGCGGGACCGCCTCGAGGTGGACGTACGTGGAGGGCATCGGCTTGACGTCGGCGTAGCCGGGGTCGTTCGCGTACACCGCGACGACCTGCGAGTCGGTGCGGAGCAGGATCGGGAGGCCGGTGTCGAGGCCGGTCTCGCGCGTGTCGACCCGGTAGTCGCCGAGTTCGGCGCGGGTCGCGGCCTCGTGGATCGCCTCGTTGAGCGAGCCGATCTCGTCGGCGAAGCCGTTCTGGACGGCCTCGGTGCCGAGGTAGACGTCGGCCTGTGCGACCTGCTCGCGCGGCATCTGGAACTCCTCGCCGCGCTCCGCCATCATCGCGTCGACGAAGGTGTCGGCGAGCGTCTGCTGTTCCGCCCAGCCCTGGATCTCGTTACCGCCGGCCTTGTCGGGGCCGCTCGGGCCCGACACGGGCGGGGTCGTCCGGGGAGCGGGTGCGTTCAGCCCGATGCTCCCGACCTGCGAGGTCGGCAACACGTAGATGTCGTCGGCGGGAGCCATCGCGTAGTAGCCGCCGGAGGCGCTCATCGCTTGAACGCTCGCGATGACCGGCATCCCCTGGCTCGTGCGCTGGACCGCCTTGTACATGCGCTCGGACGCGACCGGCGCGCCGCCGGGCGTGTCGATCTTCAAGACGACGGCACCGACGGAGTCGTTGCCGCGGATCGCTGCGAGTTCGCTTTCGACGTCGTCGGCGAGGGCCGAGTTGACGGGGCCTTCGATTTCGACGACGGCCACCGTGTCCGTCGTCTCGTTGGTCGCCGCGTACACGTTCGGCGCGACCACGACGCCGAGCAACGCGGCGGCCAACACGACGGCCGCGACCTGTCGTCGCGGGGTGATGGCCGTGGAGAGCTTGTTGGTAGACATTACCGGTTAGTCTCACTCGAGTCGGGCACATAAGGTTCCGGGTGATCGTAACGCGAATTTAACCCTGTCTCGTGGTACCGTGAGCCACGCCCCATGGTCGACCGTCGACGTAACGCTTACCCGCCGTGACCGACAGATCCGGGTATATGACCGACGAGCGCGACGCGGACCGCCACGAGTTCTCCGCGGGCCAGGGCGTCGACGCCGACTACGAGGAGTTCACCCTCGACCCCGAGGAGCTGAACGCGGACCCGACCACGGTCGACCCGGTCGACTCGCGGGCCCTCACCGACGTGCTCGACCGGCGGAACGTCGAAAGCGACGCCGTCGACGTCGAGCGGCTGATGGACGTCGGGCTCTCCTACATGGGGATCAACCGCTTCGAGGAGGCGACGGAGACGTTCGAGCGCGCGGCCCGGTTCGCCGACGAGGACTCGCTGGAGGCACAGGAGGCGTGGGTGAACAAGGGGGCGGCCCACGCGGAACTCGAGGAGTACGACGAGGCGATCGGCGCGTATCAGGAGGCGCTACGCATCGACGACGACTCCGAACACGCCGCGAGCGCCGAGACGAACCTCGCGTACGCGCTCTGGGAGTCCGGGCGCGGCGAGCAGGCGCTCGAACACGCCGAGCGGGCCGTGGACATCGACCCGCGGTTCGCGCAGGCGTGGTACAACCGCGGCTTCCTGCTCGTCGAGCGCGGCCTCGCCGAGGACGCGGTCAACTGCTTCGACAACGCGATCCGTCTCGGCTACCGCGACGCCGGCGTCCTGGAGGAGAAGGCCCGCGCGCTGGAGGAGGCGGGCGAACACGAGCAGGCCGAGGAGGTCGCCGACCGCGCCGAGGAGATCCGCCGGGAGGCCGAAGAGCGGATGGTCGAGGAACAGGCCGGGCAGGGCGGCATGGGCGGCCAGCCCGGTCAAGGCGGCGGACGCGCCCCGAACGGTCGGGGCGGCCGCGGCGGGGAGCCCGGGGCGGGCGAACCGGAACGCGAGCTTCACGGAGAGGGTCCAGAGGGCTTTTAGATGCTGCTTCGCGAGCGGGAGACGCCCGAGGGGACGCTCGTCTCGGTCTGTGACGGCGACTGCCTCGGCGAGACCTACGACAACGGGCGCGCCAGCCTCTCGGTGACCGAGGAGTTCTACGGCGGCGACGACGCCGTCGAGGCCGACGCCGAGGCGGTCGTCGCCGCGCTCCGCCGCGCGCAGGTGGGGAACCTCGTCGGTCGGGAGGCGGTCGGCGTCGCGGTCGACGCGGGGCTCGTCGACGAGGGCGCGGTCATGGAGTTCGACGGAACGCGACACGCCCAGCTGCTCTGGCTGTGACCGATCTTCCGTATGCGCAAAACATTTGTTTTAGCCGTCTCTAAACCTTCGGCGTCGGCGCGTCGTTCTCCGCCGCCGCGTCAACGAGTCGATCCCCGATGAGCGAGACCACGTGGCTGACCGTTCTGTTCATCGCCGCCGGCGCGCAGCTCGCGGTCCTGCCCGGCGAGAAGGTCCAGCTGCTGATCGCCGGCCTCTCGACGCGGTACCGCCCCGCCGTCGTCGTGAGCGCGGCCGCGGCGTCGTTCGCCGGCTGGACCGCCCTCGAGATCCGGTTCGGCCGGGTGCTCACCCGGACGCTGCCGGGGATCTACCTGGACGCGCTGACGGCGATCCTGTTCGTCGTCTTCGCGTACCTGCTCGTCCGGAGCGCCCCGGCCCCCGACGCCGCGGACCCGGAGGCGACCACCGCCCCGCTGACCGACGGGGGCGAACTCGACGTGCGGGTTCCCCTGGTCGGCTGGCGGGTGCCGAACCGGTTCGGCGGCTTCCTCCCCATCTTCGCGATGATGGCGTTCGGCGAGTTCGGCGACAAGACCCAGCTCGTCACCATCTCGCTCGCCACCCAGTACGGCGCGTTCCCGACCGCCATCTGGACCGGCGAGATGCTCGCCATCGTCCCCGTGAGCCTCGCGAACGCGTACTTCTTCCACCGCTTCTCGCACCGGTTCGACCTCCGGAAGGCGCACTTCGCCGGCGCCGCGCTGTTCGGCTTCTTCGCGCTCGATTTCGCCGCGAACGTCCTCGTCGGCGTCTCGCTGTGGGAGACCGGGATCGACGCGCTCGCCGGGCTGGCGTGAGCGCTCGCTGGGATGGTTCTCATAGTGGTTATTGTAACCGTTTACCGGCGCTCTGCCGACCCGTCCTGGCAGAGCGCCGGAACTGACTTACAATAACCGCTATCGGCCGATCCGCGCGAGCACCGCCCGCCGGCCGCGCTCCGCGCCGAGCCCCGCGGCGAGCAGGACCGCCCCCGCGACGACGAGCGCCAGCGACCCGGAGATCGCGTCCCCGACGGGGCCGGCGAGGAAGGCGACCACGCCGAGGACGAACCCGAGCGCCGCCACGTTCGCCGGGGCGGCCTCCCGGAGGCCCACCGCGCCGACGACGAGCGCCAACACGACGCCGAGCAGGCAGCCGAGCGCGACCAGCGACCCGGCGAAGTCGCCGACGTGCCGGGGGACGCCCCACGCGACCGCGGCCGCGACGGGGGCCGCGACCGCGGGCGCGCTCGCGTACCGCGCGAGCCGGTCGTCGCCGGCGCGACCCACCGCGACGGCGGCGGCGACGACGCTCGCCGCGACGAGCAGGACGGTTCCGGCGGAGAGCCCCTCCGGCGGCGATCCGACCGCGACGACCGGCACGAGCGCGGCCGCCGCGAACGCCCCGCCGATCCAGCGGAGCGTCGCCGCGAACCGCGGGAGTGCGCGGCTCTCGTCGGCGGATGCCGGCTCGCCGTGGCCGGTGAGCCCGGCGACGTAGAGGAGGCCGCCATACGCCCCGAACAGGAGCACGAACTCCGCCGGGTCGGTCGCCGACGCGAGGGTCGCCGCGCCGAGGATCGCCCCCGCGCCCCCGATCGGCCGCGAGTCGAGTCCGGCCCCGATCGCGACCGCGACCGCGGTCCACGCCGCCAGCAGCCACGCCCGTGCGGCGTCGACGTCGACGACGGGCGTCAACTCGGCGAGCCGAAAGAGGGTCACGCCGGTGAAAAGCGCCGCGAGCAGCCACAAGCCGTGGGCGGTCCTGGGGGAGTCCTCCCGGAGCCGCGTCCCGCCGGCGGCGGCGACGAGGGGCACGCCGACGAGGATCGCGACCCGCGCGACGACCGGGATCGACTCCCAGCGCTCGTAGAGGTACGCGCCGACGCCGACGGCGACGAGGACGCCGCCCATCAGCGCCAGCGCGACGACGACCCGGTTCTCCTCGAGGAGGCCGCCCCCGCGGCCGGCCGACGCGTCACCTGCGTCGTCGGCCTCGGCGGTGTCGTCGTCGTCGTCGGTCTCGGGGACCTCGTCCGCCCGCTCGAACTCCCGGATCCGCGACGCGGTCTCCTCGTCTATCACGCCCGCGTCGGTCCAGCGGTCGAGCGCCGCGCGGAGGGAATCGCGGTCCATGGCGGGAGGAACCGCGGGACGACTCAAGTATCTTGTCGCGGGGTCGGTCGCTCCCGCCTCGACCCGTTGATCGGAAGCCGGCCGCTACAGTCCCGCGACGTCCTCGATGGCGTCGGTGAGTTCCCGCACGCTCTCGACGGTGTGTTCGCCCATGTGCCCGATCCGGAACGTCTCCTCGCCGAGTTGCGAGCCGTATCCGTTCGAGAAGGCCATGTCGTACTCCTCGCTCACCGCCTCGATGGTCCCGGCCACGTCGATCCCCCGCGTGTTCTCGATACAGGCGACCGTCTGCGACTCGTACCCAGCCTCGGGGAACATCGCGAAGTGCTCGTTCGCCCACTCGTGGACGTACTCCATCATCTCGCGGTGTCGCTCGTCGCGGGCGCGGTGGCCCTCCTCGAGCATGTGTTTCATCTGCTTGCGGTAGGCGAGCATGATCGGAATCGCGGGCGTCGAGTGGGTCTGGCCCTTGCGGTCGTAGTAGTCGATCGTCCGGCGGAAGCCGC
This sequence comes from Halorubrum aethiopicum, assembly GCF_001542905.1. Lineage (NCBI taxonomy): Archaea > Methanobacteriati > Methanobacteriota > Halobacteria > Halobacteriales > Haloferacaceae > Halorubrum > Halorubrum aethiopicum. The sequence goes on along the minus strand of NZ_LOAJ01000001.1, from coordinate 363,144 downwards.
CGTACCACGATGAGTCGCCCTTCTCGACCTCGCGCTCGTAGGCGTCGTCGCTGACGACACAGACCGCGAGCCCCGGCGGCATCGCGAACGCCTTCTGGGTCGACGCGAAGATCACGTCGATGCCGTGTTCGTCGATGTCGACGTAGTCGCCGCCCAAGGCGGAGACCGCGTCGACGACGAAGTAGGTGTCCGGGTACTCCGCGACCACGTCGCCGATCTCCTCGATCGGGTTCCGGACGCCCGTCGAGGACTCGTTCATGACGGTGGCGACCACGTCGTACTCCGTCTCCGAGGACTCGAGGTGCGCGCGGACGTCCTCCGGCTTGACCGCCTCGCCCCACTCGTACTCGAGGCGGTCGACGTCCTTGCCGAGCCGCTCTGCGACGTTGGCGTGGCGCTCGCTGAAGCTCCCGCAGGTCGGCACGAGGATGTTCTCGTCGACGAGGTTGAGCGTTGACGCCTCCCAGAACTCGGTGCCGGAGGCGGTCAGGATCACGACCTCGTTGTCGGTGCCGAGGAACTCCTTCGTGTCCTCGACGATGGTGGTGTAGAGATCCGTCATCCGGTCCATGCGGTGACCGAACATCGGCTGGGCCATCGCCTCGACGACGTCGTCGCGGACCTCCGTCGGCCCCGGGATGTACAGCGTCTTGTTCCGGTAGTCGTCTCGGTATTCGCGTTTCTTCGTCACTGGGGTCACCCGATACCGTACACCGGGTCGGGAGACGGTATGGTACTTTTGATGCCGTCGTGAGAGCGGTCGGCCCGGCGGATCCGCGGACCGCGCGCTCGGACGGAACGCGCCAACAGAGCCGTTTATCCGGGCCGGGGCGATAGGGGGCCACATGAGCCTCGGGCTGTTCGACATGATCGGGCTGGCGGCGTCGCTCGTGTTCGCGCTGCCGCTCGCGAACTACGCGGTCGTCCGCATCCTCGCCGGCGAGACCGCCCTCGGAGCCGGACTGCTCGTCGTCGCCGTCGCGATGGTCGTGTTGCCGCAGTACTTCCTCGACCCCGGTCGGATCCTCAGGGGACTCCTCCGCGGGCTCCTCCCGCGACAGCTCCGCGGCGACGACGCGGAGTCGGGATCCGACGGCGACGCCGCAGAGAAGTGACCGGTTCGGCGAACCCGTCCTCGGCGACGCGTCCCGCTCGTCTCTCGTTCCGGTCGACGCGTCCGGTTACGCTCGCCGGCGCGCGACGAGCGCGCCCCCGAGGAGCGCGAGCGCGGCCGCGACGACCCCGAAGCCCGGAACGCTGGTAGTGGTTCCGTCGTCGGAGGCGCTCCCGTCCGTCGAGTCGTCCCCGCTCCCGCCGTCCGCCTCCTCGACGCCGATCGACTCGTCGACGACGAGGACCTCGTGCTCGCTCTCGCCGTCGAGTCCGTCGTTGCCACGGACCGTCAGCGTCGCGCGGTCGCCGTGGCTCGTCTCACTGAGATCGAACCTCGCGGTCGCCTCGCCGTCCTCGACCGTCGCCTCCTCGGTCTTGATGTAGGCGGGGCTCGCGTCCGCGGCCGACCGGATCCGGAGCGTCACGGTCTCGCCGTCCGCGAGGTCGACCGGGACGGTCACGTCCGTCTCGGCCGGCTCGACGACCACGTCGGCCGCCTCGACGTCCGATTCGGTGACCGTCGTCTCGGCGGAGTCATCCGACCCGTCGCCCTCATCGGGCGAGCCGTCCTCGTCGTCTCCGGCTCCGTCCCCCGTCGACTCGGGCTCGACCATCAGGTTCCCGATGTCCGCGGGTTCGTCGCCGTCGACGGACACCGACACGTCGTAGGAGCCGGGCGCGATCGGCTCGTCGAGGTCGGTCTCGCTCTCGATCGACACCGCGGCGTCGCCCTCGGCGGTCAGAGGCGTTCCACCTCCGCCCGTCTCGGCGTGGTCGAAGACGAGCCTCGTGGTCCCGTCGTCGTCGTCGGGCGTCACGGTCGCGCGGAGTTCGTACCCGCTCGTCGACTCGTCGCCGATCGCGACCTCGACCTCGTCGACGCCGTCGGTCTCGACCTCGACGGCGGCGGTGTCGCCCTCGGTCACCGTGACGATCGAGGCGTCGAGTTCGGCCGTGCCGTCCGCGGCGGCCGTCCCGACGAGCGCGCTTCCGGCCAGCGCGATCCCGACGACCGCGAGCGTGGCCACGAGGACCGTGCCCGCCGCGGGGAGCAGTTTTCTCGCGATGCGTCGGATCGATCCGGCCTCGTCGGCCGTGGAGGGCTGCGTCGGCATGTGTTTCGGCGATCGAACGGGGTTTCAAAAGGTCCCCCGGTGGCTCAAACGACCGTCGTAGCCATCGAAGCCATCGATCGGCCGCTATCCGTGCGCGTCGAGGTCCTCCCGCTCCTCGGGGGTCGTTCCGAACGGATACGCGGCGAGGAGCTCGTATCCCTCCTCGCGGACGACGAGGAGGTCGCCGAGGCGGACGCCGCCGGTCGCGGGGTCGTACACGCCGGGTTCGACCGCGATCACGTGCCCCGAGCGGAGGGCCGTTCCCCCCGGCAGCGCCGGCGGCTCCCGCCGGGACAGCCCGACCCCGCGGCCGGTGTCGTGGGTGTATCCGGGCTCGCCCGGCGACGCGTTCGGGTCGAAGCCGTACGCGGCGAGCTCGGCGGCGGCCTCCCCGTGGACGGTCGCCGCGGGGGCTCCCGGCTCCACCTCCGCGAGCGCGGCCTCGCGGGCCGCCTCCACCGCGACGTACGCCCGGCGCTCCCAGCCCCCGTCGCCGTCGACGACGAAGGTCCGCGAGAGCGCGCCGCGGTAGCCGTCCGGCCCGCGGGGTGCGAGGTCGACGACGACCGTCTCGCCCGCCCGGATCGGGGCGTCGCGGTCGAGGGCGTCGGGAGCGGTGACGGACCCGGCCCCCCGTGCCGGTCCGCGGCGGCCCGGCCCGCGGCGACGGCGGTGTTTCCGGCGTCGCCGACGCCCCGTTGGGCGAGCGCCGCGTTCACCGCCCGCCGGAGCCGCTCGGTCGTGAGCGGGTCCCCGTCCCAGCGAAGGGCGGGGCGCGCGCCGTCCGGGGCCTCCGACCCGTTCGGCTCCGCCGACTCGCCGGCCGGCTCGCTCCGGGCGAGCACCGTCTCCGCGCGCGCCATTCCGGCGGCCGCGGCGCGCTGTACCCGCCGGAGACGCTCCACTTCGGCCGGGCTCTTGACCGCCCGCGAGTCGGCCACGACCGGCGTCGACGCGGGTTCGTAGCCCGCTCGCTCGAGGTAGACCGCGGCGTCGTGGGGGACTGAGCGCGGGACGAGGACGGGGCGGTCGGCGACCCCGTCGTCGTCGCGACCGTCTTCATCGTCGTCGCGATCGTCCTCGTCGTCGTCGCTGCGGCCCCCCTCGTCATCGTCGCCGTCGCCGCGATCGTTCCCTCTCCCCTCGTCGAGGACCGCCGCGGCGCGGACCCCGAGCGGGTCGTCGTCGCGTTCGGTCCGCACCGCGCGGACGACCCCGTCGTGGAAGGCGGCGGGGTCGTTCCGCGCCGCGCCGTCGCTCGTTTGCCCGTCGGCTCGTCGCTCCCCGTCCGTCGCGTCGACCCGGGCGGCGTCGACGAACGCCCGTTCGGCCCGGATCGCGACCTCGGCGTGTGCGAGGAGGACGGCCCGCGGCGGCGACGACGCGGACCCGGGAGTCACGACGACGCCGTACGTCCGGTCCGACTCGGAAACCCGAGTCAGGTACCGGAGGTCGCCGTCGTCGCCGTCGCCGACCGCGACGAACCCGGCCGCGTCAGCCGTCCCGACCGCCTCGACGACCGGGGAGAGGTCGGTTCGGAGCGGGCGGCGATCCGAGTTCCCGCCGCTCACGGCTCGGGTTCGGGGACCGCCACCTCGTCTTGGACCTCGTCGATGAGCTCCTGTGGCGGCTCGTCGCGGAGCTCGTTGAACAACAGCACGCTGATCGGGAGCGTCGGCGCGCCGCCGATGAGGCTCTCCATGACCACGAGCCGCTCGCGGGCGCGGGACATCCCGACGTAGAACACCCGCCGCTCGTTGTCGGTGAGCACCGGCACGGGGCTCGTGGTCTTCGTGAACTCCTCGACGCCGTCGACGTCGGTGGGGTCGTCGATGGAGGCAGCCATCTGCTCGACCACCTTCTCCGTCAGATCGGTCGCGACGAAGACGTGGTCGGCCTCGCGCCCCTTCGCGGAGTGGATGGTGCCGACGCGGACGCGGGTCGGGTCCATCCCCGCGTACTCGCCCTCGAAGTACGCGCCCATCGACTTCCGCTGGAAGCTCGTCACCTTCCGGACCATGTCGTCGGCGCTCGCCGCGTCGGGCATGAACGGGATCCGGTCGCGGACCTCGTCGGTCGGCACCTCGACCAGCGAGATGTCCTCCGCGTCCGCGGCCTCCTCGCGGTCGTCGATGAAGTCGTAGAACGCCTCGCGGTCGTGGGTGCCGAACGCCGACTCCTGGAGCATGTCCGCCAGCCGGCGGGCCTCGAGCAGCGTGATCGGCTCGTCGTCGTCGAGCTTCTCGATCGCGCTCACGTAGTCCTGGACGCGGTCGGTCCACATCCGCCCGTCGGTCAGCATCGTGAAGGGGATCCCGTGGTCGATGAACTCGTCGATGAAGTCGAACATCTGGTAGCGCGCGCGGAACAGACACATCACGCTGCCCTCGTCGTCCTCGACCGTGTACCGGACGTTCCGGACGAGTTCGAGCATCGACGGCGACTCGATCGCCTCGACGGTGCCGCCCTCCTTGCGCGGGTGGAGGTCCTTCTCCTGCCGCTTGTCGATGTGGCGGATCTCCGCGTTGACGACGTTGAGGATCTCCGAGGGGAGCCGGTAGGAGTTCGGGAGGATGACGTCCTCGTCGACGTCGGTCTCCAGGAGGAGGTCGGGGTCCGCCCCCTGCCACGCGTAGACGACCTGGTCGTCGTCGCCGGCGATCAGCACCTTCTCCATGTGGGGCTTCCACTCCTCGAAGACGCCGTACTGGAGGGTCGTGATGTCCTGGAACTCGTCGATGACGAGGTAGTCGACGTTGGGCACGAGCGAGCGCTGGGCGACGCGCTCGAGCATGTCGGCGAAGCCGACGAGGCCGTGTTCGCCCTTGTACGCCCGCCACGCGCGGATCGCCTCGGGGATGTCGATCCGGTCGTCGTCGGAGGGCCACGTCGGCGTGTACTTGTTCCCCTGTTGGGCGTTGGGGTCCTCCTCGGGCGGGAGGCGCACCTCCTCGACGTTCCACTGGAAGGGCACGTCGTACCAGTCGGCCACGTCGCGCTCGGTGCGCTGGAGCCACTGGGAGGTGGCGATGATCTTGTTGCCGATCGTCGTCGACCGGGCGGTCCGGCGGCCGGCCCCGCCGTGTTGGTCCTCGAATTCGATGCCGTACTCCTCACAGAACCCCTCCTTGTCGTCCTCGCCGACCACGTCCCCCCGCGAGAGGTCGAGCAGTTCGTACGCCTTCGCGTGCATCGTACAGACGTTTCCCTGGAGGGTTCGCGGGGAGACGTCGAGTCGCTCGGCGAGTCGCTCGCGGATCTCCGCGGCGGCCGCGCGGGTGTAGGAGACGACGAGCACGTCGCGGACGTCGGCCGCGTCGTCCTCGAGGATCTCCTCGACCCGATCGAGGAGGGCCGTGGTCTTCCCGCTGCCGGGGCCGCCGAACAGTCGCGTTACGGTGGGGTCGTTCATTACCGACTACTGATCGCGACTCTCCTTAAACGCCGTGGCTCGGTGACGGGGCGTTCGGGCCGCCTACGCCCCCGACGGGCACGGACGCGGGGACCGGTCACGGACGAACGCGGGGCCGTCGCTGACGAACGCGAACACCGTGCCGGACGGACGCGGACCCGTCGGTCGGCGGGGGACCGTGCCGGGCGGACGCGGGACGGAGGGCGGGTCCGAGCGAGCGGCGGGGGTCGGCGGAGGACTCGATCGGTGGAATCGGTCGATGAAGTCGGTCGGAGGCGTCAGTTGCTTCGAGTCGCGCGCGCTTCTCGCACGTCGGCACCGTCACGGACCAGGTCCTCACAGCCCGGACAGACGCGGGGTCGGTCCACGTCGTTCGGCGTGAACACCCTGACGTAGTCGGCCGTGACGAACGAACCGCAGTTCTGGCAGGTCGGCATACGCCCCACTAGCTAATCGTTACATATAATACTGCCGCCGCACGCGGCGGAAAGAAAACCGCTAACCGGTCGATCGGTGCCGTCGGCGTCAGGTCGGCCGCCAGTCGCAGACGGAGCAACTGGCGGTGCCCTCCGGGTGAAGCGCACCACACTCGGGGCACTGAAGCTTGTTATACGATCGCTCCCAGCGTACGATCTCCGTCTCGTGGCCCCGGTCGGACAGGAACTCGTCGAACACGTCGTCGTTCGTGCTGGGTGCGCTAGACATTGCGTGACAACGTATGCCACGGCAGCATAAGTATCTTTCCGTGGTTCCGGATCCGGCCGTCCGTCCGGACGGATCCGATCGATCGGTCACGGACGAACGCCGCCGTCAGCCGATCCAGTACTTTTTTGTCGCGTTCCCGCCCACCTCCCGGTGTCATGTCCACGGTCCTCGCGAGCGCCCTCCCCGAGAAGCCGGTGCTCAGCGCAGACGGCAGGAAGCTCGGTACCGTCCACAACCTCACCATCGACCCGCGATCGGGAGACTTCGAGACGCTCCTCGTCGATCCCGATCCGAACGTACCCGAACCCGACGCGCTCGAGTCAGCCGAACGCGACACGGACGGTGAACGCGACGTCGACGACGAAACCATCCGGCTGCCCGGTGACGCGGTCACTGCGGTCGGCGACCAGGTGATCGTCGATCTCGCTTCCGGTCGGAGTCGGTAACCGCGCGAGCGCTCATCTCCGATCGGGGCTCGCCCTCGACCGGACCCGCTCACCAGGGCTCGTTCTTCAGCCCGAGCGCGTAGGCCGCGACGTTCGTCGCCACGTGGAGGACGGGCGTCATCACGGCCACGACGGCGAGCACCGGGAGCGTGAAGACGGCCGTCGCCCAGTCGGGCGCGACGAGGAAGGCGGCCACGAGCGCGCCGACGACGAAGTCGAGCTGGTCGAGTCCGGGGAACGACGCCCCGCGCTCGCGGCCGGAGCGCCGCTTGAGGAAGGACGCGCCGATGTCGCCGGCCATCGCGCCGAACGCGAGCGCGACCGCCGCGGGGAGCTCGAACGTCGGGAGGTCGACGCCGATGGCGGCGCTCGCGGGGTCGACGACGGCGTTGAGCCCGAGCGCGACGAGCACGCCGACGGCCGTCCCGACCGCGGTGCCCCGCCACGTCTTCCCGTCGCCGAGCAGCCGCGCGCCCCGCCACTCGCGGCCGCCGTCGATGGGGCGACCGCCGCCGGCGAGCACCGCGGCGTTGTTCGGCACGTACGCTGGCACCATCGCCCAGAACGCGGTCGCGACGAGGGAACCGACCATGCCGGCCCCACGCCCGTCCGGGTCATATAAACCGCGGATCCGACGAGAGGGCCGCGGATCCGACGAGGGGACGGGCGGCCGAGCCTCGACGCCCGCTCGGATCGACGGGTGACAACGCTCAAGTCGGGGCGAACCCACCTCCCGGTATGATACCCCCGATCGCGCGCCGGTTCGTCGCCGGCGAGAGCGTTCCCGAGGCGCTCGAGCACGCGCGGGCCCGCAACGAGGAGGGCGTCGGCGTCATCCTGAACCTGCTCGGGGAACACTACGACGCCCGGGCCGACGCCCGGGCCGACGCCGACGCGTACCGGCGGCTCCTCGACGACCTGGCCGCCACGGACCTCGACGCGTGTATCTCCGTGAAACCCTCGCAGATCGGCCTCGACGTCTCCGCCGACCTCTTCGAGGAGCAGTATCGCGACCTGGTCGCACACGCCCACGAGCGCGACGCGTTCGTCTGGTGTGACATGGAGGACGCCGACACCACGGACGCCACCCTCGACGCCTTCGAGTCGATCGCGGCGGACTACCCCTGGAGCGTCGGCCAGTGCGTCCAGTCGAATCTCAAACGGACCCGCGAGGACCTCGAGCGCCTCGTCGACGTTCCCGGCGTGGTCCGGCTCGTGAAGGGGGCGTACGACGAGCCCGACTCGATCGCGTACACGGACAAGGCCGATGTCGACGAGGCGTACCGCGGCGACATCGAGTTCCTCTTCGAACGTCGGGATCGGGGCGTCGCCGTCGGCAGTCACGACCCGGAGATGATCTCGCTCGCCAACCGGCTCGCGGCCGAACACGACACCGACTACGAGATCCAGATGCTGATGGGCGTCCGCGAGGACGCCCAGCGCGACCTCGCGCGACAGGGCGTCGACGTGAACCAGTACGCGCCCTACGGGAACAAGTGGCTCTCGTACTTCTACCGGCGCGTGCGCGAGCGGAAGGAGAACCTGACGTTCGCGTTGCGGGCGGTCGCCGGGGCGTGAGCCGGTGAGCGTCGGCCCGGTGACCGGGGACGAACGACTGCGTCGCTCCGGTCGCCCGCGGACCGCTCGGTCGCCCGACATGAGAAGCCCTCTTAAGCGTCCCCGTCGCATAGCGAGACGATAGATGTCCACGTGGAAACGCGACTTCGCCAGCGGGCTCATCGTGTTGGCCCCGCTCCTCGTTCTGCTCCTCGTCATCCGGTGGATCTACCTCCACATCGCGTCGATCCCGCTCATCGACGCGCTCCAGCCGAACTGGATCCCCGCTCCGCTGGAGCCGATCTCGCGGGTCGTCATCGCCGTCGCCGTCTTCTCGACGCTCGTGCTCGCGGTCGGCTACTTCATGCGGACGACGCTCGGCCGGCTCGCGGAGGCGAAGGTCGACGACGCGATAAACCGGATCCCCGCGCTCCGCGTGGTGTACAACGCCTCGAAGCTGGCGGCCGAGACCGCCATCTCCGGCACCGACGAGCTTCAGAACCCGGTGTACCTCGAGACGTGGCCCGGCATCCGGATGACCGCGTTCCGGACGGGCAAGAAGACCCGCGACGGGAAGATCGTCCTCTTCATGCCGACCGCGCCGAACATCACCACCGGCTTCGTCATCGAGGTCGAGCCCGAGCGGGTCGAGGACACCGGCGAGAGCGTCGAGGAGGGGATGACGCGGATCCTCTCGGCGGGCTTCGGCGAGTCCGCCCACCAGATCCCCGTTGAGGAGGAGCGCCCGCCCGCGGACGACGGACCCGAGGACCACCGTCCCGGCGTCGCCCATCCGGGGAAGGCGGCGGGGGATCGGCCGGAGGGCGACGGGGGATCCGCGAGCGCCGAGGGCGACGAGTCGACCGGGAGTGGCGGTTCGTGACGGCTGGAGGGTGGCGGGTCGTGACGGACCCGCACCGGCGGCTGGCGACGAGAGGGGTTACCGCGCCGTGAGCCGACCTAGAGGTACGTGAACCACTCGTCGTGGTCGTCGGTTCGGCGCTCGATGACCTCGAAGAACGCTTCCTGAAGCTCCTCCGTCACGGGACCGCGCGTGCCGCTTCCGATCTCCGTGTCGTCGACGGAGCGGATCGGCGTCACCTCGGCGGCCGAGCCGGTGAAGAACAGCTCGTCGGCGGTGTACAGCTGTCCGCGCGAGATGACGGCCTCGTCGTGGACGGTGTAGCCGCGCTCCTCGGCCAGCGTGATCACGGTGTCGCGGGTGATCCCCTCGAGGATCGACTGCGCCTGGCCGGTGGTGTACACCTCGCCGTCGTTGACCATGAACACGTTCTCGCCGGGGCCCTCCGCGACGTTCCCCTCCTTGTTTAAGACGATCGCCTCGACGTAGCCGTTCCGGCGGGCCTCCTCGCCCGCGAGCATGGAGTTGACGTAGAGCCCGGTGGTCTTCACGTTCGTCGGGACCTGCGAGGAGGCGTGTTTCCGCCAGGAGGAGACCATCACGTCGACGCCCTCCTCTAAGGCCTCCTCGCCGAGGTACGTCCCCCACGGCCAGGCGGCGAGCACGAGGTCGGTCGGACAGTCCCCCGGGGAGACGCCGAGCGAGTCGTAGCCGTAGTAGGCGATCGGCCGGATGTAACAGGAGGTCAGGTCCTGCCGGTCGAGGAGTTCGAGGATCGCCTCCGTGATCTCCTCGCGGGAGTGGTCGATCTCCATGTCGTACATCTTCGCGGAGTCGAACAGCCGGTCGAGGTGCTCCTCGAGCCGGAAGATCGCGGGACCCTGCTCGGTCTCGTAGCTCCGGAGTCCCTCGAACACGCCGGTGCCGTAGTGGAGCGCGTGCGTGAGGACGTGGGTGGTCGCGTCCTCCCAGTCGAGGAACTCCCCGTTCTTCCAGATCGTGTCGACGTCCATCTCGTCGAAGCCCATACTCGCTCGTTGCGGTCGGCGGGCTTAAAACTGTGACAACCGACCGAGGACTGCCGGAACGGTCGCCGTGCGCCCCGTAGCCCCGAAGGCCTATCACGCGCCGCCACGGCCATATCGGCATGGCCGGGTCCCTCGCAGCCGTCCGCGACGCACTCCGCCCCCGGCGTCAGCACCTCCTCCCCTCCTCGTGGCGGGGTACGTCCTCGGCTACGGCGGACTCGTCGCGCTCGATCCGTGGCCCTTGTTCGTCAAGGCGCTGTTCGTCGCCGCGCTGCCGGTGTTCGCATACGTCGCGGCCGCGGCCGCCGTCGCCCTCGCGCCCGACCGCGTCCCGACGCCGTCGGGGTCGCGGGCGGTCAAGACCGCCGCGCTCGCCGGGGTCACCGCCCTCGGCCTCGTCGTCGCCCTCGCCGACGTGTTGTCGATCGCCGTCGTCGTGATCCCGGCGGCCGCGGTGCTCGCGTGGCCGCTGGTGGGGGGTACGTACCTCGGGATCAGGTTCGGGTGGTCCGGCGCGTCGCCGCTGGTCGTCGTCGCGTCGTTCGCCCTCGGCGCGGCCGGAACGGCGGTCTGGCAGTACTGGCTCGTCGGCTGGGTATCCAGGCGGGTCGCGGCGATACGCACGGATCGGTGACCGGAGGGACGCCGTTCGGAGCGCCGGTGTCGGCCGGATCGAGGGAACCTGCTCGTCGATACAACGCTATACCGGAAAGCTGGCGATCGACGGCTCCGAAGCCCCAGTCGCGAGTCCCGCCCGACCGCACAGCACCTCATGCCTCCCCAGCCTCGTCGCTCACTCTCTTCGCGACTCCCTCGCGCGTGCTGGCTCGCACCCGGTGGGCGCTCGCAGGCGCGCGCCACCGCAAAGCGCGGAGGTCAGTTACCGCAGCGCCTCGACGAGGGCCGCGCCCTCGACGTAGGGGATCCCGCGCCGCTCCGCGTAGGCGGCGGCGTCGGCGGGCGCGAGCGCGTCGCCGGTCTCGTCGTCGAGCATCTCACACACCACGGCGGCGGGCGGGGCGTCGACCGCCTCGGCGAGCGCCAGCCCCAGTTCGGTGTGCCCCACGCGGTCCGCGAGCCCCTCGACCGCGCCGCGCAGGACGTGGACGTGGCCGGGCGCGCGGAACGACGCCGCGAAGTCCTCGGGGGTGTACCCCTCCGGGTCGGCGGCGGCCGCCGCGGCCGCGTTCGCCACCTCCGTGATCGTCAGCGCCCGGTCCGCGTCCGTGATCCCCGTGAACGTCTCGCGGTGGTTCACCGGCAGCGAGAAGGAGGAGCGGTCGTCGTAGGCGGGGTCGTCGTTCACCGCGGGGTGGTCGAGCGCGTCCGCGAGGAACGGGAGCCCGAACGCGTCGGCGACCGCGTCGTCGACGGCGACGCAGATCAGCCCGCCGGCGTCGTTGCGCATGTGCGCCACGGCCGCGGCGTCGACCGCGCCCGCGGGGTAGACGATGTCCGTCTCTCCCTCGCGGTCCGCGAAGTCGTGGACACAGACCGGGTCGCCGGCGCGGAACGCCGCCAGCGCGCGGTCGACCGCGGCGGCCGCGTCCGTGTCCGCATCGGCGTCCCCGTCCGCGTCGCCGACCGCGGCCGGCGCGTCGGCCGGGTCGGGGTCCGCCTCGGGACCCTCGGCGTCGGCGCGCATCAGGCCACCTCCTCGAGCGGCTCGTCGGGGTCGTCGGTGTCCGCATCGAGCGCGTCCGCCCGCGAGGTCGCCTCGACGCGGACCTCGACGGCGTCGCCGTCCGCGAGGTCGAGTTCCGCCCGGAGCTCGTCGGGGGCGATCACCTCGAGCTTGTCGTCGTCGTGGTGGGTGCGGTCGGGCACGATCGCGTGGGCGTCCTCGTAGCGGCCGCCGTCGGCGACGAGGGTGACGGCGTAGCACGCGGCCGCGCCGTAGGTGCGGTCCTCGTCCTCCCAGGCGTCGATCGGGACGGCGTCGATCCCCGCGATCTCGCCGCGCCGGCGGACGCTCTCCTCGTCGAGTTCGAGGTTGAGCGTCCCCGGGAACGGCTCGTACCCCAGCCGGGAAGCGAACTGCTCCGCGTACCCCGGCAGGGTGATGTAGTGACGGCCCTCGCCCATCCCGCCGGTGACGGCCCCCCGAAGCACGAGTTCGACGTCGCTCTCGAAGAGCCGGCGGTAGTCGGCGTACTCGCCACGGAGGGCGGCCTCGCCCGCGTCGGTGACCCGGACCCACTGGCCGTCGCCGACCACGTCGCGTTCGAGCAGCCCCGCGGACTCGAGCGTCTGGAGGCGTCTGGAGGCGGTCTGGGTCGACGCGTCGAGGCGGTCGCCGAGCGCCGCACACGACACCTTCGTCTCCGTCAGCCCGCCCGCGAGCGCGACGTGTTTCAACGCCGCCATCGCCGCCGGGTCGGCGGTCGCCGCCGTCGCTTCTGACATACCCCGATCGAGAACCTCCGCACGCAAAAGCATAACGAATATGCGATGGATCTCAGAATCGTTACGAGAGGTGGGATCGCGCGTCGCGTCCCCCCGTTTCGTGTCGAACTCGGACCGGCGGTCACCTAAGGGCGTCGGTCGCGGCGGTCGCAGTACACCTGGTCGCCGGCTCGCCGGGTGTGAACCTCTCGCTCGCGGATCACAGAAAAGTAAGGTACAAGTACGGACGGCGACTCGTTTCGGGTGCGGGCTCGTAGATCAGCGGCAGATCGCTTCCTTCGCAAGGAAGAGGCCCGGGGTTCAAATCCCCGCGAGTCCACTCGACTCACTTCGTTCGTCTCGTTTCCTCGCGTGCCCCCGCTCGCTCCGCTCGCGGGGACCCCGCGAGTCCATCTGAATTTTACTCGGTCTTTCAGAGACAAGGAGCCGAGGCTGGTGTCTTCTCAGATACACAGTCTGTACTCTGTCGAGAGGTGTTGATCTCGACCGCCACACAAGCGCGACCTCGCCATTGACTGCCGACCAGCGGAGTCGGTCAACTGTTAGAGATATGGCAAAGGTCACACAGTTAACGTACCCAATTCGTTTTCGCGGAGTCAATCGCTCACTGTTAGTGACACAAGTGAGATTGCCACATGTTATTCATTATGCAGGAACGACATCATAGAACAAATGGATCGATATATTCCGGCAGCAGTACGCCGAGACCTAAGAACGGAAGTGAATCATGGCTGTGCTGTTTGCGGTTCTCCATTAGTTGACTATCATCATATCATTCCAAAAAATGAACGAGATCATAATAACCCAGAGCATATGATCACATTATGTCCAAACCATCACAGGCTAGCAGATGATGGCGCAATATCTCGCGAAAGATTATACTATTTAAAAAATAATCCACATAACGATGAAATTGTTGATTCTCTATTCTATTTTGAGTCAGAACAGCCCAAATTTGAAATAGCAGATCTGACTTGCGAAGTACCGCAGGAAGGAGAATATGCTCTAGTCAAAATAAACAAAAAAGATTTGTTTGTATTAGAATATAACTCTGGTTTGATCACATTCAATCTAGAGATATATAATCAAGATAATGAATTAATAGCCGAAGTCACAAACAATGAGTGGAAAGCTTATACAGACCGTGTTTGGGATCTCGTTTATAGAAGCAATGAACTCAAAATATGGGATCCAGATGAAAATATCAGATTAAAGCTAGTATATGACAAAGAATCAGATGTTATTCAGTTTGAAGGTAAATTCTATTATGACAATGAAGAACTGATAATTTATCCTTCTAGGATAACTTCATCGCGAGGAGGGACGGTCAAGGGTAGTGGTAAAATCGTATTAGCATCTCCAAAGAACTGTGTTTTATTCCATATTGCCACCGATAAAGGTGGAATACAGATGGGAAAACCCTTCAATCTTTGACGATCCCACCCACAACACTACCAGATCTCAAACAAGTGGTCGATTAAATAGAATCTACACTTCTCGCGAATGACTCCGCTAGTGCGTGTCTCCGAGCTTCGTCCAGTTCGTGATCTCTAGGTCACGAGTACAGAGTGGCGGCCAACCGATGAGGAAGACGGTTCGGACGACGATCTCGGCTTCGGCGACGCACTCGCGGAACTCGCAGTCGAAGACGCTCCGGACCTCGATCCCGTCGACGCGACCTGCGAATCACGGTAAGATTTTATAATGGTCATCGCTATCACTCCGCATGACCGAACACACGCCCGCCGACGTCTCCGACGAGATCCGCTATCAGGGAAAGGCGATCGACGACCCCGAATGGATCCCGGAGTTCCTCGCCGGTCAGGAGACGGGCGTGCTCGGGCTCGTCGACGACGACACGCCGCACCTCGTGACGCAACTCTTCGTCTACGATCCCGAGGCCGGCGCGATCTACCTCCACGGCGCGCAGGCCGGGCGCGCACACGACCTCGTCGCAGAGGGCGATGGGCCGAAAGCCAGCTTCACGACGAGCGAGAAGGGCCGGTACGTCCCGGCCGACGAGCCGGTGAACTTCACCGTCGAGTACTCGAGCGTCGTCGCCTACGGGACTGTCGACTTCGTCACGGAACGGGCGGACAAACGCCGCGTCCTCGAGCGCTTCATGGCGAAGTTCGCTCCCCAGTTGACGCCGGGCGAGGACTACGAGGAGATGTCCGAGGCGTCCATCGACCGGACCGCGGTCTACCGCCTCGACGTGGACTCCTGGAGCGGCAAGGAGGGGTGGAAGGAGCCCGACCACCCGGACGCCTACGATCTGGACGCGGTGTGAGCCATCGCCGGCGGACCGGTCCCCGACGTGCGATCCTCGGCGCGCCTCAGTGCCCGCCGGACGCCAGGTGGAGCCCGACGATGCCGACGACGATGAGGCCGATACAGCCGGCGCGGACGAGCGTGGCCGGCTCGTCGAAGAGGACGACCCCGAGCGACGCGGTGCCGACGGCCCCGATCCCGGTCCACACCGCGTAGGCCGTGCCCACGGGGAGGTCCTCGACGGCCCGCGCCAGAAGCACCATGCTGACGACGATGGCGACGCCGGTCGCGAGGGTCGGGAGGGGTTTGGAGAACCCCTCGGAGTACTCGAGGCCGATCGCCCACGCGATCTCGAACAGCCCGGCGAGGATCAGGAGGTACCACGACATCTCGGGTCGAGGTTGCGGCCGGCCACGCTATAGGTTCGGGGGATACCTGGGCGGCCGATCCGCGTCGTCCGCCGCACCCTCGGCCCGGTCCGCGTTCACGAGCTCGACGACGAACACCGACCCCTTGGGCTCAGCGTCTTCCACCCACACCTCGCCGCCGAACTGGTTCGTCAACACGTGGACGAGGTACAGTCCGATGCCGGTTCCGGGGCTGTCCAGTCCCTTCTCGCCCTTGCCGAAGACCTCCCGTTTCCGCTCGTCGGGTATGCCGGGCCCGTTGTCCCGAACCGAGATCCTGACGGTCTCGCCGGCGGTTTCGACGGCGACCGCGACCTCGGGCGTCGCCTCGTCGTTGTGGCGAACCGCGTTCTCGAGGAGATTTCGGAGAACCGACGAGAGCATCTGGTTGCCGCGCACCCGCACGTCCGGGATCTCGCCGTCGACGCGAAACGTCGCGTCCGGGAACGACTCGCGAACGGCCGCCAGTTCCGTGTCGACCGTCTCCCGCACGTCGACCGGCCGGAGGTCGACTGCCCCCTCCGTCGACAGCGACTCGATGAAGTCGCGGGCGGTCTCCGTGAGCTCGACGACGTGCGTTCCCTTCCGCAGGACGCGGTCGAGGACCGGCTCGAGGTCGTCGTCGACGCGCCCCTCGAACGTCTCCATCCAGCCGAGGATCACGGCCATGTCGTTCCGGATGTCGTGTCTGACGACGCGGTTCAGCGCCTCGAGCTGCTCCGTTTTCATCTCGAGTCGCCGTCGGTACGCCTCCCGGTCGGTCACGTCCGTGAGCGTCACCAGTCGTCCGGTCGGAACGTCTCCGACGGTGAAGGGCGTGCTCACGACCTCGTAGGAACGCGGCTCGCCCTCTCGGTCGATCGCACACACGCCGTCCGTTTCCAGCCCGTCGGCGACCGCGGCGTTTACCGACTCGATCGGCTCCCCGATCGAGTCCGCGAGCGACGGAAGTATCTCCCGTGCCGACGTGTTGTAGTCCCGAACGCGGCCGTCGCCGTCGAGGTAGATGGCCGGCTTGTCCGACGCGCCGGTGAGCCGGATCGTCTCGAGGCGGTTGCTGTAGACGAAGAGCGTTCCGACCGCGAACAGCGCGACCCCCGGCGGCTCGTACATCAGCGGAAGCAGCCACTCCACCCGGCCGCCGAACAGCGTCGCGACGACGGGGATCCCCGTCACGACGACGAGGGCCGCGAGCGGACGACTGTCGGCACCCGTGTAGTAGAACCGCTCGAGCAGCATGAAGAAGCCGACGCCGATCACGACGTACGACAGTCCGAGGACGACCCAGTAGAGCAACTCGTGGCGGATCGCGAGGTGGGGAAACGGCTCGCTCGTCCACGCGGTGGTGAAGTAGAGGCCGTGAAACGCGTTCGTGAGTTTGAGCGCGGTGAAGACCGAGAAGACGGCTATCGCGGCGTTCCGGTACGGGGCCCGTCCCGGCGGGCGACCCGTGTAGGCGGCACAGAAGTACAGCCACGCGCCGACGGCGACGAACGCGAACACGAACCCCACCGTGTACCACGCGACCTTGCCCGCGGCGCCCGGAGCGAGCAGGTACCCGACGTACCCGATCGACCAGACGGCGACCGAGAGGAGGAGCGCCGCCAGCCCGCGGCGGGTGTCGGCGTGTCGGATGCGTCGCACGCGCGGGAGACTCGCCACGCAGGCGAGCGCGGAGACGGCGAAGACGCCCACGTGACTGAACAGGACGAGGTCCATGTCTGGATCCCGACTTCCTCGTACACGGCGAAAACGGTTGGGAAACGGGAATCGAACCACTCGACCGTCCCGGCAACCTCCTCATGTACCCGCGGGGTTATCACCGTCCCCGATGAACCTCGAGTTCACATGGACGCGAACGAGCGACGCATCGTCGCCTTCACGGCGAGCTCCCACGGGCTCGTCCACACCTACGAGCTATCGATCCCGATCCTGCTCACGGTGTGGATCGCGGAGTTCTCGACCACGGCCGCGACGCTCGGCGCGCTCGTCACGGTCGGCTACGGGCTCTTCGGCGTCGGCGCGCTCCCCGGCGGGGTGGTCGTCGACCGCTTCGGATCGAAGCCGGTCATCCTCGCGTGCCTGCTCGGGATGGGCGGCGCGTTCCTGCTCGTCGGGGCCGCCCCGAGCCTCCCGGTGCTCGCGCTCGCGCTCGCGGTGTGGGGCGTCACCGCCAGCGTCTACCACCCGGCGGGGCTCACGCTGCTCTCGAAGGCGGTCGAGCGCCGCGGGACCGCGCTCGGCTACCACGGCATCGGCGGCAACCTCGGGATCGCGCTCGGCCCCCTCGCGGCGGTCCTGCTCCTCCTCGCCTTCGACTGGCGGGTCGTCGCCGCGCTGCTCACGGTCCCGGCGTTCCTCGTCGCCGCCTACGGCTTCACCGTCGACGTCGACGCCGCGCTCGCGAGTGCCGACGCGGCGCCGGGCAACGCGGCGCTCGACGGCGACTCCGAGCGCGCGAGCGACGAAGACGCCGCGGCCGTCGCCGCGGACGGGAACGGAGACGCGAGCCTGGGGAGTTCGCTCGCCGGCTTCGTCGGCGACACGCGGTCGCTGTTGACGCTCGGGTTCGCGCTCGTGTTGGTGTTCGTCACGTTCAGCGGGCTCTACTACCGGACCTTCCTCACGTTCCTCCCGGACCTGCTCGGGGACGCGCTCGGCGGCTTCGCCGACCTCGGCATCGTCGATCCGTCGGGCGCGCTCGGCGAGGAGTTCGACCCGGCGCGGTACCTCTACGTCGCGATCCTGATGGTCGGCGTCCCCGGCCAGTACCTCGGCGGACGGATCGCGGACCGGATCCCGCCGGAGCGGGGACTCGTCTACCTCATGTCGATCCTGGCCACGCTCGCGCTGGCGTTCGTGCCGGCCACCGGGCAGGTCTGGTCGTTCCTGCTCGTCTCCGGGCTGCTCGGCGTCGCGCTGTTCACCGTCCAGCCGCTCTCACAGGCGACCGTCGCGACCTACTCGCCGCCGGGAACGCGGGGGCTGTCGTTCGGCTACACCTACCTCGCGATCTTCGGCGTCGGCTCGCTCGGGGCCGGACTCGCGGGGTTCGTCCTCACGGTCGCCGGCACCCGGGAGCTGTTCTTCGTGATCGCCGGGATCGCGGTCTGCGGGGCGCTCGCCGCGGGGTCCGTCCACCGGTTCGGCGAGTCCAGGGAGTGAGCCGCCGCGGCCGCCGGCGTTCCCCGGAAGGGCTTAGTCGCCGGCGGCGTCCCTCCTCCCATGGACGACTCACACGGCGACGGCGCTCCCGCCGGGGGCGGTCCGTCCTCGGCCGCCGGGGACGACCCGTACGCCCCCGCGACCGCGGCACTCGACCGCGGCGGGCTCGACGCGGACCCGGTCGAGGTCGCCGCCCGTCTCGACGCGGACGACCCGCTCTCGACGTTCGCGGACCGCTTCTCGGTCCCGGACGACGCGCTGTACATGGACGGCAACTCCCTCGGCCCCGCGAGCGACGCCGCGCTCGCGAGCCTCGACCGGGTTGTCGACGAGTGGCGCGAGCTGCTGATCGGCGGCTGGACCGACGCGGACCCGCCGTGGTTCGAGGTCGGCGAGCGGATCGGTGCGGCGCTCGCCCCGCTCGTCGGTGCCGACCCCGACGAGGTCGTCGTCGGCAACTCGATCACGGTGAACATCCATACCCTCGTCGGGACGTTCCTCGACGAGCTGCGCGCCGGGAACGGGCCGGACCGGGCCGGATTCGACGCCGCCGACGGCGACTGGGATCCCGACGTCGAGCCTGCGGTGTTGGTCAACGACCTCGATTTCCCCTCCGACCACTACGCGATCCGCGCACAGCTCCGCCAGCGCGGGATCGATCCCGAGGAGAAGCTCCGGACCGTCGAGAGCCGCGACGGGCGGACGATCGACCCGACCGACGTCGAGGCCGCGCTCGAGGCGCACGACGACGTGGGGATCGTCTTCATGCCGACCGCGCTCTACCGCTCCGGACAGCTGTTCGACGTGGCGCGGATCACGGAGGCGGCCCACGACGCCGGGGCGTACGCGGGGTTCGACGCCGCTCACTCCGTGGGGGCGGTCCCGCACGCGTTCGCGGACGCGGGCGTCGACTTCGCGGTGTGGTGTACGTACAAGTACCTCAACGCGGGCCCCGGATCGATCGGCGCGCTGTTCGTCGCCGAGCGGCACCACGGCCTCACCCCGGCGCTGGCGGGGTGGTGGGGTCACGAGAAGGCGACGCAGTTCGAGATGAACCTGACCTACACGCCCGCCGACTCCGCCGGCGCGTGGCAGATCGGCACGCCGCCGCTGCTCGCCGCCGCGCCGCTCGAGGGCTCCGTCGAACTCCTCCGGGAGGCCGGCATCGAGCGGATCCGCGCGAAGTCGCTCGCGCTCACCGACTTCCTGATCGCCTCGGTCGACGAGCGGCTCCCCGAGGTCTCGATCGGCACGCCCCGCGAGCGCGACGCCCGCGGCGGGCACGTCGCCCTCGAACACCCCGAGGCCGAACGGTTGAGCGAGGCGCTGACGGACCGGGGCGTCGTCGTCGACTTCCGGCCCCCGAACGTCGTGCGAGTGTGTCCGGCCGCGCCGTACACCGCCTTCGCGGACGTGCTGGAGGTCGTCGACCGGATCGAGGCGCTCCTCGAGAGCGGGGACCACCTGGCGTACGAGGTCGGCGAGGGCGGCGTGACGTAAGGGTACGTCGATCACCCAGTGGCGAGGCGGTGGCGCGCCTGCGAGCGCCCGGCAGGGCGCGAGCAGCACGCGAGGGACGCGGCGAGCCGAGCGAGCCGCGAGGTTGGGGAGGCGTGAGGTCCGGTTGCGGGGCGGTCGGGTGGGACTCAAAGGGGCAGCCGCGAGGAGGTCGTAGGCGACGCAAGCACCGTAACGAGGAAGCGAACGAAGTGAGTGACCGAGTGAGGAGCGCAGCGAGCGTACGACCTCCTCGCGGCTGGGGCTTTGGTGGTGTTCTCCGCGGTCGTATTCGTTGATCAGTACAGCCGAGCGACTGGGGCTTTGGAGGCGTTTGCTACCGATCCGTCGGCGTCCATCGAGGATCGATAACCGGCCTCGACCCCGACAACATATAACCGAACCGCGTACAGCGACGAACTTAATCGGCCGAGCGACCAATGTCCGACGATCAGAGAATGGCGGAACCGTCGGGCATGAACGCCTTCACCCGCCTCGGGAGCGAGGTCCGCGACGCGCTCTCCGAGCGGGGCTTCTCCACGCCCACGGAGCCGCAGCGGAAGGCGATTCCGCCGATCGCGGACGGAAAGAACGCCCTGGTCCTCGCCCCGACGGGGACCGGGAAGACCGAGACCGCGATGCTGCCCGTCCTCGACGCGATCCATCGGGCCCGCGACGCCCCCGGCGACGAGCCCCGAGCGGGGATCTCCGCACTCTACGTCACCCCGCTGCGCGCGCTCAACCGCGACATGATGGACCGGCTGGAGTGGTGGGGCGACCGGCTCGGGATCGAGGTCGCGGTGCGCCACGGCGACACCACCCAGTACGAGCGGTCGAAGCAGGCCGACGACCCGCCGGACGTGTTGATCACGACGCCCGAGACGCTCCAGGCGATACTGACGGGCTCGAAGATGCGGGTCGCCCTCGAGGACGTCGCACACGTCGTGATCGACGAGGTCCACGAGCTGGCGTCGGCGAAACGCGGCGCCCAGCTCACGGTCGGGCTCGAGCGGCTCCGGCGGGTCGCGGGGCCGTTCCAGCGGATCGGACTGAGCGCGACGGTGGGGTCGCCGGAGGAGGTGGGGCGGTTCCTCGTCGGCTGTGGGCGGCGCGATCCGGACCGGGCGGGCGACCGCGCGTTCGAGACGGTCGAGGTCGCCGCCGGGACCCGGACCGACGTGCGCGTGCTCGATCCCGAGATCACCGACCGCGACTCGCGGCTGGCGGGCGAGCTGGCGACCGACGAGACGACCGCGAGCCACGTGCGCACGATCCGCGAGATCGTCGCGGACCACGAGTCGACGCTGATCTTCGTCAACACGCGACAGACCGCGGAGGCGCTCGGGTCGCGGTTCAAGGCGCTCGCGGAGCGAGCGGAGGCGACCGGCGACGAGGCGGTCACGATCGAGGTCCACCACGGCTCGCTCTCGACGGAGGTCCGCGTCGACGTGGAGGACCGGTTCAAGGCGGGCGAGGTCGACGGGCTCGTCTGTACGTCATCGATGGAGCTGGGGATCGACGTGGGTCGGGTGGACCACGTGGTCCAGTACGGGAGCCCGCGCGAGGTCGCCCGGCTGCTCCAGCGGATCGGGCGCGCGGGCCACCGTCGCGACCTGGTCTCCGAGGGGACGGTCGTGACGCAGGGCGGCGACGACACCCTGGAGGCGATGGCGATCGCCCGGCGGGCCGGCGAGGGGCTCGTCGAGCCCGCGAGCATCCACCACGGCAGCCTCGACACGGTGGCGAACCAGATCGTCGGCGTCGTGATGGACGAGGGAGAGGTCCACGCCAGGGCGGTCTACGAGACGGTGACGAACGCGTATCCCTTCCGGGACCTCTCGGAGCCGACGTTCCAGGAGATCGTCCGCGAGCTCGACGGGAACCGCCTGCTGTGGCTCGACGAGGAGTCGGACACCGTAGAGAAGTCCGGCGGGACGTGGCAGTACTTCTACGCGAACCTCTCGATGATCCCCGACGAGTCCACCTACGAGGTGTACGACATGTCCTCGCGGCGGGGGATCGGCACCCTCGACGAGCGGTTCGTCGTCAACTTCGCCGGTCCCGGCGAGACGTTCGTCCAGCGCGGCGAGATGTGGCGGATCACGGAGATAGACGAGGAGGAGGAGCGCGTCGAGGTCACGCCGATCGCCGACCCCGCCGGGGAGGTGCCGTCGTGGGTCGGCCAGGAGATCCCCGTCCCGAAGCCCGTCGCCGAGGAGGTCGGGCGGATCCGCGGCGAGGTCGCGAGCGCGCTCGCGGCCGGGTCGACGCCCGCGGCGGTCGCGTGCGACCTCGCGGACCGGTATCCGGCGGACGAGCGGACGGTCCGGGAGGCGATCGGGACGATCGCCGACCACGTCGACGCCGGCCACCCCGTCCCGACGGACGAGCGGGTCACCATCGAGGGGAGCGCGCGGACCGTCGCGGTGAACGCGACGTTCGGCCACGAGGTCAACGAGACGCTCGCCCGGCTGCTCGCCGCGCTCGTCGGCCAGCGCGCGGGGTCGTCGGTGGGGATGGACGTCGACCCCTACCGCGTCGAGTTCGAGGTGCCGAGCGGGGTCGGTCCCGGCGCGTTCCGGGAGGTCCTCGAGACGACCGATCCGGACGGGTTGGAGGCGTACCTCGAGATCGCCGTGAAGAACTCGGACGCGCTGAAGTTCACGCTCGCACAGGTCGCCGCGAAGTTCGGGTCGGTCAAGCGCTACCGGGAGGGTCGCGGGAAGTTCGGCGGCGACCGGCTGCTCGCGGCGCTCGAGGGAACCCCCGTCTACGACGAGGCGCTCCGGGAGGTGTTCCACGTCGACCTCGCGGTCGCGGAGACGGCCGACGTCCTCGAGGCGATCCGGTCCGGGGAGGTCGCCCTCGAGACCGCTCGCGAGCGGACGCCCCTCGGCACGGCCGGCCGGTCGGCCGGGACGGAGTTCCTCGTGCCCGAGAACGCCGACGCCGACGTGATCGAGACGGTCCGCGAGCGCATCCGGAACGACCGGGTTCGCCTGTTCTGTCTCCACTGTACGGACTGGGAGCGGACCACGAAGGTCAGGCGGGTCGGGGAGCGGCCGGAGTGTCCGGAGTGCGGGTCGACGCGCGTCGCGGCGCTGAACCCGTGGGACGAGGAGACGGTCGCCGCGGTCCGCGCCGCGGAGAAGGACGACGAACAGGAGCGCCGCACCGAGCGGGCACACCGGGCGGCGAGCCTGGTCCAGTCACACGGGAAGCGCGCGGTGATCGCGATGGCCGCCCGCGGGGTCGGCCCGCACAACGCCGCCCGGATCATCAACAGGCTGCGCGAGGACGAAGACGAGTTCTACCGCGACGTGTTGCGCCAGGAGCGCGAGTACGCGCGAACGCAGTCGTTCTGGGACTGACACGTCGCTCCGTCTGGGACTGACACGTCGCTCCGGGACCGACGCGGAACCTTCGTCGACGGAGGTCGTGACGGTCCTCCACCCGCCGTCGTCGACGCGGGACCGTCACGTGATCGATGGCCGAACGCGGGCGCGATATCCCGATCATAGATCAGTAACGACCATTATGAAAAGAAAATCCGTAGTAATACCTTTTCGAGGAGGATATACGCACAGATCATCACTGCTCTCCTTCATGATCCGATAATGGAGGACTGTCGGAGTGGATGAACCACATATTTATATACTTCCTACCGAAACGGTGGGTTGATCCATGGTTAGGTCAGACGCGGACATGAAACGGCGTGACTTCCTGAAAGCGACCGGTGCTGGCGGTACGGTCGGAATTACGGCCCTCGCCGGCTGTTCCGGTGGCGGCGGTGGCGGCGGCGACGGTTCGAGCGGTGACGACGGTTCGAGCGGCGACGACGGCTCGAGCGGCGATGGGTCGAGCGGCGACGACGGCTCGGGTGACGACGGCTCCGACAGCGGTGGTGGGAGCAACCTCCCGACGTACACCTACGTCAACAACTCACAGAGCTACAACCCGCCGCGGCACGACGCGATCAACCTCATCGCGAGCCAGTTCGACGACGAGCTCGGCCTCGATATCGAGGTCGACGTGCTCGAGTGGGGGACCCTGTTCAGCCGGGTCTCCCAGGAGTACGACTACAGCTTCGCGACGTGGCACACGTTCTTCGTCTCGGAGCCGGTCACCGAGCTGAACAACCTGTTCAACTCCAGCAACACCGATCCGGGCCAGGGGAACTACTCGGGGTACGTGAACGAGGACCTCGACGAGCTGATGACCAACTACCTGGCCGAGCCGGACGCCGACACCCGGATCGACCAGTGTCACGAGATCCAGCAGACCCTGATGGACGACGTGCCGACCATGCCCATCGCGCAGATGCCGCAGGCGGGCATCTACAACAGCAACCAGACGTCCAACTGGGAGCCCACCCTCGCGAACGGGTTCAACTCCTACTGGACGATGATCAACGTGGAGATGGAGGGCGGCGAGACCGCTCTGAAGGGCTACTGGCCGGAGACGCTCTCGACGATGAACGTGCTCGGGCACAACGACGAGAGCAAGCACGTCTACCAGTTCAACATGCTGTACGACAAGCTGCTCCAGCTCAACCCCGAGGGCGAGATGGACCCCGAGGTCAGCCTCGCCACCGACTGGACCCGGGTCGACGAGACCACGATGGAGTACACCATCCGGTCGGATCACTCGTGGCACGACGGCGAGGACCTCACGGCCCAGGACGTCGCGTTCACGTACAACTACATCGTCGATAACGAGGTGCCGCTGTACTCCACGCAGGCGCAGTACATCGAGGGCGCGGAGGCCGTCGACGAGACGACGGTCCGCGTCAACATGTCCCAGCCGCTGGGGCCGTTCAACCTCTCCGTCGCGAACATCATCCCGATCATCCCCGAGCATATCTGGTCCGAGCGCGACAACCCGGCACAGGCCAACGTCTCGGAGCCGGTGGGCAGCGGTCCGATGGAGTTCGACTACTGGGAGCAGGGCAGCGAGTTCGGCATGGTCCGGAACGAGGACCACTTCGCGCCCGTCAGCTTCGAGCGGCGCTTCTGGCGGGTCATCCCCGAGGCGTCGACGGTGTGGGAGAACCTCATCGCCGGCGACCTCAACTACGAGCCGTTCGGTCGGATCGACCGCCAGCTCGACCAGAACCAGGACAACGAGAACATCGGGACGCAGTTCGGTACCGCCCCGACGTTCTGGCACTTCACCGCGAACGAGCGTCAGGAGGGACTCGACGACCCGCAGATGCGGAAGGCGCTCGTCGAGACCATCCCGCGGACGCCCATCGTCGACCAGATCCTGTTCGGCTTCCCGGAGCCGGGCTTCAACGTCGTCTCCCCGGCGTTCGGTCCGCTCCACACCGAGGACGTCACGACGTACGAGGAGAGCGTGGACGCCGCGCGCAGCCGCCTCGAGGAGGCCGGCTACTCCTGGAACGACGACGGCGCGATCCAGGCACCGAGCGAATAGAGCGGACAGCAAACAGAGAGCGAATCGGTCGCTCACCGCGACCTTCACGGCGCAATCTTTAAACGAACCACAAGGATATTAGTGACTAAGTAACATGGGAAAAGCTAGCTTCGTTGTCAGGCGCACGCTCCAACTCCTCGTGACGTTGTGGGCGGTCGGAACGGTGCTGTTCGGGCTGTTCAGGCTCATGCCCGGCGATCCGACGTCATACGTCATCTCCTCACAGATGACCCAGGAGGCCCGTCAGGAGCTCATCGAGAGCTACGGGCTCAACGACCCGCTACACGTCCAGTACATCCGGTTCCTCGAGAACCTCGTCCAGCTGAACTTCGGCCAGTCGTTCCACTCGAACCAGCCCGTCACGGACATCATCGCGACGTACATGCCGAACACGCTCGTGTTGATGTTGACGGCGTTCATCGTCGCGTACGCCCTCGGCATCACGCTCGGCGTGTTGTCGGGCTGGTACCGCGGCTCTCGGTTCGAGCGGAGCACGGTCATCACCGCGCTGACCGCCCGGAGCGTGCCGACGTTCTACGTCGGCCTGATCGTGTTGTGGATCTTCGGGGCCGAACTCGGCTGGATCCCGATGAGCGGGATGACCAGTCTGGGGACCGGCGGCCAGTACAGCGGCTTCCTCGACATGGTCTTCACCGTCGACTTCCTCCGTCACCTCATCGCGCCGGCGGCGGTGTTGGGGTTCTACTACATGGGATACCCGCTCCTGATCATGCGTACCAGCATGCTCGAGGTGCTCTCCGAGGACTTCATCGACGTCTGTCGGGCCAAGGGGCTCAAAGAGCGGACGATCATGTTCAAACACGCCGCCCGTAACGCGCTTCTGCCGATCATCACGGCGGCGGCGATCGCCCTCGGTTACGCCGTGGGCGGGAGCGTCCTCATCGAGACGGTGTTCGCGTGGCCCGGGATCGGTCGGGAGATGGTTCGCGCGGTGTTGCGTCGTGACTTCCCGGTCGCGCAGGGCACGTTCATCGTGCTCGCGTCGACCATCATCTTCCTGAACTTCATCGCCGACCTCGCGTACGGCTACCTCGACCCACGGGTGACTTACGACTAGACCAATGGCCCAAGAAGAACAATCAAGTCGGTCGATATACACCGACCTCGACGACGGCGGCTCCGACGAGGAGATAGACAAGTGGCAGCGGACGTTCCGCCTCTGGCGGGAGACGCTCAAGGAACACTGGGGAATGCTGACCGACGAGCTGTCGGTCAAGC
Organism: Halorubrum aethiopicum; assembly: GCF_001542905.1. Classification (NCBI taxonomy): domain Archaea; kingdom Methanobacteriati; phylum Methanobacteriota; class Halobacteria; order Halobacteriales; family Haloferacaceae; genus Halorubrum; species Halorubrum aethiopicum. The sequence goes on along the minus strand of NZ_LOAJ01000001.1, from coordinate 336,485 downwards.
TCTCGATGCTCACCGTCGGAGGGTTCGTGCTCATCGCGATCTTCGCGCCGTTCATCGCGACCCACCAGCCGCTACAGCGGCAGTACCAGGGAGAAGCGGGGATCATCATCGAGGACTGGGTCGAACCGTCGCTGCTCGGCGCGGACACCGAGTACCTCCTCGGGACGACCGCGGAGGGGTTCGACATCTTCAGTCAGCTCATCTACGGCACGCGCGCCGCGCTGCTGGTCGGGCTCGTCGCCGCGTTCTTCACCGCGGGGATCGGGACCCTCGTCGGGCTCGTCGCCGGCTACTACGGCGGCAAGATCGACGACGCGCTGATGCGGATCGTCGACTTCCTCTACGGGATGCCGCTTCTGCCGACGGTCATCGTCCTGGTCGCGGTGCTCGGCCCGGACCTGTGGAACATCATCCTCGCGTTGATCATCCTTCAGTGGCGCTCGACCGCCCGCGTCATCCGCTCACAGTCGCTGTCGTTACGCGAGCGCCCGTTCGTGAAGGCCGCGGAGGTCGCCGGGGCGGGCGACTGGCACATCATCAGCAGACACCTCGCGCCCAACGTGCTCCCGATGACGTTCCTCTACGGTTCGTTCGGGATCGCGTGGGCGATCCTCGCGGAGGCGGGCATCTCGTTCATCGGCCTCGGCGACCCCAACACGGTCTCGTGGGGAACGATGCTACAGGCTTCCCGGGCGTACTCGGCGCTCTCGTTCGGCGCCTGGTGGTGGTTCGTTCCGCCGGGGATCTGTATCGGCCTGCTCGTCATCAGCGGTTTCCTCATCGGCCGCGGCTACGAGGACATCACTAACCCCAAACTACAATGAGTCAACTGGAAGTCGAAGACCTGGAAGTCTACTACGAAACGGAAGAAGGGCCGGCACAGGCGGTCGACGGCGTCTCCTTCGAGCTCGAAGAGGGCGAGAACCTCGGCATCGTCGGCGAGTCCGGCTGCGGAAAGACCACGCTCGCGAAGGCGATCATCGGGATCCTGCCCGACGCCGGCTACATCAACAACGGGAGCATCAACTTCAAGGGTGACGACCTGACGGAGATGACCGGCGCCCAACGGCGTCGCCTCAAGTGGGAGGAGATATCCATGATCGCCCAGTCGGCGATGAACTCGCTGGACCCGGTGTACACCATCCGCGAGCAGATCGTCGAGGCGATCGAGACGCACCGGCCCGGAACCGGTCGCGTCGAGTCCGACGAGATCGTCACCGAGATGTTCGAACTCGTCGGGCTCGACCCGGAGCGTGCCGACGACTACCCGCACCAGTTCTCCGGCGGGATGCGTCAACGCGCCATGATCGCGATGGCGCTCGCGCTCGAGCCGTCGCTGATGTTGGCAGACGAGCCGACGACGGCGCTCGACGTGATCATGCAGGATCAGATCCTCAAGCGGATCGGGTCGATCCAGGAGGAGATCAACTCCTCGATGCTGGTCATCACCCACGACGTGAGCGTCGTGGCCGAGACCTGCGACCGCGTCCTCGTGATGTACGCGGGGAAGGTCGCCGAGGAGGGTCCCGTCGAGGAGATATTCGACCGGCCGTATCACCCGTACACGATCGGGTTGAAGCGCGCGTTCCCGAACATCCGGAAGAGCAGCCAGGACCTGCTTTCGATCTCCGGATACCCGCCGGAACTCGTCGACCCGCCGCAGGGCTGTCGGTTCGCCGAGCGGTGTCCGATGGCGACCGACAGGTGCCGCGAGGAGGAGCCTGAGGCCCACTACGAGAACGGGCTTCGCTCGTACTGTCACTACGCCGACGAGATCGACACGGAGCTCCGGCCGTACGCCGACGACTCGGAGACGTGGAGCCAGACCGCCGCGGCCACCGACGGGGGTGTCGAGGAATGAGCGGGAAGGAGGTCCTCCTCGAGGTCGACGACCTGAAGAAACACTTCAAGGTCAACCAGGGATGGATCGCGAGCCTGATGGACGCCTTCGGAAGCGGCGAGCCGGACTACGTCCACGCGGTCGACGGCGTCAGCTTCGAACTCCGCAAGGGAGAGACGCTCGGGCTCGCCGGCGAGTCCGGCTGCGGGAAGACCACCACCGGAATGTCGCTCGTGAAGCTCCACGAGCCGACCGCCGGCGACATCGTCTACGACGACAAGCGGCTCTCGGAGGCGACCGACGCGGAGATCAAGCAGTTCCGGCAGAACGCCCAGATGATCTTCCAGGACCCCTTCGAGAGCCTGAACCCGCGGATGACGGTGTACGACACCGTCGCCGAGCCGCTGCGGATCCACGACATCCGCAACGAGACGGCGCGAGTCAAGCGCGCGCTGGAGTTCGCGGAGCTGCTCCCGGCGGAGCACTACTTCGATCAGTACCCACACGAGCTGTCGGGCGGCCAGCGACAGCGGGTCGCGATCGCGCGGGCGCTCGTGCTCGATCCCGACTTCATCGTCGCGGACGAGCCGGTGTCGATGCTCGACGTGAGCCTCCGTGCGGGGGTGCTCTCGCTTCTCGACCGGATGACCGACGAGTTCGGACTCTCGGTCGTCTACATCAGCCACGACCTCTCGCTGCTCCGGCACATGTGTGACCGACTGGCGATCATGTACATGGGCAAGATCGTCGAGAAGGGACCCACCGAGCAGATCATCGAGAACCCGCAACACCCGTACACGAAGGCGCTCATCAACGCGGTTCCCGTCCCCGACCCGGCGGTGGGTCGCGAGCGGGTCGAGCTCCAGGGCGAGGTCGGAGACGTCATCGACATCCCGACCGGCTGCCGGTTCAAGGACCGGTGTTCGGAGTACATCGGCGACGTCTGTGACCAGGTCGTCCCGCCGCTGGAGGCGAAGGAGAACTTCGAACAGGACATCGCCTGCCACCTCTACGACAGCGCGGAGGGGTACGATCCGTACCAGGAGATGACGGGGACTCCGAGCGCGGCGGAGACGAGCGGCGAACCCGAATCCACGCCCGCCGACGACTAACGCTCCGTCGCCCGCCCCGGTTCGTTCGCCGTCCGACGACCCTTTCCGTTCGACGACCCGTCCTCGACGAGAGTTAGTTCCGCTCCTCGACGGGCGCTTCGAGCCGAACGCCGGGCGCGGTCACCGCGAACGGGAGCTGTGATTTGTGTTTCGCACAGACGCCGGTCACCGTCTCCCGAGCGTCGCCGATCCGCGAGACGGTCCGGAGCACGTCCGGCGAGTACTCGAGGGACACGTCGTCGACGCGGCCGGCCCGCTCGCCGTCCTCGAGCCGATACCCCTCGGCGATCGGGAACTCCGCGGAGCCGCGGTCGGGGCTGTCGACGCTTTTGCGGTCGATGTCCTTCGCGTAGAGGGCGCTCGCCGGGAACACGCCCTGCCGCTGGACCCGTTCGAACTCGTCGTGGAACCACGGCTCCTCGAACCGCTCGACGTACACGTCGGCGTCCGCACGGAGCGCCGCGGCGTCGGCATCGCCGGCGTCGACCTCCAGATGGCGAGCGTGGATCCGCGGCGGCTCGGTGAACCCGAGGCTCGGAACGCTGTTGCCGGCCGGATAGGCGTCCTCCTCCGCGGCGGTGGTGGTGTTGTGGAGCAGCCGCTCGATCCGTCCGTTCGAGACCAGCCGCGTCGGCGTGGTCGGTTTGACTTCCGTGTCGTACGCGCGGGCCGCCCAGGAGCCGGCGTGGACCGTGTCCTCGATTCCGAGCGCCTCCGGCCCGATCCGGTCGCCGACGGCGTAGGGACTCAGCCCCATGTAGCCGGTGTCGGCCTCGAGGTAGTGTGAGACGAAGTGGAAGAGCTGGCCGGCCGCCTCCGGGCTCAACGCGACGGTGGTCTCGCCGGTCGGCGCGTCGACCGAGTCGGCGCTCGCGAGCGCCCGGGCGTCGGCGGCGGCGGCCTCGAACGTGTCCTCGAGCGTCCCGAGGAACGCGGCGCCCGCCGTCGACCCGGCGTGGCGGCTCACCTTCGGCCCGTCGGCGAGCGTGAGGCTGAACTTCACTCGCGCCCGGTCGAGCGTCGTGCGCACGACGCTGCCGGTCGTCGTCCCGACCGCCTCCTCGATGTGGGCGTCCATGTAGTTGGCCCACCGGCGGTCGAGATCGAGGTCGTCGGCCGCCGCGAGACCCTCCTCGACGGCCGCGACCTTCTCGTCGATGTCGCGTTCGTGTATCCCCTCGCTCGCCCAGCCGCCGTGGGTTCCCCGGTGGGTGGTGTAGGCGTCGAAGCGTCCCGGCTCCTCCTGGGCGAGCACCTCGCCGCTTCGGATCGCGCGCTCGGCCACGTCGGTCAGAGCCTCCTCCTCGAGCGAGCTCGTGTAGCGGTAGTCGGCCGCGCCGTCCGCGAAGACGCGGAGCCACACGCCGGTCTCGGTGAACTCGGTCTCGCTCCGGGGACCGTCGCCGGTGACGACGACGTCGGTCTTGTCCTGGTAGACGCCGCCGACCTCCGCGTACGACACCGCGTCGTCGGCTTCGAGAGTATCGAGCAGCCAGTCCATCGCGTCCAACGCCTCCTCGCGTTCGTCGCTCATGAACGTCTGATCTCCATTCTCACACATGAAACCCCTGACTTCCGGGGACGGCGGTCGGTAGGGAGTCTTGAGCGCGCCGCGCGCGTCAGGGACCGCCCTCCCGGCGCTGCTCCTCGGCTTTGGCCTCGTACTGTCTCGCCACCCGCTTCTCCTGGAGCTTCTTTTTGTACTCCCAGTAGCCGGCACCGAGGATGAGGAGGGCGAGGACGGTGCCCTGAAACAGCGAGCCGGCGAGCGCGAGGTAGACGAACGCGGCGACCGCAAAGAGCAGCGAGAGCCCGAGCGTCGCCCTCGCCCACCGCTGTTTCGGCACGCGAGGGAGGTTCATGCCCGTGGATTCGTCTCGGGACGTATCAACGTTGGCCTTCGAAACGCCGCGTTCGACCGGTCGCCGCCTCCGCTGCGTCTAGCTCGCGCCGCCGTACGTCTCCTCGAGGTACTCGACGATGTCGTCGCTCTCGGGCATCGCGTCGATCCCGTTCGCCTCGTCGACGAGGACGGGAACGCCCGTCTGGCCGCTCACCTCCTCGACTTCGGTCCGCTCCCCGTGCGGGCGCGGGACCATGATCGACTCGTACTCGAGGTCGAGCTCGGCGAGCTTCTCTTTGACCTTCGCGCAGTACGGGCACCCCTCCAGCTCGTAGAGTTTCAGCTCCGTCATCGCCCGAGGATACGGGCTCGGGAGGTAAAGAACCTCCGCGGTCGGCGTACGCGGCGCGCACGGGCGACGGTGAGGACGGCGAGAACGGCGGAGACGACGACAAGGACGGCGGAGACGACGATGGAGCCGCGGACGGCGGTCCCGACCCTAGAGGATCACGTCGCGCGTCTGGAGCACGTAGTAGACGACGAGCAGCGCCGCGATGACGTACTGGCCGCGGTCGACGTCGTCGTACTCGCCGGTCGCGACCTTGATCAGCGGGTACGCCACGATGCCGGCCGCGAGCCCGTCGGCGATGGAGTAGGCGAACGGCATCACGGTGACGGTGAGCCCGGCCGAGACGGCCCACGCGGGGTCGCTCCAGTCGACCTCGACGAGCCCCTGGAGCATCATCACGCCGACGACGATCAGCGCGATGAAGGAGGCGTACGCCGGGATGGCGGCCACCAGCGGGATCACGGCGAGCGACGCGAGAAAGAGGAGCGCGACGACGAGCGCGGTGAGTCCGGTGCGGCCGCCCTCCTCGACGCCGGTCGACGACTCGATGAACGTCGTCACGGTGGAGGTGCCGAGCATCGCGCCGGCGGTGGTGCCGACCGCGTCGGCCATCAGCGGCTTGTCCATCTCCGGCAGGTCGCCGTCCTCGTCGAGGAAGTCGCCGAACTGCGAGACGCCGATGAGCGTCCCGGCGGTGTCGAAGAAGTCGACGAAGAAGAACGTGAACACGACCAAGGCGAACGTGAGCGGCTCGACGTCCGCGAGCCCGTCGACGAACGCGCCGGCGAGCGGCGTGATGTCGTACTGGGCGGACGGCAGCGACTCCGGAGTGACGACGCCGCGCTCGAAGAGCCCGGCGAGCGTGAGTCCCCAGCCGACGACGGAGGTCGTCAGGATGCCGATCACGATCGAGCCCGTGATCCCGCGCGCCCAGAGGCCGAAGGTGAACGCGAGCCCGAGGATTCCCAGGATCGCCCACGGGTTCCCGAAGATCCCGCCGAGCGTGACGAGCGTCGCCTCGTCGGGGACGACGATCTGAAGCTCCTGAAAGCCGATGAACAGCAGAAACAGCCCGATACCGGCTCCGACCGAGCGCTTCACCGGCTCGGGGAACAGCCGGATGACGTACTCGCGTGCCCCGACCGCGGTCAGCGCCATGAACAGGATCCCTTCGACGAAGACGGCCGCGAGCGCCGTCTCCCACGGGATCCCGAGGCCCAACACGACGGTGAACGCGAAGAACGCGTTGAGCCCGAGCCCGGGCGCGAGCCCGAACGGTCGGTTGGCGTAAAGCGACATCACGAGCGTCGCGAGCGCCGAGGAGAGGATCGTCGCGATCGCGATCATCTGGACCACTTCGAAGAACTCGTAGCCCGGGATCTGGATCGCCTCGGCGAGGATGAACGGGTTCACCACGATGATGTACGACATCGCGAGGAACGTCGTGACCCCCGCCACCAACTCGGTCCGGAAGTCCGACCCGTGCTCGTCGACGTCGAACCGCGTCGCCAGCGTGTCTGCGATTCCCATTGGTTACTCGTGGATACTCCCGGTGTCGAACATAAATATTACTACCTGAAATACGCAGTTGTACACAAGTATGGATCGGTTAGGGCCTACCGTTCCCCGTCCGAGAGATCGATCGGTCGCGTGACCGGCGCGGTCGGCGACGCCTACTCGAAGGTGGTCAGCGCGCCGACCGGCGCGTCGATTATCTCGCGGGCCCGGCGCATTCCCTCGTCGCCGACGGCGATGAGCGTGAACACGCCGCCGACGTCGGCGTCGGCCTGGAGCGCGATGTCCAGGAGGAGCTCCTGGGTCTCGCCGGAGCGGATCAGGTCGTCGACGACGAGGACGGTGTCGCCGGCCTCGATGGCGCGTCTCGGGAGGTAGTAGGTGAGCTCGATGCCGGATGCGAGCCGCTGGCGCGACTCGATGAACTCCTCGACGGCGGTCTCCTTCGACTTCTTGGCGTACGCCAGTCGGGCGTCGAAGAAGGAGGCCATCGCCGCCCCGAGGGTGATCCCGTCGGTCGCGGCGGTCAACACCACGTCGGGGGAGGCGAACTCGAACGTCTCGGCGGCGACGGGCGCGACGAGGTCGAGGAACGACTGGTCGAAGACGACCTCCGAGTTGTCGACGTACCCCTCGTCGTCGAAGGCGACGCGGGCGACGAGTTCGTCGGCGAGGGCGTCGCGGCCGACCTCGGAGACGACCTCGCGAGCCCGGTCGGCTCCGGGGAGCACGTGGCCGTTCACGTACCGGTTCAGGTCGCCCGCCGGCAACCCCGTCAGCGTCGACAGCTCCTCGTACGTCCGCGTCTCCTTCAGCGTCCGCAACACGGCGACCGCCTGTAGCTGGAGGGCCGCCTTCTCTGCGCGATTCATGGTAATGATCGCGATCGCACAAACATGAATACATCGAAGTCGTTCGGCGCGACGAGTATCCACGAACGAACCACGGGCGGCCGGTCCGGGAACGACCGATCCCGGGACGACCGACCCGTTGACGGGCTACCGCTCGCGGACGACGACGAACTCCGCGAGGTCCCGGAGGTACTCGATCGCCTCGGTCTCGGGCGGGTCCGCGTCCTCGAGCGCGGCGAGCGCGAGCTCGGACTGCTCTCTGGCCCGCTCGTCGACCTCCTCGGGAGAGAGCGAGGTCACCTGGACGACCGAGGGGCGGTCCATCTCGGCGTCCTGGCCGGTGGGCTTGCCGAGGTCGTCGGCGTCGGCGGTGGCGTCCAACACGTCGTCGCGCATCTGGAAGGCGACGCCGACGCGCTCGGCGTACTCGCCGAACGACTCGATCGCCGCGGGCTCCGCGCCGCCGGCGACCGCGCCGAGCTCCGCGGCCGCGCGGAACAGCGCGCCGGTCTTCCGGCGTGCCAGCTCCATGTACTCGGCCTCGGTGGTGGGGCGGGCGGCGAGCTCGGTCGCCTCCCCCTCGCCGAGCTCGACCATCGCCTCGGCGACGGTCCGCATCGCGCGCTCGTCGGCCGAGAAGAGCGCGAACGCCTCGCCGAGCAGCCCGTCGCTCGTGATCATCGCCGGGCCGTAGCCGAACTCGGCCCATGCGGAGGGCGTCCCGCGCCGGACGTCGGAGCGGTCGATGATGTCGTCGATCACGAGCGAGGCGTTGTGGACGAACTCGATGCCGGCCGCGAAGTCGACCGCGTCGTCGGGGTCGCCGTCGAACGCCTCGCAGGCGAGGATCGTCACCGCCGGGCGGACGCGCTTGCCGCCCGCGAGCACGACGTGGGCGAGCTCGTCGGACAGCTCCTCGGGCTCGACGCGGTCGATGACCTCCTCGAGACGGTCCTCGACCAGCGCGACCCGGCGCTCCAGGTACTCCATCCACTGACGAGAGGGGACGGCCGCGCAAAGGCCTAACGGAACGTCCGGACGGGAGGACGACGGACGGAACCGGAGAACGTCTCCGAGGCGTCGACACGCCTCGCCACGCGTGCCGCTCGCACACGTGCTATCGCGGTGGCGCGCCCGGGAGCGGGCCAGAGGCCCGCGACCGGAACGCGAGGGACGCGGCGAGCAAAGCGAGCCGCGTGGCTGGGGAGGCGTGAGGTGCGGTGCTGTGCGGGGCGGGGTGGGACTCAAAGGGGCAGTCGCGAGGGCGAAGCCCGGCGCAGTAAGCACTGGAAGGAGCGAACGAAGTGAGCGACTGAAGCGCACAACAAGCCGCGCGAGTCCTCGCGGCTGGGGCTTTGGAGGTGTTCACCGCAGTCGTCTATTACACTTCGTACAACCGAGCGGCTGGCGCTTTGGAGACGGTCACCGCGCCAGCGATCCCGTATCGATCTCCGACCTACTGGAACCGGATCCCGAGGTCGTGGAGCCCTTTGTTGTTGCTCGCGACGTTGATGAGAAGCGGCGTGAGCCCCTCGATCTCGGGGGCGTTCGCGATCCCACCGGCGTCGAGCGCCCGGAGTCCCTCGATCCCCTCGGCGATGTCGGCCACGATCCCCTTCGCGTCCTCGTCGTCGCCGATCACGAGAGTGTCGATCCCCAAGTCCGCGTCGAGGTTCGCGAGCCGCGCCGCCGCGAGGTTGTGGAACGCGCCGACGACGGCGACTCCCTCCGGGGCCGCGTCCGCCGCGATCCGCGTGACGGAGCCCGCGCCGGGCTTGTGGTAGTGGAACCCCTCCTCGTCACGTTTCATCCCGGTCGCCGGCGAGACGAGGACGTCGCCGTCGTCGAGGGCGTCGGCGATCGCCTCGATGGTGTCGCCGACGTGGTACGGCGGGACCGCGAGCACGACCACGTCCGCCCGCTCGGCGGCCGCGACGTTCTCGAACCCGTACACCTCGCGGTCGAGCCCGCGGCTGTCGAGCTCCGTCGTGTACTCCTCGGCTTTCGTCTCGGCCTTCTCGGCGTCCCGCGAGCCGACCAGCACCTCGTGGGAGGTGTCGGCGGCGAGGCGGAGCGCGAGCCCCTCCCCGATGTCGCCGGTGCCGCCGAGTATCGCGATGTCCATGGGATCCGTCGGCGCGTTACGGCCTTAGGGGTTGCGTGACCGGCCGTCCTCGCCGTCGGCGGTGGCGGTCCTCGCCGCCGCTCGACCCCTCCGCCCCCGTCGACGGCGACGAGCGCGACCGACCTTCGGTGCGTCTATACGCCCCCCGGCCGATCCGGCCGCCATGGACGCGCAGGACCGCGTTTCGGCGTTCGTCGACGAGCACGGGCTGGAGGCCGACCTCGCGTACCGCGTGCTCGACCTCGAGAGCGAGGTCGGCGAGGTCGCGAAGGAGGTGACGACCTCGACCGGCTACGGGTCGGCCCCCGAAGCCGCGGAGATCGCGACCGACGAGGTCGGCGACTGCCTGTTCGCGCTGCTCGCGGTCGCCGAGGCGGCCGACGTCGACGCCGGGGAAGCGCTGGCGGTCGCCCTCGAGAAGTACGAGGAGCGGATCGAGACGACCGGCGGGGCCGGCTCGGGCGAATAGGGCTCGCTCCGCGGTCGGACTACGCGCGGATCTCGATCAGCAGGTCCGCCTCCGGCGACTCGCCCATGATCGATCGGACCCGGTCCCACGAGAGGTCCGCGCGGGCGGTGACGGTTCCGGCCGCGATCGCGCCGCAGGCGTTGGCGACGAGCAGGGGAACCTGGTACTCGCGCGGGTCGTGCGTGAAGCCGCCGTCCGCGATCGCCGGCTCTCTGAGCGCCGCGCCGAGAAAGCCCGCGGCGAACGCGTCGCCCGCGCCCGCGGTGTCGACCGCGTCGACGTCGAACCCCGGATGCGAGACGTCGCCGTGGGGGGTGTGGACGGTCGCGCCGTCGCCACCGTGTTTGACCGCCACGACCCGGTCGTCCGGCGCTCGCGGGTCGATGTCGGTCGCGTCAGCCAGCGCGTCCGCCTCGCGGTCGTTCACGAAGATCAGGTCCGCGGCGTGGAGCGCGGCGTCGTACCCGCGGTCGGTCACCCGGCGGCCGGGGTCGAAGCTCCGGGTCGGCCCGAGTTCGGCCGCGGTCGTCGCCAGCGCGGCCGCGGTCTCCGGCTTCTGGCCGGTCAGGTGGAGGTGGTCGGCGGCCGCGAGCGTCTCCCGGTCGAGGTCGCCCGCCGAGAACGACTCGTTCGCGCCCTCGTTGGCGAGCATCAACAGCTCGCCGTTCCCGTCGACGATCACGTAGGTGACCGAGGTCGGCGCGTCGGCGTCGACGAGGACGTGGCCGGGGTCGACGCCCGCGCTCGCGAGCTCTCGGAGGGCGAGCGCGCCGGACTCGTCGCCGCCGACGCTGCCGAAGACGACCGACTGGCCGCCGAGGCCGACGACGCCGACCGCGACGTTGGCGGCGCTGCCGCCGCCGGACTGCTCGAGCCGCTCGATCCGCGTCTCCCCGTCGCGTTCGGGCAACTCGTCGACGTGGATCGTCACGTCCCAGTTGATGTGGCCCGCGGAGATCACCGCCGGCGGTCCGGTTTCGGCCTCGGGTTCGAGATCCGGATCGACCGTGGGTTCGACCTCGTCGCTCATGGCTCGGCCCACGGCTCGGCGGCCCCCTCCCCGAACAGCTCGCGCATCAGCGTCACGATGCTCTCGGGCGGGAACTGGCCATGTTCGGTCACGATCGCGTCCATGTACCGCGGCGGCGTCACGTCGAAGGCGGGGTTCTCGACCGCGATGTCGCCGATCTCCTCGCGGGTCTCCGGGGCGATCACCTCGTCTTCGGCGCGCATCTCGATCTCCACGGTGTGGCCCGTCAGCGTCTCCGGGTGGAGCTTGATCGTCTGTGCGGCGGTCATGATCGGCACGCCGCGCTCGCGGGCGTTGACGGCGAGCCCCGAGGTGCCGATCTTGTTGATCACGCCGCCGTCGGCGGCGATCGAGTCGGCTCCGACGAGGACGTGGTCCGCCTCGTTCAGGTAGCGCCGCGCCGCGGAGTCGACGATCAGCGTGACGGGAACGCCCGCCTCGCGGAGCTGTTCGGCGGTGATGTGCCCCTGGTTTCGCGGGCGCGTCTCCTTGACTATCGCCTCGATGTGTTTGCCCTGGTCGACGGCCGCCTCGATACACGCGAGCGCGTCCGTCGAGTGGCAGTGCGTCATCACGGTGTCGCCGTCGGCGAGGCGGTTCGCGCCCACCTGTCCGAGGTCCTCCTGGGCGCGGTCGAGCTGCGCGACGAACTCCGTGACCGCGTCGGTCACGCTCTCCCGCAGCGCCTCCACGCTCCGCCCCTCCATCCGTCGGAGGACGTACCGGAGCGCGTTCGGGAGCGAGACGGCGGTCGGGCGCGTCTCGCGGAGCCGCCGGGCGGCCGCGCGCATCGACGCGCGGAACGCCTCGGGAGAATCGGCGTCGGCCTCGCGCGCCTGCGTGGCGAGCGCCTCCGCCGCGCCGGCCGCGATCGTCGCCGCGCCGCGGATCTCCATCGACGCGATCGCCGCCGCGGTCTCCTCGACGTCGGGGGCGAGTCGGTGATCGGTCATGTCGATACCGTTTCCGGCGGGACGGATATAAACCCCGCTCGGGCCGCGCTCGCGTCACCCGCCCTCTCGACCTCCCTACCTACTCGTCATCCGGCTGCTGGCCGTAGCTCTCGAAGCGCTCCTCGACGGTCGCGAGCTGGTCGTCCGTCAGAAGGTTCGGCTCGCCGAGCGCCGAGGCGCGCACGTAGAGCCGACACAGGTCCTCGACGTGGTGTGCGTTCTCGATCGCGGTCTCCAGATCCGGGCCGGTCACCACCAGCCCGTGGTTCGCGAGGATCGCGGCGTCCGAGTCGGCCTCGGCCATCGCGGCGACGACGTTGGCGGCGAGCTCCTCGGTCCCGTAGGGCGCGTAGTCGGCCAGCGGAACCTCCCGACCCACCGCGACGATCATGTAGTGGACGGGGGGGAGCGACAACCCGAGCGTCGCCAGTGTCGTCGCCCACGGCGAGTGTGTGTGGACGATCGCGCCGGGTCGCGCATGCTCGTAGATCCCCGTATGCATCGGCACCTCGCTCGACGGTGCCATCCGCCCCGCGCGACGCTCGCCGTCGAGACCGACGACGGGCACGTCCGCGGCGTCGAAGGCGTCGTAGGCGACCCCGGTCGGCGTGACGGCGAAGGCGTCGCCGTCGCGGACGCTCAGGTTCCCGGTTCGACCGGGCGTCAGCTCCGCCAACGCTGGAGCGTAGTCCACGATCGCCTCGCGGACCGCACGAAAGTCCGCCGAGTCGTCGCTCACGCCACCACCTCCGTGAGCGCCGGGAACGACTCGATCCGGTGGTCCGGCCGCCGTTCGCCGGTCAGTTCGGCGGTCGGTAGGGCCTCTCCCCGGGGATCGAACAGGACGGTGTCCATCCCGACGGCGTTGCCGCCCTCGACGTCGGTGACGGCGTTGTCTCCGACCATGAGCGTCTCGCTCGGCCGACGGTCGAAGCCGGCGAGCGCGGTCGTAAAGGGGAGCGCGCTCGGCTTCTCGCGGCCGACCTCCTCCGAGGTGACGAGTCGGTCCACCCGGTCGTCGAGCCCGAGCCGAGCGAGCTTTCGTAGTTGGACCCGCGTCGTGAGGTTCGTCACGACGCCGACCGCGACGCCGGCGTCGCGGATCGCGTCGAGCGTGTCCGTGACGCCGTCGTACGGTGTCATCTCGTCGATGTATCCGTCCCAGTACGCCTCGCCGATCGCGTGGGCGTCGGCCGCGTCGTGGACGTCCGCGTGGATCCGCAACGCCTGCTTGAAGTAGATGAACCGCTCGTGGGAGGCCGCGGTGCCGCCCGTCTCGCGTTTCGCGTCCCGACGGGCGGTTGCGTAGAGGTCGTCGAACGTCGCGCGGTCCAGATCGTACCCGCGATCGCGGAACGCCGACAGCGCCGCCCGCTTGCCCGCCTCGTTACACGGCGGATACGGGTACAGCGTGTCGTCGAGATCGAAACAGACCGCTTCGTACTCCATGTCCGCTCCTCGTGGGACGGCGACTTAAACGTGGTTCGCCCACCTCGAGCGGAGGCTCGCGGACGACCCGACGGTTCAAGACCGATGCCGCGGCCAGCCGCTCCGTGAAGTGATCGTGGACCCGGTCCGGGCGAGGCGGTCGTCCGGCGACTCGGCCGGGATCGTCGTCGCCGGCCGTTCGCCCACCGATCCGCCGTCGACCGGCAGGACCCGATCGTGTGTCGTCGCCGGATCCGACCTCACTGCTCGTTCATCGCCTCGCTGGCGATGTTGCGTCCGCGTGAGTTGAGCGCCACCTCGCGGCGAACCCGCACCTCCTCGACGACCTCCAGTTCGATCAGCCGCTCGAACGTCTCCTCGACCTCGTCGACGTCGCTGCCCAGGAACGCGGGGATCTCGAACGGCGAGACGCCCGAGTACAGCGCCATCAACACCTCCCGATCCCGACTGGAGAGGTCGACGTTCGTCGAGCTCCGCTCCTCTCCCTTCCGGAGCCACGACTCGACGAACCGCATCCGCCGTGGCGTCCCGGCGAGGTGCGTCTCGATGCTCGTGTCCGCGTCGTCCGTGTGTGACACCTCGATCACGGGCTTCTTCTCGCCGTCGACGGTTCGTCTCGCGGCGTCGAGCCCGCTGATGTCGTCGAGGTCGAACTCCACGAACGCGCCTCCCTCGAGCGCCGCCCCGAGGCCGTTCTCGTCGATCTTCACGCGGGCCTGCTCCCAGCCGGTGTCCTGGACGACGCCGCCCTCGACGGCCGGGTGTTTCGCCATCAGCGTCCGCTGGTCGAGCAGCGCCCGGTAGACGTCTCGCTCGAACGACTCGTGCTCGGCGGCGGCCACTAAGAGCACCTGCTCGCCGAGATCGAAGCTCACGTAGTTGGAGACGCGAGCGATCGACTGGTTGGCGTCGTGACGGCCGCCGAGTCGCTCGAGTCGCGAGAGCGGAACCGTGCGTTTCCCGTCGTTACTCGCGAGTATCAGCCGCCGGTTCGACAACAGGACTCGCCCCGGCGTCCAGGAGACGTCGTTGATGGCTCTCCCCTCGCGGACGGCGACCGCGAACCGCGCCTGGGTGTCCGTGATCTTGTACTCGCCGTCGCCGGTCGGCATTTAGGCTCCCCCCGCCCGGAGCTTCGAGACCGCCGAGAACACGCGTTTCCGGACCGCGGAGCTCTCGTCGTCCGTCAGTTCCTCCAGTCGATTCAGCGTCTCCTGTCCGCCGACCTGGCCGAGCACGAACACCGCCTTCGCGCGGACGTCGTCGGGACGCTCGGTGCCGAGTCGGTCGAGCAGCCGGTCCTCGACGACCGGCCCGCCGAGGTTCGTGAGGCTCGTCGCCGCGAACTGGGCGGTCTGTGCGTCGTCGTCGTCGAGGGCGGCCGCGAGCGCCTCGACGGCCGCCTCGGAGTCGGAATCGGCGACGCGCCCGAGGATCCACGCCGCGTTCCGGCGCTGTCGGCTCTGTTTGCCCTCGGTGAGGATCTCGACGAGGGGCTCGACGACCGTCTCGTCGTCGGCCGCCTTCAGCTCGGAGACGACCCGATCGCGAACCGCGTGGCTGTGTTCGGTCGGCACGTTCGAGAGCAGTTCGATGACCGAGTACACCGCCGCGTTCCTGACGATCGCGCTCTCGTCTCCGAGCGCGCGCGCGAGCGGCTCCACCGGCTTCGGGTTGCTCGCGTTCCCGAGCGCGCCCGCGGCGATGCGCCGGAGCGACTCGTCGGGATCCTCGAGCAGGTCGACGAGCGGATCGAGCGCGCGGTCGGTTCCGACGGCCCCCAGCGCGTTCGCGGCGGCCCGCCGAACCCGTGGTTCGTCGTCGAGGCGTTCGATCAGCCCGGGAACCGCTCTCGAGTCGGCGAACGTCCCGCACGCGTGACACGCACGGAGCCGCACCCGTGGGTCCGGATCCGACAGAGCACCGACGACGGCGGGGAGCGCGCTCGGCTCGTCGAGACGGGCGAGCGCGTTCGCGGCCGCGATCCGAAGCTCGGCGCGGTCCGCCTCGAGCGCGCGGGCGAACTTCCGGGCGGTGACCCACTCGGCCTCCGACCCGCTCCCGCCCGTGAGCTCCGACAGGAGCTGTTCGAGCGCCTCCTGTCCGACCTCGTCGAGGGCGTCGACGGCGGCCCCGCGGACCCCGGCGTCCTCGTCGACCGTCGCCGCGCGCAGAAGTCCGTCTATCGTCGCCTGGTCGTCCTCGTCGGCGAGCTCGCCGAGGAGCTCGACCGCACGCTTCCGGACCGCGGTGCTGTCGCTCGCCAGCGCGTCTCTGAGTCGATCGACGTTCCCCTCGCGAGCGTGCTGGTACAGCGACATCAGCGCCTCCGGAACACCCGTCGACGCTTGTCGATCGCTTCGTACCCGTCGTTGCGGTCCGGCGGGACGCTCTCCGTCATCCCGACGACGAGCACGCCGCCGTCCGCGAGCGACGCCTCGAGCGTGTCGAAGAGCGACCCCTTGTGGTCCGCGTCGATGTAGATGAGGAGGTTCCGGCACAACACCACGTCGAAGGGCCCCCGCGACCCGTCGCTGATCAGGTCGTGGGTGTCGAACGTCACGAGCCGTCTCGGCGCGTCGCGGACGCGGAACGCGTCGCCCTCGCGGTCGACGTAGCGGTCCGGCTCCGAGAGCGGCGAGAGTTCCTCGGCGATGTCCGTCGTCCGCGTCGTGTGGTACACGCCCTCGCGGGCGTGATCGAGCGCCTCCTCGCTGATGTCCGAGCCGAGCACCTCCAGGCGCGACTCGTCGATGGCGCCGTCGTCGCACGCGAGCATCGCGAGCGAGTACGCCTCCCGGCCGTCCGCACACGGCGCGGACCAGACGCGGACCCGGCGCTGCTCGTCGGTGAGGTCGCGCAACACGTCCCGGAGGACCGCCCACATCTCCCCGTTCCGGAAGAACTCCGTCACGTTGATCGTGAGCGCGTCCATGAGCGCCTCGCGCTCGGCGTCCTCCTCGCGAAGCAGCCGGCGGTACTCGCGGTGTGACTCCGTCCCGCGCCGTCGCATCCGTGCGGTGATCCGCCTGTCGAGGTACGACTCGTTGTAGTAGCCGGGTTCGAACGGCACCGAGTCGTCGATCTGCTCGAGAACACCCTCGAAGGCGCTCCCGCCGGTCATAGGCTCACCACGTCGAGGACGGCCACGACGTCGCCGTCGCCGAGCACGGCCGTTCCGCTGAGCCCGGGCGTTCCCGACAGCGGGCCGTCGAGCGGCTTCACGACCACCTCCTCCTGGTCCAACACGCCGTCGCAGTGGAGCGCGACCTTCCGGGTCCCCTCGCGGATCCGGACGAGCATCCCCTCGCCGGCCGCGGCGTCGGAGGCGGTCGGATCGGGATCGCCCCCGACGCCGACGGAGCCGCCGTCGGTCGCGGCGGCCGCGTCGTCGACCGCTCCGGATCCCGGTCCGGCGGCGTCGAGCCGTTCCTCGAGCCGTATCACCGAGTAGAGGTCCTCCTCGTGGCGGACCACCTCGTCGCCGTGGACCGTCTCGACGCCGTCGGCGCGCGACACCTCCGCGATCGATTTTATCGGGATCCCGTACTCCGTCCCGTTCACGTCGACGAACATCACCTTCACGATGGCGACGGTGACCGGGAGCCGGAACCGCACCGTCGTCCCCTCGCCCGGCTCGCTGTCGACCGAGACGGAGCCGTCGAGGTCGCGGGCGGTCGTCCGCACCACGTCCATGCCGACGCCGCGGCCGGAGACGTCGGTGACCTCCTCGGCGGTCGAAAAGCCCGGATGGAAGACCAGGTCGTAGGCCTCCCCGTCGGTCATCGCCTCGACGGTCTCGCGGTCCTCGACGCCCTCCGCGACCGCCTTCTCGCGGAGGCGGTCGGCGTCGAGGCCCGCGCCGTCGTCGGCGACCTCGATGACGACGTGGTCGCGCTCGCGCTCCGCCGTGAGTTTCACCCGCCCGACGGGATCCTTTCCGGCGGCCTCGCGCTCCTCGGCGGACTCGATCCCGTGGTCGACCGCGTTCCGCAACACGTGGACGAGCGGATCGCGCATCTCCGTGAGGATCGTCCGGTCGAGCTCGACGTCGTCGCCCTCGATGTCGAAGGTAACGCGCTTGTCGAGGTCGCGGGCGATGTCCCGGACCAGCCGCGGGAACGAGTCGGACACCTGCGAGAACGGGATGAGCCGCATGTCCATCGCGGTGTCCTGGAGGCTGGAGGCGAGCTTGTCGAGCTCGTCGAGCGTGTCGGGCTCCGTCCCGGTTCCCTCGAGCTCCCGGCGGAGCTTGATCCGGCTCGTCACGAGCTGCTCGACCAACCCGTACAGCTCGTCGACCTGGTCGACGTCGACCCGGATCGACTTGATCTCCTCGCGGTCGACCGATCCCGATGACTTCGATCCGTCGTCATCCGGATCGGCCTCGGTGTCGTCGGTATTGGCGTCACCGTCGCCGTCGTCGATCTCGGGGACGTCTTCGGCGTCGTCTGCGACCTCGCCGTCGTCGCCTGCGACCTCGCCGTCGTCGGAGTCCTCCTCGGCGATGTCCGGATCGGCTCCACCGCCCCGTTCCGATCCGGAATCGCCGCCCGCGAGCGCGGTCCGCACCCCCGCGACCTGCGTGAGCGCCTCGAGTCCCTCCGCGACGACCGCCGGATCGGCGTCGGCGACGAAGGCGTCGAAGGTCCCGTCGTACTCGCCGTCCTCCAGCGCCTCCGCGGCCGGCCGGGTGGCGTACTCGTCGAAGTTCTCCTCGAGCGCCCGGAGGGCGAGCGCCGCGTCGACGCCCGGCATCGCGGTCTCGCCCACGGTCACCTCGGCGTACGCCGCGTCTTCGAAGTCGGCCGCTCCGGCAGGCGGTTCGGGCACGTCGACCTCGGCCTCCGCGTCCTCGTCGTCGGCTTCGTCATCGAGCTCGTCGGCGTCGACCGCGCTGCCGCCCGTTCCGTCGCTCTCGCCGATTTCGACCTCGTCGTCCTCGCTGACGTCTTCGTCCCCGTCGGCGTCGGGATCGACGGTTCCGTGCTCCTCGACCGCCCGGAGTCGGGATTCGAGGTCGGAGGGGTCCGTCGACACCTCGCCGGTCTCCTCGATCTCCGCGACCATGGCCTCGACGGTGTCGACCCCCTCGAATAGCAGGTCCATGAGTTCGGGCGTGACCTCCCGGTCGCCGCCGCGGACCGCGTCGAGGAGGTCCTCGAGGGCGTGGCCGAACGAGGAGACGTCCTCGTACCCCATCGCGGCGGCGTTGCCCTTCAGGGTGTGTGCGACCCGGAACACGTCGTCCATCGCCGCGTCGTCCCCGGGGTCCGCCTCGAGCGCGAGAAGCGCGTTGTTGAGGTCCGTGATCCCCTCTTCGGCCTCCGCGACGAACGCCGCGCGGTGGGAGTCCATCAGGCCGCACCCCCGAGGATCGCGCCGGCGACGTCGTCGAGGTCACACACCGAGTCGATCGCCCCGGTTCCCACGGCTCGTTTCGGCATCCCGTAGACGACGCAGGTGTCCTCGCTCTGCGCGACCGTCCGCGCCCCGGCGTCGGCCATCGCCCGGATCCCCCTCGATCCGTCGTCGCCCATGCCCGTGAGGACTACTCCCACGAGGGGGTCGGAGACGGTCTCCGCGGCCGACCGCATCGTCACGTCGACGGACGGCGTCACCGACGGGGCGTCGCCGCCCACGGCGTCCTCGTCGACGAGCTTCACGCGCAGACGGCCCGCGCGGTAGCTGCCGACTCGCATGTGTCTGCCGCCGGGCGCGACGAGCGCCTCGCCGGCCCCGATCCGCGCGCCGTCCGTCGCCTCCCGCACGTCGTACTCCGCGGCCGCGTCGAGCCGTTCCGCGAACCGCGAGGTGAACGCCGCAGGCATGTGTTGGACGACGAGCACCCGACAGTCGGCCATCGGGAGCGCGGAGAGCACCCGTTCGACCGCCTTCGGACCGCCCGTCGACGCGCCGACCACGGCGGTCAGCGGCTCCGCGAGGTCGACGTCCGACGCCGATCCCGTCGCGGAGGCGGTTCGGGGGGTTCGGTCGCGGGTCGCGGCCTCGAGGTCCGCGTCGGCGACCGACCGGACCGCCTCGACGAGCCGGTCGGCCTCTCGCGAGACGCCGGTCGACACCTCGCCGCCGGGCTTCGAGAAGAAGTCGACCGCGCCGCGCTCGAGCGCCTCGAAGGTCACCTCGGCACCCTCCGCGGTGTGTGCCGACAGCATCAACACGGGCGTCGGCGTCTCCGCCATCAGCCGCTCGACGGCCTCGAGCCCGCCCATTCCCGGCATCTCGACGTCCATGGTCACCACGTCCGGTCGGGTCTCGGCCACCACCGACAGCGCCTCCTCGCCGTCGCTCGCCTCTCCGACGACGGCCACCCCAGCGTCGGTCAGGAGGTCGCCGATCAGCCCGCGCATGAACGGCGAGTCGTCGACGACGACCACCCGCGGGGCGTCGCTTCGGCCGCCGCGCCGATCCGTCGTCCTGCTCATGTCCGAAACCGGTCCCAGAGCGAGCATAAACCCACGGACCCAGGAATCACCGGTGATAATTCAGGGGATACCGTTATCCGCCGTCTCGGCGCGAGTGGAGGTATGCCAGCCACGGAGGCGGACGCCGAACACACGAAGGTACTGGAGTTCGGCCTCGGCGACGGCACGTACTGTCTGGACATCGGGGTCATCGACGAGATCGTCGACGCCGGCGAGCTCACGCGGATCCCCAACTCCCCCGACCACGTCGAGGGCGTGATGGACCTCCGCGGTCGGACCACGACGATCGTCGACCCGAAGACGCTCTTCTCGATCGAGGAGACGGGCCCCCGCGAGCGGATCGTCGTCTTCGACGACGACGACCGCGTCTCCGAGGGCGGGACCGTCGGGTGGATCGTCGACGAGGTGTTCCAGGTCAGGGACGTAGCGCCCGACGACGTCGACGAGGGGACCACCGCCGACGACGAGGGGGTCCACGGGATCGTCAAATCCGACGACCGCTTCGTCGTCTGGGTCGCTCCCGACGTCGACGTCGACGCCGAGGTCGACGTCGCGGAGGACGGCCCGTCGGCCGAGGAGTCCGCGGAGGCGTGATCGACCGGTCGCCGCCGACGGACTCGGGTTCTCACCGCTGAAAAACGGGTGCCAACGCTTATCGGGCCGCCCGCGATGCTCCACGTATGCGAGTCTCCAGCGGGGTTCCCGGGTTCGACGAGCTCGTCGACGGGGGGTTCCCGTCCGACCGGCTGTACGTGGTGAGCGGCCCTCCCGGCAGCGGCAAGACGACGTTCTGCTCGCAGTTCGCGGCCCAGGGCGCCCGAAACGGGGACGACGTGTTGTACGTCAGCATGCACGAGACGAAGGAGGGGATCCGCCGCGACATGGGCGGGTACGACTTCGGGTTCGACCGCGCCCTCGACACCGACCGGGTGACCTTCCTCGACTCCTTCTCGGCCGACGGGCGGCGGTTCTTCGGGCTCCCGGGCGACCGCCGGGACCGATCGGGGGTCACGAACCGGCTCACGGGGTTCGTCAACTCCCGCGACATCGACCGGGTCGTCTTCGACTCGACGATGCTGTTGCGCTTCCTGCTCGACGACGACGAGGACACCATGATCCAGCTGCTCTCCTCGCTGAAGCGGACGGACGCGACGACGATGCTCATCTCCGAGATGACCGATCCCAGCGCCTACTCCGAGGAGCACTACCTCGCCCACGGCGTCGTCTTCCTTCACAACTACCTGGAGGACGAGGGAATGCGCCGCGGGATACAGGTGTTGAAGATGCGGGGAACCGACGTGAACACGGACATTCAAGACGTCGAGTTCACCGACGGGGGGATCCGCGTCGGCTCGGCCGCGACGGTGACCCGGTGATGTACGACCGGACCTTCGGGACGGACTGGGAGCCGGCGGAGCTGACCCGCCAGGCCGCCATCGACCGCGCGTTCGCGCTCGGCGTGGCGGCCGGCTGCGGGAGCGCACGGCCGACCGAACTCGACCGGATCCTCGAGGCGTTCCCCGGCGCGTACGAACGGAGCATGGTCGAACTCGCCTACGACGAGGGGCGGACCAAGGCGCTCGAGGCTCCGGCCGAGGAGCCCGAGGCCGTTTGGGCGGAGCTGGTCGACGGGGTCGGCACGCCGCGGACGCCGCCGCTGCCGGCGGCGCTTCCCGGAGCTCTCAGCGAACTGACGCTCACCCGCTCGCCGCGAACCGGCCCACCGTCCGCGCTTGACCTGCCGAGGTTCCTCCGAAAGTGATCCCTCGGAAGGGTTTTATCGGGGTCGCCCCGATGTGTGAGACATGAGTCCGCTACCCGACGCTGTCGTCTCCGCCGACAGCGTCCTCGTCAGCGGACCACCGATGAGCGGGAAGTACGACCTCTTCAATCGCCTGCTCGCCGCGTGGTCGGACGCGCCCGTCGTCGTCTCGACCGGTCGGACCGCGGAGAAGGTGCGGGCGGACCACGACCGGATCGTCGGGAGCGGCGGCGACGACCTCGTCGTCATCGACTGCGTCACCCACCAGCAGGGCGAAAAGCCCGCCGACACGCCGACGACGAAGTACGTGAGCGGTCCCGGCGACCTCACGGAGATCGGGATCAAGTTCACCGACGTGGTCGAGTCGTCGGCCGGACGCGAGCGGGCGGTCGGCGTCTACTCGCTCTCCGAGCTGTTGATGTACTGGGACCCCGACCGGATCTACCAGTTCAC
Organism: Halorubrum aethiopicum; assembly: GCF_001542905.1. Taxonomy (NCBI): domain Archaea; kingdom Methanobacteriati; phylum Methanobacteriota; class Halobacteria; order Halobacteriales; family Haloferacaceae; genus Halorubrum; species Halorubrum aethiopicum. The sequence continues at coordinate 314,288 of NZ_LOAJ01000001.1, read as the reverse complement.
CCGCGTGATGGCCTCCCAGTGCTCGGGGCAGGGGTGGCCGTTCGCGAGCGTCGTCGGCTCGACGGCCCACGACGAGCAGGTGATCCACACGCTGTACGAGCCCTTCGACACGGTCGTCGAGACCCGCGTCGAGGGCGACGAGCGGCAGTTCCGGGTCCGCGACCGGATGGGACACCCCTCCGGCTGGGAGTCGTTTTGAACTCCGGCGGGCGTTTCGAGCGCTCCGCGGCGTCGCCTCACCCGACCGGTTCGAACCCTCACCCGACCAGTTCGAACTCGATCCCGACCGGCGGGGCGTCGACGACCCCCCAGTAGACGAACCGGTGGGGTCCCGAGCCGAGCGGGGGACAGACGTCGAGTTCGCGTCCCGGAACGGCGTCGGCGATCGCCGACTCCTCCAGTTCGATCGACCAGCTGTAGGTGTCCCCCGGCTCGAGCGCGTCGTCCTCGCGGGGGAGGTCCGCGGCCTCGCCGGTCGTCGACCCGCGCACGTCGAGCCACCCCTCGCCGGTCCGGCGCTGTATCGAGTACGCGTGCTCGCCGCGGGTCGCCGCCGCCGCCTCGCCGGTGTTCCGCAACACGAGTCGGAGCGACTGTCCGTACGTCTCGGCGGTCCCCTCCGCGGACAGCTCGACGGTCGTTTCCTCCCCTCCCGTCGTCTCGACGGTCCGCGGTTCGACGCTCCCGTCGAACGGGGCCTCGAGCCGGACGAACCCCTCGTCGGGACACGACAGGGTCTCCGGCGTCCCCTCGGGACCCTGCGGCCCGTCGCCGGCGGCGACGTCGAGACAGCCGGCCGTCGCGATCGGGCCGAGGGCGACTCCGGCCGCGCCGGCTCGCAACAGCAGGTCCCGCCGTGAACGCTTCATGTCCGGGGTACGGACGCGACGGGTTTCAACCCCGCGAGTGCGGTCGGTCAGCGGGCGTCGACGGGGCCCGCGTTCGAGGCCGCGCGCGACCACGTTCGGAACCGCTTTCCCGTCGGCCGGCCCATGGCCCCGTATGGAGCTGTTCGGATCCAGCGGCATTCGCGGGGTCGCACTCCGGTATCTCACGCCGGAGCTCGTCCTCGACATCGCGAAGGCGGCCGGATCGACGTGGGAGTCCGACCGGATCGCCGTCGCCCGCGACACCCGCACCACCGGCGAGCTGTTCGCCAACGCCGCCGCCAGCGGGCTCGCCGCCGTCGGCTGCGACGTCGACCGGCTCGGCGTCGTCCCCACGCCCGCGGTCGGGAACTACTGTGAGTCCGTCGGCGTCCCCTGCGTGCTCGTCACCGCCTCGCACAACCCGGCCGAGTTCAACGGGATCAAGCTCGTCGGCGACGACGGCGTCGAGCTCTCCGTCGACGTGTTGGAGCGCGTCGAGCGGCGCGTCCTCGACGACGACTACGACCACGCCGACTGGCGGACCGCCGGCAGCGAGACGACGGTCGAGGGCGTCGTGGACGACTACGCGGACCAGCTCGTCGCCGCGATCGACCGGGAGGCGATCGCCGACGCCGACCTCACCGTGGCGGTCGACCCCGGTCACGGCGCGGCGTCGGTGAGTTCGCCGCGGATCTACCGCGAGCTCGGCTGTGAGGTGCTGACGGTGAACGCCACGCCCGACGGCCACTTCCCCGGCCGGGACTCCGAGCCGGTGCCCGAGAACCTCCGGGCGCTCTCGCGGCTCGTCGCCACCTCCGACGCCGACGTAGGCATCGCCCACGACGGCGACGCCGACCGCGCGGTCTTCGTCGACGAGACCGGGCGGGTGGTCGACGGTGACACCTCCTTCGCGGCGCTCGCCGACGACGCGCTCTCCCCGGGCGACGCCGTCGTCAGCGCCGTCAACGTCTCCCAGCGGCTCGTCGACGTCTGTGACGCCAACGACGCCGACCTCGAGTTGACGCCCATCGGCGCGACGAACATCATCACCCGGACCCGCGAACTCGACGACGAGGGCGTCACCGTCCCCATCGCCGGCGAGGGCAACGGCGGGGTGTTCTTCCCGCCGTACCGGCTCTCGCGGGACGGGGCGTACATCGGCGCGCGCTTCCTCGAGCTGCTCGCGGACGCCGAGGCCCCCGTCAGCGAGGCGATCGCGCCCTACACCGACTACCACTTCGTGCGCGTCAACGTCGAGTACGACGACGGCGACGAGCGAGAGGACATGCTGTCGGCCGCGCGGGCGTTCGTCGAGACCTCGGAGGCGACGCCGAACACGACCGACGGCTACCGGCTCGACTACGGCGACGCGTGGGTGCTCGTCCGCCCCTCGGGAACGGAGCCGAAGATCCGGATCTACGCCGAGTCCGCCGACCCCGACCGCGCCGAGCGGCTGGCCGAGGAGATGCGCACGGCGGTCGAGAGCGGTCGATAGGGTCGATTTCCACTAAGGCTCCGGCGCGCCTCCGAGCGGCCACCGGCCGCGAGGAGCCCGCGAGGGACGCTGCGAACGAAGTGAGCAGCGAGGCTGGGGAGGCGTGAGGTGCGGGCTGTGCGGGGTGGGGTGGGACTCAAAGGGGCAGCCGTGAGGACGAAGCACGGCGAAGTAAGCACCGCAGCGAAGGAGCGATAGCGACTGAGCGAGGAGCGCAACGAGCCGCGCGAGTCCTCACGGCTGGGGCTTTGGAGGTGTTTTTCCCAGTCACGTTCACCGCGCCGGCAACGACGTACGACCGAGCGACTGGGCCTTTGCCGGCGCTCACCGCGCCGGCAACGAGTAACGGAACCGAGTCGTCTCAGTCGAGCGCCGCGAGCGCCTCCGCCGCCTCCCGCGCCGCGTGCAGGTGATCGCGGGCGCGGCGCGGGTCGTCCGTCTCCTCCGCCGCGCGGGCGAACCGGGTCAGCGTCCGCGTCAGCGACTCCCGAGCCGCGGCGATCCCGCCCGCCGCGTCGTCGCCGGGCGAAGTTTCGACGGGCGCGGCGGTACCCGCCGAGTCCGGCGATTCCCCGGTCGACGGCGGCGTCGACGCCCTCGACGGCGACCGTCCGCCGCCCGCCTCGGGAGCGTCGCGTCCGCCTCCGGTCTCGGCCGGTTCCGCGGCGTTCGGGGTGTTCGAGACGTTCGGGGCGGCGTCGGCCGTGGCGTTCGCTTGGGCGTCGGTCGCAGCGGGAGCGTCACCGTCGGCGTCGCCGTTGGCGGCGGCCGCCGATCCCTCCCGGTTCCGGGTCGTTTCCGGAGCCGCCGACCGGTCGGCGTCCGCGGTCGAGCCGCCCTCGCCCGCGTCGGTCCCGCGGTCTCCGGTCTCGTCGGCCGCTGGGACCTCGAACCCGTCCTCGGTCGCGTGACACGTCGGGCAGAACTCCCGGCCGTCGTGTCGGAATATCGGGTCGCCACACGTGTCGCAGTGGCGGTTCGTCATCGTCGCGCCCTGTAAGAGCAGTTCGGACATCCGCTGGGTGTGCTCGCGCTTTTTCTCGTCCTTCGCGAACTTCTCGCGGAGCTTCTCGCGTTCGGCTTCCTTGTCGAACTCGTCGCTCATGTGCGGGTGAACGTGATTCGCGTGGAAAAACGCCGCGGCCGCGGTTCACGCCCGTGCGTGAGTCACGGTCTCAGAAGTCGATCTCAGAAGTCGAACCCGCCGTCCGCGGCGGCGGACGTCCCATCGCGTTCGCCGGTCACCTGCGGATTCGCGGTCGCCGCGTGGTCGATCGAGAACTCCGAGAGCCGCTCGCGAAGCTCGGTCGCCCGCTCGGCGAGCGTCGACGCGCTCCGTGAGACTTCCGTCAGCGACGAGGTCTGCTCTTCTGCGGCCGCGGACACGTTGTCGGACTCCGCGCTCACCTGTCGGGCGGACTCCGCGACGTCCTCGACCATGCTCGCGACCTCCTCGGTGGAACTCGCCTGGTCGTCCGTCGCGTCGCTTATCTCCTGGATCCCCCGGTTGGCCTCCTCGACGTTCTCGGCGATGTCGTCGAGCGCCGAGAGCGCCTCCTCGATCGTGTCCGCCCCGGTCGTGATCCGGCTGTCGACGGACCGGATCCCGGAGAGGGCGTCGGTGGAGGTCGACTGGATGGCGTCGATCCGCGTCTCGATGTCGTCGGTCGCCTCGGCCGTCTCGGCCGCCAGTTCCTTGATCTCGTCGGCGACGACCGCGAAGCCCTCGCCGGCCTTTCCGACCCGCGCGGCCTCGATGGAGGCGTTCAACGCGAGCATGTTCGTCTGTTCGGCGATGTCGGTGATCAGGTCCGTTATCTCGCCGATCTCCGCGATCTCTCCCGCCAGCGACTCCACGTCCTCGATCGTGTCGCCGGACTCGTCCTCGATGGCGTTCATCTCCTCCATCGCGTTGCCGGCCGCCCGCCGGCCGGTGCGTCCGAGTTCCGCCGTCTCCGCCGACCGCGCCGCGATCTCCTCGGCGGACGACGCGACCTCCTCGACGGTCCCGGAGAGGCTCTGCATCTCCCCGGAGGTCTCACGGAGGCGCTCGGACTGCGACTCGGCGTCGGCCGAGATCGTCTGGATGGACTCGGCCACCTGCTCGCTCGCCCGCTGGCTCTCGCCGGCGCCCGCGGTGACCTGCTCGCTCGACGCGGCCACCTCGTCCGCGAACCCGCGAAGCCGGGCGAACGTCCCCTCGAACTCCGCCATCATCTCGTTGAACGCCTCGGCGATCGCCGCCATCGCCTCGGACCGGGCGTCCGGTTCCATGCGCTCCGTCAGGTCGCCGTCCGCCGCGCGCCCCATCACGTCGCCGAACGCTCGCGCCTTCGTCTGGAGGTGCTCGCTCAACGCCTCCGCCGTCTCCCGCTCCTCCTCGGCGTCGGCGCGGGCGCGTTCGGCCTCCCGTCTGGCCGCCTCGACCTCCCGGCGCTGACGCTCCGTCTCCGCCTGCGAGCGCTTGAGGTCCTGGACGACGGCCATCGTCCCCACCGCACCGATCGAGAAGACGCCGATGACGATGGACTGTAGCGACGTGCTCAGCGAGTCCATCAGCGCGCCCTGGATGCCGATCCACTCCACGGTGACGAGCCCCATCCAGAGCGCGCCGGTTGCCGAGACGCCGGCGAAGACGGCCCAGAACGTCCGTTCGAGGTCCGTGTCGCGGTAGTTCGCGACCCCGATGCCCGCGGCGACGAGGAACCCGAGCGTCGCGACCGCGTCGACGATCGGGATCAGTCCGCCGAGCACCATCTCAGGCCTCCTCCGCGTCGGGATTCAACGGCGCGGCGGCGCCCTCCGCGTCGAGCACCGTCTCGGCCGCCCCGGCCGCGTCGTCCCCGTCGGCGACGATGGTCCGCCGCCGGTACAGGTACGCGGCGGCCGCGAACGAGACCCCGGCGCCGAGGTTACCGACGTAGTGTTCCGCGAGGTTCAACAGGTCGGGAGCCACGAGGTTCTCGACGTTCGTCGCGAACGCGGCGACGACGAGGAACGCGTAGGGCACGAGGAACACCGTCGGCGTCTCGCGCCGGTACAACACGACCGGAACGACGCCGATGGCTGCGATCACGAGCACGACGAACGTTTGAGCGCCGATCGCTCCGAACACGGTTGCCATGGATATTCACGTGGTTCCAGCGACGAGCGTTCCCCTACATATGTGTTCGTGACCGAGTATCAACGCTGGGAACCGAACGGAGAGCCGTCAGAAAGGGCGGTCAGTCCTCGCGGTCGGGTCGACGGAACCGGCGGTCACTCCTCTGTGCGGGTGCGGTCGGCGTCCGGATCGAGCTCGCCGCGGTGGATCTTCGCGCCGTCCTGGGCGACCTGGCGGCCGAGCACGGCGCACTTGATCCGCATCGGGGAGATGTCGACGCCGAGCATCTCGGTGACGTCGTCGGTGTCGAGCGCGTCGAGTTCGTCGACGGTCATCCCGCGGAGCCGCTCGGAGAGCATGCTCGCGGAGGCCATCGAGATGGCGCAGCCGTCGCCGGTGAACGCCACCGTCTCGATCGTCTCGCCGTCGTCGTCGAGGGCGACGTCGACCTTGATCGTGTCGCCACAGGAGGGGTTCTCCCCGACGTGTGTGAAGTCCGGATCCTCGAGTTCCCCGTAGTTGCGCGGGTTCTTGTAGTGGTCGAGGATCTGCTGTCGGTACATGTCCGAGCCCGTTCCCATATCAGGGGCAGATACGCCAGTGCGGGCCAAAAGGGTTCCGTCGCCCGCGGTGTCGTTCGAGTCGAGACCGGCCGAGCGGTTCCCTCGCGGTGACCGAGTGCCGACGATGAGGGGATGACGACGACGAAGGGGCGACTACCGCTCCGAGGACGGCGCTCCCGCGGACGATCCCGGCGTCTCCGGCGAGACCGTCGTCGTGCGGGCGGTCCGAGCGTCGTCGACGAGACCGTGGAGCCGTTCGAGAACGCGGCCGTACTGTCCGCGTTCCGACCGCTTCGAGAAGTAGGCGTCCGCACCGGCCTCGAGCGCCCGCGCTTTCGTTCCGTCCTCGCGACAGGTGGTGTGGAACACGACCGGCGCCTCGACGCCTCGGTTCCGAAGCCGCTCGACCAGCTTGACGCCCGAGCCGTCGGGGAGCCGCTGTTCGGTCACGACGCAGTCGACCTCGTCGACCGCGTCGAGCGCCGGCTCCATCCCGGCGACCGACCGGACCGCGACTCCCTCCACGAACCGCTCCACGAACGCCGCCAGCAACTCCGCGGAGCCCGGGTCCGGCTCGACGTGAAGTAGAACGACGGAGTCGTCGCCTTCCGTCGAGTCACCTGCCGCGGTGTGCGCGTTCGTCCGGCCGTCGGATGTCGGTGGCTGCGTATACTCTGTCATGCGATGGCGATGCCGACGCGAGCGCCCCGGGCGACCGGTCGCCCTCGTGTTCACGCCCTCGCCGAGTACGGTGAACGTCCGGTGTCGAAAGCGGTCGGCTGGAGCCTCCCGAGAGCGGTCGTCCGTCGTCCCGATCGGTGTCATTACGCTTCCCCCGACGCGCTCCGTACGGGTATACCGTAGCGATGCTCTCCCCGGATTTACCCGGATTAAGCCCGTTTAACCGTTGAACGTCGTCGCCGTCGAGCTACCGTCGCCGACCACGCCGGAGAGCGGTCCGATGAGGGAGCACCGATCCGGCGACCGGGTACGAACGGGCCAGAAGCCGCCGTCGTGCTCCAGCGTGCGGAGGGCGTCACGATTCGGTGCCGCGGGCCGTCAGGCGAAGAGGTCGCGGGCCTCGCGGACCGCGTCGACGAGGGCGTCAACCTCCTCGACGGTGTTGTAGAGGTAGAAGGAGGCGCGCGCGGAGGCGGCGACGCCCAGTTCGTCGTGGAGCGGCTGGGTACAGTGGTCGCCCGCGCGGATCGCGACGCCGTAGTCGTTGAGGACGCTCGAGAGGTCGTGGGCGTGGACGCCCTCGACGTTGAAGGCGACGAGGCCGCCGCGCTCGTCGCCCGGCGGGCCGTAGATATCCACCCCGCCGAGGTCGGTCAGGCGGTCGTAGGCGTACTCGGCGAGCAGGCGCTCGTGTTCCTCGATACGCTCCATGCCGACCTCCTCGAGGTACTCGATCGCGGCCGCGAACCCGATCCCCTGGGCGATCGAGGGGGTGCCGGCCTCGAACTTCCACGGGAGGTCCTCCCAGGTCGACTCCTCGAAGGTCACCTTCCGGATCATCTCGCCGCCGTAGAGGTACGGGCTCATCGACTCCAGCAACTCCTCCCGGCCGTACAGCGCGCCGATCCCGGTCGGCCCGCACATCTTGTGACCCGAGAAGGCGAGGAAGTCGACGTCCAGATCGTCGACGTCGACGGGGCGGTTCGGCACCGACTGGGCCGCGTCCGCGAAGATCAGCCCGTCGTGGTCGTGCGCCAGGTCGGCCAGCTCGCGGATCGGGTTGATCGTCCCGAGCGTGTTCGAGACGTGGACCGCCGACACCATCGCCGTGTCGTCGTCGATCTTCGCCGCGGCGTCGGCCATGTCGAGTCTCCCCTCGTCAGTCACCTCGACGAACCGCACCTCCGCGCCCGTCCGCTTGCCGATCTGCTGCCAGGTGACGAGCGAGGCGTGGTGTTCCATCTGCGTGAGCACGACGTTGTCGCCGGGGCCGAGCTCCTCGAGCCCCCACGCGTACGCGACGAGGTTCATCGCCTCCGTCGTGTTCTTCGTGAAGATCACCTCCTCGCGGCCGTTCGCGCCGATGAAGTCGGCGACGACGTCGTGGGCCTCCTCGTAGGCCACCGACGCCTCCTGGCTCAGCTGGTGGATCCCGCGGTGGACGTTGGAGTTGTAGCTCCGGTAGTAGTCGGCGATCCGATCGACGACCGGGTCCGGGGTGTGCGACGTCGCCGCGTTGTCGAGGTAGACGAGGTCGACGTCGTCCGTCTCGTCCTGCCCGGGCGAGGTGGGATCGCCGCCGACGGACCGATCGAGGATCGGGAAGTCGTCGCGGATGGCCCCCACGTCGAACGGGTACTGTTCTTGAACTCCCATTGCCGGCAGTAGAGCCCCGAGCACTAACACACCTTCGGTCCGGTACGTGTTGCCCGTATCGCGGATCTACGCAGACGCGTGGGATCCGAGCGATCCGGCCGATAGACGGTACGGATCGTGGAATCGCGGTACTGGAAACGTCTCCGGTACTGGAAACGTCTCCAACGTTCCAGCCGCTCGGTCGTACGTCGTCGCCGGCTTATAGGGCAGGTGTTACAGGTGGTCTTACTCCGATAGAAACATGATCGTTGCTGGCGCGGTGATTACGATCACGGAGAACATCTCCAAAGCCCCAGCCGGCTCCGGTCGAGGACCTCGCTGTGGTCCTCGTCGCTCACTGCGTTCGCTCCTGCGGTCCTTGCGTCGGTCGTCTTCCCGGAGCCGGCTGCCCCTTTGAGTCCCACCCGACCGCAACCGCCCCGCACCTCACGCCTCCCCAGCCTCGTGGCTCACTTCGTTCGCCACGTCCCTCGCGGGCGGTTCGTGCCCTCCGGGCACTCACCGGCGCGCCACCGCGATCGCTCGTTGCTTCGGCTGTAGTGAGCATCCGCGAACGAAGTGAGCGGTTCACCGACGGCGAGGCGAACGCCGAGCCGTCGGCTTTTTCCCTCCAGGTTTTTCGAGGAGCGGTTCCCGAAGCGAACGGAGTGAGCGAGGGAACCCGACGAGAAAAAGGTGGGAGGGAACCCGACGAAAAAAGGTGGGAGGGTACCCGACGAGAAAAAGGTGGGAGGGAACTGGTGCCCTTTTGAACGCGGGGGGCCTGGATTCGGACATGACCGAGACGCTCACCCTCGCCACCCGCGGGTCGGAGCTGGCCCTCCGACAGGCGGAGACCGTCCGCGACGCGCTCGCGACCCGGAAGCGCGAGGTCGAGATCCGCCGCGTCGAGACCCGCGGCGACCAGATACCCGACGAGTTGATCCACCGGCTCGGCCGCACCGGGGCGTTCGTCCGCGCGCTCGACGAGGAGGTCCTCGCGGGCGACGCCGACCTCGCCGTCCACTCCATGAAGGACGTCCCCACCGAGGGGATGGACGACCTCGTCGTCGCGGGCGTCCCCGAGCGCGCGGCCGCCGGCGACGTGCTCGTCCACCCCGACGGGAGGGCGCTCGCCGACCTCCCCTCCGGGGCCGTCGTCGGAACCGGCTCGCTCCGGCGGACCGCCCAGATCCTGGCGGCGCGCCCGGACCTCGTCGTCGAGCCGATCCGGGGCAACGTCGACACCCGACTCGAGAAGCTGCTCGCGCCCGGCCTCCAGGCCGAACACGAACGACGGCTGGTCGCCGCCGGCGAGGAGGCCGCGTTGACCGCCGAGGGCGACGGCGACGCGGCGGACGAGGCTGACGACGCGGACGACTCCGACGACCCCGACGAGGAGTTCGACGAGAGCGTCGAGGAGTGGTTCGACTCGCTGTCGGACCTCGAGCGCTCGGCGATGGAGCGGAAGGTGGACGACGGGTACGACGCGCTCGTGTTGGCCGAGGCGGGGCTCCGCCGGTCGAACCTGCTCGACGAGGTCGGGACGACCCGGCTCTCCCGCGGGGAGTTCGTCCCCGCGGCCGGACAGGGGGCTATCGCCGTCACCGCGGCGGACGACGAGGTCGCCGAGGCGGTGCGGTCGGCGGTCGATCACCCGCAAACGCGGGTCGCGGCCACCGTCGAGCGGACGGTCCTCGCCGAGCTCAACGGCGGCTGTATCGCCCCGATCGGCGTCTCGGCGCTCGTTCAGGGCGAGCACGTCCACACCCGCGTTCGCGTGCTCTCGACCGACGGCACGGAGGAGGTCGAGGGCACCCGCGACCTCCCGATCCGGTCGCACGCGGCGGCGGCCGCGTCGTTCGCCGCCGACCTCGCCGACCGCGGCGCGGCGGAGCTGATCGCCGAGGCACGCGAGGAGGTCGACGCGGATGAGTGAGGACGCGGCGGGGTCGGCGGGTGATCGCGACCGGGGTCCCGCCGACGACGCCAGCCACGACGACGAGGTCGGAACGGTGTTCCTCGTCGGCTCCGGGCCGGGCGACCCGGACCTCCTGACCGTGAAGGCGGCCCGGCTGATCGAGGAGGCGGACGTCGTGCTCCACGACAAGCTGCCCGGCCCCGAGATCCTCGGCGAGATCCCCGAGTCGAAACGCGAGGACGTGGGCAAGCGCGCCGGCGGCGAGTGGACCCCACAGGAGTACACGAACCGCCGCATGGTCGAGTTGGCCCGCGAGGGGAAACGCGTCGTCCGGCTCAAGGGCGGCGACCCGTTCGTCTTCGGGCGCGGCGGCGAGGAGGCCGAACACCTCGCCGAGGCGGGCGTCCCCTTCGAGGTCGTCCCGGGGATCACCTCCGCGGTCGCCGGCCCGGCGGTCGCCGGGATCCCCGTCACGCACCGCGATCACGCCTCCTCGGTCTCGTTCGTCACCGGCCACGAGGACCCGACGAAAGAGGAGTCCGCGGTCGACTGGGACGCGCTCGCGGCCACCGGGGGAACGATCGTCGTCCTGATGGGCGTCGGGAAGCTGCCCGCCTACGTCGCGGAGCTCCGCGAGGCGGGGATGGACCCGGAGACGCCGGTCGCGCTCGTCGAGCGCGCGACGTGGCCCGACATGCGCGTCGCGACCGGCACGCTGGAGACGATCGTCGACGCCCGCGACGAGGCCGGGATCGAGCCGCCCGCGATCACCGTGATCGGCGAGGTGGCCGCAACCCGCGAGCGCGTGATCGCCTTCCTGCGGAACGCGGACCCGACCGACCCCGGAGGTGACGGCGCGTGAGCGACGACGCGGACCGCCCCGGCGACGATTCCGGCCCACGCGTCGCCGTCTTCCGCCCTGACGACGAGCGGATCGACGAGGCGGTCGACCTCCTCGCCTCGCTCGGGGCCCGCCCCGTTCCGGACCCGATGCTCGCGGTCGAGCCGACGGGCGCGGTCCCGGGCGACGCCGCCGCCTTCGTCGTGTTCACGAGCAAGACGGGCGTCGAACTCGCCGCGGCGGCCGGCTGGGAACCCGGCGACGCGACGCTCGTCGCCATCGGCCCGTCGACCGCGGCGGCCGCCCGCGAGGCCGGCTGGACGGTCGATCTGGTCCCCGAGGAGTACACCTCCGCGGGTCTCGTGGCGGCGCTTCGCGGTCGGGTCGACGGCGAGCGCGTCGAGGTCGCCCGCTCGGACCACGGAAGCAGCGTACTGCTCGACGGGCTCCGCGACGCCGGCGCGGCCGTCACCGAGACGGTCCTCTACCGGCTGACGCGGCCGGCGGACGCCGGCGACTCCGCCGACCTCGCCGCCGCCGGCGACCTCGACGCGCTCGCGTTCACCTCCTCGCTCACGGTCGAACACTTCCTCGCGGCCGCCGACGAGCGGGGGATCCGGGGGGCGGCGCTGGCCGGCGCGAACGACGCGGTCGTCGGCGCGATCGGCCCGCCGACCGCCGAGACGGCGGCGGACCTCGGGATGGACGTCGACGTGGTCCCCGACGCGGCCGACTTCGAGGCGCTCGCCGAGGCCGTCGTCGCGGCGGTCGAGGGCCTTCCGGCCGGGAGCGACGCGCCCGCGGCCGCCGAGGACGGGGGCGACTGATCGGGACCTCTCGGAGCGGGCGGCGCGCCCGACGCCGGACCGCCGATCTCGAGAGCCGAGAATCAGCGCACCGAGAACCGGCGGTCGTCTCCCGTCGAGCTCTCGTGCTCTCCGTGGCTCGTATTCCGAAGGATCGGGTCTATCACGCCGCGGTCGCACCGATTCTCTGGATATCATCTCTGATATATTCACACGAGCGTTTATCTCGATCGAACTGATAGCCGGTGACATGGAACCGGGTGAACGATGGTCGATGCGGGTCGACGAGGGCGTCCTCGTCGTCGAGTTTCCACACGGAACGGGGATCAGTCCCGCGGCCGGTGAGGCGCTCCTCGACCGGTGGCGGAGCCTGATCGTCGATCGCGACGTCGAGGCTATCGTGATCGCCGTGCGGACGAGTCGGCCGTGTTCGGACGCGGGGCGGCGGGCGCTCCGCGAGTCAACGCAGATCGCCGTCGCCCGCGGCGTCGAGCGCTTCGCCGTCGTCGGGGAGCGGTCGAAACGGCAGTACCTCGAGCGAACGATCGCCACCGAGGACATCGCGGTCGAGGCGTTCAACGACGTCGCGACCGCGGTCCGGTGGGCGGGGTCGTCGACCGAACCGCCCACCTCGCTCAGATCGTCTCCCTAGCGGTCGATCGCGGTACGGCTCCCGGCCGTCCCGGGAGCCGACGACGCCGCGGGCCGGTCAGTCCGCGGTCGCCGGCTCCGTCCCGGCGGCGTCGGCGGGCGGGCTCGCCGAGAAGTAGCTCGCCAGCGCCGGCCCCGAGACGTTGTGCCAGACCGAGAACAGCGCCGGAATCAGCGCGGCCTCCGGGCTGAAGAAGGAGGTGGCGAGCGCGACCGCGAGCCCGCTGTTCTGGAGGCCGACCTCGAACGCGCAGGCGCGGGCGCGGTCCTCGGACATCGCGGTCAGCTTCCCGATTCCGTACCCCGAGCCGAGCCCGACCGCGTTGTGGATCACGACGGCCGCGAACGCCAGCGCCGCGGCGGTCAGGATGTTCTCGACGTTGAGGCCGACCACGGCGGCGACGATGGCGACGATGGCCGCGACGCTCACCGCCGGGAACACGTCGAGACCGACCTCGGCGACGCGCGGGGCCGTCCGGTCGAGGACGTAGCGGATCGCGAACCCGAGCACGACCGGGATCAAGACGATCTGGACGATGGTGACGAACATCTCCATGAACGTCACCTGGAGGCTCTCGCCGAGGATGAACACGACCCAGGCGGGCATGACGACCGGCGCGGCCAGCGTGGTGACCGTCGTGATCGCCACCGAGAGCGCAACGTCGCCTTTCCCCAGGTAGGTCATCACGTTCGAGGCGGTGCCGCCGGGCGCGGCCCCGACCAGGATCAGCCCGACCGCGAGCGCGTCCGGGAGGTCGAACGCGACGACGAGCCCCCACGCCGCCAGCGGCATCACGATCCACTGGGCGACCGCGCCGATCGCCACGTCGCGCGGTCGCTCGACGAGCCGCCTGAAGTCCGCGGGCTCGAGCGTGAGCCCCATCCCGAGCATGATGATCCCGAGAAGCGGCGTGATGTACGGCGCGATCGGCGTGAACGTCCCCGGCGAGTACAGCGCCAGCGCCGAGGCGACGAGCACCCAGACGACGAAGTACTTGCTCGCGATCCGGCTCGCCCGCCGGATCCCGTCGGTTCCGATGCTCACGAAACGCCCCTCCGTTTTCGTGTCATACCGGACGTTCGTGGGATCCGGTTTTTGACTCCGTCGCTTCCGGCGAGCCGGCCGTCCGGGTCGTGGCGGGACGGCGACCCGCTCGTCCGAGTCAGCCCTCGATCCCGGCCGCCTCGACGACCCGCTCGGCCTGGCGGGTCGCGCGCTCGCGGACCGCCGCGGCGTCGATCCCGACGTGCTCGCCGCCGTCGTACCGGACCTCGCCGTCGACCATCGTGAAGACCACGTCGTCGCCGTGGGCGGCGTACACGAGGTGTGAGAGCGGGTCGTGGAGCGGGGTCGCCCGCGTCCTCTCGGTCGTGAGACCGATCACGTCCGCCGCGTACCCCGGCGCGAGCCGGCCGATCCGATCGAAGCCGGCGGCGCGCGCGCCGTTCTCCGTCGCCATCCGGAGGACCGCCTCCGCCGGGAGTCTGGTGGGGTCGCGGGCGTCCACCTTCCCGAGGAGGCTCGCCTGCCGCATCTCCGTGAAGGGATCGAGCGTGTTGTTACACGGCGGCCCGTCGTTGCCGAGCGCGACCGCGATCCCGCGGTCGAGGTAGTCGTGGACCGGGGCGATCCCCGAGGCGAGTTTCATGTTCGAGGAGGGGCAGTGCGTGACGACGGTGTCCGTCTCCGCGAGGAGCTCCCGTTCGCTCTCGTCGGTGTGGACGCAGTGGGCGAGCGTCACGTCCGGCCCGGTGAGCCCGACCTCGTCGAGCCAGTGGACGTTCCGTCTCCCGGTGGCGGCCTCGACCGCCTGTATCTCCTCTTCGTTCTCGCTGGCGTGGGTGTGGATCGTCACCCCGTCGTGGCGGTCCGCGAGGTCGCGACAGCCGCGCAGGCACGCCTCGCTACAGGTGACGGCGAACCGCGGCGTGACCGCGTAGCGCACCCGGCCGCCGGCCGCGCCGTGGTACGCCTCGATCAGCGCCTCGCTCTCCGCGAGCGCCTCCTCGGTGTCCTCGAGCAGGCCGTCCGGCGACTCCTTGTCCATCAGCACCTTGCCGAGCCGTCCGCGGATCCCCGTCTCGATCGCCGCCTCGAACGCCTCGGCCGCGTGGTTCACGGAGAGGTGGTCGACGACCGTCGTCGTCCCCGACTCGAGACACTCGAGGTAGCCGAGTTCGGCGGCGGCGCGGGTCGCCTCCGCGTCCATCGCCGCCTCCATCGGCAACACGGCGTCGAAGAGCCAGTCGAGGAGGGCGTCGTCGTCGGCGATCCCCCGCCCGAGCGACTGGACGGAGTGGACGTGCCCGCCGACCAGTCCGGGCGCGACGAGGTCGAACGCCCGCCGCTCGTGGTCGGGGTACGTCTCGCGGAGGGCGTCCGCCTCGCCGACCGCGGCGATCGCGCCGTCCTCGATCGCGACCGCGCCGTCCTCGATGACGGTGTCGGCGTCGGCGACCACGGTCCCGGTTACCAACATGTCCGTCCGTTCCTGGCGCGTGCGGTTCAAGAGTCTTGTCCATCGATCGTGGACCCTCCCGGCCGAGCGGCAGCCGCCCCCGTATCTTATCTATCGCGGCGTCCAACCGCCGGGGGACGGGCCGCCCATGAGCGCATCCTCCGACGCGATCCGTGTCCTCCACGTCGACGACGAGCCGGAGCTCGCGGAGATGGCGGCGACCTTCCTCGAACGCGAGGACGACCGGATCGACGTCGAGACGGCGTCGAACGCGAGCGAGGGGTTAGAGCGTCTCGCCGCCGGCGACGTCGACTGCGTGGTCTCCGACTACGACATGCCCGGCCGGAACGGCATCGAGTTCCTCGAGGCCGTCCGCGAGGAGCACCCGGACCTCCCCTTCCTCCTCTACACGGGCAAGGGGAGCGAGGAGGTCGCGAGCGAGGCGATCGCCGCCGGCGTCACGGACTACCTCCAGAAGGAGCGCGGAACCAGCCAGTACGCCGTCCTCGCGAACCGCGTCGCCAACGCGGTCGAGCAGTACCGGACCCGCCGGCGGGCCGCCGAACTCGACCGCATCCGCACGCTCGCCAGCGACGTCAACCAGGCGATCGTGCGCGCGGACTCGCGGGCGGCGGTGGAGGCTCGCGTCTGTGAGGTCCTCAGCGACTCCGACCCCTACCTGTTCGCGTGGATCGGCGAGGTCGATCCCGAGACGAACCGCGTCGAACCGGGAACGTCCGCGGGCACGGAACGCGGGTACCTCGACGGGATAACCATCACCACGGACGAGAGCGCCACCGGGCAGGGGCCCGCCGGCACGGCGGTCCGCGAACGGCGGGTCGCCGTCTCACAGAACGTCGCCGAGGACCCCGAGTTCGAGCCGTGGAAGGCGAACGCGATCGAACGCGGGTTTCGGGCGGTCGCCGCCCTCCCGCTCGAGTACCGGGACACCCTGTACGGCGTGCTGGCGGTCTACGCCGACCGCCCGAACGCGTTCGACGCGAACGAGCGCGACCTCCTCGCCGAACTCGGCAACGACGTCGCCCACGTCCTCCACTCCTTCGAGGTGCGGGCGAGCCTTCGCGAGGAGCGCGACTTCGTCGAGCAGGCCCTCGATTCGCTCAACGACGTCTTCTACGTCATCGACGCCGACGGGACGTTCCGCCGGTGGAACGACCACCTCACGGCGGTCACCGGTCACACGGACGAGGCGATCGGGCGGATGCGGGCGACCGACCTCTTCCCCGAGGACGAACGGGAGCGGATCGACGACGCGATCGACGAGGCGCTCGCCGCCAGGGAGACGACCGTCGAATCCGCGCTTCTGACGGCGGACGGCGACCGCGTTCCCTACGAGTTCACCGCGTCGCGTCTGACCGACCTCGACGGCGATCTGATCGGGCTCATCGGGATCGGCCGGGACCTCACGGAGCACAGGCGACGCGAACGACGGCTCGAACGGCTCGTCGACAACCTGCCGGGAATGGTCTACCGGTGTGTCAACGAGCCCGGGTGGCCGATGGAGGACGTTCGGGGTGAAGTGACGGCTCTGACGGGGTACCGTTCGTCCGAACTGGAGGACGGGACCGACATCTACGGCGAGCGGATCATCCATCCCGACGACCGAGAGCGGGTCTGGCGTTCGATACAGGCCGCGGTCGACGACCGCGAGCCGTTCGAGATCACCTACCGGATCCGCACCAAGGAGGGGGAGATCAAGTGGGTGTGGGAACGCGGCCGGGGGATCCGTACCGAGGACGGCCGCGTGGAGGCCCTCGAGGGGTTCATCACGGACGTCACCGGGCAGGAGCGGTACACGCGGGTCATCGACGCGCTCCACGAGACCGCACAGTCGGTCATGCGGGCCGAGACGGCGGAACGGGCCGCCGAGATCGCCGTCGAGACCGTTCACGACGTCCTCGACATGCCGGCGAGCGCCATTCACCTCCACGACGAGGACGACGACACGCTGGTGCCGGTCGCGTGGACGGACCTGACCGAGGAGCTCGTCGGCGAACCCCCGACCTTCGCGTCCGGGGAGGGACTCGCCGGAAGGGCGTTCGAGACGGGTCGGCCGGTGATCCACGACGACCTCTCGACGGTCCCCGAACGGTTCAACCCGGACACGCCCGTCAGGAGCGAGATCATCATCCCGCTCGACGATCACGGCGTGCTCCTCATCGGGTCGACCACCCCCGACGCGTTCGACGACGCGGACGTCTCGCTCGCGGAGACCGTCGCCGCGCACACGACGACCGCGCTCGACCGGATCGCACACCAGCGGGAGCTGGAACGGCAGAACGAACAGCTGTCGGAGTTCGCGAACATCGTCTCTCACGACCTCCGGAACCCGTTGAACGTGGCCTCGGGTCACCTCGAACTCGCCCGCGCGGAGCGTGACGACGAGCACCTCGACGCGGTGGCGAAGGCACACGACCGGATCGGGGCGTTGATCGACGACCTGCTGGAGTTGGCTCGCGAGGGAGGCGGCGTGACCGACTCGTCGCCGGTCGATCTGGGCGCGCTCGTCCGGGACTGCTGGGAGAACGTGGACACCGGAGAGGCGACGCTCGACGTCGCCGTCGACCGCACGGTTCGGGCCGACCGGAACCGGCTCGCACAGCTCTTCGAGAACCTGATCCGGAACGGCGTCGAGCACGGCGGCGACGACGTGACGATCTCGGTCGGCGACCTGGACGACGGGTTCTACGTCGCCGACGACGGGCCCGGGATCCCGGACGGCGAGCGCGGACGGGTCTTCGAGTCCGGCTACTCGACGCGCGCGGACGGAACCGGGTTCGGCCTCGCGATCGTCGGAGAGATCGTCGACGCGCACGGCTGGGAGGTGCGGGCGACCGAGAGCGAGGCCGGCGGGGCACGCTTCGAGATCACCGGTCTCGACCCCGACGCGGCGTAGTCCCCCGAGTCCCCGGTCCCCGTCGAGAGGCGATCCGCTCCGGCTCCGATCCCCCGCGGGAGGCTCCCGAGCCCCCCCCCGAGTTTCACGGGGACGTGGAGTTCGACTCCAGCTCCGCCTCTATCTCCGTCAGCTCGTCCGCTCGTCGCCGAGCTTCGTCGCCGTCGACCGTTCCCTCGAGCTCCTCGGTCTCCAGCAGCCGGTCGAGCCGCCGCTCGAACTCCGCCTCGTCGATCTCGCCGGTCGCGTACCGCCGCCGGAGCGTCGCGACCGGGTCGTCCTCGCGGCTCCCCGCTTGCCCGGCGTCCGCGGTCGCCGCCGCCTCGGCCGTCGCGTCCGCGGGCTCGACGAGCGGGAAGTCCTCGCCGAGGACCGCCACCACCGGGAGCAGGATCAGGAAGCCGACCACGAACGTCGCGGGGACGAGCACGCCGAGTTCGAGCACCGCGAAGAGCGAGGTCAGCCCGAACGAGAGCACCGCGACCAGTCCCATGAGCCGCTTCTTCTCGAACGTGGGGAGGGCAGCCATATGCGGAACGTTTCGCCGATATGAAAAAAGCGTGTCGCCGCCGGCTCCTCCGCGGCCCGCCGCCGATCGGGCGGCGGCCCATCGACGGCTATTCCCGTCGCGCCGGCGGACTCCTCGTCACATGCTGCGGTACGTGACGACGAACCCGGGCAAGGTCCGCGAGGCGGAGAGCTACCTGGCGGACGGCTCGGTCAGCCAGTTGGAATTCGACTACGCGGAGATACAGGCGGACGAGCTCGGCCCGATCGCGGCGCGCGGCGCGCGCGAGGCGTACCGGGAGGCGGGCGAGCCCGTCCTCGTCGACGACGCGGGGCTGTTCGTCGAGGCGCTCTCCGGCTTCCCCGGCCCCTACTCCTCGTACGTGGAGGACACCCTCGGGATCGACCGCGTCTGGGAGATCGCCCGCGACCTCGAGGACCGCCGGGCCGCGTTCCGGTGTACCCTCGCGTACTGCGACGGCGAGGGGTTCGCCGCCAGCCCCGACCCGGTCGACCGCGGCGACCGCGTCGCCGCCGCGGCCGCGGGTCCCGAGAGGGAGGCCGATGGCGGCGGGGACGACGAGGGCGGAGACGACGAGAGCGGGGACGTCGACGGCGACCAGGAAAGCCCCGGCCCCTCCCCGTCAAGCTGTTCGAGGGGTACGTTCCCGGCCGGATCGTGGCCCCGCGCGGCGACGGCGGGTTCGGCTACGACCCCATCTTCGAACACGACGGCGAGACGTTCGCGGAGATGGACACCGAACGGAAGAACGCGGTCTCACACCGCGGCCGGGCGCTGGAGAAGTTCGCGGAGTGGTACGCGAACCGCTGACGCGGTACGTGGTCGACCCGGCTCACCACTCCCGGGCGTCCCGGTCCGGTCCGGGGTACTCCCCGCCGACGACCTCGGAGTAGAGCCGCTCGGGCGAGAACACGCTCGCGAACGCGCGCGGCTCGCGCACGCTCACGGGGAACCGACTCGCGAGCCCCGCGGCCGCGCCCGCGCTCGTCAGCGCCGGATCGAGGCTGATCACCTGCATCGCGCCGCCGTGGTACGCCGACGCCAGCGCCGGGTGGTCGCCCGCGGGCTGGGTGACGGGCTCGCGCCAGGCCGCCGCCCGCTCGCGCCAGTCGCGCGCCAGATCCGGATCGGCGAGCGAGGCCACGACCGCCTCGGCGTCGTCGAGGAGGGCGTCGCTGGCGACGAGCGTGGTCCAGGCGTGTCGCCTGAGGTGATCGAGCGCGTCGCGGGCGGACCCGCCGACGAGGAGATCCGCCGCCAACACGTCCGCGTCGGCGACGACCCTGGCGGGACTCGGGTCGGGTCGCGCCTCGGTTCCGGCGTCGCTCATGCGTCCTCGTCCTCTTCCGTGCCCCGCTCCGCGCGCCGCTCCGCGAGCGCCCGCGATATCGCCTCCTCGTCGACGTCGTAGCCGGCCGCGCGCTCGAACAGGTCGCCGAAGGTCATGCCCGGACCGTCGTCCGCCGCACGTATCGACCTTCCGGCCGGCGCGGCGACGGGGGCGGGAGACGGGTTCGCGGGGCGGACCGCCGCCCGCGACGTGGGACGCTCGTCGGACGGAGGGCACACGTCTGACGCGGGTATAAGTCGCTTCGGTCGGTCGATATCGACAGGCGCGTCGCTCCGATCGACCTCGGGGTGGAGTGCCCATTCCCCCGGTTTTTCCGACGACGGGTCACGCCGTCCTCGACGCTCTCCGACGCTCCTCGACGCCCTCGCCCGACGATCCATGCGCCGTCGTACCAAACAACGATGTGGGAGGGGCCCGTACGCGGGGTATGGTAGACGACACGTCCGCGACCGCCACCGCGGGTCGAATGGGGTCGCTCACCTCGACGCACTGGGTCGGTATCGCCGCCGCGGTCGTGAGCGCGCTCGTCCACCTCGCGTTGGGAGTCGGGTTCCTCGGCGACTTCCTCGAGACGGGGCTCGGCGTCTCGCTGGCGATGGGCGTCTCCTTCCTCGTCGCGACCGCGGGGTTTTCGGTCGGCGTCTGGTTCGTCCTCACCGACCGCTTCCGGCCGACGGTCTACCTGCTGGGGATCCCCTTCACCGCCGGTCAGATCGTCCTCTGGTACGCCCTCAACAGCCCCGGACTCCCCGCGCCGCCGGCGATAAACCCGATGTCGGCGGCCGACAAACTCGCGCAGGTCGTCCTGATCGCGGTGCTCGTGGTCCTGTACCGTCGGGAGTCGTGATCCCGTACGGTCGAGAGTCGTGATCCCGCACCGTCGGGAGTCGTAGCCGGGGTCGGGGCGTCCTCACGCGATCGGACTCACGGCCTGCTCACAGCCGGCCGCTGGCGACGAGCCAGTCGCGCGCGAAGGAGGCGACGACCGGCACCGCCACGGCGGTCGTGAGAAGCCGCGAGAGACCCTCCCCCGGAACCGGTGACAGCGCGAGCCACGTCGCGAGCATCGTCGCTCCGCCGATCGGCCGACGGAGCCGGCTCGGCCGCAGGTCGTGCGTCGGGAGCCCCAGTCGTCGTCGTCGGCGGAGCCCGTAGGCGAAGAGCGGCCGGGCGAGCCCGACCGCGAGGAACACGACCGGGGCCGCGCCGGCCAGCACTGCGGCCGTCGCGCCCACGAGGACGGTCGCGCCGTCGACCTCCACGTCCAGTTCCGCGCCGAGGTCGGTCACGGCGTCGGTCGCGCGCGCGACCGCGCCGTCGACCGCGTCGCCGCCGGCCGCGACCGCGAACAGCCCGCCGGCGAGCCAGCCGCTCGCGGCCTCGCCCGCCGCCGGGTCGACGACGAGGTACGCGCCGAGCAGCGCGAGCGCCGACGCGCGGAGGGTCGTCACCGCGGTCGCCGCCGTCACCGGCTCCCCGCCGGCCGCCTCGCGGGCTCGCCCGGTCGCGACCCGGATCGCCGCGACCGCGACCGCCCCGCCGAGCGCGACGCCGCCGAGCGCGACGGGGGGGAGCCCGGCGGCGAGCAGTCCCGCCGCGCCGATCCCGGTCGGGACCGCCCACAGCGCGACGAGCGGGATCCAGCCGCCGTCGATCGGAAGCCGGCGGACGACGCGATCTCTCGGGCCCATCGGTCTCACCAGGGGACCGCCGGGAAAACCCCTTTCGGCGGAGGGCTGCTCCGACGGGTGGGCGACTCCGCCGAACGTCACGCGAACGTCACGTGAACGTCGCGTGACCGTCACGCGAACCGGTCCGGAGACAGGTACGCCGCGACCTCGGGATCGACCGACTCGCCGGCGATCCGCTTCGCGAGGAACTCCCCGATCGCGGGCGCGAGCGTGACGCCGAGGCCGTTCATGCCGGCGGCGAGGTAGAAGCCGTCGACCGCCGACTCGCCGACGGCCGGGACGCCGTCGGGCGTGAGCGTCCGGACCCCGACCCAGTCGGCGACGACCTCGGCCCCCTCGAGCCGCGGGATCGCGGTCTCGATCCGCTCGCCGATCTCGAGGTAGAAGTCGTGATCGACCGATCGGGCGTCGGTCGGATCGAGGCGTCCGGCGTCCTCGTAGCTCGCGCCGAAGCGCCCGCCGAACGCCTGAGTTCGCCCCTCGCCGCGGACGTAGAGCCCGTCGCCGAACTGGACGAAGGGGAGCGAGAACGGCTCCTCCTTCCCGAGCACGACGACCGGCCCGCGGTTGTGTCGGAACGGCAGCGAGACGCCGGCCATGTCGTTCACGGCCGGGGCCCACGGCCCCGCCGCGTTCACCACCGTGGCGGCCGGTCGCGTGCCGTTCGCCGTCTCGATCCCGACGACCGCGCCGTCCTCGACGCGGAGGTCCGTCACGGCGGTACCGGTCTCGACCGTGACGCCGCCGTCGCCCGCGGTCGCCTCGCGGACGTAGTGTTGGACGATCTCCGCGGGGTCGAGGTAGCCGTCGTTCGGGGTCCACATCGCGCCGGTGACCGCGTCGGGGTCGAGCCCGTGGTCGGCGAGCTCGGCCGGCTCGAGGATCGACGCCTCGACCCCGAACTCGGAGAGCGCCTCCGCGGCCTCGCGGCGGTCGGCCAGCCCCCGGTCGGTCCGGGCGACGTCGAGCGTCCCGATCCGCTCGAAGTCGAGGGTGCCGTCCTCGATCAGCGGCTCGTAGTGCTCCCACGCGCGCTCGCGCAGCTCGTGGCTCAGCGGGTCGGGACGCGACTGGTGGCGGACGAAGATCGCCACGGAGTCGCCGGTGGTCCCGGAGCCGAGCGCGTCGCGCTCGTAGAGCGCGACCGGGCGGGGGTGGTCGCGCAGGCGATACGCGAGGCTCGCGCCGACGATGCCGCCGCCGACGATGACGATCGGGTCCATCGAGTTCCCGGTCTCCGTAGTCCGATAAAAACCTCGTGTTCGTCGCGGGAACGTCGGTGGTCGTTCGAGTGATCCGGAGACGCCGAACGGAAGTGCGGTGGCGCGTGCCTGCGAGGCCGCTTTGCAGCCGAGCAGCACTGCGCGAGGGACGCTGCGAGCGCGAACGCGCGAGCAGCGAGGCTGGGGAGGTGTGAGGTACGGATGCGGGGCGGCTGGGGCTTTGGCGGTGTTCGTCGCGATCGCGTCCCTCGATCAGTACGAAGGAGCCATGAGAGTCCCTTTACGGTGGCGTATACTCGAATCGTCTCCGTACGAGCGGGGACACGCTTTTGATCGCTCGGTCCGTGGTGATCCCGTGTACTCGGTTCGCGTCTCCCGGCGGTTCGTCGCCCAGCACTTCCTGACCGTGCCGGACGCCGGCCCGGAGAACGAACTCCACTCCCACCGCTTCGAGGTCGACGTCGAGGTGGCCGGCCCCGAGCTGAACGAACACGACTACCTCGTCGACATCGACGACCTCGCCGGGCGGATCGACGAGCTCGTCGACGAGTACGCCGACGCGACGCTCAACGACCGCCCGCGCTTCGAGGGGTACAACCCGAGCGTCGAGCGGTTCGCCCGCGTCTTCTGTGACCGGCTGCTCGAGGGGATCGAGACCGAGGGGATCGAGACGGCGAGCGTCACGATGTGGGAAGACGAGAGCGCGGCCGCGAGCTACGAGACGGTAGTCGGGGAGTAGATCGGTCGGCGCGAGATCGGTCGATACGGACTTCCCGATGGTGCGTAGTCGCTGGCGCGGTGACCATCGCCAAAGCCCCAGTCGCGAGGCGTGCGCACGCTCGCTGCGGTCCTCGGTCCTTGTATCGCTTGCGCACGCCTCGCGACTGCCCCTTTGAATCCCGCCCCGCACAGCCCCGCACCTCACGCCTCCCCAGCCTCGTCGCCGGCGGCTTCGCCGCCGGCTGCCAGAGGCGCGGAGCGCCTCGCTGCGGCTCCCTCCGCTTCGCTCCGCTCGCCGCGTCCCTCGTGTTCCGGTCGCGGGCCGCCGGCCCGCTCCCGGGCGCGCCACCGCCCACAGACCGGTAGTCGGCGTCGCGGGAATCCGGAAAGCTTCTCGCGACACCGGTCAGTACGTCAACAGCACGCCGACGGCCTCCTCGGGTCGCTCCTCGAGGAGTTCGTACGCGTCGGCGGCCTCCGCGAACGGGATCCGGTGGGTGAGTATCGGGTCGAGATCGAGCCCCGCGAGCCGGTCCCAGGCGACCGCCCGGCGGCGCTCGAGCGACCAGCGGCCCCGGAGCGCCGGCTCGATCGTCGACACCTGGCTGCTCTCGATCGCGATCCGGTCGCGGTGAAAGGTCCGCCCCAGGTCGACTTCGGCGGGTTTCGTCCCGTACCACGAGCCGACGACGACCCGCCCGTCGTACCCGGTGGCCGCGATCGCGTCGTCGAGGGCGTCGGGCGCGCCGCTCAGCTCGTAGGTCAGGTCCCGTCCCGGCGGATCGCCCTCGCGGAGGCGCGCGACCGCGTCCGCTCCGGGGGAGAGGCTCCGGTCCGCGCCGATCCGCTCGGAGCGCTCCCGGCGGGCGGGACAGGCGTCGACGGTGACGAGCTCCGAGAGCGACGCGTCGGACAGAAGCGCCGCCGTCGCGAGGCCGATCATCCCCTGGCCGAAGACGCCGACGCGCTCGCCGATCCGGGGGTTCCCGTCCATGAGGAAGTTGACCGCGGTCTCCACGGTCGGGAACAGCGCGGCCTGCGCGTCGGTGACCCCGTCGGGGATCGGTTGGAGGTCTCCCGGCGACGCCGTGAACGCGCTCGCGTGCGGCTCGAACGCGAACGCTCGCCGGCCGAGCCAGTCGGGATCGACGTCCTCGCCGACCGCGTCGACCTCGCCGACCGCGGCGTAGCCGTACGACAGCGGGAACGAGAGGTCGCCGTCGAGCGACTCCAGCGCCGGGTCCGCCGGGAGGTCCGTCGGTGCCTCCCCGCGGTAGACGAGCCGCTCCGTGCCGGAGCTGATCGCCGAGACGGTCGTCCGCACGCGGACCTCGTCGCTCTCCGGAACCGGCTCCGGGACCGACTCAACCTCGATCGTCCGTGGTTCGGTGAACCGCAGTCGGCGCGCGGTCATCGCCGGGATCGACCCCGGGGGGCGGGTCCGGATCGATCGACCGCCCGGCGTCGAGGTCGAGCCGTCCGCGCGATCGGCCGTGCGACCGGACGGGTGCGTGGATGCATACGTCTCCCACGGGTGTGAGAACCGTAAACGTTGGCCGTGTCGGGGTAGTGTTTAGATAAGCTGATTCCATGCGAAGGCGAACGCTTGTAACCAATTTTCGGCGGTCTTCGCTTCGACGTGGCTAAACGTATTTGAGAATTGGTTTGTTCGGCGTTTTACTTCACGAAAGACACGTTCGACGGCATTCCGATTCCCATGTGTGACGTGTTGGAATCGGAGCCCGTGACGATGGCAGGCTGCCTGTAACCACGGAGCACCATCGACGAGAAAGACCGCGTCGTCCACCTGATGTTTCTCACGCAATTCAGAGAGAAACATCGAGGAGATCGCGTTTGTTCTCGTCGGGTAGAGCCGAACGTGGAGCAGGCGGTTCGTATCGGGATCGACAGCAGCGTACAGCCAATATTGTTCAGAATTGAGCTGAATCACGGTTTCATCGACCGCAACGTGATTCGGATCGGCACCGTCTGTCGGCTGTAGGTCGGCTTTCTGTACCCACCGATGGACGGTGGTTCGATGCCGATCGACACCCAACTTTTCAAGAAATGAGACGGTATCCGAAAGTGATAACCCAGCCAAATGGAGTCGGATACCGAGCTTCATCGCTGGCTCGGGTGTCGCCTCTCGCTCCAGAAAATCTAACTCGATACAACCGCTATCCTCGCTGAGGCGGTCGAACGAGAGCATAGACCACTCGATCTTTTGACCGCCTCATCCTTCGACCTTATCTCAACACTGCCGCCGGGTGCCGGCGACGCCGGGTTCCCCACGAACGAATCGTCACTTCGCGAGCCGTCACTCCACGAGCCGGACCGTCGTCTCCGCGCGCAACCCCTTCGCGCCCGCGTCCGCGACGTTCGCCGCCGCCCCGATGACGTGCTCGCCGGGCTCGGCCGGGACCCACTCCGAGTCGCTCACCCGAAACAGCCCGTCCCACCGCCTGCGGAAGCGCTTTCGCTCGCCGCGGTCGAACGCGAACCGACCCGGCTCGTCGGGCGGGTCGCGGAGGGAAACGTCCGCGGCCGCGGCCTCGACGTCGCCGTCGACGGTCCAGACCCACGGCAGCGGCGACGCGGTCGCGATCGACACCGGGAACGGGACCCGGTTGCGGAAGGTGACGACGAACGGGACCGGCTCGCCGACCGCGAACTCCCGCCGCGGCGTCTCAACGTCGACGGAGACGAACCGATGACGCAGCCCGCGGGGGACGAGACGGTCGCTGAGCGCCGTCGCGGGGACCGAGCGCAGCGCCTGGATCGCTCCCTCGTCTTCCCGTTCCGCCGGCGCGTGCGGGTCGTCGTCGTCGCGCCGGAGCGCGTCCGACTCGTAGATCCGTCGCATCGGACGGGATTGGGCGCGGGGGACCTAAACGGATCCGCCGGGGACGGCGAAACGGATCCGCCGGCGACGACCTACTCCGCCGACCCGGTCGGCTCCGATCCGGTCGGCTCCGCCCCGTCAGCGAACGTTCCGGTCTCCTCGTCGAACCCGTCGTCGTACCGGAGACACGCGATCCCGTGGTCCGTGCCGACCTGGTACTCCGTCGGATGGTGGCGCTCGCAGGGCGAGACGAACGCGGCGTCGAGCAGTTCCGCGGCCTCGTCGATCCGGTGGTCGTGGAGCGCGCCGATCGCGTCGGCGACGGTCGCCTCCGCGTCGGCGTCCGGGAGCGGCTCGGGGAGGCCGAACTCCTCGCGAACCAGCGCGTCGAACGTCTCCCGGGGGACCTCGGTCGGATCGGCCGGGCCGGTCGAGTCGGCCGGGCTGGTGGAGTCGGTCGGATCGCCGGGACTGGTCGGATCGAAGGGATCGACGGCGTCGTCTCCGGCCGGCGATCCGCCTGCCTCTCCCGACGGGCTCACCGCCGTCAGGGACGCCACGCCGTCGGCCTCCCTCGTCCGACGTTTCAGGTCCGTCAGGGAGCGCCAGACCTCCCCGGGGAGGTCGTACTCGGCGGCCGGGACGAGCCGCGGACACCGGGTGTGGAACCGACAGCCTGAGGGGGGATCGACCGGTGACGGGACCGTCCCCTCGAGGCGGATCCCGTCGCCCTCCCACAGCGGGTCGGGCTCGGGGATCGCGGAGAGCAGCGCCTCGGTGTACGGGTGGTACGGCGGTTCGAACACCGCCTCGGTCGGCCCGCGCTCGACGAACTCGCCGAGGTACATTACGGCCACCCGGTCGGAGACGTGCTCGATCACGCGCAGGTCGTGGGCGATGAACACGTACGCGAGCCCGAACTCCGCCTGGAGGTCCGAGAGGAGGTTGAGGATCTGCGCCTGGACGCTGGCGTCGAGCGCGCTCACCGGCTCGTCACAGACGATCACCTCGGGGTCGACCGCGAGCGCGCGGGCGATCCCGAGCCGCTGGCGCTGCCCGCCGGAGAACTCGTGTGGGTACCGGGCGGCGTGACTCGGCTTCAGCCCGACCGTCTCCAACAGCTCGCGGACCCGCGCGTCGCGCTCCGTGCCCGTCGCGAGCCCGTGGACGTCGAGCGGCTCGCCGACGACGTCGCCGGCGGTGAGGCGGGGATCCAGACTCGAGAGCGGGTCCTGAAAGACGTACTGGAGGTCCTTCCGGCGGTCGCGGAGCGCGGCGCTCGACAGCGCCGTCAGGTCCTCGCCGCGGTGATACACGGAGCCGGCCGTCGGCTCGACCAGCCGGAGCACGCTCCGACCGAGGGTCGTCTTCCCGCAGCCGGACTCGCCGACGACGCCGAGCGTCTCGCCCGCGCGAAGCTCGAAGTCCACGCCGTCGACCGCCCGCACCCGCCGCGACCGCCCGAGCAGCCGGTCGAGGAACCCGCCGGTCGAGTCGTAGTGCGTCTTCACGCCCTCGACGCGGAGGACCGGTTCGCCGGCGTCGCTGGCGTCGCCGGCGTCGCCGTCACTCATCGAGACCACCCTCGTCGCGTTCGGCGTCCCTCTCCGTCTCCGCGTCCGGGCCGCCGGACCCCCTCCCCCTCTCGCCGTCGACCTCCACCGAGTAGTCCAGCCCGCCCGAGAGCCCCTCCGTGTACTCGAGGCAGGCGGCCGCGCGGTCGTCGTCGAGCGTCGCCGCCTCGCCCGTCTCGGGGTCGACGAAGGAGGGATGCGTCCGGGTACACGCCTCCTCGGCGAAGGGGCACCGCGGGTGGAACCGACAGCCGGAGGGGACCTCGATCAGGTCCGGCATCGTCCCCGGGATCGTCGCGAGCCGGTCGCGGTCGTCGCCGATCCGCGGGATCGCGCTCATGAGGCCCGCGGTGTACGGGTGTTTCGGGTCGTAGTACAGCTCCTCGACCGGAGCCGTCTCGACGGCCTCGCCCGCGTACATCACCATCGCCCGGTCACAGGTCCCGGCGATCACCCCGAGATCGTGGGTGATGAGCTGGACGGCGACGTCGAACTCGTCGGCCAGTTCGGCGAGCAGATCCAGGATCCGCGCCTCGACGGTGACGTCGAGGGCGGTCGTCGGCTCGTCGGCGATTATCAGGTCCGGATCGCACGACAGCGCCATCGCGATCGTCGCGCGCTGACACATCCCGCCGGAGAACTCGTGGGGGTACGCCGAGTATCGGGCCGCCGGATCGGCGATCCCGACGCGGTCGAGCAGGCGTATCGCCCGCGCCTTCGCCACCGCCGGATCGTATCCCAGGTGGTGTTCGATCGTCTCGGCGATCTGCTCGCCGACGGTGTAGACGGGGTTCAACGCGGCGCGGGCGTCCTGAAAGACCACGCCGATCTCGTCGCCGCGGACCGACCGGAGCGCGGACTCGTCCATCGACAGGAGGTCCTCGCCCTTGAACCGGACCTCGCCGCCTTCGATCCGTCCGGGTCGGTCGATCAGCCCGAGCACCGACAGCGCGGCCACGCTCTTTCCCGCCCCGCTCTCCCCGACGACGCCGAACGTCTCCGCGGCCTCGACCCGGTAGGAGAGCCCGTCGACCGCGGTCACGACGCCCTCCTCGGTGTAAAAGCGGACCGTCAGGTCCTCGACCTCGAGCAGGGCGGTCACGGCTCGCCACCCCGGCTCTCGCGGTTCCCCCCGCCGTCACGCGGATCCCCGTGGCCCCCGCTTGCCCCGCGGGCCACGCCGATCTCGCGCGCGTCGAGCGCGTCGTTGATCCCGTCGCCGATCACGTTCATCGCCAGCACGAAGACGAAGATCGCCGCGCCGGGGTACACCGTCGCCCACCACGGGATCGCCCCGCCCGGCCCCTGGATCAGCGTCTCGCGCGTCGCGTCGAGCATCGTTCCCCACTCGGCGGTGCTCGGGTCCATCCCGAGCCCGAGGAAGCCGAGCGCGGCGACGCCGATCACGACGCTGCCGACGTTGAGCGACGCCAACACGACGAGCGGCGACAGCGCGTTCGGCGCCACGTGTCGGCGGATGACGCCGCGGTCGCGCGCGCCGACCGCCTTCGCCGCCAGCACGTAGTCGCGCTCCGCGATCGACAACACCTCACCCCGGACGAGTCGGGCGTAGCCGGCCCACCCGAAGAGGCTGAACGCGAGCACCAGCTGCCAGTACCCCCCGCCGAGGGTGGCGACGACGACGAGCGCCAACACGAGGCCGGGGAACGCGAAGACCACGTCGACGACCCGCATCATGACCTCGTCGACCGCCCCGCCGTAGTATCCCGAGACCGCCCCGTAGGCCAGCCCGAACGTCGCCGTCAGTCCGACGACCACGAACCCGATCGAGATGCTGTAGCGCCCGCCGACGAGGACCCGCGAGAACAGGTCGCGTCCCGCGCCGTCGACGCCCATCGGGAACCGCGCCGAGGGCGGGTCGTACGGGCTCACGCTCGGGTCCACGGAGAGGTAGAGGATCGTCGTCGGGTCGTAGGGCGCGAGCGCGAACGGCTGGACGACCACGCCGAAGACCTCGACGGGCCGCGCGAGAAGCGAGACGAGCGCCATCGCGACGACGACCGCGAGCGCGACCATCGCCGAACGGTTCCGCCGGAACCGCCGGAGCCCGCGTCGCCACCGGCCGGCTGCCGCGCCGTTCGTCACTCCCTCTGCGTTCGCGCGGTCGTCGCTCTCGCCGGGCGTTCCCCGGCTTTCGCCGGGCGTGCCGTCCCTCTCGCGCCGCTCGGCGAGCGACTCGCGGTCGCGGACGTGGTCCGCGTCGAACCCGACGATCCGGAGCCGCCCCCGCGTCGCGGTCCGGCTTCGCGTTCGGTTCTCGCCCGATCCGACCGACGGGCTCCCCTCCGAGTCGGTCGCCCGGCTGCCCTCCGAGTCGGCACCGCGCTCTCCGTCCTCAGTCATACCTGATCCTCGGGTCGAGCACGGCGTACAGGACGTCCGCGAGGAAGTTCGCGACCACGACGGCGACGGCGGTCACGAGCGTGATCGCCATCACGACGTTGACCTCCCGCCGATCGATCGCTTGAACGAACTCGGAACCGAGTCCGGGCCAGTTGAACACGCTCTCGACGACGACCGAGCCGGCGACGATGCCGGCCGTCAGCGTGGCCGCGAGCGTGACCACCGAGACGAGCGAGTTCCGCAGGACGTGTTTGAACACGACCGTGCGCTCGGGCAGGCCCCTCGCGCGCGCCGCGGTGACGTACTCCGCGTTCAGCTCCTCGGCCATCGACGTCCGCATCACGCGCATGAGGCTCGCGGCCGCCGCGGTCCCGACCGTCACCCCCGGCAACAGGAGGTACCGGAGCGTCTCCGGGTGATACAGCGGCAGCCGCGAGGGGGGTAACACCGGGAACAGCCCGAGGTACAGCGAGAAGACGAGGATCAACAGCAGGCCGAGCCAGAAGTTCGGGATCGAGACCCCCGACAGCGCCAGCACGCGGCTCGCGACGTCGCCGAGTTTCCCCTTGTTCACCGCCGCGTAGATCCCCGTCGGGATCGCGATCGCGACCGCGAAGAGCCAGCCGAAGATCCCCAAGGCGATCGTCTCGGGAAGCCGACGCCACACGATCCCCGAGACCGCCCGCCCCGTCCGGATCTCCCGGCCGAAGTCGCCGACCAGCACGTTCGAGAGCCACTCGAGATACTGCCGCCACACCGGCCCCGAGAGCCCCCACCGCTCGCGGAGGCGCGCCTCCTCGGCCGCGCTCACGTCCGGGTTCAACGCGACCACCTGCGAGACCGGGTCGCCGGGCGTCAGGTGGAACAGCCCGAAGGTGACCGCCGACACGCCGAACAGCACCGGGACCACGGCGAGGGCGCGCCGGAGGACGAACCGTCTGAGACTCATCTGGCGGGCTCCGCGGTCACGACGACTCGCCGTACTCGGCGGCCATCTCGTCGAGCAGCTCCTCCGCCCGCTCGACGTCGTACTCGTTCAGCGGCCTGACGGCGTCCTCGAGCGCCTCGTAGTCGGCCGTCCCCGATCCGCGGGCGATCTGCGGGATGGGCGTCCAGGCGGGCTCGGCCCACCCGTTCAACACGTTGTCGACGATCCGCTGACGGGGAACGAGGTGGTTGACGGCCTCCCGGAGCCGGGGGTCGTCCCACGGCTCGACGTTCACCGGATACTGGAGGTAGTCGTATCCGCCCGCCTCGACGGCGTGTACGAGGAAGTCGTCGGCGTCGTCGAAGTCCTCGAGCGTCCCGCTCGCGACGTCGTAGGTCAGGTCGACCTCGCCGTTCCGGAGCGCGCCCGTCCGCGTCGCGTCGTCGGGGACGACCTCCACCTCGACGGCGTCGATCGCGGGGCCGTCCGGGAAGGCGTCCAGGCCGTCGAACCACGCGAACGCCTCCGCGATCCCCCGCGATCCGACCCAGTAGTCGTCGAACCGCGAGACCTCGAGGTACTCCTCGTCGACGAACTCGCCGAACTCGTACGGCCCGGTTCCGATCGGCGTGACCCCCTCGCGCGGGTCGATACCGCCCTTCTCGACGGCGGCGATCTGGTCCGCGCTGAGGACGAATATCCCCGGCAGCTCGCGTTCCGCCTCCGCGTCGGGGACCTGCGCGTACACGTCGACGACGTAGTCGTCGACCGCGACGGCGGCGAGAACGGAGTCGAACGTCTGCGGGGCGGTCGCCGAGTTCTCGTAGTACTCGTAGCTCGCGACGACGTCCTCGGCGGTCAGCTCGCTCCCGTCGTGGAACGCGACGCCCTCGTGGAGCTCGTAGCGGAACCGCATCCCGTACGTCCCGTCCGCGGCCGCCTCGCGCGCGTCCTCGGGCAGCAGGACGCGGACCTCGTCGTCGGCCGCGGGATCGTCCTCGGGGTGTCGGACGATCACCTGCTCGTCGGCGTCGACCGCGCCCTCCGCCGTGGTCCCCACGGTGCGCATGTACTCCTCGTAGGCGGCACGACCGACGTCTCGAACGTCGAGAAGCTCGTAGCGCTCGGCGAGCCACGGGTGGACGTTTCCCTCCGCGTCGTTGACGACGAGCCCCTCGAAGAGGAGGTTCTGGAGCATCGTCGACGTGGTGTCGCTGCTGTGGGGCGGGTCGAACGAGCTCGGGTTCGTCGAGACCGCCCCCGTCAGCGTCCCGCCCGTCACGAGGTCCGCGAGGTCGGACTCGCCGGCCGGATTCTCCCGGTCGATCCAGGCGACCTGCCCGTCCTGTGGGGAGAACAGGGCGTAGCCGAAGAGCCCCTCCTGGAACGGCCACACCCCGAACCCGTGGACGGCCGCGCTGGTCACGGCGGTCTCCACGCCGAAGTGGGTGAAGGAGGTGTACCGCTCCTCGGCGAGGGTCCGCCAGATCTCGTCGTACGTCTCCGCGCGGAGCTGCGGGTCCTCGACGACATCGATCCCGTACCGGGCGGAGGCGAGCAGCTCGTCCAGCTCGGGGTCCGAGATGCCCGTCAGGTTACAGCACGCGCCGACGTTCGCCGAGTTGTGGATCACGTTACAGAAGCTGTGGGGGTTGAACGTCCCGGAGAGGCCGATGGCGGGGAGGTAGCCGTTCTCCTGGTACGCCGGATTGATCACCCGGTCGAGGTAGGCGTTCCACTCGTAGGTCT
Organism: Halorubrum aethiopicum; assembly: GCF_001542905.1. Classification (NCBI taxonomy): domain Archaea; kingdom Methanobacteriati; phylum Methanobacteriota; class Halobacteria; order Halobacteriales; family Haloferacaceae; genus Halorubrum; species Halorubrum aethiopicum. The sequence continues at coordinate 281,376 of NZ_LOAJ01000001.1, read as the reverse complement.
CCACCTCCGTCTCGAAGTACCCGGTCTGCTGGAGGGACTCCGCGATGAGCTCGACCATCCGGATCCGCTCGTCCGTCCCGCCGGTCTCGAGACGGACCTGGAGGGGAAACAGCCCGCCGTCGTCCGCGTCGGAGCCGTCGGACTCCGAGGGTTCGGTGGCCCCCTGCCCACCGCACCCGGCGAACCCGGCGGTCCCCGCGGCCCCGATCGTCGCGAGGAGGTTCCGCCGGCCGAGACGCCGACTCGCGTCGGCGGCTTCGTGTCGATTTGCCATGCCGTGAAAAATTCCCCGCCGGTATAATATGTTACGGAGGGACACCCCGTCGGCCGCCGCGGAGGCGCGGCACGTGACCGGCTCAGACGTGATCGGCGATGTAGCGGTCGATCCGGGACACGAGTTCGGGACGGAACGTCCAGAAGCCGTCCCAGACGTTGGGCTCGTCCTCCAGCGCGACGAGCGCGGCGTGGTCGCCGTTTTCTCCGTCGCTCCCGTTCCCGATGTCGCTCCCGTCCCAGTCGTCCGTCCCGCTCTCGGGGTCGCTCTTTCCCGGCGGGGTGAAGACCACGAACCACGACCGGCGATACGGGTACGACGAGCCCGTGTGAACCGTCGCCGGCAGCTCCTCGGCGGGCTCGGCGTCGTCCATCCCGTAGACGTGGACGTCGACGCCGCTTCGCGCGACCGACTCGTACACCTCGTAAGTGCCGCGCTCGTCTCTGAGCCTCGAGAGTCGCTGGAACGACGCCCGGAGCGTCCCGCCGCCCGTCTCGTTCGCGATCCGCTCTATCACCCGCGAGATGACGATCAAGAGCAGCTTCTCCTTGTTGGACTCGGGGTACCCCCGGACCCTGAACGGCATCTCGTCGAGCCCGCGGAGCACGTCGGGGAGTTCCACCTCCCCGAGGTCGATCGCGCCCGTCCGATAGAGGTCCGAGTTGATCAGAAGCACCGACTCCAGCAGGTCGTCGAGCGTCGACTGCGCGAGCACCTCGCCGTCCTCGATCAGCGCGACCACGTCGTCGTCGCCGTCGGGCACCTCCGCGTTGCGTATCGACACGGGCTGGCCCTCGAGCAGCGAGTCGAGCAGCCCCCGGACCGGGTCCGGCGACGACCGGTTGAGCACGACGAGGGAGCGATCGGGGGCCTCGATCTCCTCGAAGAACGCGCGCAGCGACTCCGGATCCGTCATGATACTCTCCCGTGCGTATCCGGGCGAGCCTCGGTAATATGTCTGTCCCCCGTGAAAACCGACGCGGCGGATCGAGCGACGCGTCCACCCGAATATATACCGCCGGACGAGCATACCGCGACGTGATGACCCCGCTCGAACTCGCGATCCGGCTCGTCGCGGGCGCGCTGTTGATTCTGGCGAACGGCTTCTTCGTGGCGATCGAGTTCGCGTTGACTCGGGCCCGGCAGTTCACCGAGGAGGAGTTCGTCGACGGCACCCCGGCGCTCGAACGCGCCTGGGAGATGACGAACGACCTCGAGATCTACCTGACGACGTGTCAGGTCGGGATCACCGCCTCCAGCATCGCGGTCGGGATCGTGGCGGAGCCGGCGCTGGCCGCGCTCTTCGAGCCCTACTTCGTCGGCACGCCGCTCGCGTCGATCGGCGCGGGCGCGCTCCTCGCGTTCGGGATCATCAACCTGCTCCACCTCACGCACGGCGAGCAGACGCCGACGTACCTCGGCGTCGAGCGCTCGCGGATGGTCTGTCGGTACGGGGCCGCGCCGCTCTACTGGTTCAACTGGATCATCTCCCCGATCATCACGCTCGGCGACGGGATCGCCAAGGCCACGCTCCGGCTGTTCGGCATCGAGATGACGGGCGCGTGGCTCGAGACCGAGGAGGACGTGATCGAGTCGCGCGCGCAGCTCCGCCAGCGCCTCGGGTCGGTCCTCGAGGAGGGCGACCTCCCGGCCGAGCGCCGCGAGGAGGTGATGAACGCGCTCGCCATCGGGGAGCAGCCGGTGAGCGACGTGATGGTACCGCCCTCGGAGGTGGTGTTCCTGTCGACCGAGGACGACCCGGAGACGACGCTCGACCGGATGGCCGACCGCCCGCACACCCGCTACCCCCTGATCGGGAGCGACCCAGCCGACTTCCGCGGCATCGTCTACACCCCCGTCCTCCTCAGACGTCGAGCGGCGCTGGCCGCCGGCGACGTCGACTTCGCCGAGTTCGCGGCCCCGCCGGTGACGCTCTCGCCGGACACCGACGTGAGCGACGCGATCGACCTGTTTCAGGCCGAGAGCCAGGAGCTCGCGCTCGTGATCGACGAGGGCGAGGTCGTCGGCATGGTGACCGTGACCGACCTCCTGGAGGCGATCACGGGCGACATCGAGGACCCGATCGACGAAGAGTTGCTCGACGGGGAGTGAGTCGGTCGGGTGGTCGTTTAATCGTCGTCAGCGATGTACGCGCCGCCACGACGCTTGATACGTGCGACGACGAGCCGTCGGTCGTCCTGGCGGAAGCTCACTGAGAGCCGGAACTCCCCGATGCGTATCTTCTTGTACGGGCTGTTCTGGAGCGGCTCGCCGTAGTCCGGCGGGTCGCGCCACGGCGAGGAGACGATTTCATCGAGCTTGTCGAGTATCCGGTCCTGGTCGGCGGGGGACAGTCCGTCGAGGTCGTCTTCGGCGGTCGAGGAAAGTTCCCACGTCTACCCGTCGTCACTCATCGCTCGTGCCGAACCGCTCACGGGCTTCCTCGGCGCTCGTCGTTCGCCCCTCGCGGATGTCCTCCTCGGCTTCGAGCAGGGCGACGAGTTCGTCGCGGTCGAACGTCGGGAACTCGACGGCGTCCCGAAGCGTGTACCGAATGAACTCGCTCCGACTGTTGAACCCGCGTCCCTGCCACGTATCGTCTATCCGTTCGAGGAACGACTCGGTGAGTTTGAAATTCACCGTGGTGATGTCGTCTCCGCCGTCGTCGTTTGTAGCCGCTTCAGACATATAGACGTAATACGCTGGTCTTACCGATAGTCGTTTCGGCGGAGGCTCACTCGCCGCGTACTCGTCGTGGATAACCGAATCGAGGGTGTTCTATTACATTCCTGACTAAGATTCAGTCATTCCTCTGTGAGCGTAGATCAGCGAAATCCGTGGTGTCCTTTGAGAGGACGCGCCCCTGGCCGATCTCGGGTCTATCCCACCGCAGTCTGTGAATTAGTTTGTGTGCCCTGATACTCTCCCGAATCGCAATACGGCGAGGGATGCCCCGTTTAGCGAGAGACGCGAATCTTGAACGGGTTTAATTCAGATGAGTGTAGATATAAAACTGTGCGTACAAGGAGTGTACGGCAGAACAAGCCTAGGCCGGGATTTGAACCCGGGGTCTCGTCCTTACCAAGGACGCGCTTTACCGCTAAGCTACCCAGGCGCGCAATACGTCGTTGACCGGAACCGACTTTAGGGGTTTCGATTCAAGCCGTCGGTGTCGTCGGGTTCCGCGTCTAGCGATCCGTCGCGCTCACGGCGCGGTCGGAGATGTCGGCGATGCGGTCGGCGGTCGTCTCGGGGAGCGCCCGTCCCGGCGGCGGGAACTCCCGGTCGCAGTCGGCGGCGAGCTCGCGGGCGTACTCGAGCAGTTCCGCCGGCGGGTCGCCGCCGACCGCGGTAGTGCCCGCGACGACCGCGAGTTCGAGGGCGTCGACCTCGAGGTTCCGGTCGAGCGCCGTCGCCTCGGCGGGGTCGAGCCCCTCCTCCCCGCGGCGGGTCTGGTCGCGGCCGAACGCGCGCACGACCTCGACGGCGGCGCCCGCCGCGCCGGTGTGTGCGAGAAGCGAGAAGCCGCGGGAGACGAGCACGTCCGCGGCCAACACGTCCATGTCGGCGTCGATGTCCGACTCGCGGGTTGCCGCGGTCGCCCACGGCTCCTCGTGGGCGAGCCAGCGGGTGAGCCGGAGCCCCTCGTAGATGAGTTGGACGCCGGCGGCCCGGTCGACGACCGTCTCGAGGTCGACCTCGGGGTCGAGCGCGCGGGCGGTGACGAGCGACAGGACGCCGGGAGTCACCGCGGCGTCGGCGAGTCGGTCGTCGAGGGTCTCACGGAGGCGTTCGGGCTCGACGTTCGCGAGCGCCTCGCGTGCGGCATCACGCGCCCGCGCGACATCGTCCATTACCGATCCGTTCGGCAGGCAAGGGCAAAGACCTTTGGAAACCGCCCACGCGACGGCGACGATCCGAGCCGCAGCCCGCCGATCGACCCGCCTTCGACCGACCCTCTACCGCCGAGCGACCGTCGCGTGACCGCCCAGAGATTCGGGACCGGATCGTCTCGATCGGGTCGCCGTCGCGATGTGACAGATTTAAATATTCGACCCGACCATCTCCAGTTGCGAAGCACGCACCGGTAGTGTAGTGGTATCACGCAACCTTGCCATGGTTGCAACCCGAGTTCAAATCTCGGCCGGTGCACTCCCTTCGGTCGTGCACCGGCCTGACTCCCGCTCGCGTTGCTCGCGGGAGTCTCGGCCGGTGCATTTCTCGAACGTAGTGAGAGAAATTACTCGGCCGGTGCTTTCTGTGAACGTAATGAGCGAGATCGGTACGTGATCGAACGACCTCTGCGGTCGGTCACGGAACGATCTCACGCTCACGCCCGCGCCGTTTCGGCGGCGTATCTTTCCGGAAAACGGACGGCTTAACCGTGAGAGTGTACTCCGATCGGGTATATGGTCGAACTTCTTCTCGTCGTCGGCTTGGCGGTCTCGGTGTTCGTCGGATACAACGTCGGCGGTTCGACGACGGGGCCGGCGTTCGGGCCCGCGGTCGGTGCCGGCGTGCTCTCGAAGGTCGCGGCCGCGGCGCTGATGTCGGTGTTCTTCTTCATCGGGGCGGGGACGCTCGGCCGGCGCGTCGTCGACACCCTCGGCCGGGATCTGGTCACGCGCGGTGGCGTGTTCACCCTCGAGACGAGCATCGTCGTGCTGTTCTTCATCGGCGGTGCGCTCTTCGTCGGCAACTACTACGGCGTCCCGGCGTCGACCTCGATGACGGCCGTCGGCGCGATAGCCGGCCTCGGCGTCGCGACGGATAGCCTCGACTGGGGCGTGATGGGCGAGATCGCGGTCTGGTGGATCGTCGCGCCGATCATCGGCTTCTGGGTGTCGGGCGTCATCGGCCGCTACTTCTACCCGCGGATCAACCAGTGGGTCGCGATAGAGACCAGCGACGGGCCGCTGCTCGAACTCGACCGGTCCGGGACCGTGCCCGAGCCGACGCTCGGGCCGAACACGACGCGCCGGGAGGTCGGCGGGGCGGTCGTCGTCGTCGCCATCGGCTGTCTGATGGCCTTCTCCTCCGGCACCTCGAACATCGCGAACGCGATCGCGCCGCTCGTCGGCGCTGGCGTCGAGATGGACCCGATGATCCTCCTCGGGAGCGCCGCGGTCGCGGTCGGCGCGTTCACCATCGCGCGGCGCACCCTCGACACCCTCGGCAACGACATCACCGACCTCCCGCTCACCGCGGCGATCGTCGTCGCCGTCGTCTCCTCGGGGATCGTCGTCGGCCTCTCGGCGATCGGGATCCCTGCCTCGTTCGTCATCATCGCGACGATGTCGATCGTCGGGCTCGGGTGGGGTCGCGCGACCCGCACGGTCACCGTCGGCGAGGGGATCCGCGGCGGCGGGGAGACGAACGTCTCCGTCGGCGCGCTGAAGGCGGACGAACCGGGCGAGGAGCCCGAGGGGATCGGCGAGGAGGACCCCGCGGACATCCCGGCGGCGGCGGACCTGTTCAACCCGTCGACGACCGCCCGGATCGTCCTCCTCCAGAACGTCGTTCCCCTGCTCTCGACGATCGGCGCGCTCGCCGCCTTCGGGCTCCTCTTCCGGTTCGTCTGGTGAGGCCGGTTCCGGCTCGCGACGGGTTCCCCACCGACTCACCGACCGAACCGCCGCTGTCTGTCCTGGAAGTCGAGGACCGCACGCAGGTAGTCCCGCCGCCTGAACTCCCGCCAGTTCACGTCGGTGAAGTAGAGCTCGGCGTACACCGACTGCCAGATGGCGAAGTCGGAGAGCCGCTCCGCGCCGGTCTTGATCACCAGGTCGGGCTCGGTCGGGAACACCAGCCGGTCGGTCACGGCCGCCTCGTCGATCTCCTCGGGCCGCAACTCGCCGGCGTCGACGTCGGCGGCGATGTCACGGACCGCGGCCGCGAACTCGGCTTTCCCGCCGAGACCGACGTTCACGCGGATCGGGGCGTCCGCCGACTCGGTGTCGTCCGGCCCGCGGATCGACATCGGCCGCGGCGCGTCCAGGTCCCGGAACTCCCGGACGAGCGAGGGGACCACCGCCTCGTCGAGCACGGAGACGGAGACGGTCACTCGTTCGGCCCCGTAGTCGAACGCCCAGTCCAGCGCCGCGGCGAGGGTGTCGAACGCGCCATCCGCGAGCAGGTCGCGCTCGGTGATGACGATGGCGACGTGCTCGGGGGGATCCCCCTCGTGGAGGCGGTGGCGGACGCCGAGGTACGCGTCGTAGAGACCCACGGTCGCCGATCGCCCCGCGGGGTGTAAAACCTCGCGGACGAGGGGTTTAATCGGTCGTCGCTCCTACCTCGAACGATGACAGACAGCTACCGGGGGGTGTTCGGCGCGATCCCGTACGCGATCCGCACCACCGACTCGTGGACGATGCGCGTCTACGGGGTGATCGGCGCGCTGGCGACCGCGGCCATCGCGCTCGTCGTCACGCTCGCGCTCGTCGTCTGGATGGCGGAGACCGCCGGCGTCCCGAGCGGGACGTACCTGTTCACGCGCTCTCTGTACGTGGTCCTCGGCTTCGCCGCCGTCGCCCCCCTCCTGGCCCCGCTGCTCTTCGTCGCCCGCCGCCACCGTCGGGGGCTCCCCGTCGCGGCCGGCTACGACCGGAAGCTGGCGTACGCGGGCTTCCTCTTCCTGGCCTCGCTGTACCTCGGGCTGATCGTCACCGCGCCCGCGGACCTGCGCGACCCGACCGAGTCCGTGCTGCTGTCGGCGCTGTACGCGCTCCCGCGACCGGTCGGTGCGCTGTTCCCCGTCCTCGCCGCCGCGGTCGTGTTCTGGACGCACTACCGGCTCCGGGGCGGCGGCGAGGACGGCTCGAAACCCCGAAATGGCTCGGCGACCTAGCGCCGGCGATGACCGACGAAAAGGAGGGAACGTTCCTCGTCACCCACGTCGAGGAGGACTCCGCGGTGCTCAAGGACGCCAACGACGGCCAGGTCCACACGCTGAGCTCGAATCCGGGACTGGCGGTCGACGACGCCGTCGAGGCGACCGTCGCGCCCGACCCGCCGATGGAGGTCACCTATCGGGTGATCGAGGTCGCGGAGCGGCGGTCGCTCTCGCTCGAGCGGAGCGAGGAGCCCCCGACGGTTCACGAGCGCGAGCTCGCGGCCGACCTGGAGACGGGCGAGTTGACCCGCGAGCCGCGGGCGGGGATCGGCGAGATCCACGTGCTCTCCCCGCCGGCGGACGCGACCGAGGAGGCGGCCGAGGACGTGCTCTCGGACCGCGAGGGGACGCTCTCGCGGGCCGCGCGGCTCGGCGTGAACCGCGTCGAGGTCCGGGCGGAGCCCGGCGTGCTCAGCGTGCGGTATCTCCCCTGAACGCGCGATCGGTTCGCGGTCCCGTTTTCGACCGACTCGAGAGATAAGAAGGCTTATTCGGGCTCACGGACGAACCCGTTTCATGACAGCGATCGAGGTACCGGAGGTCGATTACACCGAGTATTCGAATCGCCAGCTCGTGCTCGTGCCGCTGGCGGTGCTCGCGGTGGCGGTGCTCGTGATCGGCGGCTGGTACGTCGCAACGGGCGCGCCGGCGACCCTCGGGCTGGAGTTCACCGGCGGCGTGGAGCTCCGGGTCGCCGACGACGGGGGCGGAGACGTCGAGGAACGGATCGAGACGGCGTTCGACCGCGACCCCGACTCGGTCCGCTCGATCCCCGCCGACGACGTGTACGTCGTGACCTTCCGCGCGGCCGACGACGACCCGGAGGGACTGGCGAGCGATCTGGAATCGCAGGCGGACGCGGCGGGGCTGTCGGTCGAGGCGATAGACCAGGTGTCGCCGAGCTTCGCGTCCGACACGGCGCGGACGACGCTGTTCGGGCTCGCGCTCGCGTTCCTCGGGATGAGCGTGCTCGTCTTCGCGCTGTTCCGGACGTTCGTCCCCTCCATCGCGGTCGTCGCCTCCGCCTTCTCGGACCTCGTGATCCCCGTCGCCGCGATGAACCTCCTCGGCATCGAGATGACGCTCGGCATCGTCGCCGCCCTGCTCATGATCATCGGGTACAGCGTCGACTCGGACATCCTGTTGAACAACTCCGTGTTGCGCCGGACCGGCGAGTTCTACGAGTCGGTGAGCCGCGCGATGCGGACCGGGGTGACGATGACGGTCACCTCCATCGCCGCGATGCTCGTGATGGCGGTCGTCGCGACGGTCTTCGGCGTCGGCCTCCTGCGTGACATCGGGATCATCCTCGCGATCGGGCTCTGTGCGGACCTGATGAACACGTACCTGCTGAACGTGGCGCTGTTGCGCTGGTACAAGTTCGAGGGGGTGAAACGCTGATGTTCGAACGAGTCAAGGAGAACTGGCGGGTGCTGCTCCTCGTCGTCGTCGTGCTCGGCGCGACGGTCGCGCTGTTCGCCCCGCAGTTCGCCCCCGAGACCGCGCCGGGCGAGTCCGCCGAGGACGCGACGCAGGGGGTGACGAACCTCCAGTACGGGCTCGATCTGGCGGGCGGAACCCGCATCCGCGCGCCGCTCGTCGGCTACACCGCGACGGGCGTCGACTTCGCGGGCGAGACCCCGACGCAGGTCGCGAGCGACGTCGCCGCCGAACTGGACGGCGTCTCGACGCGCGAGGTCGACGCCGTCCTCGGCGACGGGGGGACCGGGACCGGCGGAAGCGGCGGGACCGGAGCCGTGGAGGTCACGGCCACGTCCGTGAGCGAGACGGAGTTCCGCGAGGCGATGGACGCCTCGGGGTACGACTACGAGGCGATCAGGAGCGGCGTGACCCAGGAGACCCGCGACGCGGCGGTGGAGGTCATCCAGGGGAAGATCAACGAGGCGGGCCTCTCGGGCGGCAGCGTCCAGCAGGTCCAGTCGATCACCGGCGAGTACTTCATCCTCGTCGAGGTGCCCGGCCAGGGTCGCCAGGACGTGATCGACCTCCTCGAGGAGCGCGGGACCGTCGAGATCGCCATCGCGTACCCCGACTCGAACGCGACCGACGGCACGGCGAGGACCGACGGAATCCTGATCCAGAACGACTTCGAGAACATCGGGACCGCGAGCAGGCGGGAGGCGGGCTCCGGCGCGTACGTGCCGGTCTCCGTCGTCAACGAGGCCCCCGAGGGCGAGCGGTCGCCGGCCGAGCGGTTCCAGGCGGCCGCGGTCGAGTACGGCGTCGCGAGCGCCTCGGGCGGCGCGCGCTGTGACTACGACCTGGAGACGAACTCACTCGGCGAGTCCAGCGACTCCTGTCTGCTGCTCGTCGTCGACGGCGAGGTCGTCAACGCGTTCGGGATGGACGACGGTCTCGCACGCAGCATGGCGAGCGGGGGCTGGGCGGACAGCGGGAACTTCCGGCTGACGACCACCTCCTTCGCCGACGCACAGACCATCTCGATCAACCTCCGTGCGGGCGCGCTCCCCGCCGAACTCGACATCAGCGGACAGGGGACCTCCTCGACGATCTCCGCCGCGCAGGGGGAGAACTTCCGGCTCTACTCCGCGATCGCCGGCGTCTTCGCGGTGTTCGCGGTCGCGGGCGTGGTGTTCCTCCGCTACCGCGAGCCGAAGGTGGCACTCCCGATGATCGTCACCGCGCTCGCGGAGGTGTACGCCCTGCTCGGGTTCGCGGCGCTCGTCGGGTATCCGCTCGAGCTCGCGGTCATCGCCGGCTTCATCGCCGTGGTCGGGACGGGCGTCGACGACCTCGTGATCATCGCCGACGAGGTGATGAGCGAGGGCGAGGTCAACTCCCGGACGGTGTTCGACTCGCGGTTCCGCCGGGCGTTCTGGGTGATCGGCGCGGCCGCGGCGACGACCATCGTCGCCATGTCGCCGTTGATGGTGTTGAGTCTCGGCGACCTCTCCGGGTTCGCGATCTTCACCATCCTCGGCGTGCTCATCGGCGTGTTGATCACGCGGCCCGCCTACGGCGACATCCTCCGGCGGCTGTTGACGGTTCGGTAGACCTGTCGCCGATCCGCTCACGTCCGGCTCGTTCACCCGCGACGCTTAACCGCCGCGCGCCGGAAGCCGACGCCATGCTCGTCGTCGTCTCGGACACCCACAGCACCGACGATCCGAAGCTCCGCGGTCGGACCCGCGAGGCGGTCGAGGCGGCCGAGGTCGTCGTCCACGCGGGCGACTTCTACCGCGAGCCGGTCCTCGACGCGTTCGAGCGGGCGGCCGACTCGCTCCGCGCCGTGTTCGGCAACAACGACGGGGCGGCGATCCGCGAGCGGCTCTCGGAGGTCCGCACCGTCGAGTTCGGCGGCGTCCGCCTCGCGGTGACGCACAGACACCGGAGCGGCGACACCGGGCTCGTCATGCTCGCCCGCGGCCGCGACGCCGACGCCGTCGTCTGCGGTCACAGCCACCGGCCGCGCTTCGACGACTCGACCGCGGTCCCGATCCTGAATCCGGGCAGCCACGCACAGCCGCGGGGGAATCGCCCGGCCCACGCGGAGCTCGAACCGACGGACGACGGGCTCGACGGACGGCTCGTCACGCCCGACGGGGAGGTGTTCGAGCGGTTCCGGATCGGGAGGTAGGACCGGGCGACTGCCGGAAGCGGATCGGACGACCGTGGAGAGGAAGAGCACACGCGTCCGTCCCGCGTCTCGACGGAGGGGGGATCGGTCGGACGGATGGGGACGGACGGCCACGACTCCCCGCTTCGGCCCGGTCGGACGGGCGGCCGTCGGGGAGGCGGCCGTCGTCCGGAGGCGTCGACCGTCGGACGAGGGGGGATCGTCCGAGCGGACGGAGGGCGGACGTGTGCCTCGATCGCGGGGGGATTCCCGGGTACCGGCGTCGATCGGTACTCGGCGGAGGGCCGAAGCGGGGGTCGCGGTTGGACATGGGCGGCGTACCATATTATAGGTGTTCGAGGCACAAAGACGCGTTTTAGTGACCGCGTCGGGTCGGCGGTCCGCCCGTCGCGTCCGACCGGCGGGTGGGTCGAAACGCCTAACTCGGTGCCGACGGATATCCGTTACATGATATCGGTCGAGCCGCTGTTCGTGCTCGTTCTCGTCGGCCTCCTTGGGCTGTTCTTCTTCGGCTTCCTCCTCGTCCGGCGCACCCTGATGGGGCTGCGTGAGGGGTACGAGGACGGGCAGCGATAGCGATGGTCGTCGTCACGACCCTCACGCTCCTCGTCGCCGGCGTCGCGAGCCTCTTCATGGCGTGGTCCATCGGGGCCGGTTCCTCCGGCTCGACCCCGTTCGCCCCGGCCGTCGGGGCCAACGCCATCTCGGTGATGCGCGCCGGCCTCGTCGTCGGCGTCCTCGGCCTCCTCGGGGCGATCCTCCAGGGGGCGAACGTCACCGAGGCGGTCGGCACCGAGCTGATCGGTGGGGTCACGCTCACCGCCACCGCCGCCATCGTCGCGCTCGTCACCGCCGCGGTGCTCGTCGCGATCGGCGTCTTCGCCGGCTACCCGATCGCGACCGCGTTCACCGTCACCGGGGCGGTCGTCGGCGTCGGCCTCGCGATGGGCGGCGACCCCGCGTGGCCGAAGTACACCGAGATCCTCACGCTGTGGGTGCTCACCCCGTTCGTCGGCGGCGGGATCGCCTACGGCGTCGCCCGGACGCTGATCGGCGACCGCCTCCCGGAGCGCGGGCTCACGGCGGCGCTGGCCGGCGTCGTCGGCGCGATCGTCGCCAACGTCGGGTTCGCGCTGCTCGGCCCCGACGGCGAACAGGCGTCGATCGCCGAGGCGGTCTCCGTCGAACTCGGCGTCTCCGGCGGAATCGGCGTCGTCGCCGCCACGGCGGCGATGGCGGCGATCGTCGCGGCCGCGGTGTACGTCGACATCGGCCGGGACCGCGAGGGCGCACAGCGCCGCTTCCTGCTCGCGATGGGGGGGCTCGTGGCGTTCTCCGCCGGCGGGTCGCAGGTCGGTCTCGCCATCGGTCCGCTCGTGCCGATCTTCTCCGGGGTGGGCGTGCCGCTGTGGGCGCTGCTCGTCGGCGGCGGGGTCGGCCTGCTGGCCGGCTCCTGGACCGGCGCGCCGCGGATGATCAAGGCGATCTCACAGGACTACGCCTCGATGGGGCCGCGGCGGTCGATCTCGGCGCTGATCCCCTCGTTCGCCATCGCCCAGACCGCCGTCGCGTTCGGGATCCCCGTCTCGTTCAACGAGATCATCGTCTCGGCGATCGTCGGTGCGGGGTACGCCGCCGGCGACGCGGGGGTGAGCCGGTCGAAGATGGGGTACACCGTGCTCGCGTGGGTCGCCTCGCTCGTCGGGTCGCTGGCGCTCGGGTTCGGCGTCTACTCGGTCGTAGCGTTGGCGTTGTGATCGGTGGGTTAGGGCCTCCGATCACCCGTCCGAAGCGGGATTCGTGCTGCGTAGTACGCTTCCAAAGCCCCAGCCGCTCGGCTGTACGGAGTGAAACAGACGACTACGGAGAACATCTCCAAAGCCCCAGCCGCGAGGCGCTACGCGCCTCGGGCAGCCGGCGACTGCCCCTTTGAATCCCGCCCGACCGCAACCGCCCCACACCTCACGCCTCCCCAGCCTCGCTGCTCACTTCGTTCGCAGCGTCCCTCGCGGTCGGGTTCGCGCCCTCCGGGCGCTCACCGGCGCGCCACCGCGTTTGGTCCTCTCAGTCGCTCGGGTACGTCGGCAGCCGCCCGGACCGGGCGCTTCCCTCGACGAACGGGAGGTCGGTCCGGGTCGCATCGACCTCCGCGCCGTCGACGCGCACGGTGACCGACTCCGCCGCGGCGTCGAAGTCGACGAGCGCGAAGGCGATCGGCTCCTCGAGGGCCGGGCCGACCACCGCCCGGGTCACCTCGCCGACCGCCGCGTCGCCGGCGAAGACGGCCGCGCCGCGGTCGGGAAGCCGGTCCGTGACGCCGTCGGGGTCCGCGTCGCCGTCGATCCCGGCGAGATCGTCGACGAGGCCGTCGAGCGCGAGTCCGACCAGCCGGCGGCTCGGTCGGCCCTGGTTCTCGACGCGGGAGACGACCTCCTGGCCCACGTAACACCCCTTCTCGAAGTCGAGGGCGTTGCGGATCCCGAGCACGTTCGGGATCGTTCCCTCGAGTTCGTGTTCGAAGAGCGGCGTGCCCGCCTCGAGGCTGAGCGCGTCCCACGTCCGGTAGCCGAACGGGGCGGCGTTGAGCCCGCGGTTGACGAGCGTGTCGAACACGTCCGGGGCGTCCCCGGCCCCGCACACCACCTCGTACCCCTCCTCGCCGAGCGGCGCGTCGGTCGCGATCACCGTGACGCCGGCGTCGACCATCGACCCGCGTACGAACGACAGCGGCTCCTCCGGCGCGCCCGGCCCGCCCAGTACGGAGGCGATCTTCTCCGTGGATTTCGGGCCGTGGACGCCGAAGACGCCGAACTCCGCGGAGACGTCGGCGATCTCGACGTCCTGGATGAACACCTTCCCCGCCCAGTCCTCGCGGACGGGCTCGGCGCGCTCGGGTGGGACGAAGACGAGCAGCCGCTCCTCGGCGTTGTAGACGTACATGTCCGTCTCGATCCCGCCCTGCGGGTCGCACAACAGCGCGTAGACGCCGCGGCCGTCCTCGGCGGGGACGCGGTTGCTGACGGCGTTGTCGACGAACTCCACTCGGTCCTCGCCCGTGACCGAGAGCACGCCGTATCCCATCTCTATCGCGCCCACGACGTTCCGGACGGCCTTCCCGACGCGGGCGGGCTTGCCGTAGTGGTCGACGACCTGTCTGCCGCCGCGGTCGCGATAGCGCGCGCCGTGACCGTCGTGGGCGTCGGAGACGAGCGTCATGGCTCCCTCCAGTCGCGGCACGGCCAAAAGGTCGCGGTTCGCGGGCGGCGGGGCGGTCGGATCCCCCTCGAGGACTACAGTCCGAGCCGCTCTCTGATGCTTTCGAGGAGCCCGCCGGTCGGCTTCGATTCGTCGGGCTCGGAGTCCGGAACGACCCGGTCGTGCGGGTAGACGCGGACGCGATCGCCGCTCTCGACGGTGATGAGCGAGTCCTCCTTCAGCGCCGAGAGCGCGTCCTCGACCGCGTCGATGTCGGCGTCGACGGCCGCCCGGAGCTCCAGAACCGTCATCCCCTCGTCGCCGCGGTCGACCAGCGCGTCGAGCAGCGCGACCTGGACGTCCGGCCGGTCGCGGTACTCCGACTTTGCGGCCATGTCCCGAACATGGACCGGGCGGGGTTTACCTCTACCGGCGGAGCGGGTCGGCGTGACCCACCGGCGACGGTCCTCTCACCGGACGTGTCGCGAGCAGGTGCCACAGAGGTTCTCCTCTTTCACGTCGACCTCGCGGACCGTCGGCGAAAAGGACATCACGCACTTGCTGTTGTCGCAGTGTTCCAGACCGAGGGTGTGACCGATCTCGTGGACGACCTCCTTGCGGACGCGGTCGGCGAACACGTCGATCGCGGGCTTCGTCGACACGCCGCCGTCGGAGGAGGTCCGGAGCCGGTGCGTCGAGATGACTGAGCCGCTGCCGTTGAGGTACGCCAGCCCGAACACGTAGTTCCGCCGGCGGTAGTAGAGGTCCTGCGGCGTGATCCCGATGTTCTTCTCGCCGCCGCCGACGCGACCCACGACCTCGATGAGGTCCTCCGCGCGGTACTGGCCCCGGCCGTCGTCGTAGGCGGTCTCCGGAACCGCCTGGTCGTCGTGGACCGTCACGTCACAGTCGTATACCGACCGCAGCACGGCGGAGGCCTCCCGCTTCACTCGCGGGGAAACCTCCCCGACGGGCACGATGTCCACGAGCATGGAACGACTTTTGACCGCCGCGGTCATAAACCCCCCGCCGTGGAATCCCCCTCACGTCGTGCGCTCGTCGCCGAACTCGATCGGTTCGACCGACTCCTCGAGGTCGGCTGCGGCGACCGCCTCGGCGTCGCGAGGAACCTCGCCGACCGCGGCCGCGACGTGATCGCGATCGACGTCGAGGTCGACGGCTCCGGCGACGAAGACCCGCGGGTCGACGGCTCGCTCCGCGTCCGCCGCGGCGACGTGGTCGCGCTCGCGGACGCGGCCGATCCGTCGTCGGCGCTCGCGATCGGGAACGAGGACGCGGCGGGGGTCGACGCGGTGTACGCCCGCCGCCTCCCGGCGGAGCTTCAACGCCCCGCCCTCGAGTTGGCGACCCGCCTCGACGCCGCCTGCCTGTTCACCACGCTCGGGTTCGAGGAGCCGGTCGTCCCCGTACGACGCCGGTCGATCCCGGGTACGACGCTGTACGTCGCGCGCGCTCCCGGCGACTCGTTCCCCTGATTCGTTTCCGCGGGACTCGCCTTCCACGGAGCGAACCGCGGGAACCCGAACGTTCATTTTGCCCCCTGCCGGCCTACCGGTATGCAGGTCGACGCCGTCGTGCTCGACATCGATGGGGTGTTGGTCGACGTCGCGGACTCCTACCGCCGGGCGATCATCGAGTCGGTCGACCGCGTCTGCGGCAAGACCATCGACCGCGAGGCGATCCAGTCGTTCAAGGACGCCGGCGGCTTCAACAACGACTGGGAGCTGACGTACGCGGCCGCCCTCTTCGTGTTGGCCCGCCGCGAGGGGCTCCGGATGGACGTCGAGGCGTTCACCGACCGGATCGCGGCCGACGAGGAGGGTGGCGGCCTCGCGGCGGCGAAACGGGTCGTCGCCGACCTCCCCAACGTCGCGCAGGCGCGGGTTCGCGACCAGTGGGACACGGACCGCCTCCACGACGTGTTCCAGGCGCTGTACCTCGGCGAGGAGCTGTACCGCGATCTCGAGGGCGGTGACCCGCCGGTGTCGACGACGGGGTACATCCACGACGAGCCGACGCTCGTCGATCCGGCGACGATCGCGGACCTGACCGATCGCTTCGACGTGGGCGTGTTGACTGGGCGGCCCGCCGCGGAGGCCGAGATCGCTCTGGAGCGCGTCGGGCTCGAGATTCCTGAGACCCACCGGTTCACGATGGACGACTGGGAGGAGGGGAAGCCGCACCCGCGGGCGCTCGTCGAACTCGCCGAGCGGTTCGACGCCGAGCGGGTCGCGTTCGCGGGCGACACCCTCGACGACGTGCGGACCGCCCGGAACGCGGACCTCGAGGACGACTCGCGCGTCTACTACGCGGTCGGCGTCCTGACCGGGGGACTGACCGGCGAGGACGGAACGCGGGCGTTCAGCGAGGCGAGGGCCGACGCGGTTCTCGAGGACGTGAACGGGCTGGTGGACCTCTTGGAGTAGCGTTCACGATTCCGGAACGACTGCCTCGAAAATGGGCCTTGCCGGATTTGAACCGGCGATCACTCCGTTATGAGCGGAGGGCTTTGAGCCAGACTAAGCTAAAGGCCCACGTCGATCTCTGGTACTGGAGGAACGTTCTTTAGGTTACCGCATTACTCCGACCCGAGCCCGTCGAGAACCGCGTCGAGTCGGTACTCCGTGTGCCAGTTGACGTTCGTACGGTTGTTGTTCGCGGCGGGTTCGTACCGGATGGTGGTCGTTGCCGCTCCCGCGTCGTCGATCGGAACGAGATACACCTCTTCCATCCGGACATTCAGGACGGCGAAGTAGTCGATCTCCCCCTCGTAGCCCTCGCGTTCGTATCCCTCGCTTTTCGTCCGGACGCTTCTAGTCCGAAACTCCACTGTACCGTCGTTTCTCCCGTCGTACGCCGTTTTGATCTGTAGCCGATAGAACTCGTCGTCGATCCTGACGACGAGGTCGTACGGTTCGTTATCGTACGCCGGGGTGAGCACGGAAACGTCGCGGGCGATCAGTTCTGCCGTGACGATCGCTTCCGTGGCCTGTCCGCGTTTCTGTGGTTCTCCGAGGCGATCGTACTGTTCGAAACGCGACATACGACGCGTTGTGCCGTCATCGTACAAAACGCGTGGTCGTCATCGGAAGCGTAGGAAGGACGCCGAAGCCAGGACTCGAACCTGGGACCGCCTCGTGACTGCGACGTTCGGGGGAAAACCGCCGATCGTCGTAACAGCGAGGCGCTCTACCAACTGAGCTACTTCGGCTTGATTCATCGTACTCGCGTGGTTTTGATAGGGCTTTCGTTTCCGCCCGACCCGGCTCGAGGGCTCTCCCCTCCCACTCTCGACGACCGACACGCTTTCGGCCGGACCGCGAGAAGCCCGTGTATGGCCGACCTCGACGCGGTGCTGTCGCGCGTCCGTGAGCGCGCCCTGCCGGACGCGGAGGAACGCGAGCGGCTGCGGGCGACGGCCGCCGAGTTGACCGAGCGGACCCGGGCGGCGATCGCGGACCTCCCGGTCGAGGCCGACGTGGTCCAGGTGGGCTCGACCGCGCGCGGAACGTGGGTCTCCGGCGACCGCGACATCGACCTCTTCGTTCGGTTCCCGCCGAACCTCGACCGCGAGGAGCTCGAGGAGTACGGGCTCGCGGTCGGCCACGCGGTCCTCCCGGAGGGCCACGAGGAGTACGCCGAACACCCCTACGTGAAGGGCGTCTTCGAGGGGTTCGACGTCGACCTGGTCCCCTGTCACGACATCGAGACGGCGGGCGATCTGATCTCCGCCGTCGACCGTACGCCCTTCCACGACGCGTACCTCACGGAGCGGCTCGACGACGACCTCGCCGGCGACGTGGTCCTCGCGAAGGCGTTCCTCAAGGGGGTCGGCGCGTACGGGAGCGACCTCCGGACCGAAGGGTTCTCGGGATACCTCACCGAACTGCTCGTCGCCGAGCTCGGCGGCTTCGTCCCGCTCGTCGAGTCCGCCCGGAGCTGGCACCCGCCGGTGGAGTTCGACCCCGAGGGGCACGCCGAACGGACGTTCGAGGACCCGCTCGTCGTCGTCGATCCGACGGACCCGACGCGCAACGTCGCGGCGGTGTTGTCGGCGGCGAACCTGGCGCGATTTCAACACTACGCCCGGGACCTGCTCGCGACGCCCCGCGAGGCGCTGTTCGAGCCGCGGGCTCCCGAGCCGCTCGACGCGGGCGAGGTCCGCGATCACCTCGACAGACGCGAGACGACGCCGGTCGCCGTCGTCTTCGACGCCCCGGACGTCGTCGACGACCAGCTGTGGCCCCAGCTCCGACGGTCGCTCGACGGCGTCGTCCGCGGCCTGAACGAGCACGGTTTCGACGCGCTCCGCGCTCGGGCGATGGTCGCGGACGGCGGCGACGGGGGCGGTGAGAGCGTCCGCGACGGGAGCGCCCGCGACGGAAACGCCCGCGACGAGCGGGCGGCCCTGTACGTCGAGGTCGAGACGGCGACCCGGCCTGCGGTCGAGCGCCACGAGGGGCCGCCGGTCGCCGTGCGGAAACACGCCGACCGCTTCTACGAGTCGTACGCGGACGACGTCGATCCCGACACGTACGGGCCGTTCATCGACGGGAACCGGTACGTCGTCGAGCGCGAGCGGGAGTTCACCACGGTCCGCGGATATCTCGAGAGCGACGCCGCCGGCGACGTCGCGCTCGGCGCGCAGATCGAGCCGGCGTTCACGCACCGGGACGTGCTCGTCGGCGACGCCGTGGCGACGCTCGCCGACCGCTTCGGGAGGGACCTCCGGGAGTTCTACGAGCCGCGTCCGTGAGGCCGGCCGAATCGGTCGACGTCGCGGGTTGGGTCAAGCGCGGTCGGGTCCGGTCGAGTCGACGTCGCGGGTCGGGTCAAGCGCGGTCGAGGACGCGGGTCAGGTAGTAGAGCCCGAGCAGGACGAGGACGACGACGACGCCGACCGCCGAGAACAGCGCGGCGACGCGGGGGAACGCCATCCAGAACGCGATGTAAAACGAGAACCCGAAGGCGAGAAGCACCGCGACCACGACGCCCCGGGTCGGGTTCTGGACGGCCGCGACGAACACCCGCTGTGGCAGCGAGAGGTCCGCGAAGTCCACGTCGGCGACGTCGCTCGGAGCGTCGGATTCGCTCGCGTCCGTGACGCCGGATCCGCCGTCCTCCCTCGCGGACTCCGTCGGTGCGTCGGCGTCGTCGTTCACGCCGCGTCGTACGCCCCGGTCCGCCCTGTACCTGTCGCTCCCGTCGCGGGTACCGCGTCGACGAGTGCCGTCGTCGCGATGGCGTCACGGCGTTGCGACGGCGACGATCGCCGCTCCGAGGAGGACCGCGGCGACCGCCGCGAGGAGGACGCCGAGGGCGAACCCGACGGCGACCCCGGATTCGCCGCTCTCCGCGGCGCTAACCGTCTCGACCGCGAACGACGAGAACGTCGTGAACGCGCCGCAGAACCCGACGCCGATCCCCAGCGCGACGGCGGAGCCGACGGGAGCGGCGAGCACGGCACCGAGCGCGAGGCTCCCGAGGACGTTGACGGCGACGAGCGACCGGCGTCCGGAGACGGCGAGGCCGACCAGGTGGCGACACGTCGCGCCCGCCGCGCCGCCGAGGCCGACCGCGACCGCTCCGAGAAGCGGGCTCGCCGCCGTCACCGTCGCCTCCCGACGGCGAGCCCCGCCAGCGCGGCCGCGAACCCGAGGCCGTAGCTCGCGGCGACGTAGGCCGTCCCGCCGACCGCGCCGAGGGCGACGGCGTCGGTCGCGAAGGTGCTGTACGTGGTGAACGAGGAGATCACGCCGGTTCCGAGGAAGAGGCGCGTCCGCGGACCGACCGCCCGGGTGACGAGAACCCCGAGCGCGAACGATCCGACGACGTTCACGAGGAGCGTTCCGGCTCCGGTGACGTCGCCGGCGGCGACGTCGACGCCGTACCGCGCCAGCGCGCCGACGAACCCGCCGAGCGCGACGAGACCGATCCCCGGAACCGTTCGTTCCATGGCCGTCCCTCCGGGCGGACCGAGTTGTGCGTTCCGATGCTCACCGGCCGTGCTCGGTCGGCGCGATCCGCCCGGTCCCCGTCGCTCGCTTGGCTCGTGTCGCCCGTTCGGCCTGTGCCGCCCGCTCGGCTCGTGTCGCCCGCTCGGCCGCCTCCGTGTCGCCGGCGCGGGGATTTCCGCCGCCGTGTGGCGTTCGCCGCTCCCGCACGCGGACCGCGTGGGCCGTCTCGCTCGCGTCGTCGACGACGAGCGCCTCGCCGGTGCCGGTGGGCAGCCGGGCGGCGAGGTCGCCGGCGAGGTACGTCGCCTCAGCCGTCGCCAGCGCGTCCACGTCGGGGCCGGCCGTGAGCCGGTGTGCCACGAGGAGGTCGGACTGCGAGACGGCGACGTCCGGCAGCGCGCTCGGCCGCTGCGTCGCACAGACGAGCGACACGCCCGGCGCGCGGCCGCGCGTCAAGAGTGTCCGGAGCGCCGGGTCGGCCACGCCGTCGAAGAAGGCGTGCGCCTCGTCCACGAGCAGCCAGGGAAGCCGGTCGACGGTCCCGTTCACTCGCGCGTCGTACAACCCGCGGGCGACCGCGCGGACGACCGCCCCGGCGGCGGCCTCGGGAACCCCCGACAGGTCGATCACGGTCGGCTCGCCGCTCGCGACGAGGGACGCGACCGGCGGGGCGGCCTCGTCGAAGACGCCCCAGGACTCCGCCAGCCGGAGGTGGTTCCGAACCGCCCGGCGCGTTCGGTCGGGGGCGTCGGCCTCCGAGACGGCCCACCGGAGCGCGTCGATCGACGGGGAATCGCCGTCGACTCCCGCGGTTTCGACCGCGTCGGCGACGACCCGCCACAACAGGCTTCCGGGGCCGCCCGCGGGGTCGAGTCCCACGAGGTCGGGCCAGACCGAGGCCGGAACCTCGGTCGGTCGGATCGTGGGATCGACGACCCGTCCGCCGGCCTCGGTCAGCCCGTCGAAGACGCCCATCGGATCGACGACGACGGGAGCGACCCCGGTCGCGTCCGCGAGCCCCTCCGCGATGACGCCGAGGGTGTACGACTTCCCGGTGCCGCGTTTCCCGAGGACCACCGCCGCGTGCGGGGAGTCGGCGTCGACCCCGACGGCCGCCCCGTCGCTGCCGTCCCGCGCCAGAAAGGAGCCGAGACGGACCGTCGCCGGTGATGGGTTCTCCCCGTCATCCGCTCCGTCTCCGTCGTCGTCCCGTCCGAGAACGTTCATGCGCGGGATCGCGCGGCATCGAATAAAAGCCGTCGCGCGGCGGCGAGGACGGTGACTCGCTTGCTTGGATCCGTCGAGATCCTCAGCGGATAATACGCTTTGACTGGCTCCGATCAGTACAGCCGAAGCAAGAGCGATCGCCGGAGTGGTGGCGCGCCGGTGAGCGCCCGGAGGGCGCGAACCGTCCGCGAGGGACGCGGCGAGCGGAGCGAGCCGCGAGGCTGGGGAGGCGTGAGGTGCGGGGCGGTTGTGGTTGGGTGGGACTCAAAGGGGCAGTCGCGAGGGCGAAGACGCGCGAAGCAAGCACCGCAGGGAGCGAGTGAAACGAGCGACCGAGGAGCACAGCGAGCGCATCGAGTCCTCGCGACTGGGGCTTTGGACGTGTTCACCGCGCCAGCAACGATCGCGTTTCTGTCAGAGTAAGACCACCTGTAACACCCGTACCACTAGCACTCGAAATATAGCGGCTGTTTCAGCTCATTCCATATCCGACCGATCGGGTCTCAACGGAACTGCTCTCCCGATCCCGACCGACTACTTATATACTAATCCGCGGCCACCGGTCGTATGCTCGACTCGAAGTCGGACACGTCGGACTCGAAGGCCGGTGTCGGATCGTTTCTCGACGACCGCCGCGCGATCGAGGGGTTGCCGGTCAGGCTGGTGATCGCCCTCGTCGTCGGCGTCGCGAGCCTCAGCGTGATGATGGGGATGATCGGCGACATCGACGGGCTCTCGTCGACGGAGATCGACGCGCAGCCGCAGCCGGAGGTGACGACGCCGGGGTCACAGACGCTCGACGTCGCGGTCGTCGACCCGGACGGCAACCGCGTCTCGGACGCGACGGTGATCGTCCGCGGCGGCTCCGCACGACTCGACGGGCTCGCTACCGCGAAGTCCGACTCGGACGGGATCGCCAGCGTCGACGTGTCGCCGACGCTGGGATCGAATCAGCTCGATGGGACGCTCTCGATCGACGTCAAACCGCCCGCGGGAAGCGACTTCGTCGACGAGCGCGGCAACACGGAGGTGCTCGTCGTCGCGGAGTAGGCTCTCACAGCCGCTCGTCCCAGTCGATCCACTCCTGCTCCCAGCCGGTTCGCGCGAAGTACCCCTGCTCGGCGAACTCGGCGTCCTCGCGGCGTGTCCGGTTCCGCTCGACTCCGGCCTGTTCGCCGTCGACGAGCATCGGACGGAGCCGCGCGGGTCCCGCCTCCTCGACGGTTCGGAAGCCGTCGGGTGCGGGGTCGTCGTTCCCGGCGCGGTCGACGCGATCGGTCGGTTCGACGCCGTCGGCCGGCTCGATCGCGACGATCGTCTGATCACCGGCTCCGCGCGGGTACACGATCCGACCCGCCTCGTCGAGCTGGTCGCGGAGCGCCCGCGGCGGCGTCACGACGGCCGCCTCGACGAGGACCCGGTCGTACGGGGCGTACTCCGGGAGCCCTCCCGCGCCGTCGCGGCGGTCGACGAGGACGGCGTCGTAGCCGGCGTCCGCGAGGTTCGAGCGGGCGAGGTGGACGGCGCGTCGGTCGATGTCGATCGCGTGGACGTGGCGCGCGCCGACGATCTCGGCGAGCGCGGCGCTCGTGTAGCCGATACCGGCCCCGACGACGAGCACGTCGTCTCCCTCCTCGGCGTCAACCGCGGCAAGCATCCGCGCGACGGTCGCGGGCGCGAGCGCCCGCGTTCCGGCCTCCTCGCTCGCGTCGTTCGCGTACGGCGCGTCGTCCACGAACGCCTCGCGGGGGACCGTCTGGAGCGCCGACAGCACCGACGCGCCGAGGGGCTCGCCGAGCTGGTGTTCGAGCCCCTCGATCATGTCGGCCCGGAGCGCCGCTTCGTCCATGCCCGTTCTCGGCGGTCCGTGGTCTAAAACCGCACGCTCCGCGCGGGGTGGCGTAACGGGCGGAATCCGCGACTCACCGCATCGGGACGAACCGCACCCCGCCGTGGTCCTCGCGGTCGACGCCGTCGTCGCGGACGGTCAGCCGGACGAGCCGCTGACTCGCGCCGGATCGACCGGCTCCGATGCTGCCGAGGAGGCCGCTCCCGTCGTCGTTCGACTCCACGGGGGCGACGACGTGGCCCCCGATCCGCGTCCGCTCGACGATCTCGCCGGGAACCTCCCCCGGAGCGGCACAGGTGAGGTAGGCGGCGTCGAAGGGGGCACACTCCTCGAACGCGGTCCGTCCGTCCCCGGCTCGCACGGTCACGTCGTATCCCAGTCGATCCAGCCGCTCGCGAGCGGCGTCGGCGAGTTCCGGGACGTACTCCACGCTGTAGACGTTCCCGGGACCGACGATCTCGGCGACGACCGCGGCGTGATAGCCACAGCCCGTGCCGACCTCGAACACCCGGTCCCCCGAGGAGACCTCGAGGAGGTCGACCATGACCGCCACCATGTGCGGCGCGCTTATCGTCTGTCCGTGGCCGATCGGCAGCGGTCGGTCCGCGTACGCGTGCGAGCGGTCCTCCTCCGGAACGAACTCGTGGCGGGGGACGGCGGCGATCGCCGACAGGGTCCGATCGCTCGCGTCGGTCCGTCGCCGGAGGTGCTCGACGAGTCGTCGGCGCTCCGCGGCGTGATCGACGTCGCCCATGCCACGTCGTAGCATTCCCGTCGTGGAGAAGCTATCGACGTGAAGGAGTTCGGCGTGACGCGGGAGTTCGATCGAACCGTTTCGGAGCGGTCCGGTCCCGTTCGCCGTTCGACGAGGGCGTGATCCGGCGCGTCGAGCATGCTACTGTACGGGTGCTACAGATGGTCTTACTCTGATAGAAACACGATCGTTTCTGGCGCAGTGAACTCTTTCAAAGCCCCAGCCGGCTCCGGTCGAGGGCCTCGCTGTGCTCCTCGTCGCTCGCGTTGCTCGCTCCTGCGGTGTCGCCGGCGGCTCCGCCGCCGGCTGCCCGTGGCGCGTAGCGCCACGCTGCTTGCGTCGGCCGTCTTCCCGGAGCCGGCTGCCTCTTTGAGTCCCACCCTGCAGCGCCCAGCACCGCCCCGCACCTCACGCCTCCCCAGCCTTGCTGCTCACTTCGTTCGCAGCGTCCCTCGCGGTCGGGTTCGCGCCCTATCGGGCGCTCACCGGCGCGCCACCGCACCGCGACCGCTCACTCTGTTGCCTGTACTGACCGATCGTCGGATCGTTTGGCGAGGGTCGGATACCGTTCCGTGCCACCCCCCGTTCGCGGACGATCCGCTATTCGATGTCGATCCGGTGGCCGTCCTCGCGGTCGTCCCGCCTGTTGGGCAGGGTAACGGTGAGGACGCCGTTCCGGTACGTCGCCTCCGCGCCCTCCGGGTCCACGCCGGTCGGGAGGTCGATCGTCCGGGTCACCGACTCGTGACGCCGCTCGCGACGGAGGTACCGGTGCCCGCCGTTTCCGTCGCCCGTCTCGCCGTCCCCCGTTTCGTGCTCCGCGTCGCGCTCGGCGCGGATCGTGAGCCGGTCGTCGTCGACGCGGACGTCGATGTCCTCGCGGTCGTATCCGGGCAGGTCCGCCATCACGACGAGTTCGTCGTCGTACTCGGCCACGTCGATGTCGGCGGTCCGGAGGCCGCGGCGACCCGTCAACCCCTCGCCGAAGGGGCTTCGTCCGAAGAACTGCTCTATCTCCTCGAAGGGGTTGGATCCGTTCATCGTTGTTCGCCCCTAGAGAGGCTCGCTGAGCTATTAAATCGGGATGGAAGGTTGCTAACTGCCGCCGTGGCACGCGGCGAACTCGATCGAATTCGGCCGGGATCCCGCGATCAGTTGACGTCGATCCGGTGGCCGCTCGCGCTGGCGGCGGACCGTTTCGGCAGCGTGACCGTCAACACGCCGGCGTCGTACGTCGCGCTCGCCCCGCCCGGCTCGACCGCCGCCGGCAACGGGATCCGCCGGGAGGCCGACCCGTGACGCCGCTCGCGGAGGTGGTAGCGTCCCCCGTCGTTCGCGTCGTCCGCGTCGCTCGCGCTCGTCGCGTTCGCGTCGCCCGCGTCCGCCTCGCCGCCCGGCGTCGCCCCCACGGTGAGCGTCTCGTCTCTGAGTTCCACGCTGATCTCCTCTTCGTCGAACCCCGGCAGATCGGCGAGCACGGTGACCTCTTCGCCGCCTTCGATCACGTCGACGTCGACGCTCGAGTCGGTCGGCACCTCGAGGCCCGTGCCGAGCTTCTCGAGTTCGCGGTCCATGCGCTCGAACAGCTCCTCGATGTCCTGGAGGGGATCGCGTCGGGTCATACGGGTCAGGATTCGACCCGGATCGACTTGAACGTGTGGGCGTCGGGTCGTCGCCCCCGTCGTTCGCCGCTAGAGGAACGGCCGCCAGTAGTACGGGCTGACGAAACCCTCGATGAGCGCGGCGACCGCGAGGAACGCGCCGATCCCGACGGTCACCCAGAACGCGTTCTCGATCGCGTCCGCGAACCCGACGCGGCTCAGCCGTCCCCGGAACGCCCGCCAGGCGACGACGCCAAGCCGGACCCCGAGCGCGCCCGAGACGACGATCGCCGGGATCTCGAGGAGCCCGTGCGGGACCACGAACGCGACGAGCGCGGGGAGGTTCTGTTCCAGCGCGGCGATCGCGCCGAGCGCGACCCCGTTGAACGCGATCGACGAGAGCGCGGGCAGGACGAGCGCGACGCCGCCGAACGCCGTGGCGATCGTCACCGTCCAGTTGTTCCCGAAGAACTCGAGGGCCGCGGCCGGCGGGAGGTGCCCCGCGAGCCGCGCCTCGATCGAGGTGGGGACGATCCCGACGAACGGCTCGGCCAGCGTCCAGCCCGCGACGCCGCCCGCGACGCCGACGGCGGCGACGAGGAGGTGCGTGCCGGGGGTCCGCCGGACGAACGCGAGCGTCTCGCCCACGCCGCGGCGGACGCCGCCGGTGACCTGCGCGCGCACGCCCGCCTCCGGGGGATCCAGGGGGTCGACCGTGCCCCGGTGGTCGCCGTAGAGGACGGTCTTGAGGAGGTCCAACGCCGGCGCGGCGACGACCGCGCTGGCGAGCGCGACGACCGCGCCGCCGCCGAGGAACGCCAGCGCGGACGCGGCCGAGGAGATCGCGACGACGACGCCGACGGCGACGACGAGGTAGGCGATGGCGTCGACCGGGTTCGCGCGAACGAACCCGCCCGCCCCCTCGACCGCCTCGACCACGCCCGCGTCGTCGACGACGATCGCTGGAGGGGCGAACGCGAAGACGATCCGCACGAGGAGCAGCGCGATCCCTCCGACGACGAACGCGACGAGCCCGACGAGCGCCCCGACGAGCGGCCCGCCGGCGAGCGACGCGACGCCCACGACGACGCTCGCGAGCAGGATCACGCCGAGCCACAACAGGAGCTCCGCGACGTAGAGCCCGAGGAACGTGAGCCAACGACCGCGAACGCCGGCGATACCGGCGGTCAACCCTCGCTCTCCCCGGAGCCGGGCGATCACGGCGCTCATCTGACCGGCCGAGACCGCCGCGTACGCGAGAACCGCGAGGAGGACCGCGGCCGCGCTCCCGACGGCGACGAGCGCGACCGCGGTCGGCGAGACGAGCGGCTCGAGGGCGGGTGCGAGTCCCTCGGCCCACCGCTGGACGGCCTCCGGATCCTCCACGTCCGGCGGCGTCAGGTCGGTTCCCGCGAGCGCCTCGCCGGCGGCGTCGAGCCGTCCGGTGAGCTCGGCGTGGAGGTACGCGCCCGCGAGCGCGACGAGGAGGACTGTGCGGGCGATCACGGGGACGGCGGTCCCGAGGAAGTAGAACGGGAGTAGGTCCGCCGGTCGCCGTCGGAGGGTCGAAACGGTGGCCGTGACGGCCGTCGACAGGTCCATGCCACCCGGTTCGACCGTGTGACACTTAAGAGCGTATGCCGCCGTCCCTCACTCCTCGGGGTACTTCGGTTCGCGGCGCTCGGCCCGCTCGGTCGCGCGCTCGATCACCTCCCGGACGGTGTCGGAGCCCTCGCTCGCCCGGTAGACGTCGCCGTGGCCGGGGTACATCGCCTCGACCGTGTCGGGGAGGCGCTCGAGGAGGGTACGGAGGCTCTCGATCAGGCGCTCGCGCGACTGACCCGCCATGTCGGTCCGGCCGAACGAGCCGTCGTCGAACGCCCCGTCGTTGTAGACGACGACGTCGCCGGTGTAGACGCGCTCGTCGCCCACGAGCGAGACGTGGTCGTCGGCGTGGCCGGGCGTCTCCACGACCGTACACGGCTCGCTCCCGACGAGCACCTCGTCGCCGTCGCGGAGAGCCACGTCGCGGCGCGGGTGGTCGGCGGCCGCCAGCAGTCGTGGCTCGAACCGGTCGAGGACCGCGTCGAGCTCGCCGACGTGGTCGTGGTGTTGGTGCGTGAGGACGACGCGGTCCAGCTCGTCGACGTGCTCGGCGATCACGTCCGCGACCCCCGGCATCGTCCCCGCGTCGACGAGGGTGGTCGCCTCCCCGGGAACCAGGTACGCGTTGCAGGTGAACTCCTCGGCGTCGGCGGTGACGGTGATCGGCTCCATGTACGCACTACCCGGCCCGCCGGACAAAAACGTGTGCGACCGCGCCGCGGTCGCGAGCCGCCGACGAAATCGCCCGACTACTGATCCGCCACGGGATTTATACGCTACGGTCCACTATTCCCGAGTACACATGGGCTTCGGAAGCTACGACGAATCCGAACAGGAGAACCAGGACCTGGATGCGGACTTCGACGACGACGACGGCGTCCGAGCCGCCCAGGAGACCCACGACGGGTCCGTCGAGTACGAGCCCGGCGCGTCGAACGACGAACTGCTCGACCGGCTTCAGGAGATCAAATCCGAAGGGACGTGACGGACCGCGAGGCGTTCTCGAACTCGTGACCGATCCGCCGAGCCGGACGCTCGGCGTCGCCTTCTCCGACGGGGACCGCGTGAGCCGGATCGCCGGCGCGGTCCTCCGAGCCGACGCCACCCTCGACGGGTTGGCCTACGGCGCGTGTACCGTCGGCGGCACCGACGCCACCGACGCGGTCGTCGACCTCGTGGCCGACCTCGACCGCGAGGACGTTCGCCACGTCTGTATCGCCGGGGTCGCGCCCGCGTGGTTCAACCTCCTCGACTTACGCCGGATCCGCGAGGAGCTCGACCGCCCCGTCTCCGCGGTGAGCTACGAGGCCAGCCCCGGACTCGAACCCGCCCTTCGGGAGGCGTTCGGCGGCGGTGAGGGCGACGACGCCGGTGCCGGTAACGACGCCGACGGCGACGACCTCGCGGAGCGACTGGCCGTCTACCGGTCGCTGCCGCCCCGTCGCCGGGTCGAACTCGGGGGGTCGAACTCGGCGGATATCGAGTCGGATACGTCCGATCCCCTCTTCGTTCGCGCGGTCGGCCTCGCCGACGACCGCGCCGCCGCGATCGTCCGGTCGCTCGTCCGCGAGGGGTTCCGCCGGCCCGAGCCGCTCCGGGTCGCGTCGATTGCGGCGAGCGCCCACCGGGAGGCGGTTCCCGACGCTTCCTTATTCTGAGTTCGACGCGACCTCGACG
This sequence comes from Halorubrum aethiopicum, assembly GCF_001542905.1. Lineage (NCBI taxonomy): Archaea > Methanobacteriati > Methanobacteriota > Halobacteria > Halobacteriales > Haloferacaceae > Halorubrum > Halorubrum aethiopicum. The sequence goes on along the minus strand of NZ_LOAJ01000001.1, from coordinate 252,702 downwards.
GTCCGCCGGTGCCACCCCGTCGACCCGCCCGGCCGCGGCCCCGTCCGCTCCTCGGTCTGGACCGTCCCGTCGCGGCGGACCGCGCGGACGACGACGTCGAACTCGGTCCGGTCGGGCGCGTCGAACGCGTACCGCCAGCGCCGCCACGCGTGCGGGGCGATCTGCGGCTCCAGCTCCCCCGCGTTCCACGTCTCCCCGCCGTCGACGCTGACCTCGACGCCCGCCAGCTCCTCGAGGCCGGTCTCCAGCCCGCCGAACGCGACCCCGCCGACGAGGACCCGGTCGCCGTCGCGGACGCCGGTCCGCACGTACGACATCGTGTTCGCGACCGCCTCCTCGTCCCAGCCGCGCTCCTCCCAGTACGCCTCGTGGTCGGCGCCCGAGACCTCGATCCGCTCTATCCACTTCGTCATCTTCATGCCGTACCGACCGGGGACGAGCAGTCTGGCCGGGAACCCGTGTTCGGTCTCCAGCGTCCGGTCGCCCATCCCGTAGGCGATCAGGATGTCGTCGCGCTCGACGATCTCCATCGGGATCGCCTCGCTGTAGCCGTCGGCGGCGTGCGTGACCACGTCGACCGCGCCCTCGGCCGGGTCCGCCGCCGCGACGAGGTCGGACAGTTGGACCCCGGTCCAGTGGGCCGTGCCGATCAGGTCGCCGCCGACCTCGTTGGAGATACAGACCATCGTCGTCGTCTGCTCGAGGCTCTCCTCGTGGCCCACCAGGTCGTCGTACGCGAGCGAGTACGGCTCCGCGACCGCCCCGTCGACGTCGAGGCTCCACGACTCGGGATCGACCACCGGCGGGTTCACGTTCACGTCGACGACGTAGTGGTCCGCCGGCGGCGTGACCGCGGGCGGCATCGTCCCGAAGTAGAACCCGGGGTCCCCGCTCGGCGGCGACACCGACCGCTCGAGCGGCTCCGCGACCCGCTCGCTCTCCTCCGGGCCGCCCAGCCGACCGAACAGGAACCGGAGTCCCGCGAGGGGGACGCTCCCCGCGACCGCGAGCCCGCCGACGCGCCGGAGGAACCCCCGTCGCCCCCGAAGCCGGTCGGTTCCCCGGACCCGTCGGGCGACGAGCGCGGGCGGCACGACGGCGACGGCGACGCCGACGACGAGCGCGAGGGAGATCCCCGCGCCGACGGCGAGAAACAGCGGGAGCGTCGCGGCGACGGCGACCGCCGCGACCGCGGAGCCGGTCCGCGCCCGGAGGGCGTTCGGGATCGACCGGTTCCCCGTCCGCTCGTCCGCCGGTCCTCCCGCCCGATCGGCCGCGACGGGGAGGAGGACCCCGACGGCCGCGGCCGCGACGACGACGGCGGCGACCAGGCCGGCGACGAGCGTCGGCGTCGCGTAGAACCCGAGGAGGTCGATCGCGATCGTCGACAGCCAGCCGGGCGAGAGCGCGATCACCCCTTCGGCGACGGGCTCGATCCCGAACCCGCCGACGAGGGGCGCGGCCGCGAACAGCCCGGCGACCCACGCCGCGCCGACGACGCCCCCGCCCAGCGCCCGACGGAGGACCGTCTCGCGGTCGATCGCGGCGGCGGGATCGTCCCCGTTCCCGTCGCCGTCCCCGCGCTCCGTTCGACCCGCGGCGTCGCTCCCGTCGTCGGACGCGCTCGGACCCATGGCGATCACCCGTCACCGGCGGTTCGGGACGGTTCGACCACCGCGGCTCCGCGGTGCGCGTGTCGCGTTCGGTGCATCTACCCTTCGTTGGGCTGTTAGCATATAACGTGTCGGGTCGATGGCGCGGCTATTTGTCCCCGGCCGCCCACGGCCCCGCCATGGGTGAGGTCACCTTCCGCGACCGCGACCGGATCGTCTCGACGCCGGCTCACGGCGTCGCGCTCGACTGTCTCGCCGCGGGGATCGAGGCGGCGCTCCCGGCGAACGTCGTCGCCGACGCGGTCTCGGTAGCGGACGGGACCCTCCGGGTCGCGGCGGTCGACGGCGAGGCGGCCGAGTACGACCTCGACGCGTACGGATCGGTCCGGATCGTCGGAGCCGGCAAGGCGGCCGACGGCGTCGCGACGGCGCTCGCAGACCGACTGGGCGACCCCCTCTGCGACCGGTTCGCCGGCGGGACGGTGATCACGGACGAGCCGGCGTCCCCGGAGTCCACGGAGCCGTCCGGAGCGGATCGCTCGCTCGACGTTCTCCCCGGCGACCACCCGCTCCCGACCGAGCGCGGCGTCGATCACGCGCGCCGCGTCGTCGACGCCGCGGCGGCCGCCGGTCCGGACGACCTCGTCGTCGCAGTCGTCACGGGCGGCGCGAGCGCGCTCCTCGCCGTCCCGGCCGACCCGATCGGCGTCGACGACCTGCGCGAGCTCACCGACGCCCTGCTCGCCTGCGGCGCGTCGATAGACGAGATCAACGCGGTCAGGAAGCACTGCTCGGCGGTCAAGGGCGGGCTGCTCGCCCGGACGGCGGCCCCCGCGACGGTCGTCACGCTCGCCGTGAGCGACGTGGTCGGCGACGACCTCGCCGTGATCGGCAGCGGCCCGACCGTTCCCGACCCCTCGACGTACGACGACGCGCTCGAGGTGGTCGAGCGGTACGGGCTCGACCTCCCCGCCGCCGTCCGCGATCACCTCCGCGCGGGGGCCGCCGGCGAGCGCCCCGAGACGCCGGAATCCGACGATCCGGCCTTCGATCGCGCGCGAACCGTCGTCGTCGGCAACGCGCGGACCGCCCTCGACGCCGCCGCGACCGCCGCCGGCGACCGGGGGTACGAGGGGGTCGTCGTCGCGGACGACGTCGCGGGCGAGGCGCGCGACGCGGGCCGCGAGCACGCCGAACTCGCCGAGGCGTGCGCCGCCGAGGACCGGCCCGTCTCCCCGCCCGCGGTGTTGCTCACGGGCGGGGAGACGACCGTGACCCTCGCGGACGGAACCGGTGACAGTGGAAGCGGCGGGCCGAACGCCGAACTCGTCGCGAGCGCGGGGATCGAACTCGACCGGGAGGGGTCGGTCGTCGCGAGCGTCGACACCGACGGGATCGACGGGGCGAGCGACGCCGCGGGCGGGATCGTCGACGCGACGACGCTCCACGCGCCGGCCGCGCGGGACGCGCTCGACCGCCACGACGCGGCCCCGCTTCTGGCCGAGGCCGACGCCCTGCTTCGGACCGGCCCGACGGGGACGAACGTGAACGACCTCCGGGCGGTCGTCGTCGAGGACGAGACCGGGTGAGACCGTCCGAACTTATACGCCCCGCTCCCGGAGTCGGTGACATGAGCGAGGACGGAGAGGGGGCCGACGCGGCCGACTCCGGCGACGGCGCGCTCGGGGACGGCCCCGGAGACGGCGCGTTGGATTCCGATCTGCGCGTGGGTTCCTGTGAACGATGCCCGGCGCTGGTCGAGTCGCGGAGCCGGATCGTCGAGGGCGTCGGCCCGACGGACGCCGACCTGCTGTTCGTCGGCGAGGGTCCCGGCGCGAACGAGGACGAGGAGGGCGAGCCGTTCGTGGGCCGGTCGGGCGACGTCCTCGACGAGGCGCTGCGGGACGCGGGGCTCGCGCGGGCCGACGTGCGGATCACGAACTGCGTGCGGTGTCGTCCCCCGGAGAACCGCGACCCGACGACCGAGGAGCTGGCGAACTGTCGCGGCCACCTCGAGGCGGAGATCGCCGGACTCGACCCGGAACTGATCGTGACGCTGGGGAAGGTCCCGAGCGAGCACCTGCTCGGTCGCTCGGTGCGCATCACGGCCGAGTCGGGCGACGTCGTCGACGCCCGGATCGGCGGGGAGTCGCGGCGCGTCCTCCTCTCGGTCCACCCGGCGGCGACGCTGTACGACCGGAGCCAGCGCGAGGGCTTTTTCGAGACGATCGCCCGTTCGGGCGAACTGAGCGGCGTCGCCGCGGAGGGGGAGGGAGGCTCCGGCGGCCAGTCGCGACTCGGCGAGTTCTGAGGGCCACGACCGATCCGATCGGTCCACGCGATCCGTTCGATCTCCGGACGCGCGCGGCGTGAGAACCGTTTTCAGGGAAGCCGTCCCTAGTGAACATAGAAAACGATTAGTCCCGTCGCCCGGATTCCCCGGTGTATGTCCGACAACAGGTGGTCGGCGAACCGACGGACGTTTGTTAAAACGGCGGGGGCGAGCGGGGTCGTCGGCCTCGCCGGGTGTACCGGCGGCGGTGGATCCGGAGACGGCGGCTCCGGCTCCGACGGGGGAACGGCGGGCGACACCGAATCCACGCCCACGGCGCAGTTCATCCTGAACCCGGCGGAGGCCGACGTCGAGATCGAACGGCAGTACCAGCCGATGTTCGAGTACCTCGAGTCCGAGGTCGACGTCGAGATCGAGCCCGACCGCGCGGAGAGCTACACCGCGACGCTCCAGGCGATGCGCAACGATCAGGGTGAGATCGCGGACATCTCGCCGTCGGCGGTCATCGCGGGCGAGGACATCCTCGACATCGTCGGCATCCGGATCGCCTACGGCGCGGCCCAGTACTTCTCGACGACCACGACGACGCCGGACAGCGGCATCGAGTCCCTGACCGACCTCGAGGGCGAGCTGATCTACATGGGCGACATCCTCTCGGTGTCCGGCACGCTCGTCCCGCTCACCATGCTCCAGGACGCGGGCCTCGACATCGGGAACGCGCCCGACGGCGACGCGGAGGCCTTCGACGCGGAGTACTCCGACCACACGACGGCCCGCGAACAGATGGTCCAGCGGGACGACGTGATGGCGGCGACAACCGGCGCGTTCTCCTCCGCGCCGTACGTTCCCCAGGAACAGTTCGAGGAGATGTCCCAGGACTTCGTCGACATCTCCGCGGAGTACGAGGGAGCGGGCGACCAGATCGAGGAGTCCGGTACCGAGCTCCAGCTGCTCGCCGTCTCCGACCCGATCCCGCGCGCGCCGCTCGTGACGCGGTCCAACTGGGACAACTCCGTGAAAGGCGAGATCGAGGAGGCCATCCTGAACGTCTCCGAGGACGACCTCAGCCACGGCGAGGACTACGAGGGCGAGCCGCTCTGGTTCACCGGCGTCGAGGAGGGAACCATCGAGGACTACGAGATGATCCGGACCGTGCTCGACGAGCTGGGCCTCGAGTTCGAGGACCTCGCGTAACGCTCCCCGTCACTACACTTCTCATGAGTCGCATCACAGTCGACGGACTCACGAAGCGGTTCGGCGAGACGGTCGCGCTCGACGACGTCTCCTTCGAGATCCCGCAAGGCGAGTTCGTCATCGTGCTCGGCGTCTCCGGATCGGGGAAATCCACCCTGCTCCGGTGTATGAACGCCCTCGAAACGCCGACCGAGGGCGAGATACGGATCGACGAGACGCCGGTCACGAGTCCCCGTGACGACGTCGCGATGATCTTCCAACAGCACAACATCATCGGCCAGATGAGCGCGTACTCCAACGCGCTCACCGGCTCGCTCAACAGGAACACGTTCCTCGACTCGCTTCTCCAGCGGCAGGACGAGGCGGACAAGCTCCAGGCGCTCGACGCCCTCGAGACGGTCGGCCTCCTGGATCAGGCCCAACAGAGCGCCCAGCGCATGTCCGGCGGCCAACAACAGCGCGTCGGGATCGCTCGCGCGCTGGTCCAAGACCCGACGATCCTGCTCGCGGACGAGCCGGTCGCGAGCCTCGATCCGGGCTCCTCCCAGCAGGTGATGGGGTACCTCCGGACCGCCGCGCGCGAACGCGACCTCTCGGCGGTCATCAGCCTCCACCAGGTGAACCTCGCGCGGAAGTTCGGCGAGCGGTTCATCGGGCTGCGCGACGGGAAGAAGGTGTTCGACGGCTACCGCGACGAGTTCGACATGGACGTGATAGACGAGATCTACGGCGACATCGACACGGAGGGCATGTTCGCGCCCGAGGGCGAGGCGGCCGACGGGCCCGACCCGTCCTCGAGCGGCACCGAACCCGCCGAAAGCGGGGTGCCGAGATGAGCTACAGCGATCGCGTCCGCGACCGCTACGAGGAGATCGTCCTCGCGCGGCGGGTCCGCGCGCTCGTCTTGACCGTCGGGGTCGTCGCCCTCGCCGGCGTGTTCTACTACGCGCTGATCTCCGTCGGCTTCTTCGCGGCGAACATTCCGGAGTACCTCCCGAACTTCCTCAACGCACTGCGCGACTTCTTCCCGTTCCTCGCGCCCTCCTTCCCCTTCATCGACCCGAGCGGCTTCCTCGACTACTGGGCGTTCATCCAGGAGCGGAACCTGATCTGGGGCGGCTTCGGCGGCGACGTGCCGCTGCTCGGCGAGGCGGGGATCACGCTCGCGATGGGCTTCGCCGGGACGGTGATGGGGTTCCCGCTCGCGCTGCTGTTCGGGATCCTCGGCTCCGGCCGCGTCACCCCCTTCCCGTTTAACTTCATCTTCCGCGGGATCATGTCCTCCATCCGCGCCATCCCGGCGCTGGTGTGGGGGCTCATCTACATCCCGCTCGGCGGGATCGGTCCGGTCACCGCGACGCTCGCGATCGCCACCGACACGATCGGGAACCTCGGCCGGCTGTTCACGGACGAGCTCGAGGAGATCGAGGATGGCCCGATCGAGGCGATGGAGACGACCGGCGCGAACAAGCCGCAGACGATCACGTTCGGGATGCTCTCGCAGGTGACCACGCCCTTCATCGCGTGGACGCTGTACATCTTCGAGATCAACGTCCGGATCGCCGTCTCGCTCGGGATCATCGGCGGCGGCGGACTCGGCAACGTGCTCTCCGTCCAGCAGGGGCTGTTCGCGTTCACCAACATGATGGCGACGATCCTCGTCATCCTCGTGTTGATCATCTCCGTTGAGATCTTCTCTCAACGGATCCGCTCCGCGCTCCGCGAGGGCGACGAGGCCCAGGGGATCGTGGCGCTGCTTCTCGGCTTCCCGCAGCGGATGGCCGAGGCCGCGCTGAAGTGACGCGCGGGAGCGGGCGCTCCGCCCCGGTCGCCCCCGTCGGCTGACGCCTGCCCCAAGGGAAACCGACTTTTCCGTCCCCCTCCGAGGGGAGGTATGAGCACTTTCGAACCGCCCGCGGAGACGCTGGCGGACGTCGTCCTCGTCGACTACGGGCTCGGGAACCTGCGCTCGGCCACCCGCGGGCTCGAGCGCGCCGGCGCGTCGGTCGAGATCACCGATGACCCCGAGGCGTTCGCCGCCGCCGACGGCGTGGTCCTCCCGGGCGTCGGCGCGTTCCGCGAGGGGATGGAGAACGCCGGCCCGCTGCGGGAGGCGCTGACCGACCACGCCGCGGCCGGCCGGCCGCTCTTCGGGATCTGCCTCGGGATGCAGATGCTCCTCACCTCGAGCGAGGAGGCCGACCACGAGGGCGAAGGCGAGGTGACCGGCCTCGATCTGGTCCCCGGCACCAACGTCCGGTTCGACGTCGACCGCAAGGTGCCCCACATGGGGTGGAACGAGCTCTCGGTCGAGCGCGACCACCCGGTCGTCGAGGGGGTAGACGGGGAGTACGCCTACTTCGTCCACTCCTACTACGCCGCCCCGGACGACCCCGACGCGGTGGTCGCCACCGCCGACTACGGCGTCGACTTCCCGGCGGTCGTCGCCAACGAGGCGGGCAACGTCTTCGGCACGCAGTTCCACCCCGAGAAGAGCGGGGAGACGGGGCTGCGGATCCTTCGGAACTTCGTCGAGTACTGCGCCGAGCGGTAGTCCGACGATCCTGTTAACCTACAACTCCGCACGGGTGTCGTGGAACGGTTCACGAAAGGGTCGTTTGCGTCTTTCCGTATCTGAATCACCTAGCAGAACGGCGTGCTTATAGAGCGGGTGTTTCGTGAGTGATCGGGGTGATACGAAGGAGATCGTTGCTGGCGCGGTGAACTCTTCCAAAGCCCCAGCCGGCTCCGGTCGAGGGCCTCGCTGTGCTCCTCGTCGCTCGCGTTGCTCGCTCCTGCGGTGCTTGCTTCGGCCGTCTTCCCGGAGACGGCTGCCCCTTTGAGTCCCACCCCGCACAGCCCCGCACCTCACACCTCCTCAGCCTCGCGGCTCCTTTCAGTCGCCGCGTCCCTCGCGGGCGGTTCGCGCCCTCCGGGCGCTCACCGGCGCGCCACCGCTCCGGCGATCGCTCGCTCCTTCGCCTCTATTGACCGATTCCGCTACAGCCCCTCGTAGGGGCTCGCCTTCGCGTCCGTGAGCCGCTCTACCTGCTCGTCGGAGAGGTCGATCTCGGCGGCCGCGAGGTTCTCCTCCAGCTGGTCGACGGTGCGCGCGCCCACGATCGGCGCGGTGACGCCGTCGCGGTGGGAGAGCCACGCGAGCGCGACCTGTGCGGGCGAGGCGTCGACCTCGTCGGCGACCCGATCGAGCTCGTCGTGGACGTCGAAGTTCTCCTCGGTGAGGTAGGCGTCTCTGAACCGGCTCGAGGAGGCGACCTTCGACTCCTCGGGCAGGTCCTCCTCGCGGTCGTACTTCCCCGTGAGAAAGCCCTGTCCGAGCGGGCTCCACGGACAGACGGCCAGGTTCCGCTGGCGGGCGAACTCGAGGTAGTCCCCCTCGACCTCGCGGTCGACGAGGTTGTACCGCGGCTGGAGCACGGTGAACGGTTCCCACCCCTCCGCGCGGGCGATCTCGTTGGCGCGGGCGACCTTCCAGGCGTTCGGTCGGTGCGTCGACGCGCCGAGGTAGTGGACCTTCCCCGACTCGACGAACCCGTTCAGGGTCTTCATGGTTTCGCGGGCGTCGGTCGCGTCGTCCCAGCGGTGGATGTAGAGCACGTCGACGTAGTCGGTGCCGAGCCGGTCGAGCAGCGCCTCGAGGCGGTGCCGGAGGTTCTTGCGGTTCGTTCCCCGGCTGTTCGGGTCGCCGTCGCGGATCTGCCAGTAGATCTTCGAGGCGATCGTGTAGCGCTCGCGGTCGCGTCCCTCGAGCCAGTCGCCGATCCACTCCTCGCAGGTGCCGCCGCCGTACACGTCGGCGGTGTCGATGTACCGGCCGCCGGCGTCGGCGTAGGCGTCGAGCAGCTCGTGGGCGCGCTCCTCGCCGATCTCGATCTCGCCCGCCTCGTTCTCCTTGCCGAACCGCCAGGTGCCGAACTGGAGCTCGCTGGTGTAGAGGCCGGTGCCGTCGAGTTTCACGAACTCGAGGTCGGCGTCGTCTGGTGTGGACGTCATCGGGTCGTCGTTCGGGCCCTCGGGGCAAAAGGGCCGAGGAAGCGGCGATGGACGTTTCGTGACTCGATCCCGCACACACCGGCGACTACTCTTCGTCCGGCTCCGCCGCGAGCGCGTCGTCGCGCAGCTCTCGACAGCGCTCTCCGTCGACGGTGAGTTCGGGAACGGGCGTCGGCGATCCCTCGGCGTCGACGGCGACGAAGACGAAGTAGGAGTCCGTCGTCAGCTCCCGCTCGCCGGTTCGGGGCGACTCGCGGAACGCCCGGAGCCGGACCCGGACGCTCGTCCGGCCGGCGGCGTAGACGTACGACTCGATCACGCAGGTGTCCCCCTGCGGGATCGGCCGCTTGAAGTCGAGTTCGTTGATCCTCGCCGTGACGCACGTCTCGCCGGCGTGGCGCATCGCCGACATCGCGCCCACCTCGTCCATCCACTTGACGACGTTGCCCCCGTGGGCCGACGCGTAGTTGTTTGTGTGGGTCGGCTGGACGCGCTGGCGGTTCTCGATGTAGGTGTCGCTGACGCTCGGCATACGCCGACGAGGGCAGGCGGGATCAAAAAGACCGGTCCGGGCAGACCCGTCACCGCTTGCCGAGCGCCTCCTCGAAGACGCGTTTCGCCCGCTCGTAGGCGGCGTCGCGGTCGACGATCGGGTGGGGGTAGTCGGGGGCCAGCTCCTCGCGCTCCTCGGGCGAAAGCGTCGGCCAGTCGACGACGGCGTCGGCCGGCACCTCCCGCAGTTCGGGGACGTACTCCCGGACGAACGTCGCCTCCGGGTCGTACTTCGCGGCCTGGCTCACCGGGTCGAAGATCCGCACGTCGACGGAGTCGGTCCCGGTCGAGGCGATCCACTGCCACATCCCGTGATTCGACGCGTGGTCCGCGTCGACGAGCCGCTTCATGAACCACCGCGCCCCGCGCCGCCAGTCGACGAGGAGGTGTTTGGTGAGGAAGCTCGCGACCACCTGCCGCGGGCGGTTGTGGACGTATCCCTCCGCCTCCAGCTGGCGCATCCCCGCGTCGACGAGGGGATAGCCCGTCTCGCCTCGCTTCCACGCGTCGAACCCCGCATCGTCCTCGCGCCACGCGATGGGGTTCGGGAACGACCGGTAGTTCGACTCGGCCAGATCGGGGGCGTAGTACAGCAGGTGGTACATCCCCTCGCGCCACGTCAGTTCGTCCCGGTACTTCTCGACGTTTCGGCGGGCGTCCTCGTCGCTCGCGTCGTCGCGGGCCTCGGTCGCGGCCGCCCACACCTCCCGGATCCCGATCGCGCCCGCCGCGAGGTAGGGAGACAGTCGCGAGACGGCGCGGGTGGGTGCCTCGACCGCCCGCGCGAGGTCGTCGCGGGTGTCGGCGTAGGTCGCGATCCCCTCCGCCAGGAAGCCGTCGAGCCGGTCGCGGGCGGCGCGGTAGCCGGCCGCCGGCAGGTCGACATCGGTTCGGAACGGGTCGGGCTCGCCGGAGGCGTCGGCGGCGACCGCACGCACCGATCGCTCGCCGCCCACGTCGGCGAACCTCCCCGCCTCCGGCGCCGGGTACGGGTCCGGCGTGGGAACCGCGTCCCAGTCGTCTCGAAACCGTCCGTGGTTCGGGTACGACCCCGCCAGTCGGCCGGGGTCGACCACCACGAGGTCGGTCCGCGCGTTCGTCTCGACCCCGGCGTCGGCGAGCGCCGACTCGACCCCACGCTCGCGCTCCCGCCGCGCGGGCCGGTAGTGCTCGTTGTAGGTGACCCGCCCCGCCCCGTACTCCTCGGCGAGATCCGGGAGGACCGCCGCGGGGTCGCCCGACCGGACGACGAGGTCGCTCCCGCGCTCGCGGTAGCGACGCTGGAGGGCGGCGGCCGTCCGGAGGAGGAACGTCCGCCGCCTCGCGCCGACCGTCTCCAGGAGCTCCGCGTCGTACGCGAAGACGGGGACGACCCGATCGCTCCGCGCGTCCGCGGCCGCCGCGGCCGCCGCCAGTCCCGCGTTGTCGCGGAGCCGCGGGTCGCGCCGGTGCCAGAACAGGTCCATGCGATCGGTTGGGGACGGAGCGGATAGTGTCCTTCGGCCGGCGGAACGACGACTTCAGCCGCGGCTCGTCCCGGCGGTCGTCACGCCCAAAAAGGCGGGATTCGCGGCGGGACGCGCCGCCGTCGCGTCAGTCGTCGGCGGGCGCTCGCGGCTCCGCCGGCCGCTCGGGATCGTCGGTCTCCGCCGGCTCCTCGACCCGCTCGTCCGGCGCGTCGTCGGCTTCCTCTTCCGCCGCCAGCGATCGGTGACGCTCCCGGATCTCCGCCAGGGAGAGCGCCTCGTCTCCGTGGTGACACATGACAATAGTTACCACGGGACGGACGAAGATAAACGTTGGGCGACCGACCGGTTCCTCCCCCGGTCGTCGTCGGTGGCGGCCTCGATCACCTCCGGCGGTCTCGGTCGTCGCCGGCGGCCGTCTCCGCCGGGCCGACGAGCGCCTCGGCGACCTTCTCGATCGGGTGCGGGGGGGTCTCCGCGGCCCCGTCGCGGTCGCCGAGCTGTGACCGACAGGAGGCCCCCGGCGCGGTCGCCGTCTCGGCGGGACTCTCCTCGAGCCGGTCGAAGAGGATCCGGCCGATGGCCTTCGAGAGGTCGTAGTGTTCGGACTCGTAGCCGAACGAGCCGGCCATGCCGCAACACGAGGAGTCGAGCGGGTCGACCTCGTAGCCGGCGCGCCGGAGCACGCCCACCGCGTGGTGGTCCTTGTCGAGCGCCTTCTGGTTACAGTGGCCGTGGTAGGCGAGCGACTCGGCGGGCGCGTCGAATCGGAGTCGCTCGTCGACCCGGCCGGCGTCGAGGTACTCACAGACGCCGTACGCGGCCGCCGAGACCGCCGCCGCGTCCTCGCCGTCGAGCAGGTCCAGGTACTCGTCCTGGAACATGACCGCGTCGGAGGGCTCGACGAAGAGGACCGACTTCCCCTCGCGAACGCGGGGCGCGAGCCGCTCGACGTTCGTCTCGGCGCGCTCGCGGGCCGCGTCGAGGAAGCCGGTCGAGAACGCGGCGCGACCCGAGGGCGCGAGGTCGTCGGGCACCTCGACGCGGACCCCCGCGGCCTCCAACACCTCCACCGCCGCCTTCCCGGCCGCCGGGTAGCTGTAGTTGGTGTAGGTGTCCGGGAAGAGGACGACCGCGTCGGTCGCGTCCGCGGGCGAGACGCTCGAACCGCCCCGCGCCGCGAACCACTCCTCGAAGCTCTCGGAGCGGAACGTCGGCAGCGCGCGGTCGGGCGCGATCCCCGCGACGGCGTCCATCACCCGGCGAGCGCCGGGGACCTTCGTGGCCGCGTTCGAGACCGGTGCGAGCGCGCTCCCGACCGCCGAGAGGCGGTCGATGTCGCGGAAGAGCCGCTCGCGGAGCCCCGCGCCCTCCTTCTCGTGGTGTTCGTGTTTCACCTCCGCCTTGAGCTTCGCGAGGTCGACGCCAGTCGGGCAGTCGCTCTTACACCCCTTACACCCGACACAGAGGTCGAGCACCTCCCCCTGGAAGCGGTCGGAGTGGATCTCGTCGTCGTCGAGGTCGCCGCTGATGGCGGCCCGGAGCATGTTGGCGCGCCCCCGCGTCGTCTGGATCTCCTCGCCGGAGGCGCGGTAGGTCGGACACATCACGCCCGAGTCGGTCTCCCGGCAGGTGCCGCAGCCGTTACACAGCTCCACGAGGTGCGAGAAGCCGCCCTCGTCGTCGAAATCGAGCGTCGTCTGCGGCTCGATCGACTGGTAGGCCGGCCCGTACCGGAGGTGTTCGCGCATGTCCGTGTCGGCGGCGGTTTCCGGGTAGCCGCGCTCGCTTGCGGTCTCGCCGTCGACGTAGACGACCTTCCCGGGGTTCAGCCGCCAGTCGGGGTCGAACGCCGACTTCAGCTCCTGGAACGCGCTCCAGAGTTCGTCGCCGTACATCTTCGGGTTGAACTCGGTGCGCGCGAGGCCGTCGCCGTGCTCGCCGGAGAACGCGCCGTGGTGGTCCAACACGAGGTCGGTGACGTCGTCGGCGATCGAGTGCATCTTCTCTATCCCCTCCTCCTCCTTCAGCGAGAGGATCGGGCGGATGTGGAGGGTTCCGCTCCCGGCGTGCGCGAAGTACGCCGCCGAGGTGTCGTGCGCCTCGAGCACCGCCTCGAACTCGCCGACGTACTCGGCGAGCTCCGCGGGCGGCACCGACGCGTCCTCGATGAACGGGTACGGCTTCGGGTCCCCCTCCATGCTCATCAACAGCGGGATGGCCGCCTTCCGGAGGTTCCAGAGGTCCGCCTGGTCCTCGTCCGCGTACGCCTCCAGGACGTCGAAGGCGTCGCCCCCCTCGAGGAAGTGGTCGTTCGTATCGGCGACCGCCGCCTCGAAGTCGTCGACGAGCTCGGAGTCCCACTCGAGCATCAGCGCCGCCGCGGCGCGGTCGGGGATCGGCTCGGCGTACTCCGCGAACTGCGGGGAGCCCGCCGCGAGCGAGAACACCTCGTCGTCCATCAGCTCGACCGCGCTCACCGGGAACTCCAGCGCCTCGGGGACCGCCCGCATCGCGGCCGGAAGCGAGTCGAAACAGTACAGCGCCAGCGCCGTCTCCTCGGGGCGGGTGACGAGCGACACCTCCGCCTCGACGACGACCCCGAGGGTTCCCTCCGCGCCGACGAACAGCTTCGAGAGGTTGACGACCTCCTCGCCGTCGTCGTTCTCGTAGATCACCTTGTGGAGGTTGTACCCCGACACCGACCGCTTGAGCGTCGGGTACCGTTCCGCGATCTCCGCCTCGTTGCCCTCGACGAGTTCGCGGACCGTCTCGTACAGCGCCGCCTCGCGCTCGCCGCCCTCCTCGCCCGCGACGATCGCCTCGTACTCCGGCGAGTCGAGGACGACCTCGCGGGTGTGGATCAGGGAGCCGTCCGCGAGCACGACCCGGAGCTCCTCGGTGTAGGCGTCGGTGATGCCGTACCGGACCGAGTGCGCGCCGGTGGAGTTGTTGCCGATCCCCCCGCCGACCGTCGCCCGCGCCGAGGAGGCCGGATCCGGCGCGAACTTCAGTCCGTCCTCCGCGAGCCGGTCGTCGAGGCGGTCCTGGACGACGCCCGGCTCGACCACCGCACGGCGGTCCTCGGGGCGGACTTCCCGTATCTCGTCCATGTGTCTGGAGAGGTCCAGGACGACGCAGCCGGGCCCGACGGTCTGTCCCGCGAGCGAGGAGCCCGCCCCGCGCGGGAGCACCGGGACGTCGTGGTCGGCGGCGACCCGCATCGCCGCCCGGACGTCCTCGACCGAGCGCGGGCACACGACGCCCGCGGGCCGCGCGCCGTAGATGCTGCCGTCGGTCGCGTACAGCACCTGCGCGTACTCGTCGAACTGGACCTCGCCGTCGACGCGCTCGCGGAGCGCCGACGCGAGCGCCCGGTAGGCGGGCACGTCCGGCCTGTCGTGACCGAGCGCCGCCGCCGACGCGTCGAGCCCGGACCCGCCCGGACCGAACGCCGCGGATCCCGACCTCCCGGACTCCGAGGAATCGCTCCCCGGCGTGGGGTCTGTTGCCATACGATAACAGGGCGTCGACCGTCGAATAAATCCATCGTTAACGATGATGACGTACGTCCCCGACCGCTACCCGCGGTCGATCGCGATCCCGGAGTAGCCGCAGCCGTCACACGAGAGCGTCTCGCGCGTCCCGAACGCGTACGCCGACAGCGGGGCTCCACAGCGCGGACAGGGGTCGCCGGCGGCGAGCGGCGGGGCGTACTCGACGTCCGCGACGACGACCCGGACGCCGATCTCGCCCTCGGCCGACTCGTCGACCGCGCCGCCCCAGATCACGTTCGCGTCCGCGCCGATCCGCTCGCGGACCGCCGCGATCGCGTCGGTCGCGGCGGCGATGCTGGTCTCCGGGTCGACCACCACGTCGACGAGCGCGGCGCTCGCGCCCGCCGGATCGACGCCCTCCGGCAACCGCCCGAACGCGGCGTCGACCGCGAGCGCGGGCGCCTCGTCCGCGTCCCCGCGCCGCGCGACGGTTCCGGTTCCGACGGCGGCGACGCCGGTCGAGAGGGCGGTCCGGGCGTCGGCCAGGTCCAGGTTGACGAAGCCGGGGCGCTGTACCGCCTCAAGGAACGTCCGGATCGCCTCCGCCGGCCCGCCGTCCCCGGCGAGCAGCGTCGCGTCGGCCCGTCGGCGCACCGCCGCCAGCGACTCCGGGTCGACGCCCGCCGGCGCGACCGCGACGACGAACGCGTCGAGGTCGTCGAGGCCGTCGAGCGCGTCGAGGACGCGGTCCCCCTCGAGCGGCGGATCCACGGCGACCAACGCGGCGGCGACCCCGGCGACGTCGCCGGCGTCGTCGTCCCCCGGATCGGCGTCGTCGTTCCCCGGATCGGCGTCCCGCCCGGAGAGGAGTTCCGGGACCGTCGCGACGCGAGCGCCGGGAAACGCCCCGGCGGGGACGGCGGCGTCGCCGTCGACCCCGCAGACGACCACGGAGCCGTCGAGCGCGGCGGCCCGCCGTCCGAGGTCCTCGCTCGACACCATCACCCCGCCGGTTCCGCGCCCGACGACAAACCTCTTGGCACTCCGGCGGCCGCCGACCCGCGGTCGATCGCGTTTCAGGCCCCTGAAACGACATGTCAGGAAAAGAGAATCGTTATATCCGATGGTCGAACTCCGGTCGAGCAGACGAGCGCAGAGACGTGACGACTCCCACCCTGCGGATCGGCGGCGGCTCCGGCGACGACGACGCCTCGGTTCCCGCCCCGGTCCCGCCCGACGACCCCGAAGCCTGGTACGCACCCGACGTCCGCGCGCAGTACGAGTCCGCGCCCGGCGTCGTCGCGACGATCCGCGAGCGCGACGGCGGCCGGTTCGGCTACGACGTGCGCGAACCGCCCCTCTCGCCCGCCGACGAGCGCGCGCTCGGGCGGGTCAGAGAGCACTTCTCGGCCGTCCGCGGCCGGCGACCGCTCACCCGCGCCGGCGCGGTCGAGCGGGCGGAGGCGGGCTTCGAGCCGAAGTACGAGCGCGTGCTCGACCGCCTCCTCTCGGCGACCGCGGCCGCCCGCCGCCGGATCGACCACCACGCGCTGTGTGAGCTGCGGCTGTTCGGCGACCTCACGCCCGTCGCGCTCGACGGCCGGATCGCGGTCGCCGACGTCGGCGACGATCGCGAACTCGTCGTCCACACGGACGCGTTCGCCCCGCTCGAGACCGGTATCGACGCCGACGC
Organism: Halorubrum aethiopicum; assembly: GCF_001542905.1. Lineage (NCBI taxonomy): Archaea > Methanobacteriati > Methanobacteriota > Halobacteria > Halobacteriales > Haloferacaceae > Halorubrum > Halorubrum aethiopicum. Next base: position 236,380 of record NZ_LOAJ01000001.1, on the reverse strand, counting down.
CGAGTACGTCGAGCGCGTCGCCGGCGAGCGGCTCGCCCGGTACGCCGTCGAGTTCGCCGGCTTCGCCGTCGACGTGGTGATCTACCGCGAGCGGCTGCTCGGCTCGGATGCCTTCGAGACGAAGTACGCCGCGCTGGAGCCCGACCTCCTCCCCGGCGACGAGGCGCTCATCTGCGACTGCGAGCGCCGGATCTGGGAAACCCCTGTCGACCGGCTGATCGACGACCGCACCGCCTTCGTCGCCGAGCACGCCCGCCGGTACCTCTCGCGCCGGCTCGCCGGCGGCTCCTCGCCGCGGGGGTGGGTCGCGACCGCCCGCGAGGGCGTCCGGAGCGCCCTCGCCGACCGGGACCTCGCCGCTCCGAGCGTCGACCCGGCGTACGCCGCCGACCGCCTCGACGACCTCGTCTACTACGTGCTCCGCGACTTCGTCGGCGAGGGCGTCCTCACCGTCCCGATCCGGGACCCCCACCTGGAGGACGTCGAGGCAAACCGCGTCGGCGAGCGCGTGAAGGTCGTTCCCCGGCCCGCGGTGTTGGCTGGAGCGGAGAGCGGGAGCGACGCGGCGGCCGGGGATGACGTGGCCGCCGGGAGCGGCGCGGCGGTCGACGGCCACGCGGCCGCGGAGAGCGACGCGACGATCGATACCGACGCGGCCGGCGGTGACACGGTGGCCGGCGGTGACGCGGCGGCCGGCGGGAACGCTGCCGCGACCGACCGGCGCGGACTCGACCCGCTCGCCGGCGGCGGCCGGATCCCGACGAACCTCGCGTTCACCGACGAGTCGCGGTTCGTCGACGTCGTCACGCGACTGGCCGCCCGCGACGGCGTGGAGCTGAACGCCTCGACGCCCTCCGCGAAGGTCAACCTCGACGTTCCCGGCGTCTCCGAGACGATCCGGTGTGCGATCGCGCTCCCGGTCATCTCCGCGGACGGTCCGCACGTCTCGATCCGGAAGCAGGCGGCCGACCCGCTCACGCCCGTCGACCTGGTCGCCCACGGCGCGCTCTCGACCGAGCTCGTCACGCTCCTGTGGCTGCTGTACGAACACCGCGGCGTCGTCCTCTTCGCGGGGCCGACGGGGGCGGGCAAGACGACGCTGATGAACGCCCACATGCCCTTCATCCCGTTCGACGACCGGCCCGTCTCCATCGACGAGGGCTCCCGCGAGGTGCGGCTCCCCCACGAGACCGGCGTGGCGCTGACGACCCGCGACCACGAGAACGCGTACAAGGCGGTGAGCATGGCGACGCTGATGACCGAGGCCAACTACCTCAACCCCGACGTCGAGGTGATAGCCGAGATCAACACGCCCGCCAGCTTCGAGACGTTCGCGGAGACGGTGAACACGGGCTATTCTGAAGAAATGCTAGTATACTAGTCCCGGCGTTCTTCCAGTTTCTTAAGTACCTCGCGAAATCCGCTTGACTCTACCCATTCCTGTGTCTCTTGAAACGACTTATTCTCTTCAACTATGAACTCTCTGAACCGTTCGGGCAATTCCTCAAGATCGAACCTGTCGGCTTGTGCTATGGTGTTGAGGTGACTCATCAGAATATGCTCCTTTAACTCTTCAAGCGACACTTCCTCGTTTTTCATGTACTCAAACGTATCTGCGGGTGTTAGTGCTTCCTCGAATTCCACCTCGAAGTTCAGCTTACTCACGTTGTAACCGTATTTTTGTGCCCCAAGCTGAATCCCGGTTTCTAAGAGTTCTTCAAAATCAGAGAGGTTCGTTTCCTCAACGCCAAAGTAAATGAACGCCAGAAGACTCCCGAGATTGATTTCTAACGTGGATTTCTCGAAGGTGTTCATCAACTCATCGTCCTCACGGAGAGGAATGCCATCGCGGTGTCGTTCGTCCTCCCTTTCTTCCCAATGTCGGAACATCCGACGCCGTTCTTCAATCGAGAGTTCATCAAGCAAAATTCCCCCGTCCTCTCGAAAGCCGGCGTAAACACGTTCACGGATTCGCTTCTTCATCTGGCTCTCGTTGGATGCCTCTTTCTCTCCCTTGAGGTACTCCCGCTGTCCGCTGGTCAACAGCGAAGACGGATAATCACTCATACGATATTTTGTTAGAAGATACCAGTTTATAATGCTGTCGCTAGTATGATCAGTCACGACAAGTCCCGGAGGATCGGGGCGAACGGGGCGGACCCACCGAATCACCGACCCCGCATGGAAGCCTCTCCCCCGCCAGCGTGGGAGTCGGACGTGACGATGATCACGCGCGTTTTTCGGAGGTGCGTGGTTTTGGGCGGCCGGGAGGACCTACAACCGATGGTGGAGCCACCCACCATGAATCCGGGAAGTAGGTATTTGATTTCGTCAAAACAACCAGTCCGACCAGCGTCCCTCGGCATTTTGTAAAAAATACGCTGGTATTGATGAGGGCGTGTAACCCGCTGTGGGGAATAGCGTCCAAGTTGGTTCTGTAGAATTGGTATTTGAATAATCACGATTAAAAACATAATGAGTACGAAACAACATACCACGATTAAGATTAGTCGGGAGAATTGGCAACGACTCAATTCACGGAAGCAGGAACCCGGAGAAGCGTTTAACGACGTAGTGGATCGGCTCCTTGAGGAGTGACGTATCAGAGAACGCCGTCCGGGTGTGGTTGTGTGAGAGTGACCACCCGTTTGACGGCGTTACTACAAAGACGCGGGATCGGCCCCGCGCATTTAGCAATTCTACCGCTAGATAATGAATAATGCTACTACGCGAGAGAGAAGTATCGAGCGGACCGAACACGCACAAGCGACAGTCAACACTACGGCAGACGGAGAGACGCTTGGTGTTTGTCTGTTCCTTGGAAAGACGGATCTGGATAGGCTTGGCGTTGAAAACGCTGATAGTATCCAGTACGGTGTGAGAGACGGTCGACTAGATATTCAAGAGGTGACGGAAGGGTGAGCCGAAGACAGAGCATAGACGGTTGTGGGGTTCCGTCTAAATCAGTAAGCGAACCGAAGGTTGAAAGTCGTTACGCTGGATTCAATTGCCCCGATTGCGACCGGCCAACGCTTGAGTCAACGCCGGACGAATTGACGGATTACCGGTGTGGTGTCTGTGAGCTTCGAGTCCGTGAGGAGGTGGCCCGATGAGCCGAGCGGATTCAACCCCGGCGGATTCGGTTGAACAGTACGGACCAATTCCAGACGAATTGAAGGCCCGCGATCAATGGCTCATGTGGGACGCTTCTGGTGAGACACCTAAGCGGCCGCATTGGAAGGGAGACTTCAACATTAGTTGGTCCAACCCGGAGACATGGCATACGTTTGAAGCGGCGAGAGACGCCGCACAAGCCCGCGAGAGTTGGGGTATTGGTTACATCATGGCCGCCGGAAACGACGACTATGAAACCGGGCGTTATGCCTGTATCGACATTGACGGCGGGATTGCGGATGATGGAAGCCTCAAGAGTTGGGTTCCCGATCTGGACAGATTCGAGGGAACATACGTCGAATATTCAACCAGCGGAACGGGGTTACATATCCCGGTGGAAGGTCGCGAGATACCCGACTGGTGGACCGATGGCCAACTTGGAGAACACGAAGGCGTTGACATCCTACAGAATAAGTTCACGGTGTTTACGGGCGAGCCGCATAGCCTAAGCGGGAGAACGATCGAATCCATCAATCCCGCGCCGTGGCTGTTTGACGCCTACAAGTCGGTTCACGATCGCGCCCCGTCGTTGGGAACAGAAGCGCAATCCAGCCGCGCCGGCGACCGCGAGGAGTACCTTACCGACGAAGACATTGAAGAGGCACTATCCCACGTCGACCCCGATCTACCTCATACCGACTGGATACGGATCGGGTTTGCTGTTCACGACTTTGACGACGGAAGTAGGGGAAAGCGACTGTTCGAGAAGTGGTCGAAACGTGGCGGCAAATTCGATGACGCCGCCGAGAGTAGCATTGAATGGATTTGGTCGGACGCTTCGGAAGGCGCGGGCGTCACACTTGGCACACTAATCCATAAAGCGAAAGAAGGCGGCTGGACGCCGCCGAAGAGTGGATCGTCGGGCGTTGCCCCCGGCGGTCAGACCCGCGAAACACCCTTCGAGAACGCGATTGATTCAACGTGGTTTGATGAACAGGGGCAAGTCGTCAAAGTCCAGTCGACCGAAGAGTACGACGCCGCCGAGCTTGTCAAACGGTTCGAGGATCCGGACCGGTTCACGACAGCCGAAACGATGGCCGTTAATGAGGTAGCGGGAGGAGATAGTTTCCTCAAGAACGCCGGCGACTGGACCGTGAGAGAACGCGACCGGGATCCGTATGCCGACCTCTCCTTACAGGAGTTAAAGAACGTCGCGCTTCGAGAGATTCCGGATGAACGGATCGCGTGGCTGTCAAAACGCGAAGAATGGTACTGGTGCGATACGTCTGGGATCTGGCATAGCCACGGTGAGGAATTTGTCCGGCGGTGGCTGGATTCCGAGTTTGGCGATCACTACAGGAGTCGGTTACGGACGGAAGTGCTGGACCAATTGAAAGCCCGCTCACGCGCCGATGAAACGGCTTTCGGTGGCGGCCCGCCCGGAACCATTGCTACCAAGAGCGGCCTTCTGGACTTGGAGACGCGCGACTGTCGGCCGATTGAGCCGGACGATCGCGTTCGGTGGCGGCTTGAAACGGAATACGACCCCGAAGCGGATTGTCCCCAATGGAAGGCGTTTCTTGGTGACGTGGTCGAACCCGAATCGATCCCGCTCCTACAGGAGTATGTTGGGTTTTGCCTACACCATTGGGATCTTCCGCGGAAGAAGGCCCTAATCCTGTTCGGGCCGACTGACGCCGGGAAGAGCGTGTTCTTAGACGTGGTTCGAGCATTATTCGGCGGCGACGACAGTACCGCCACAAGTAGCACAAGCGTCCAGTACCTCGCTAATGAGCGTTGGGGACCGGCGCGGCTTGTGAACACGGCGATCAATATCCGGAACGATCTGGATAACTCAACGATTGAAAACACGGGGAAGGTCAAAGAGATAATCGCCGGCGACGCCTTGGACGCCGAGCGAAAGCAAAAGCCGGTGTTCAAGTTTTCACCGACGACGAAGCATATCTTCGCGGCCAACCGTGCGCCGGACCGCGACGTTGATGACGACGGGTTCTGGAATCGATGGCTCACCGTGTTCTTCCCTGAAAGCGTTCCCCGCGAGGACCAAGATCCACAGCTCACAGAGAAGTTGATAAGCGAACTTCCGGGGATCCTGAATTGGGCAATAGACGGTTATGTCCGATTGATGGAACAGGGGAAATTCACTAATGAGCCGTACCCCTTCGAGAATCGTCAGAAGTGGGAGCGGTATGGGAACAGTATTGAGCAATTCATCGAGCGATATGCGAACACCGACGACGGTGGGAGCGTTCCGAAGCGAACCACAAGCGGGGGAACCGTTGGGGCATACGACTCATATCTTCGGTTCTCTCGAAACAATGGCTTAGAACGTGAATCACTCCAAAAGTTCACGGCCGAGCTAACCAAACGCGGCGACGTGGTCCAGCGACAGCGGACCGTTGATGGAAGCCGGACCCGGTGTTATGTCGGCCTTGAGTTGACTAACGACGCGCCCCGTCCAGAACCGGAGCCGTCAGACGACAATGCGGAATCCCACGGAACAGGATTAGGAGAGTACCAATGAACGTCACACTATCCGAGTTAGTTGATCGGAACACGGTGGCGGTCGTTTTGGTAGCGATATTAGCCTTCGCCGATCATGCGAACGGGACCGTGGCTGTTCTGACGATCGGCTTGATTCAGATTATCGACCTCCCCGCGTTGGTCGGCGTGATCTGTCAGGAAGCCCGCGAAGGCTGTTAGACACTCGGCCGATGACCCATCGGGGCGAGGACTTAGCAGTTAGAAATTCAACCATGAGTACGAACACTACTGACGAGATTGAACAGAAGCGGAAAGAGTTTCAGGACGCCTTAGAACGCGAGAAAGCAAATTCTGACGGCGACACGTCTCCGGCGGTGGTTGTTGACACTCTCAAGGAGGAGTACGACTTAGATACGCTGAACAGCAACTCGGAGATCCAAGCCGAGATCGACACTTTACAGCGGCGTATTGACCTCATGAAGGGTCGCACGCCGGAACACGCCGAAGAGCTTGAGGATAAGAAGGCGGCACTTGAGACGCTGAAAAACAGCCTCCACTCCCGGAGTTGGCGGAGCGTCCGACAGAAATTGGAGGACAATCTATGAGTAGCTCAGAGTCTATCAGAGGCTTCGATCCAGAGACGGATAACGCAAAGACGCCGAACGGTGGCAAAGTGAAACGGGGCTATGAAAAGCTCAAGGAACGCGGGAGAGATGACGCCGCGAGCGAGGTACGACGCACGGATTCAATTCAGGAACAGCTTCGGCTAATCCGCCAACACCCGGAATTCGATCCGAAACACGATGAATTCCGAACGTCCAGTAAGGGTGACATTCAGCGGGTCTATGCGTGGTTGATTGAGCATGGACATGAAGCGGAGGCGGAGTCGCTTCGATCGCTTGGAACCGTTCGGAAGCAACAGAACCGGGTGGGGGATCTCAAACAGGAGTACGACATTAGCTATTGAATCAGTATCCCGATGACCCGGAAGGCGAGGGACCTACAGGCATGGTATCGGTATCAGTCGGCCGCGGATTTTATTTTTTCAGTACCCCGGTGGCGGTTTTGACCGGGAATCAATTGTCGAGCGTAAGCGGAATCTAAGCGACACATTGTGAGACGGCAATCAGCAAAAATCAGCCGAGTAAATACCTATGACAGACGAATCCGATAAGATACAATCTCAACGCGACGACGCCTTAGCGGAGTTAAGCGACGTAGTCGAACAGGCGCGATACAAATCACTTGGTGAGGGTCGAATCCGTTCGCCGGAGAAGGAACGAATCCGACTGAAATACTTACGTGTGATTATCTCCGCGCTGTCGACCCGGCGGAAGTATCTGGCCGACAAAGACCTCGAAGAATTGTCCGAACGGCTGGACCAACTTGAGGAGCATACAAACGATGGCCCGCAAAAGTAGACGGGAGATCGAAGCGGCATTAGACGATCTGGATTCCGGCGAACAGGTATCGATTCACGCCTATCTATGGGCCGACTTGAAGGCCGCTTACGGTGGTCGATTAACCACACAAGAGCGGGCGATACTGGACTCTCCGGAAGAACACCTTTCCCCCACCGCGCGGGCGACGCTGGACCTATAAACCTGATTATGCCACGCAAATCAAAACGTGAGATCGAATCGAAGATCGAAGAGTTAGACGACGGCGACTTGGTTGACGGCGTCGGTGTGATTGAACAGCATTTTTCAGACAAGTATCCCGATCCGCCCGAACGGTTGGTTCGGGAGGCATGGGCCGAACAGCTACGACCCGACAATGACACGGAAGAGTAAACGCGAGATTAAACAACGACTTGATGAGCTTGACGCTGACCCGGCGGACGAATATCCCACGGTGACGTTGGCTGGACTGTTCTCATGGGAATGGGAAACCGTCGATGAGGACCGTAACTTGAAGCGGCGACAAGAGACGGGCGAGATATACTATCACCCACCGATTGATCTTGAGGAGTTGGGAGAGTCTTAACCAACGCCGGCGGGTTCTGGACCCTCAATGTTGGTTAAGGGTAGCGTCTCTGAATGGATTTTTCTTCAACTATTGCCGGGGATCACAGGGTTCACAGCATTTTCTCATGTCTATTGAATAGTGAGAGTGAAAGAGGAGAGTTGTATATAGAAATAAAGTAGGGTGAAACCCTGTGAACCCTGTTCACTTGAAGGGAAATCTGTGTTCGCGCTATGAATAAGAGTAGTCGATAATTGTATTCCCACTTCTGTCGGTAACGATCACAGTATCTCCACCGTTATTCCAAATGGCAGAGCTACTACCCCAGTACAGTTCTGAATCTGTATCACTCCCTGACCCGGAATATAACGTGATTGTTTGTCCCGAATCGATCTCGGTTCCACTCGGAATTGTATAGGTGTGGTCTGCGTCGTCTTCAACCGTCCATCCGCCAATATCTAGCGTGGAACCTCCCGTATTTTCAAACACAACATATTCATCATTCAGATTCTCATGATCATTACCTTCGGCATCGGCATGGACATAATCCACGGCGAGACTATCTCCGCTACTTGAGGATCCAGTTGACGTGTCGCTTGTAGTAGTCTCTTCTACATTCCTACACTCCCAAACTCCGATCTCACTTCTCTGTGCTTCGCTTTCAGCGGAGTAGAACCGATCTGACTGTTCAAATTCTGAATCGTAGACACGAGCATACCCTTCGGATACAAGTTGGTAATTGAAATTTGAGCCATCAACGACAATGTATGCTAATAATCGGCCATACGAACCCCTTCGAGACGATTGAGAGTCGAATTGAAGCTCAACCGTCTCACCTGATAATCGAGATTCCGCATAGTCACTTGCCTCACTACCTTCTGTTGCGAGACATTGCTCGCCGTTGGCGTTGTTTGGTACTCCCTCAAATTCGGCGGGATCGTTCTGACCGTTCACTTCTGGAGTGTCGACCCCAAGTAAACGTACAGTATCTCTAGTTCCATTTCCAAAGCGAATATCAACCGTATCCCCATCCACGACATCCACAATTGTCACTTGATTCTCCTCTTCGTCGGATGTGGTTTGGTTCGTAGATGTCTCTACGGTTGTATTGGCTTGTATCTCATCATCGGATGATGGCTCGGTTTCATTGTCTCCTTCAGTCTGTGTCGAATTGTTCTGAACCGGAGCCTGTTCCGTTGACGGGTCAGGTGTGGGATTTGTGTTTGAAGTTGGTTCTGCGGTATTGCTTGGCTGAGAAGAGTCTGAACCACCTCCCACGACTATAAGAATAGACCAAAGGACTAACCCATACCCTAGTCCGGCGAGGAATGATTTTAGTGCTTCCTCACTATCGATACCCGGTAAAAAGTCCAATTTATCGGCCGCCCCATGCCAATTTATCGTGATCGCTATTGCGGCGAATAGTGGGAAGAAAGCAAATATAACCGCGATCAGCAAAAAGGCACCAAATATTTTGATTAGGAACCGAGCAATCCCCATTAGGTCAGATAGTCGACTACAGGTACAAATATCCGTCTCTTACCCATAACATGTGGGGTGACTACAGCCCCAACTTATAGATCCGTTCCCGATAGATCGGCTCAATGTCCTCGTAGTAGGTGTGGATGTATTCATCAATCGCCCCACGGTCATCGAGTGTAGCTGAACCAGCGGTATCGCCCCGCATATACTTGATTAGTTCACGGTTCAAGTCCTCTTCAACACGCCAGAACGTCGTGAATCTGTGTCGACCGTAGTGGCTCGTAACGGCTCGGAAATCTTCTGTTTCGGCGTATTCAGGGTGGAAAGCATCTTTCCACACCACATTGACGTTCTTTTGTCGGAGCTGAGTCCGGCCGTTCTTGGAGAGGAACAGCCACGGTTCTCCGTTGTCTGGCCGGATTAGTAGATACTGTAGAAGCGCGTGGCGGAGTTCATCATCGAGCGGGAGAACACGCGGTCGGCGTGACTTGTTACCCTCCCGATCATGCGGGATATACACGGCATTTTCGCGGTTTTTCAAAGCCCTGACCGACCCCATCTCGTCGTAGTGGTTCAGAACGCCGCTATTGGCGAGGTGGATTTCTGAGAGCTTCAGGTTACACACTTCGGTTGCGCGAAGGCCGAGTTTCAACTGAATTAGGACAATCGCCCGGTCCCGGATATGCGTAATATCGACCATTTTGTCCCGAAGCTCTTTGACGGTCAACCGGGGGGTTCCTTTGGGGAAGCGCCGTTCAGTTCGACGGTTTCTTTCGCTAGGTCAATCGGATTGTAATCCTGTGGGTGGGGAAAGGCGGCATCATCCTGCCAATACTGATACGGAGCATTGAGGTACATGAGTCGGTTCTTGATCGTTCCGGCGGCGTTCTCGCGTTCATCCTGTAGGTACTCAATGAACCGCTTGATGTGATTCTCGTTCGGACAAGCGGGATGGCGGCCTTCCCTAGCCATGAACGCCCGCCACTCCTCGAAGGTCCGGTGGTACTCTCCGACAGTCGACTTTGACAAGTCCTTGTTTGAGAGCCGTTCATCGACGTATACCTCAAACGGGTCTACACCAGTCTCTTCGAAAGTTTCCGCGTATTTGGCGAGCGGGTCTAGTTCTCGGTCGAACGCTTCGGCTAGTGCTTCTCTGTCGGAATCAGTCATTGGCTTTCTCGATTTTGCGGGTCCATATCTCACGGGCGCTACTGTCAGGTTCGGAAACGGCCATGTGAAACGGGTTGTAGGTGTGGGGGTGGTCCGTATGCCACTTCAGCCACTCATAGAACCCTTCAATCACGTTCCAATGCTGGTAGGATCTATCCCGGCTGAATTGATTCAGTAGGTCTTCGGACCATGTTTCGACATCCGCCGGCTGAGCTAAGGCGTGGTGCCGTCCTTGGTGGTCCATGTGTTCTTTCCACCGACGAGCGAACCGGGTCCACTCTTCGGCCATACGGTCCGACAGTTCTACCGTCGCCCGGTATTCCATCCACGTATCTTTGCCCTCATACGAGGGTGCGAATTGGTGGAATCGGCGGGCGCTAGGAACATCGGAAAGTTCCTTGAATACGCCGAGGCGGTCCAGCGGCGTCCGTAACTCGGACATATTCAACTCTCCTCCTGTGGGTAGTATTCTTCGCCGTCGACGTACAACACGTCACCTTCGAGTTCGTCCAGATGACGGTTCACCCGTTCGGGAACAGTCTCAATGACGTGGCGGGTAATGTCCTCAAAGGTAGCGCCGGGGTTTTCTTCGACAAACCCCCGAATTGCGGCTTGTTCGCCGTGGTGAAGCTGGTTTTCTAGGTCTTGGATACGCTCGCGGGCGTGGTCCAGTTCCTCCTTGAGATCGTTGCGGTGCTTCCGTACCTCTTGGAGCGTTTCGTCCGGTTCAACGCCGGCGTCGAACTTCTTTCGGCCGGCTTCGACCATAGCCTGAATCCACTCAGAAACCGACATATCCATGTCGGCGGCATCCTCCTTCCATCCCTCATATTGGGGCTTGGTGGGGTAGGTCATGGCCGCTTGTGTTTCAGGATCGCCCATGATACAGGCAAATGATTAGACTACAGGTACTAATAGATATTCACTCTACACGGGCCACGGCGTCGTCGGGACCACCCACGCCGCGGACGTGCGGACGCTCGTCAACCGCGCGATAGAGCGCGGGCTCCCGCCGTACCTGCTCCGGGAGATCGACCTCGTGGTCTTCCCGCGGCAGGTCGGCGGCGACCGCTACGTCGCACAGGCGGTCGAGCCGCTCTCGCCCGCCGAGTACGACGCGCTCGACCCGGCCGCGACGCGGAGCCGGACCGGCGACCCGAAACACGGCGGGGCCGGCGTGATCGAGCGCGACGACACGAGCGTCCACTACAACACCGTCGCGTGGTGCGACCCCGCGGGCGGGTTCCGGATGGACGGCGCGCCGACCGCGGACGCCGCGGGCTCGTACGACGGCGGCCGGCGGCTCCACGCGCTCGCGAGACTCGCCGAGCGGACCGACCGCGACCTCGAGGCGGTCGAGTCCGAGTTCGCCGCCAAACACCGCTACGTGGAGTACCTCGTCCGCGACGGCGTCGACGACTTCGACGAACTGTTCGAGTTCCTCGCCGACCTCCGGGCCGACGAGGCCGCGACCGTCGAGCGCGCCGCGCGGTCGATTCGGCGCGCGACCGACGCGGACGGGAACGCCCGACCCGGGAACGCACGCGCCGGTGACGCACACGTCGACGACGCGCCGCGCGACGACGACCGGTCCGGGGGCGCGCCGTGAGCGGCGGCACGCGGGCGTCGACCCGCGGAGAACGCGGGGTCGGGGCCCGACGCGACGACCCCGCCGACCGTCCCCGCCCCCCTCGGTTCGCCCGGCTCGACCGGCTCCTCGGCGCGCTGTTCGCCCGCCACGCCGACGACCGCCGTCACGACGTCGACAGACAGCGCTACCGCGGGGCGGACCCGTCGACGGGCTTCGAGACGTACCTCGCGCGGACGTACGCGCTCTCGTGGGTCGCGTGTCTCGCGGCGGTCGCTCCGGCCTTCCTCGTCGCCGTCGCGGTCGCTCCCGGCGCGTCCGTCGCGCTCGCGTCAGGTCTCGGCGCACGCGTGCCGGTCCCCGTTCCCGTCCCGCCGCCCGCCGCGCTCGCGGTCGCCCTGTCGGCGGTCGCGGGCCTCCTCGCCAAGCGAGCGACGGTCCGCGCCGGCGGGCTCTACCTCCGGTGGCTGGTCTCCGCGCGCCGGACCCGGATCGAGCGGACGCTCCCCGGCGCGGTCAGGTACCTCGACGCGCTCTCCTCGGGGAGCGACGACGCCCGGACGCTGATCGCGAAGGTCGCGGAGAACGACGCCTACGGCGGCACGGCCGTCTCGTTCCGGAAGGCGCTCAACGCGGCGCGGCTCACGGGCAGCCTCGACGCCGGGCTCCGCCGCGTCGCCCGCGACACGCCCTCGCGGGACCTGCTCGCACCGTTCCTGCTCAAGTTCCGCCAGCACGTCTCCGCCGGCGACGAGGCGCTCGCGGAGTTCCTCCGGACCGAGAGTCGCCTCCTCGCGCACCGACAGGAGCACGCCCGGACGCGGGCGCGGCGATACCTGAAACCGATCGCGGAGCTGTTCGTGCTGGTGCTCGTGTTGCCGGCGCTGCTCGTCGTCGCCGTCACGGTGACGAGCGTGTTCGCGCCGGATCTCTCGCGGCTGGTCGACACGCCGGTCGGGGCCGTCTCGCCGCGCGCGGTCGCCGTCTACGCCTCCGTCGGGTTCCTGCTCGCGGTCGGGCTCGTCGGCATCGCCGCCACCGGCGCGCTCCGCCCCGTCGACTCCCGCACGAGCTACCGGCGGCCGAGGGGGATCCGCGCCGTGCTCGCGTCCGCGCCGTCCAACCCCGCGAGCGCGTCGACCGTCGCGGCCGTCCCCGCGGCGGCCGCGGCCGCCTGGCTCGCGTACGCCGGGTATCCGCTCGTGAACGTCGCGCTTTTGGCGTACGTCGCGTTCGCGCTCCCCGTCGGGCTCGTCGCCGCCCGGCGCGGTCAGATCGACGACGCGAAGGACCGCCGGGTCGCCGACCTCGTCTACGCGGTCTCCGCGCACGCCGCCGTCGGCCGCCCGTTCCCCGAGGCGGTCGCGGCCGCGGCTCGCGAGACGGATCTCGGCGTGTTGCGCGACGACGTCGCCGACCTCGCGTTCAACCTCTCGCTGACGACCACCGGCAGCGGCGGGGCGGCCGTCGTCACGGGCGTCGACGACGGCGGTCGAGACTCTCCGGCCGACGGCCCCGCGGTCGACGCGTCGGCCGCCGGCAGCGACGTGCGCGCCGCGGCGCTCGACCGGTTCGTCGACCGCGTCGGGACGCCGCTGGCCGCCCGGACCGTCGGGCTGGTCGCCGGGGCGTTGAACGCCGGGAGCACCGTCGACGAGGTGTTCGAGACGCTCCAGGTCGAGGTCGACCGGCTGACCCACGAGAAGCGGGCGCTCCGCGGGGCGATGCGCCGGTACGTCGTGGTCGGCTGGGTCGCGGCGCTGTCGGTCGCCGGCGTGGTCGCCGCGATCAACGCGGGCGTGATGGAGACGGACCGCCTGCTCGCGCTCGCGGCCGCGCTCGACGCCCCCGTCGATCCCGACCTCGTCCACCCCGAACTGGAGCGGTTCCGCCTCTACGTGGTCGCGCAGGCGACGATGCTCGCCTCGGGGTGGTTCGCCGGGGCCGCCGCGCGCGGCAGGTACGGGGCGCTGTTCCACTCCGGCGTGCTGGTGGCGGCCTGTTACGTCGGCTTCGTCGCCGTCGGACAGGTCTGAGCGCCGGGGTCGACCCGTCGACTCCCCGCCCGATCCGGGCGGTCCGGGCGATCGCCGGCTCCGATCTCAGGGGTCCATCGGCCGCTCGATCCGGGTGGTGAACCGCTCGGGGTCGAGCCGGTAGAACGCGAAGGTCACCTCGCTCGTGGGCTCGCCGAAGACGTCGACGATCGGGATCCTGCCGGTCCGCTCGAGGCCCTCGATGGTCTCGGCGGCCACGGACTCGTCCGTGGTCGACACCAGCCGCCCGCTCGCCGCGACGCTTCGCCACCGGCCGTCGCGCTCCCCGTAGGTCACGAACGTCGCCTCGCGGCCGTCGAGGTCGCCCTTCGCCCGGTCCGGTCCCACGGAGAGCCGGAAGTAGAGGACCGACTCGACCGGGTCGTAGCCGTAGGAGACCGGGACGCTGTGGGGCGGGTCGCCCGCGGGCGTCGCGAGCGAGATGACGCCGGTTCCGGACCGCCCGAGGAACTCGTCGCGCTCGTCGTCGTCCATGCGGACCGCGTCGGTGTCGCTCATGTGTCATCTGAGGACGTGGCGGCATATAACTCTGCCACGGCGATCCCGCCGATCGAAACGTATATTGTCCAAAAAACACAATACTCTCGCATGAGCGAGGCCGACCGAAGCGACGCCGATCGGGAACCGGGCGACGAGGAACGGTCCGGACGGAGCGAGCGCGAGCGCATCCGCGAGCGAAAACGCAGGGAACTCCGCGAGCGGCTCGAGGGGGAGGGGACCGGCGAGTCCGCGGGCGGCGTCGACGCCGCGGACGACGGCGACGCGGGCGACCCCGACGCCGGAGCCGATCCCGGAACGCCGACCGCGCCGGTCGAGGTCGAGAGCGTCGAGGCGTTCCAGCGGCTCGTCGCCGACCACGACGCCGTGCTCGTGGACTGTTACGCCGACTGGTGCGGACCGTGTCGGATGATGGAGCCGACGGTCGAGTCGCTCGCGGCGGAGACGGACGCGGTCGTCGCGACGGTCGACGTGGACGCGCTGCCCGAACTGGCCCAGCGGCTCGGCGCTCGAGGCGTGCCGACGTTCGTCGTGTACGCGAACGGCGAGCCGGTCGACCGGTTCGTCGGCGCACAGGACCGCACCACGCTCGAGACGGCGATCGCGAACGCCGTCGCCTAATCGGTCGGGGTCTCCGTACAGCCGCCCGCAGCCCCCCGATTATCCCATCTGGGATCTCGCCGCGATCGCTTATATACGGCTGCGGCCGGAGCCGAACCATGGGCTATTCCGGGGAGTACGGACGACACGACTTCGGGCAGGGCGGACTGAACGATCGGTTGGACGTCGAGGAGCTGGTCGGCGAGATCGGCCTCGACGACGACGAGATCGCGTGGCGAAAGGCGTTCGTCGGCTTCGACGAGGAGGACGTTCGTCGGCTCGAGCGGTACGAGGAGGCGTTCGCGGCCAACGCCGATCGGGTCGCCGAGGACTTCTACGACAACCTCACCGACCACCAACAGACGGTCGACGTCATCGGTCGTTCCGAGAAGGGGATCGAGCAGCTCAAACGGACCCAGTCGGCGTACCTCGTGACGCTCGCGGGCGGCGAGTACGGTGCCGACTACTTCGCCGACCGGGCGCGGATCGGCAAGATCCACGACCTGCTGGAGATGCCGATGAAACACTACCTCGGCCAGTACGGCGTCTACTACGACCTGATCCTGCCGATCGTCGGCGACCGCCTCGTCGAGTCGCTCACGGAGCGGCTGACCGGCGCGGCCACGGACGGCGGGCTGGCGGTCGCCGGGGAGGGGTCGAGCGGCTCGACCGCGACCCCGACCGGAGACGCCGGGGGGAACCACGACGGCGCGGTCGGGGAGGACGTCGAGAGCGTCGTCCGGGCGGAGGTCGACGACGCCGTCGAGGACCTCCTCTCGATCCTCCGGATCGTCAACCTCGACACGCAGGTCGTCACGGACACGTACATCCACTCCTACAGCCGGGAGATCGAGGCCGAGTCGCGCCGAAACGAGCGGCTGATGACCGAGGTCCGCGAGGAGCTTCGCGACCCGATCGAGGACCTCCAGACGTCCGCCACCGACGTCGCCGAGAGCGCGGCCACCATCCGCGACGCCTCCGGGGAGCAGTCCGACCGGATCCGCGAGATCGCCGCGGAGGTGGGCAACCTCTCCGCGACCGTCGAGGAGGTCGCCTCCACGGCCGACCAGGTCGAGAACGCCAGCGACCGCGCGGAGACGCTCGCGGGCGACGGCCGGGACGCCGCGGACGACGCGGCCGAGGTCATGGACGACATCGGGGAGGCGGTCGACGAGGCCGCCGCGGACGTGGCCGCGCTTCAGGACGGCGTCGGCGAGATCGACGAGTTCGTCGACGCGATAAACGGGATCGCGGAGCAGACGAACCTGCTCGCGCTCAACGCCTCCATCGAGGCCGCCCGCGCCGGCGAGGCCGGCTCCGGGTTCGGCGTCGTCGCCGACGAGATCAAGTCGCTCGCCGAGGAGTCAAAGCGCCACGCCGGCGACATCGAAGAGATGGTCGCCGGGATCCAGGCGGACACGGAGGAGACCGTCGAGAGCCTGACGGCGGCGAACGAGCGGGTCTCCCGCGGGGTCGCCCGCGTCGAGGACGCGATGTCGGATCTGACCGCCATCGCGGAGGCGGTCTCGGAGACCGCGGCGGGGATCCGCGAGGTGTCCGACGTCACCGACGACCAGGCGGCCGCGGCGGAGGAGATCGCGGCCACGGTCGACGAGATCGTCGAGCGGTCGGCCCACGTCACCGACGAGATCCGGGAGTTGGCGGCCGCCAACGAGCGACAGGCGGAGATGGTCGAGGAGGTCGAATCCGCCGTGACTCGGCTCTCGGCCGAGCGGTCCGCCGTGGACGCCGGGCGGACCGGGTCGGTCTGAGACCCGGTTCGCCGATACGCGTCCACTCGCGCGACAGTTCCGCTCTCACGCGACAGCCGCCCTTACGCGACAGTCCGCCCTTACGCGACGTGATCGAACGCGACGGCGACGTCGTCGGCTCCGAAGAGGACGAACCGATACCGTCCCGACCGGAGGTCCGGACACACCCGAAGGTCGTCGTTCGGGTGTTCGGCAACGATCCCCGCCTCGTCCATCGCGAACGACCACTCGACCGTCTCGCCCGGCCGGACCGGGACCAGTTCGTCGGTGTACTCGAACCGGCCGTCGTCGCTCCCGCGCACGTCCGTCCAGCCGCCCTCCGTCTCCGCCTCAAGGTTGTACTTCGAGCGGTTGCCGACGCCGACCGGCCGCGCGGAGACGTTCGTCATCTCGACGCGGAACGCGTCGCCGCGCTCGAACCGGAGCGCGTCGTTCGGGTCGTCGGAATCGCCGTCGTCCTCCGGATCCACGACCCTGAGTTCGAGCCCCGACCCGCCGCCGCCGCCGCCGCCCGAGCCCCAGTTCACCTCCCCCTCGTAGGCCGCCGGGTGGCGCTCGAACCCATCGTCGGGACACGAGAGCGCGGGCGGGACGTTCGGCGGGTCGTCGTCGGGTCGGACGAACCCGTCGAGCGCCGCCGGGTCGCGGACGCCGTCCTCGCCGGTCAGTTCGGTACTGGTCCCCCAGCCGTCGGTCACCTCGACCCGGATCGACGCCGGGAGCGGGTCGGCCGTGACCCGGAGGAACGCGCCGGCGTACGTGATCGCCTGGCCGCAGCCGACGTCCCCCTCGGCGTCGTCTCCGGCGGTCGCCTCGGCCGTCGCGGTCAAGGTGTCGTCGTCGACCGCGACGTCCGCGAACTCGACGAGGCGCTCGCAGGTGTTCCGGCCGACGGACTCGACGTAGGCGAGCACCGACTCCTCGAAGTCGGTGTCGTCCACGAACCCGACCGTCTCCGGCGGCGCGTCCCGGAGGAGCCACTCGACCGCGTCGCGTTCGTCGAACAGGGTCACGAAGCCCGGGCGCTCCGTCCGCCGCCACGCGGGCCCGGAGAGCGCGCCGCCGACCTGGTGGACCGCGGTCTCCGGGTCGGGATCGCTTCCGCCGTCGGCTCCGGTGCCGGGGTCGCCGAGACAGCCACCGAAGCCGGCGATCCCGGCCGCTCCGGCGGCCGCGATGCCGCGAAGCGTCGATCGTCGGCTGATCCGTCTCATGGGCGGCCGTACGCCGGTGTCTGATAAGGGCTTCGTGGAGGCACAAACGACTCTCTGTGCTACCGGTCTCCGTCCCTCGGATCTCCGCCCGCCGCGTCGCCGCGACTCGCCGACCCGCCGACCCGCTACGGTCGACCGAACAAGCGGGGCAGATCCCCGCGCTCGACCCCGGCGGCCAGCCCGAGCGCCAGCCCCACGCGGGCCTTCGCGGCCGGGAGGTCGCCGGCGAAGACGACGCCGTGGTCCGCGAGCGTGACCGCCCCGCCCGGCGTGCCGTACACCGGCTCGGTCGGACCCGCCGGTCGCCCGGCGACGACGACGGGTACCTCCTCGATCGCCTCCGCGACCGCGTCGCCGATGGCGGCCGTGGCGTTCCCGAGGCCGGTCCCCTCGATCACGAGCCCGCCCACGTCGGCCGCGAGCGCGCGCTCGATCCCCGCCGCGGTGGCCCCCGTCCCCGAGTGGATCACGGGCACCTCGGGGACGCGGTCGGCCGCCGCGGTCGGATCCGACGGGTCGATCGGCCCCTCGGGACCACAGAGCGGGTCGACCGCGACCCGTCGGCGCGGCTCCCGGATCAGATCGGAGGCGGCGCGGGTGAACGTCGCGACCGGCGCGGTCGCCGGCGAGGTCATCGTCGAGAGCGCGTTGCTGTGGCCCTTCACGACGTCGCGGCCGGCGTGGAGCTCGTCGTCGAACGCGACGTGGACGCCGCCCGCGAACCGGTCGTCCGCCGCCGCCCGAACCGCGAGCGTCAGGTTCGCCGGCACGTCGCTCGAGGGCTCGTCGAGGCGGCGCTGTGCGCCCGTCACCACGACCGGCGCGGGCAGGTCCGTCAACACGTCGAGCGCGTAGGCGGTGTCGGAAAGCGTGTCGGTCCCGTGCGTGACGACGACCCCGTCCGCGCCCTCCTCGACCGCCTCCCGGGCCGCGGCAGCGGTCGCGAACACGTCGCGCCAGCGCACGTCGAACCCCGGCTGTGAACACACCTCGCGGGCCGACACGGTCGCGTACCGCTCGACGCCGGGAACCGCCTCCACGAGGTCCGCTCCCGTCTTGGCCGGCGCGACACCGTCGTCTCCCGGCTCCGACGCGATCGTCCCGCCGCAGGCGACGACGCACACGTGGGGTCGCCTCCCGTCGCGCTCGCTTCCACCCTCCTCGTGCTCGTCACCCTCGTCGACCTCGTCGCGTGTCATGGCCGACGGTGGCCGCGGGAGGGGTAAATCGCTTCGCCCCCCGGCAGCCGGGCTCCGTTTCGTCCCTGAGAGCCGCAGTTCGCCCCCGATCGGCCGGATCGTGGAATCACCTTCGGATACAGTGAAAGAATCTTCTGAGAGCGTTTTGAACCTTTTAACTATTTTTGAGACGATTTTAAAACGTCGCGAAACCCCGTACAAGGTGTGAATTACGTCGAACCCTCGGCGGGCTATATGTGGGTACCGCCCCTTGTCCCGGTCGTCAGATGTCCACCCGCGTCCCCCTCAACCGACTCGCCTTCGACCTCCCCCTCGCGGAGCGGATGGTTCGCGCCGTCCGCGCCGCCGCGTTCTGGGCGGCGATCGTCCTCCCGATCGGCTACCCGTTCCTGCTGTCCGCGGGGCTCGACGGGACGAACGGCCTCTACTTCGTCGGGCTGCTGGCCGCGAACGCGGTCGCGCTCGCGGTCGGCCACGACTACGACCCCGGCTCCTCCGACGCCGGCGGCGTGACGGACCGTCCCGACGTGACGGATCGTCACGGTCGCACGGACCCCCCCGCGTCGAACGCGCGCCGCGGAGCCGGCGACGCCCGGAGACGAGCCGACGACGCCGACGCCTGATCGGAACCGATCGCCCTCCGCCGGCGACGCTGCCCTCCCGTCGTCCGCCCTCCGACGGCTCTCTCCCCCCTCCGACCCAGCGCCGGCATCCGGATCCCGCCCGGCGTCTCGAAGCGCTTACCCACCCGCCGACCCGAGCGTGAGCCATGACCGACGCGACGCGGGTCGAGTGGCGCGAGTGGGGCCGCGAGGCGTTCTCAGAGGCCGACGAGCGGGACCTGCCCGTCCTCCTCTCGCTTTCGGCCACCTGGTGTGAGGGCTGTCACGAGATGGACGCGACCACCTACGCCGAGCCGCGGGTCGCCGCCAACGTGAACGAGTGGTTCGTCCCGGTCCGGGTCGACGTCGACCGGCGCCCGCGCGTCCGCGAGCGATACAACATGGGCGGGTTCCCGACGACCGCCTTCCTCACGCCCGACGGCGAGCTGCTCACCGGCGCGGGCTACTTCGGCGTCGACGGGATGCGCCAGGTGCTCGAGTCCGTCCACCGAATGTGGAACGAGGACGGCCGCGAGGCCGGCCGGATCCCGCGCGCGCTGAACGGCGACCGCCCGCCCGCGGGGGAGCTCTCGGAGGCGATCGAGAGCCACCTCGCCGGCCAGCTCGAGACCAAGTACGACGCCGAGTACGCCGGCTGGGGCACGGACGCGAAGTTCCCGCTGCCCCGAACCGTCGAGTTCGCGCTGAAGCGCGACCGCGACCGCGCGCTCCGCACCCTCGACGCCGTCCGCGACCACCTCGCCGACGAGGTCGCCGGCGGCTTCTTCCGGTTCGCCGGCGCGCGCGACTGGAGCGACGTGGCCTACGAGAAGCCGGCGGATACGAACGCGGCGGTGACGCGAGCGTTCGCGAACGCCTACCTCTACACCGGCGAGGCGGCGTACCGCGAGCCCGCCGCGGCGGCGGTCGAGTTCCTCACCGACGACCTCTGGACCGGCTACGGCGTCGGCGGGAGCCTCGGACCGGGGCTCGGCCGGGCCTACTACGCCGCCCCCGCCGACGAACGCGCGGACCTCGACCCGCCCCGGCGTGATCTGACCGTCTTCGCCGGCGCGAACGCGCTCGCGGCCGACGCGCTCCTGGCGGTCGCGGCCTACACCGACGACGACCGCGCCCGCGAGTACGCCGAGCGGATCCTCGACGGCCTCGAGCGCGACCTGATCGACCCCGACTCCGGCGTCGTGACCCACTATCGACCCACGGACGTCGACGACGGGACCGGCGACGACGCCCCGCGCGACCTCCTCGAGGACATCTCTCGCGTCGTGGGCGCGTACGTCCGCGCCGCCGGCGTGCTCGGCGAGGGGGCCGACGTCGCCCGCGCGGTCGCCGATCGCGCGATCGCGGAGCTCCACGTCGACGGCTCGTTCGTGGACGGCCCGCGCTCGGGTGCCGGGCTGCTCGACCGCCCCTTCAGGCCGCTCGACGGCAACGTGGAGCTCTCGTCCGCGCTCGTCGACCTCGCCGCGCTCACCGGCGAGGACCGCTACCGGGACGTCGCCCGCGAGACCGCAGAGGCGTTCGCGGGCGCGACCGACCGGCTCGGCGTTCAGGTCGCCGGGTACGGGAGCCTCGTCGGGCGGCTGCTCCGCGGGACGACCGTCATCGCCGTCGGCGACGAGCCCGGAAGCGACCTCCACCGCGCGGCCTGGCGCGTCGCCGACCACGAGAAGGTCGTCGTCCCGAACGCCCACCGCGAGGACGCCACCGCGCCGCGAACCGTTCCCGAGGGGGCCGCCGTCGTGGCCGCCGGCGACGCCGTCTCCGCCCCCGCGACAACGCCGGACGAGTTGATGACTCGGGTCGCCGAGACGGTCGAGTGACCGCCGCGACCGACGGCGTCAGGCGGCCGAGACGCGGGGCCGATCGGTCCCCTCGTCCCGCCGACGCGCTCCGGCCGACGGAACGACCGTAAACGTCCGACGCGTTTATACCGACACCGAGACACGTGAGGGTATGGCATCCCTTCGTGACCTCGGTCTCTCCGAGTACGAGGCCCGCGCGTACCGCGCCCTGTTGCGGACCGGGCCGACGACGGCGAAGGACCTCTCGCGGGCCAGCGAGGTCCCGATGGGTCGGATATACGACGTGCTCAACAGTCTCGAGGGTCACGACCTCGTCCGCAGTCAGGCGGCGAGCCGACCGAAGAAGTACGTCGGCGTCGAGCCCGACGCCGCGCTCGACCGCCTGCTCGAGGAGAAGGAGCGGGAGCTCGAAGCGCAGGCGGAGCAGTACGCGTCGGTCGTCGAGGAGCTGTCGACGGAGCTCGACGCGACCGACCCCGTCGACGGCGAGTTCTGGACGGCCGCCGTCGGCGCGGAGGACGCCACGGACCTCCTGTTGGAGCGGATCGCGGCCGCGGAGCGCCGGATGGTCGTCGTCGCCGGCGCGCCCGCGACCGGCTTCGACCTCGGCACGGTCGGCGAGCGGGTGACGGAGGAGCTGGAGGCGGCGCTCGACCGCGGCGTCGAGGTCCGGGTGTTGCTCTCGCCGGAGACGGTCGACGAGCTCCCGCGCAGCGTCGGCCGCCGCTACACCGCCGAACTCGCCGACAACGAGGGATTCTCGGTTCGGACGACGCCGGGCGTCGAGGGGACGTTCAACGTCTTCGACGGGCTGGAGGTGTGTATCGAGGTGCCACACCCGCTCTCCGGCGAGGAGCCGTTCGCGATGATCGACATCAAGGACGCCGAGTTCGCCGCCAGCGTGAGCGAGGAGTTCGAGCCGCGGTGGGCGGAGGCGGAGTCGCTCTCGATCGGGTAGCCCTCGGGAATCCGCTCGGCGCGCGACGACTCGGCCTCAGGGGTCGGAGATGTCCCGATCGGGATCCGGATCGACGAGCGGGGAGTCCCCGTTCGAACGCTCCGGGAGGCCGCACACGCCGGCGTCCGCGCCCGCGCGCTCGACGCCCGGCGCGAGCGACTCGATCCGCCAGTCGACGGCGTGACCGGCGTCGGCCTCGTGGGCCGTGAGCGTCTCCCTCGCCGACCGGAGCCGGTCGTGGATCGACTCGAACCGGCAGTCCGCACAGCGGACGACGACGCGCGTTCGGGCCATACGGAAGGGAGGGTCGGGGTCGGCAAAACCGCACCGGTCGGAGAGCCACCGGCGACCCGGATCGCCCCGTCGGTCCGGATCGCCCCGTCGACCCGGATCCGCCCGTCGGGCCGGGTCGATCCGGCCTCGTCGGATCAGTCGGCCTCGCCGAGTCAGCCGGCCTCGTCGGGTTCGGGCTCGGTCCGCCATCCGCCGGTGAGCACCACGAGCCAGATCGCCACGCCGGCGAGGACGAACACGCCGGCCATGTACGGCACGATCGGGAGGCTGACGCCGAGGGCGTCGAGCACGGTCCGGAGCTCGTAGACGATGACGCCGAATATCGCGAGCCCGACCAACAGCCCGCCGCGGGTGACGTCGAGGCTCACGCGACCACCCCCGAGGCGACCGCGTCCAGGAGGCGGGAGCCGAGGAGCGCGAGCGCGTCGACGAGCGACCACGCCGCCGGGAGAGCGACGTCGGCGAGCGCCCCGGCCGCGGCGTCGATCCACACCGGATACGTCCCGACGCCGGGACCGAGCAGCCCGCCGTCGCTGATGATCGCCGCGAGCGGGAGCGCGTACGCGAGCACGACGAGGGTGACGGCGATCCCGCTCCAGATCCGGAGGTCGTCGAGGACCTCGGGGGCGTCGTCGGGGCCGGAGAGCGCGGGACGGAGGGTCTCCGCGATCCCCGAGACGCGCGGGTTCCCCATCGTGAGGACGAGGTTCCCGATGAAGAGGACCGTCGAGAGAAACAGCAGCGTCCCGCCGATCGCGATCTGGACGTTCAGCTCCTCGAAGCCGCCGAACGCGACCGGGTAGTCGAACCCGGAGTACTCCGGCTCGGCGGTCCGCCGGGGGACGCCGAGGAGCCCCTGGGCGTGCATCGCGTTCGACATGAGCGCCATCCCGATGAACCAGAGGACGACTTGGAACAGCCCGATCTGGCTGCTGTAGATCGGCTTGTTGGTGATCTGCGGCCAGAGCCAGTAGGTCGCCGCCATGAACGTGAGCGCGACCGCCGTCCCCACGGTGAGGTGGAAGTGGCCGGGCACCCAGATCGTGTTGTGGATCATGTAGTTGACGTTCATGCCGGCGTTGACCATCCCGGAGAACCCGCCGGCCGCGAACATCAGCCCCGCCAGCATCATCCCGGTGAACGCCGGGTTCCGCCAGGGGAGCGCCCGGAGCCAGCCGAAGATCCCGGTGCCGCCGCGCCGGCGCGCGCCGTACTCGACGCTGGCGACGACCGTGAACGCCGTGAGCAGGCTCGGCAACAGCAGGAACATCGTGTTCGTCATCGAGATGAACTTGAACCCCTCGGCGATGCCGGGGTCGAGGTATTGGTGATGGATCCCCACCGGCGTCGAGAGGAGCAGGAAGAGGACGAAGACGACCCGCGCCAGCGGGTCGCTGAACAGCCGCCCGCCGGCGATCGAGGGGAGCACGGTGTACCACAGCAGGTACGCGGGCATCAGCCAGAAGTAGACGACGGGGTGGCCGAAGAACCAGAACAGCGTCCGGGTGAGCGTCGGGTTCACCGACTCGATCAGCCCGAGCGACCACGGCAGGAGGAAGATCAGCACCGACGCGGCCACCGCCGAGGAGGCGATGTACCACATGATCATGGTGGTCAACACCATGAACGTCTGGAGCGGGATCCGCTCGTTCGGGTTCTCCTCGCGCCACGCGAGCCACGTGCGGAACCAGTCCGCGCCGGCGAGCCACGTCCCGACGATGAACACGGCGAGGCCCGTGTAGAAGAGCGGGTGCGCCTGAAGCGGCGCGTAGAAGGTGAAGAGCACGTCCGCGCTCATGTCGACGGCGTCGACCAGGCCGGCGAGGATGGTGACGCCGGTCATCGTCATCCCGCCCGCCATGAGCGCGTACCACGTCCAGGTGATCTTGATGTTCACGAGCGGCCGGTCGAGGCTGCGAACGACGGCCCACGTGAACAGCCCGGCGAGGAAGAACGTGGTGAAACTGATCGCCAGGAACACGCCGTGTGCGGTGAGCAGGGTGTAGTAGTCGGTCGAGGCGATGATCCCGCGGAAGATACCGGTCCGGTGGAGCGTCTGGATGATCCCGAAGATCGCTCCGAGCGTGAGCGCGAGGAACGCGCCCAGAAGCGACGACCGAACGACCCTCGACTCCGCGGGGAACTCGTCGTAGAACGTCTGTTCCGCCTCGAGCGCGTCGCTCATGCGCTCTCACCCCCGTCGGACGACTCGAACTCCTCCCGCGGAACGACGTGGAGTTTCCCCTCCATGGCGTGGTGGCCGGCCCCGCAGTACTCGTTACAGAGGAGGCCGTACTCCTGCGGCTCGCCCACTTCGACCGTGATCTCCGAGACCTCGCCCGGCACGACCATCGTGTTCGCGTTCGTTCCCACGACCTCGAAGCCGTGGATCACGTCGCGGGAGGTGACGTGTAGCGTCACCCGGCTGTTCGCCGGGACGACGATCGGGTCCGGCTCGAACCCGAACTGGTAGGCGACGACGTACGCCGCGTAGTGGTTCTCGCCGACCTGCTCGACGCGCGGCTCGGCGAACCGCTCGTCCTCGTCGAGCGCGGTCGCGTCGATCTGTCCCTCGCTGTCGGCGACCATTGCCACCCCCGGCCCGACCGCTCCGTACGTCACGGAGCCGAGGAGCAACAGGATCAACACGATGGCGAACGCGAGCCAGATCTTCTCGTAGGCGTGAATGTGCATCCGGTATCACCCCACCACGACCAGGTCACGGCCGAGGAACTCGATGTAGTAGATGTACACCCACGCGATCACGAGGATCGCGAAGTACACCGCGATGAGCGCGAGCGTGCCGACGGGATCGAACTCCTCGTCGCCGCCCGCGTCGTCCGTCGGCGCGCCTGCCGTCTCGGTTCGGCTCATGGGTCCGCTTACGGGTAGCCAACCATATAATATCCATCCGTTCCCGCGGCATGAAAATCCGCTTGGACTATATGGTGGCGGCCGCACACTCCCCCGTATGGACTTCTCGCTCCAGCACGCCGTCTTCCTGGTGCTCGGCGGCGTGCTCCCGGCCGCGGCCTACATCGCCTCGCGCGCCGAGTACGTCGTCGCCGTCACGTTCGTCAACGTGGTGCTCATCTGGGCGAGCCTCCGGGTGGCCACCGGCGGCAGCCTCCGGCCCGGCGGCGACGACGACAGGCTCGAGCCGAGCGACATCGAGGACGCGTAAGCGGATCCGCGCCGGCGACTCCGATCGGAGCCGGGCGGACGAAGCCACCACCAATGCCGAACTGTACCCTCTGTGAGTTGCCGACGGGACCCGACCCGCACACTGACCCGGCCGTCGAGGGCGAGTACTGCTGTCAGGGGTGTCTCGCGGTGGCGCGCTCGCTCGAGGACGTGGACGACCTCGAGGACCTCGAGGCGCGGGCCCCGGACGCGGAGCCGCCCGACGACTTCGAGGGCGAGACGACGTTTCTCCACGTCGACGGCATGCACTGTGCGACCTGCGAGTCGTTCCTCGAGATGACCGCCGCCGAGCGCGAGGGCGTCGCGGCCGCGGAGGCGAGCTACGCCACCGACACGATCCGCGTCGAGTACGACCCCGATCGAGTGACCGCCGACGAGCTGCCCGACGCGCTCTCGGTCGCCGGCTACACCGCGAGCGACCGGGCCGACCCCGAGCCCGCGGGCGACGACGTCGACGTGGTGCGGTTCCTGATCGGCGGCGGCTTCTTCGGGATGATGGCGATGCTGTGGTACGTCCTCTTCCTGTATCCGACCTACTTCGGCTACGACCCCCTCCTCGATCTCGGCGGCGTGAGCGGGCTCTACCTCTTCACGCAGATCTGGCTTTTCACCTCGATCGTGTTGTTCTACACGGGCTACCCGATCCTCCGCGGGGCGTACGTGAGCCTGCGGGCGGGCCGGCCGAACATGGATCTGTTGGTGTCGCTGGCGGCCGTCAGCTCCTACGCGTACAGCACGCTCGCGATGCTCGTCGGCCGGACCGACCTCTACTTCGACGTGACGATCGCCGTGATCCTCGTCGTCACCGCGGGCAACGAGTACGAGTCGCGGATCAAATCGCGCGCGACCGGGATGCTCTCGGAGCTGACGACCGCGGCCGAGAGCGAGGCGCGCCGGGAGTCGGGCGAGACCGTCCCGACGGAGGCGGTCGAGCCGGGCGACCGGCTGCTCGTGCGCCCCGGCGAGCGCGTCCCGTTCGACGGGACGGTCGCGGAGGGGACCGCCGCCGTCGACGAGGCGCTCGTCACCGGCGAGTCGCTGCCGGCGACGAAACACCCCGGCGACGCGGTCCGCGGCGGGACCGTCGTCACGGACTCGCCGCTCGTGGTCGAGGTGGGCGAGGACGCCACGAGCACGCTCGACACGCTCGTGCGCCTGCTGTGGGACATCCAGAGCTCGCGGTCGGGGATCCAGCGGCTCGTCGACCGGCTCGCGACCGTGTTCGTCCCGCTCGTCGTCGCGGTCGCCGCGATCGCCGGCGCGGGCACGCTGGCGTTCGGCGGCGCGCCGACGGACGCGGCGCTCGTCGCGCTCACGGTGCTCATCGTCTCGTGTCCGTGCGCGCTCGGGCTCGCGACCCCGCTCGCGGTCGCCGCCGGGATCCGCGACGCCGCCCGCCGCGGGATCGTGATCGTCTCCGACGCCGTCTTCGAGGCCGGCGCCGAGATCGACGCGGTCGTGCTCGACAAGACCGGCACGCTCACCGACGGCGAGATGCGGCTGCTCGAGACGGTTCTCGACGGCGGTTCGGAATCGTCCGACTCCGGCTCCACCGGCTCCACCGCCGACTCCGCCACCTCCGACACCGATCCCGACGCGGACGCCGACCGGGTCCTCCGGCGGGCGGCCGCGCTCGAGCGCGCGTCCGCCCACCCGATCGCCGAGGCGATCGTCGACGCGGCCGCGGCGGACCGGGACGCGGCCGGCCGGCGGTCATCCGCCTCCCCCGCAACCGTCGCCGACGGTGGGACCGAGCCCGCGACCGGGACGGGCCGCGCGGGAGGGACTGAGCCCGATCCAGCGGGCGAGTCGATCGATCCCGACGATCCCCCGGACGGGGTAGCCGTCGACGCCGCCGACGCCGCCGACGTCGAGGTCACCGACCGCGGCGTCGCGGGGAGGATCGACGGCGACCGCGTCGTCGTCGGCCACCGCTCGCTGTTCGTGGACCGCGGGTGGGCGCTCCCCGACCGACTCCGCGAGGCGGGCGAGCGCGCGACGGCGGACGGGAACGTCCCCGTCTTCGTCGGCTGGGACGGACGCGTCCGGGGCGTTCTCGTCGTCGGCGACGGGGTCCGCGAGGGATGGGAGGCGGTCGTGACCGACCTCGTCGAGCGCGGGAAACGCGTCGTCGTGCTCACCGGCGACTCGGCCGCGGCGGCGCGGCGCTTCGAGGAGCACCCGGCGATCGACGAGGTGTTCGCGGGGGTCCCGCCGGAGGCGAAAGCCGAGACGGTACGGCGGCTCGGCGCGCGAGAGCGCGTCGCGATGGTCGGCGACGGCAGCAACGACGCGCCGGCGCTCGCGGCGGCCGACCTCGGCGTCTCCGTCGCCAGCGGGACCGACCTCGCGACCGACGCCGCGGACGCCGTCCTCCTCGAGGACCGCCTCTCCGCGATCCCGGAGCTGTTCGACGTCACGAGCGGGACGAACCGGCGGATCAGGGAGAACCTCGGGTGGGCGTTCGCCTACAACGCGATCGCGATCCCGCTCGCGGTCTCCGGGGCGCTCAACCCGCTCCTGGCCGCGCTCGCGATGGGGACGAGCAGCCTGCTCGTCGTGAGCAACTCGGCGCGGTCGGTCGCCGGCGGGGAGTGACCGCGTCCCGCCTCACCTCGACGGATCCGGTTCGGACCGGTCGTCGTCGGCGTCCGATTCGGACGACTCTCCGTCCGCCTTCGATCCGGATCCGCCGTCCGCGTCCGTGTCGTTCCCGTCGCTGCGCCCGCCCGGCAGGAGCCGGCGCGCCAGGGCGCCGAGCCGCTTGTACGCGAGGTTCACGTACAGCCCCGCGAGGAACACCGTCCCGGCGACGAGGGCGTCGTTGGTCGCGGCCTCGCCCAGAACGACGTCCGACAGCAGGAAGACCCCGATGCCGAGCGGCAGCGCGGCGAGGAGGTGGAAGTTGTACCGGAGCAGCCTGCCGGCCGAGCCGTCGAACCGCTCGATCAGCGTCGTGAAGACGAACCCGAGCGCGCCGAGCAGGCTGAACACGGGGACGTACGGTGGAACGAGACCGGCGGACAGGTCCGCCACCCCGGCGAACGAGCCGTCGTAGGTCACGGTCGCCGCCGCCACGAGGACGACGGTCAACAGGAGATCGCCGACGGCGATCGCGATCCCGACCCCCGATCGGTACCACGTTCGGTCCAGCCACTCGGGGCCGTCCGCCCCGCCGAAGCCGCGGCTCTCGTCCGAGGTATCGCCGCCGAGTTCGTTCGGGTCCCGTTCCGTTTGGCCCGCCATCGGCTCCGGGTTCGTCAGCGAGGAACAATTAACTTCCCCCGGCGGTCGAGGAGCGGTCTCGGAACGATCCCGGACCGGTCGACGGCCCGAGCGGGCGGGTCGTAGCCTACGCGGCCGCGCCGACGTGTGGCTTCACCGCGCGGACGATGTCGTCGACGTCGTAGCCGTCCTCGTCTTTGTCGTAGACGACCTCGCCGTCCACGCGGACGATGAACACGCCGTGGTCGCCGGTCACGAGCGCGACCTCCTCGAGTTCCTCCCCGAACTGCTCGAGGACCGCCCGCGAGACGTCCTGTGCCCGGTCCAGCATGCCGCACGGTACGCAGTACTCGATCTCGACTCGCGTCATACGCGCGAGTAGGACCTCGAACGGCATAAAACGGCTGCCCCGGCGATCTCCGGGTCGATCGGATTCAGACGACGAGCGCGTCGAGGACGACGGCGAACAGCAACAGTCCGAGGTACGCGTTCGACGCGTGGAACGCCCGGAACGCCGCGGACTCGCTCCGCTCGTAGTGGAGTCGGACGACGGTCCAGAGGAAGACCGCGCCGAGCGCCACGCCGACGAGCGAGTACAGCGCGCCGAGCGGGTCGGCGACGGCCGCGAGCGCGACCGCAGCGACGAGCGTCGCCCCGAGGTACCAGAGGATGTGTCGGCGGGTGGCGGTCTCGCCGCGGACGACGGGCATCATCGGGAACCCGCCGCGGGCGTAGTCCTCCTTGTACGCCAGCGCGAGGTTGTAGAAGTGCGCGGGCGTCCACAGGAAGATCACGGCCGCGAGCAGCAGCCCGCCGCCGCCGATCTCGCCGGTGACCGCCGCCCAGCCGATGAGCGCCGGGAGCGCGCCCGCCGCACCGCCGAGGACGGTGTTCTGGACCGTGTTCGGCTTCAACACGAGCGTGTACACGACGCTGTAGAACAGGATCGCGACTAGCCCGAGCGCGGCGGTCAGGGCGTTCACGCTCCAGAACAGTCCGAGGGAGACGGCCGTCAACAGCCCGCCGAACGCGAGCGCGTGCGGGACCGGGACCAGGTCGGTCGCCAGCGGCCGGTCGTTGGTCCGTCGCATCCGCCTGTCGACGTCGCGTTCGAACACGTGGTTGAACGTGCCCGACGCGCCGATGGAGAGCGCCCCGCCGACGAGCGTCGCCGCGACCGCGTACGGCGTGAACCCCGGACCGCCGGCGAGCGCCATCGCGGCGGCGGCCACGAGACAGAGCAGCCACATCAGCCGCGGCTTCATCAGCCGGAAGTACGCGGCCGCGGTCGCGCGCAGTCGCGGCACCGTCGCCGTCGGCACGGACGGCTCGGGCGCGTCCTCGACCGGCGGCAGGTCGTCGGTCCCCGGCTCGAAGTCGGTCGGAGTGTCGTCCGCGTCGCCGGTCGCGGCCTCGAGCCACCACGCCAGCGCGGCGAGGACGCTCGCGAAGATGGCCACGCCGAGCGCGAGGTGGGTGAGCCCGAGCGGGACCGTTCCGCCCGGCACCGAAAGCGAGGTGTCGCCGAGGGCGACGACCGCGCCGATCCCGGCCTGCGCCGGGAACAGCGCGAGCGCGAGGAGGAGCGCGGCCCGGACCCGACGGTCCGCGTCGGCGAGCCACGCCAGCGCCGCGGCGGCGACGACGAGCCCCCGACGACGGCGGCGGCCGCGCGGTGGCCGAGCGCGATCCAGGCCGCCGGCTGGTCGGGGAGCGCGTAGCCACCGCCGCAGGCGGGCC
This sequence comes from Halorubrum aethiopicum, assembly GCF_001542905.1. NCBI lineage: Archaea > Methanobacteriati > Methanobacteriota > Halobacteria > Halobacteriales > Haloferacaceae > Halorubrum > Halorubrum aethiopicum. The sequence goes on along the minus strand of NZ_LOAJ01000001.1, from coordinate 205,367 downwards.
AGCCGCCGCAGGCGGCTGCGGCGTCGGTGAGCGAGGTCGTCGCCCCGACGACGACGAGGAGGTACACGCCCATCGCCGCCGCGGCGAGGACCGCGGGGAACCGGTCGGGTATCGTCACGTGGATCGGCTTGGGCGTCGGTCCATATATGTCCCGCGCTTCCGCCGGTCGCCGGGAGGTCGCGGTCGCAGGGGAGTCGCGGACGCCGGGCCGACCGCGCGGCGATCGGTCGCGGCCGCGCCGGATCCCCTCACCCGCGGCGCTCGAGGACCCGGTCGATGATGTCGCCCGTCGAGAGCAGCTCGTCGTCGTGGCGGGGCTTCCGGCCGGACGCGCGCTCGAGGCGGCAGTCGATGCCCCGATCCGCGAGCGCGGCCGCGATGGCGTCCTCGTCGTGGTGCTGGTCGTAGCCGAGCACGATGACGTCCGGGTCGATCGCCTCGATCGGCACGAAGATGTCCTCGGTGTGACCGAGGTGCGCCTCGTCGACGGCGGCGAGCGCGGCGACCATGTCCCGCCGCTGGCGGTCGGAGAGGATCGGCTTCGCCTTGTGGGTGACGTTCGCCTCCCGGGCGACGATCGCGTGGAGCTCGTCGCCGTACGTCGCGGCGTCTTCCAGGTAGTGAACGTGGCCGGGATGGAGCAGATCGAAGGTCCCCTGCGCGACGACCCGGGTCATCGCAGCCACGAGAGGAACCCGCCCCGGTCGTCGTTCGCGTCGCCCAGCTCGCGGTCGATGTCCTCCTGGGTGAAATCGAAGAAGTGCTCGTCGGGCATCTCGACGTCGAGGACCTCGAGGGTGCGCCGGTTCCCCTCGTTGTCGAACGCCTTCCAGTCGCCCCACCCGTAGGGCGCGCCGACGATGATGTGGACCTCGCCCTGGCCGAACGTCGCGAGGTCGGCGTCGCTCGGCCGGAGCACGCCGTTCGGGTGCGAGTGAACCGACCCGACCGAGCGCATGTCGTTCGGCTTCATGTGCGAGCGGACCGACGCGCTCGTCGGCGACGACTCCGTCCCGGGGATGACGAGCACGTCCGTGATGACCTGTCCGTCCCGGTCGATGTCGAGGTCTCGAGCGTCGTCGGCGCGGAGGAACCCCATGTACTCGTTGGGGTGGGTCTCCTCGCTGGCCTCGAGGACGAACTCCATCGTCTCCCGGGCGATCCCGAGGAGGTCGTCCGACCGGAACAGTCGCATGTCTCGAGGGAGTCGCCGTCGACTCATATGGGTTCCGGACCGCCGGGGAGCGGCCGGACGCGACCTCGTCTCGAGGTCTTCCGCCTCGAGATACCCTCGTCGCGGACGGGTCGCCGCTCTCGGCGTCGCGAGCGCAACATAACAAGCTTAACACCGTCCGATCCCGAACGGCGTGTATGAGCGAGCACACCGCCGGGGATTCCGGCATGCGGGACGATTCGAGTCCCGAACCCGACGCCGTGAGGGCGGAGGGGGAACGCGACGACCGAGACGTCGTTCACGATCTGGCACCCGACTGTACCCTCGAGGACGTCGAGACCGGCGCGCTGTATCACGCCGCCGTCAACGGCGTCGTCGACTACGGGATCTTCGTCGACGTCTCCGACGCCGTGAGCGGCCTCGTCCACGAGTCGAACCTCGACGGCGAGTACGCGGTCGGCGACCGGCTCATCGTTCGGCTGACCGAGGTCAAGGAGAACGGCGACGTCGCCTTCGAGGAGGCGTCGCCGGGCGGCTACACGACCGAGACCGTCGAACACGAGCCGACGATCTCGCGGGTCCGCGGGCTCGTGCCGGGCGACGAGGTGACGGTCGAAGGGGAGGTCGTCCAGACGAAACAGACCGGCGGCCCGACGATCTTCGGCGTCGCCGACGCCTCGGGCGTCGTCTCGTGTGCCGCCTTCGAGGAGGCCGGCGTGCGGGCGTATCCCGGCGTCGAGGTGGGCGACCTGGTCCACGTCTCCGGGACCGTCGAGACGCGGGAGGGCGGCCTCCAGATCGAGGTCGACTCGCTCTCGGCGCTCTCCGGCGACCGGGCCACGGAAGCGCGCGACCGGTTCGAGGCGGCGCTCGAGGAGCGCGCGGAGCCGGCCGACGTGGACCCGCTCGTCGAGTGGGAGGCGTTCGAGTCGATCCACGACGACCTCCGCGACCTGGCCCGGCTGCTCCGGAGAACCGTCCTCGCCGGACGGCCGATCCGGGTCCGCCACCACGCCGACGGCGACGGGATGTGCGCGGCGATCCCGGTCCAGCTGGCGCTCGAACGGCTCGTTCGCGAGGTCCACGAGGACCCGGACGCCTCGCGACACCTCTTCAAGCGGCTCCCGAGCAAGGCACCCTACTACGAGATGGAGGACGTCACCCGCGACCTCAACTTCGCGCTCGAGGGGCGCGCCCGCCACGGCCGGAAGCTCCCCCTGCTTCTCATGCTCGACAACGGGTCGACCGAGGAGGACGTCCCCGCCTACGAGAACCTCACGCACTACGACATCCCCATCGCGGTCGTCGACCACCACCACCCCGACCCCGAGGCGGTCGCGCCGCTCCTGGACGCCCACGTCAACCCCTACCTCCACGGCGAGGACTACCGGGTCACCACCGGCATGATGTGCGTCGAGCTCGCGCGGCTGATCGACCCGTCGCTCACCGAGGAGCTCGAACACGTGCCGGCCGTCGCCGGCCTCTCGGACCGCTCGAAGGCGGAGGCGATGGACGACTACGTCGAGCTCGCCGCCGAGGCCGGCTACGGGAAAGAGGACCTCCTCGACATCGGCGAGGCGCTCGATTACGCCGCCCACTGGCTGCGCTACTCCGAGGGGAAGACGCTCGTCAACGACGCCTTGAACGTCGGCTGTGACGACCCCGAGCGGCACGAGGAGCTCGTCGAGTTCCTCGCCGAGCGCGCCGAACGCGACGTGGACCGCCAGCTCGAGGCCGTCGACGACCACGTCGAACACGAGCGGCTCGCCTCCGGCGCGCACCTCTACCGGATCGACGTCGACGAGTACGCCCACCGCTTCACCTACCCCGCGCCGGGGAAGACGACGGGCGAGCTCCACGACACGCGGGTTCAGGAGACGGGCGACCCGGTCATCACGATCGGCTACGGGCCGGACTTCGCCGTCCTCCGCTCGGACGGCGTCCGGCTCGACATCCCGACGATGGTGACGGAGCTGAACGAGGAGCTCCCCGAGGCCGGCGTCTCCGGGGGCGGCCACCTCGTCGTCGGCTCGATCAAGTTCGTGAAGGGCCGTCGCGAGGCCGTCATCGACGCGCTCGTCGGGAAGATGGCGGAGGCGGAGATCGACGAGACGCTCTCCTCGACCGCCGTCATCGACGACTGAGCCGGCGTCTCGAGCCGATCGACCCGGCTCACACGAACTCGATCTCCCGACGCGCGACCGCTCCCGAGACGACGACCGTGCCGACCAGTCCGACGACCGTGCCGACCGGCAGGTGGACGCCGCCGCCGCGCCAGTCCGCGGCGTACGCTCGAGCGTAGAAGTCGGCGACCTCGGCGTTCTCGACGGCGAGGAGCACCTCGCGGTTCTCCGTCCTCGCCCCCTCGTTCCAGTTGAGACTCCCCACGACCGCGGCGTCGTCAATCACGAGCCCCTTGGCGTGGATCTTGCCGTACCGGCCGCGCGGCTCCGCGACGGCGACCTCGATCGGCTCCGCGGCCAGCGTCTCAGCCAGCTTCCGGTTCGTCTCACGGTCGTACCACGCGTTCGACAACAGGAGGTGAACGTCGACGCCGCGCGCGGCCGCCCGCCGGAGCGCCCGGACGATCCGCTCGTCCGGGCCGCCCGTCCGCGGGACGACCGCGAGGACGCGGTCGTCGGCGGCGTCGATCCGGTCGACGATCCGGTCGCCGGCGTTGCCGGGGGCGGTGAGCAGTTCCACGTCGGCGGGAGCCGGAGGCGGCGGATCGAACCGCACGGGGTACGGTCGGTCCTCGACGTCGGCCCCGTCCGTGTCGTCTCGACCGCTCGCACCGCCGTCGCCACCGCCGTACGCGGGCGGTCCGTGAAACGTCGCGTCGGCGCGAAACTCCCTCCAGGACCGGGTGTCGGGGCCGGTCGCGTCGTTCTCGAAGAGCGTCGCGAGGTCCGCGGCGACCGCCGGGTCGTCCGCGATCACGCCCCAGCCGCGGCTCGATCCGCCGCCCGTCCCCGACCGCTTCCAGTTCTCGGTGAGCACGACCGCCCGGTCGTCGGCGACCGCGTACTTGGCGTGGTGAAACCGGAACCGGTTCGGCTCGCCGTCGAGGACGCGGACCTCGACGCCGGCGGCGACGAGGCGGTCGGCGACGCGCGCGCCCCGCTTCGGGAAGCCGCCCACGGGGGAGCCTTCGAGGAGGACGCGCACCTCCGCCCCGCGGGCGGCCGCGTCGACGAGGCGCTTTACGACCCGGTCGGACTCGACCGTGTAGCCGGCCAGCAGGATCCGGTCCTCGGCGGCTGCGAGCGGGTCGACGGGAACGTCGGGGCTGTCCGGGAGGACGAACGGCGTCACGGACGCGCCGGCGACGCGCTCCGGCGTGCGCGGCGCGTACCCGTTCGGCCGCCACTCGTCCCACGCCGCCCGCCAGCGGTACCCCTCGCGGACCCGGTCGTACGCGACGACGTCGACGGGGTCACCGTCCAGGCGGAGAACGATCCGGTCGCCGCTCGCGGACAGCGGGAAGTGGTCGTCGAGCGCGCGGACGGGAACGTCGCGGCCGACGAGGTGTTCCCGCGTGAGTGCCGGTTCCATCGAGAGCGCGACGGTCCCGGTCGCGTTCGACGGGATCGACGCCTCGTGGTGGCCGTCGGAGAGCGACCAGTTACCGGGCTCCGAGAGCCTGACGACGAGGTACTCGCCGCGGTTCCCCTCCGTAGTCGGGTTGGGGTACAGCTCGACGATCCGGGGACCGGTCGCGTCGATGGTGGCGGTCCGCGACGGATCGGCGGCGTCCGAAGCGGCCGACGGCCCGGTCGCCGCGCCGGCGACGCCCGCGGCCGGTCCGACGGCCGCGATCAGGACCGCGACCGCGACGACGACTCGGACGGTGACTTCGACTCGAACCGCGGATCCGCCCCGGATGACTCGGCGGACTCGGCCGATCGAGGGTCGCATGCGCGCTCTGGCCGCGGCATCAGGGATAAACGACCGGCCCCCTCGTGGTACCACGACCCTCGCAAGGGTTATCCCCCGATCGGCCGTACGTTTGATTGCAATGGCAAACGGAAAGGTTGATTTCTTCAACGACACTGGCGGCTACGGTTTCATTTCGACTGAGGACGAGGACGATGACGTGTTCTTCCACATGGAGGACGTCGGCGGTCCGGACCTCGAGGAGGGACAGGAGTTAGAGTTCGACATCGAGTCGTCGCCGAAAGGCCCCCGCGCGACGAACGTCGTCCGCAACTAAGCTCCCCCCGGGCGATCGTCGCCCCGAGATCTCACACGACGAAAATCGAGCCCGTTTCGTTCTCATCGGAGGACGCCGGACGCGACCCGCTTTCTCACGCATATCGCACACAGAGCAGCGCAGACGCCCGATACCGAGGCGTCGCTGAGGTCGATATCGACGCGTCATCGAGTCGGCTACGAGCGTTCGGAACCGATTCGAAAGCGGCTCGGCGGCGGTTCGAAACGAAGAGGCCGAGATCCCCCGGCTACGCCGGCGTCGCCGCGGCGTCGAGGGCCGCCTTCGCCTTCTCGGCTTCCGTCTGGACGATGAACGAGCGCTCGTCGGCGTAGTCGGCGACCGTCTCGAGCGCCTCCCGCGTGCCGATCTGCCGGAGCGCCCAGCCGGCGGCCGCGCGGACGTCGTCGGAGTCGTCCTCGGCGAGCGCGTCGGCGAGCGGGTCGACCGCCCGCGCGTCGCCGATGAGCCCGAGCGCGCGCGCGGCGAGCGGGCGGACGTGGTCGTCCTCCATCTCCAGCTTCCCCGCGAGCGGGCCGACGGCGTCTGTCGCGCCGATCTCGCCGAGCGCCTTGAACGTCGCCTTCTGGAGCTGCGGGTTCGAGTCCTCGTCGACGTACTCGAGGAGCGTCTCGACCGCCTCCTCGGCCGCCATCTTCCCGAGGATGCGGATCGCGAACTGGTCGCGCTTGCCGGCGCGGCCGACCAGCTCCTCGAGCGACGCCTCGGTCTTGCCGCGTTTGCCCATCCGCTCGAGCGCCTCGAGACAGTGGCGCTCCATGAAGTCCGACTGGAGGGAATCGAGCGCGAGCAGGATCATGTCGACGTTGCCGCGCGCCTCGTGTTCCTTCAGCGCCGCCCACTCGACGGGATAGTCCTTGTAGTGGCCGAGCACGTCGTAGTACCCCTGCGCGCGGAGCTGCTCGTGGGTCTCGAGGTCGTCCCACTCCTCGGCGTCCTCCAGGCCGTCCTCGAGCGCGCCGGTCGCCTCCAGGAGCGCCGCGATCGTCTCCGCGTCGTCGTCGGGGTCGAGGTCCGCCTCGCCGATCGCGCCGGCGACCGCGTCGAGCGCGGCGACGAGGTCCGCGATCGGGACCTCCCCGTCCGGACCGTCGGCCGTCTCCGGACCGTCCGCGTCCGCCGTCTCGCCGTCGTCGTCGCCGTTTCCGCCGTCTTCGTCGGCCGCCTCCGCGACCTCGTCGAGGAGCGCGTCCGCCGCGTCCCCGTCGGTTTCGCCGTCGTCGACCGCCTCGACGTCGACCGCGTCGGCGGCCGCGTCGACGAACGCGCGGACCGCCTCCGCGGCGTCCCCGTGCCCGTCGGCGGTCCACTCGGTGTCCTCGAGCGTCGAGGCCGCCGTCTCGATCGCCTCGACGACGTCCTCGGCGTAGGGGCCGCGCGCCTCCTCGACGCTCTCGCGGAGCGCCGCGATCCGGTCCTCGAGGTCGCCGCGCGGGTCGTCGGCGTCCTCGTCGTCCTCGTCGGGCTCGGGGAGGTCGGCGTCCGCCAGCGCCCCCTCGGCGTCGTCGAGCAGCGCCTCGACGTCGTCGAGGTCCGCCTCGGTCTCGGCGTCGTCGAGCAGCGTCTCGATCTCGTCGAGGTACTCGGTCAGGGACTCCTCGGTGGCCTCGTCGGGGAGCGTCGGGGCGGTCGCCTCGGGCTCGTCGGCCGCCGCGTCGCCGTCGGCCCCCTCGGAGCCGTCGGCCGGATCGTCGTCGCCGTTGCTCATATACCGGAGAATGCGCGCGTAGTCCATTAAGACGTTTCCCTTCGCGGCCGCGCCCGCCGACCCCGAACGCGGGGTCGGAACCGATCCGGTCGGGAACCGCCGCCGACTCCGCGAGAGTCGAAGCCGACGCGATCGCGGGATGGTTCGATGTTCGATGATCTCACCGAAGGACATGAGATATTTCCTTTCAATATCAGAAACGAATTTTTCCATAATAGAAGAATTAAGTGGGTAGAGGTCGTATCCGAAGTCACGATGAGTTCCCAAACGCGGGCCCGTCAGCGGTACGGAGAGGTACACGAGAGCGAGGCGCTTCGGATCTCGGAAGAGAAGGCCGAACAGCTCGTCGACGCGCTCAACACCGACCTCGCGGCCACGTACGTGTTGTACCACCAGATCAAGAAACACCACTGGCTCGTCGAGGGCGCGGAGTTCCACGACGTCCACGAGTACCTCGGCGAGGTCGCGGCCGACCTCGAGGAGGGTGCGGACGCGATCGCCGAGCGCGCGCAGGCCCTCGGCGGCGTCCCGCTCTCGGGCGGCGCGAACTACGAGGAACACGCGCCGGTGACCCCCGAGGACGCCGACGCCTACGACGTTCGCACGTCGCTCGAGCACGACCTCGAGATGTTCGGCGATGTCGTAGAGAGCGTACGCGAGCACGTTCGGCTCGCCGACAACCTCGGCGACTACGCCACGGAGGAACTGCTCCGCGACGTGTTGGTGGATGTCGAGGAACACGCCCACCACCTCGAGCACTACCTCGAGGACGACACGCTCGTCAGCCGCGAAGCGCTCGACTGATCGGGTGGCTTCCGGAGGGTCGGGAGTCGGCGATCGACGATCGACGTCCGCGTTTCTCCGTCAGCGCTCGGGTTCGACGGTGAGGTCGGTCGCGATCCAGGCGTCGGTGTTGCCCTCCTCGATGAAGACGGTGCGGTCGGGAGTGGTGTGGTTCGTCGCCACGGCCGGCGGCTCGTCGTCCGGAGCGTCGAGGTCACGTTCGACGCGTTCTCCGCTACTCATTAGCGACCGCTCGGGGGCGGGTATGGTTATAGGTTTCGGTCGACCTAAATCGAACCGGAACGCCGGCGACGACGGTGAGGATGGCGGCGATCCGGGCGGGTTATCGGAGGGCATTACCGCGACGGCGGCGTCGGTCCCGACGATGACGGACTCGCTTTTCACGCCGTTCTCGCTGCGCGACACGGAGATCCCGAACCGGGTCATGCTCTCGCCGATGTGTCAGTACTCCGCGGAGGAGGGGATGCCGAACGAGTGGCACCGCGTCCACCTCGGGAGCCGGGCGGTCGGCGGCGCGGGCGTCGTGATGACGGAGGCGACGGGGGTCGAGCGTCGCGGCCGCATCACCCCCGGCTGTCTGGGGATCTGGTCGGACGAGCAGGCCGAGGCGCTCGAACCGGTCACGTCGTTCGTCCGGTCGCAGGGCGCGGTCCCCGGGATCCAGCTGGCCCACGCCGGCCGGAAGGCCTCGCACGCTCCGCCGAGCGAGGGCGGCCACGCGCTCCCGCTCGATCACGAGGAGGGCTGGGAGACGATCTCGGCGACCGACGAGCCGTACCCCGACGAGGAGCCCGCCGCGACCCGGCGCATGGACGGCGACGACGTCGACGACGTGATCGACGCGTTCGCCGCGGCCGCGGAGCGCGCCCTCTCCGCCGGCTTCGAGATCGCGGAGGTCCACGCCGCCCACGGCTACCTCCTCCACCAGTTCCTCTCGCCGGTCACCAACGACCGCGGAGACGAATACGGCGGGAGCTTCGAGAACCGGACGCGGCTGGTCCGCGAGGTCGTCGAGGCGGTCCGCGGCGTCTGGCCCGACGACAAGCCCGTCTTCGTCCGGATCTCCGCGACCGACTGGCTCCCCGACCGCGACTCGTGGGACGTGGACGACTCGGTGCGGCTGGCCCCGCTGCTCGCCGAGGCGGGCGCGGACCTGATCGACGTCTCCGGCGGCGGGATCCACCCGGACCAGGAGCTCCCGAACGCGGGACCGGGCTACCAGGTGCCGTACGCGGAGGCGATCCGCGAGGGAACCGACGTGCCGGTCGCCGCGGTCGGCGGGATCACGGAGCCGACCCACGCCGACGCGCTCGTGCGCAACGGACGCGCCGACCTCGTCGCGCTCGGCCGCGAGCTGCTCCGCCACCCGTACTGGCCGCTCGAGGCCGCCCACGAGCTCGGCGCGGAGATCGAGTGGCCGGTCCAGTACCGCCGCGGCCGGTTCGAGTAGCGACGGGATCGGCGTCTCGGCCCGCCGGCCGGCCTTTTTACCTCCCGGCCGCGTACGGGCGGACATGAGTTCCCGTGGCTCCCGCGACGGCCCGCGCGACGACGACCTCGAGGAGCGGCTCGACGAGCTCGAGGACGTGCTCTCCGACCTCCGGCGCGACCTCCGGGAAACCGAGCGCGACCGCCGCGGTCCCCCGCGCCCGCCGCGGCTCTCCGAGCTGGTCCGGTTCACCGAGCAGTACACGATCCCGACGCTGATCGCCCTCCTGGAGACGACGATCACGTCGCTGGAGCTGGTGCGCGGAACCCTCCGATTGCTCGATCCCGGTCGGGAGTTACGGGAGGACGCGGACGCGACGGCGGGCCGGCTCGCGGACGCTCGCGACGGCGCGGCGACCGGCCTCGCGCGCTCGCTCTCGGAGCTCCGGACCGCGCTCGCGGAGGCCGACCTCCCCGAGGAGGCCGCCTCGCGCTCCATCATCGAGGACGCGCGCGACCTCTCCGCGGAGATCGAAGCCCGGATCGAGGAGGGCCGCCGGGAGGCGGACGCGGCGAGGCGGTCGGAGCGCGGGGCCGCCGACCGTGCCGGGAGCGACGAGCGGACGGGGGGCGACGAGCGGACGGGGGGCGACGACCGCTCCGACGACGGGGCGGTCCGCATCGACGTGACCGACCCGGACGACGACCGCCCCGACCGCCCCACGGACGGGGGCGACGCGCCGGCGGACGCGAACCGGTCCGCCGACGAGGGCCGACCCGAGGTCGACGTCGAGTCGGAGCTGGAGTCGATCAAGCGCCAGCTCGACGACGGAGCGGAGGACGAGAGGAGCGACGACGGGGCGGACGCGGGCGACGACGACGCGGGCTCCGACGCCTCCGCCGGGCCCGGGGGGGACGACGAGCGCTGACGGACTCGGTCACCACTCCGCGCCGAGGTGGTCGGCGACGCGCTCGGCGGAGTCGCAGAGCAGCGCGTCGTCGTCGGTGAACACCTCCAGCGCGACGGTGCCGTCGAACTCCCCGAGCGCGTCGCTCGCGCCCTCGTAGTCGACTTCACCCGCGCCGACCGGGATGTGCGTGTCGCCGCGCCGGCGCACGTCGTGACAGTGGAGGTGTGAGACGCGGTCGCCGTGGCTCCGGAGGAACCGCCGTATCGCCTTGTTTCCGCCCTCCATGTAGGCGTGACCCACGTCGAAACAGACCGCGGTGTCCGTCTCGCGGGCGACGTCGCCGAGCACCGACAGCTGGATCCCGCGGTGTTGGTGCCCCACGTTCTCGACGACGACCTCGACGCCCGCCTCGCGTCCGGCGTCGGCGACCCGACGGAGCTGGTCGGCGGCGACCTCGCGGAACTCGACGTCGTCGCGGTCGGCGGAGGTGGCGTGGAGGACGGCCTTCTCCGCGCCGAGGTCGCCGGCGGCCTCCAGCAGCCGCCGCTGGTAGGCGACGATGGCGTCGTTGACCTCGGGCGCGTAGCTCGTGAGCAGTTGGCTGTACGGCAGGTGGACCATCAGATCGCGGCCCGCTAACGCCCGGTCGAGCCGGTCCGGGTCGATCGATTCGGGCGGGAGGCTGCCCGCGCCCACGCCGAGTTCGACGAAGTCGAACGCCGCCGGCGACGACGCCAGCCGGTCGAGGTCGTCGCCGACGGTCACGCCGATGTCCATACCGATCGGCTGCGCCGCGGGGGACTTAAGAAAACGGACGGCGGAACTCGGCCGCGCTACTCCTCGTCGACGAGCGAGCCGAGCACGCGCTCGGCGTCGGCGGGCACGTCGAAGTCGTGGTAGTGTTCGCCCTTCTCCTTCGAGAGGACGTTGAGCGCGGCCGCCGCGCCGTCGCCGGCGGAGATGACCGCCTGCCACTCCTCGGCGCGGACCATCGCGCCCGTCGCGTAGGCGTCCTCCACGGAGGTCTCCATGTTCACGCCGACGTCGACCGTGTCGTCCTCGGAGAGGTCACAGCCGAGCTCCTCGGCGAGGTCGCGGCTCGCGCCGGTCGCGAGCACGACGTAGTCGGCGTCGTACTCCTCCTCGGCGGTCGAGACGACGAAGCCGTCCTCGCTCTCCTCGACGCCGGTCACCTCGACGCCCTGGTGACGCTCGACGCCGAAGTCGTCGGCCTGGTCCCGCATCGTGTCGACGAGGAGGCTGCCGTCGACCGACCCGATGCCGGGGTAGTTGAACAGGTGGGCCTTGTGCATCCACGTGCCGTCGGTGTCGAAGACCGCCGTCTCGAGACCGTTCTTTGCCGTGAAGAGGGCTGCGCTCAGGCCGGCGGGGCCGCCGCCGACGACGATGACGTTTGCCATGTCGGAGACACGGGCTCGCCCCGCATAAACGCGTGGTAACGGTGGTGTGATCGGGTGACTGGGGTGGAATCGAGAGATAGCGTCGGGATCGGCGTCGGACCCCGACGGGCGACCGCTCCCCGACCCGACCGCTCAGTCGTCGGCGAGCGGCGCGTCGAGGTCGATCTCGCCGGCGTCGATCTCGGCTTCGACCTGCCGGGCGGCCTCGACCATGTTCTCGGTCTTGCCGTAGGCGATCTCGCGGGGCAGCAGCTTCAGCCCGCAGTCGGGCGAGATCGTCAGCTTCTCGGGGGGAACGACGCGCAGGCCCTGGCGGATGTTCGCTTTGATCTCCTCGACCGGCTCGATCTCGGCGGTGTGGGCGTCGACGACGCCGAGCGCGAGGTCGGGCTCGAACTCGGGATCCTGGAACGTCGGGATCTGCTCGTAGTCGCCGTTACACAGCTCCACGTCGAACTCGTCTATCGGGAAGTCGTTGATCTCGGGGTAGATCCGCGAGTAGTCGCCGTAACAGACGTGGAGGCCGATCCGCACGTCCTCGTCGATGCCCGAGACGATCCGGTCGAGCGCCTCGCCGACGATGGCGTGGTCCTCCGGCGTCGTCGCCAGCGCGGGCTCGTCGATCTGGACGTAGCGCGCGCCCGCCTCCACGAGCTTCTCGATCTCCTCGTTCACGAGGTCCGCGAGGTCGTACACGAGCTCCTCGGTGGAGGGGTACGCCTCGTTGAACGCCCAGAAGCCGAGCGTGTACGGCCCCGTGATCGGGACCTTCACCGGCCTCTCGGCGACGTTCGTGGTGAACGCGAACTCGTCGACGAGCCACGGCTCGTCGTAGGCGACGTCCTCGACGACGCTCGGCTTGTCGAAGTAGTTGTGACCCCACACCTTTACCGGCCCGTTGAACTCGTAGCCGTCGATGCGCTCGGCGAAGAACTCGACCATCTCGTTGCGGCGCATCTCGCCGTCGACGACGGTGTCGAGGCCGGCGCGCTCGTGCTCGTGGGTGATCAGCCGGCAGGCGTCGTCGTGGGCCTCCTCGAGGTCGTCGTCGTCGAACTTCGAGTCGGGATCCTCGACGAGTTCGTCCGCGCGGTTCAGCCACTTCGGCTTCGGGTAGGAGCCGACGACGGTCGTGAGCAGGAACGACTCGTTCGGGTGGTCGGTCGGGCGGAACTGGGCGCGGTTGGCGGACGGGTTGCGGACCATTACTCTAACACCTCCGTGGCGGCGGCGAGCGCGTTCAGCTTCGCGCGGTACTTGTTCTCCGGCAGGTAGAACAGCTCGGTGTTCGGCGTCAGGTAGGTCGTCTCGAAGTCGGCGGCCGGGACCTGTCCCTCGAACCACTCGACGCGCTCGGCGACCGTCTCCGGCTCCTCGATCAGGGTGTTCTGGCCGTCGACGAGCCCGAGCGAGACCGAGTCGGTCGCGCCGTACTCCTGGACGTTGTACACGGTGTCGTCGCGGTCGCCGGCGACCAGGTCGAGCCCGAGCGCGTCCGCGTCCGCCTCGTCGACGAGGTGGGCGTACAGCTTCTCGTCGAGCGCGCCCCAGTAGGTCTGGACGACCACGTCGGCGTCCGTCGCGCCGGCGACGGTCGCGATCGCGTCGGTCGCCCGCTCCTCCGTCCCGTCCGCCGGCGGGTTCGTCACCAGCGACGGCTCGAGGAGGAACAGCGTCTCGTGGGCGGGGAACGCCTCGAGTTCGCCGGCGAGGAAGTCGGCGATCGCCGCCTGGAACGCCCCCTCGTCGCCGTAGTGCTCGTCGGTCGCGAGCGTCGCGAGCGAGTACGGGCCGGGCAGCGTCGCCGCGAGCGGGGCGTCGCCGGCGTCCGTCCCGGCGATCAGGTCCGCGGCCGCCTCCAGTTCGGCGGCGACGTCGCCGGAGAAGCCGAGGTCGTCGACGACGCGCGGGTCGCGGTAGAAGTTGTTGTTGTCGTAGTACCGCACGATCCCGCCGGTCTCGACGCTCTCGTGGACCGTCAGCGGGTGCGCGATCATGTCGTCCCAGCGGCCCTCTCCCTCGACGACGCGGTCGAGGCCGGCCTCGAGCTGGTCGTCGACGAACTCCGCGCGGACCTCGTCGTATGTTTCGGCGATCTCCCCTCCCTCGTCGCCGCTCAGGAGGTCGCCCTTCTGGTGGCCCTTCAGGTCCGAGAGCGTCCCTTTCGCCCAGTCCGGGAGCGGATAGATCCCCGGCGTGGCCGCGACTCGTTCAGTCATCACCGAGCGTTAGATATGCCGTTGTATAATATTTGCGAACCTGTTTCATGCTTCTCGGTTATCCCATCGATCGGGGAGATCGGAGCCGAACCCTTAGTACGCGTCGCGTCGAACCGCGATCCATGTCCGTCGTCTCGCTTTTCCCCTCGGCGACGGAGGTCGCGGCGGCGCTCGGCGTCACGCCCGCCGCGGTCTCCCACCAGTGCGATCACCCGCCGGCGGCGGCCGCCCGGCCGACGCTCACCGGACTCGTTCGCGACCTCGAGAGCGATCCCGACGGGATCGACCGGATCGCCGTCCACGACGACACCTACTACCTCGACGGCGACGCGCTCGCCGCGGCCGACCCGGACGCGATCCTCACGCAGGGCGTCTGTGCCGTCTGCGCGCTCGACGCCGGCCTCGCCCGCCGGGCGGTCGAGCGGCTCGACCTCGACGCCGCGGTGCTCGACGTCCACGCCGACGACCTCGCGGACGTGCTCGCGAACGTCGAGCGGATCGGCGGGGCGGTCGGTCGCCCGGACGCGGCGGCCGACCTGCGCGCCAACCTCGAGACCCGCATCGACGCCGTCGTCGACGCGGTTCCGGGCGGAACCGCGGGGACGAACGACGCGGGCGATCGACCCGCCGGAAACCCCCCTCGCGTCGCCGTCCTCGACTGGACGGACCCGATCCGCCACGGCGGGCTCTGGATCCCCGGCCTGGTCCGCCTCGCCGGCGGCGAGCCCGGCCTCGTGGCGGCCGGCGAGCGGTCGCGCAAGGTCGACCCGGACGAGTTACGCGCGTTCGACCCGGAGGTGCTCGTCGTCGGCCCCTGTAGCGCCGACGTCGACGAGGCTCACGGACGGGCGCGCGACCTGCTGGACCGCGAGTCGCTCGACGAGGTGGCCGCGGTGCGGGAGGGACGGGTGTTCGCGATGGACGGCACCGCCTACCTGAACCGCCACAGCCACCGCGTCGTCGACACGCTGGAGGCGCTCGCGGCCCTGATCCACCCGGACCGGTTCGAGGCGGATGGAACCGGCGACGACGCGAGGGTCAGACGCGTCGTTCGAGCCGCAACACGCTGAGCGTCTCGAACGGGAACGACTCCTCGACCGCGACCTCGTGGCCGAAGCCGGCCGCCTCGACCAGCGCCAGCACCTCCTCGTACCCCGTGAGCGAGGAGACGAGCAGGAGGACGACGCCGTCGGGCGCGAGCACCCGACCCACGTCGTCGAGGAACGGCTCGATGAGCTCCCGTCCGGACTCGCCGCCCGAGAGCGCGCGCTCCATCCAGTCGTCCCACTCGTTTTCGGGGTCGGTCGGGAGGTACGGCGGGTTGAAACACACCGTGTCGAACGCGTCGGCGCGGAACGGGTCGAGCAGGTCGGCGACGACCGCCTCCACGCCGCGACCGCGCGCCTCCCGCGCCGCGTGGGGGTTGCGGTCGCTGCCCACGACGCGGAGTCCGCGCTCCGCCGCGACGCGTTCGGCGACCCAGCCGGAGCCGGTACCGACCTCCAGCACGCGGCCGTGTGCGGTCTCGAGGGCCGCCTCGGCCAACAGTCCGGAGTCCTCGGCGGGCTGATACACCGTCGGCCCGTCGCGGTCGAGGCGGTTCACGATCCCTCCGAGCCGTCGGATCCCTTGGCGGGCGTGGGTTCGCCCTCGGCGGCACCGCCGATCCTGGCCTCCATCTCGGCGTCGGCCCCCTTCGTGCGGCTCGAGAGCGTCTGCTGCGGGAAGGGGATCGTGATCCCCTCCTCCTCGAACGCGGTCTTGATCGCGCTCATGACCGCGGTCTGGGTCCGCCAGCGCTTGCGCATGCTCGGGTTCGTGATCCAGTAGCGGACGCCGAAGACGACCGCCGAGTCGGCGAACCGCTTCGTCACGACGTCCGGCTGGGGCATTCGAGCCACCCCGTCCAGCCCCGAGACCGCCTCCTCGACGACCTCCGTCGCCCGGTCGAGGTCGGTCGCGTAGTCGACGCCGACCTCGACCTCGATCCGGAGCCGGTTGCGCCGCGACCGGTCGATGACCGCGCCGGCGCGCACCTCGTCGTTGGGAAGCGTCACGACCTCCCCGTCGAACGAGCGGAGCCGCGTGCTGATGATCGATATCTCCGTGACCGTCCCCTCGTGCTCGCCGATCGACACCCAGTCGCCCACCTCGAAGGGGCGCGAGAACATCAGCACGAACCCGGCGAGGACGGCCCCGAGCGTCTGTCTCGCGGCCATCCCGATCACGATCCCGAGGAACCCCGCCCCGACGAGGAGGCTGCCGACGTTGTCGGTGAAGAGCCCGATGGTCACGAGCCCGACGAGGGTGTACACGGTCAACTGGACGATCCGTCGGAGCACCTCCTCCTGGTGTTCGGAGATCGCCGTGCTCTCGACGGAGAGCTCGCGGATCACGCCCCCGAGGAAGTCGGTGACCGCGTAGGCGCTCGCGAGCAGGATCACCGCGAGCACGACGTTCGACAGCTGGTCCGCGATCGCGGCCGACTGGAACGCGTCGACGAGCGCCCCGCTGCGCTCCCAGACGACGAGAAGCGAGAGCACCCCCGCGGCGGTGGTCCCGGCGACGGCCGTCGAGAGCGCGAGCCGCTGTTTCGAGGAGAGCTCCTCCTCCCGTCGTTTCACCCGTCCGACGACCAGCCTGCTGCCGACAACGACCGCGAGGATCGCCGCGCTGATCAGAATGCGCCGGGCGTTCCCGCTCACGAGGCGCTCGACGTCGGCGAGCACGCCGACGAGGGTCTCCGCTCCGGCCGTCATCGGTCGCCTCCGGTCCGATACCGTTCGGTTCGAGTCCGGTCGGTCATCGTCTCACGCCTCCGCCGGCGACCCGTGCTCGCGGGCGAGTTCGGCCAACGCCGCGAACGCCGGGGGGTCGAGCGTCCCCGGTCGCCGGGAGAGCAGGTCCTCCGCCGCCGCGTCGACGACCGCGTCGGGCCGGTCGAGCCCCGAGATGTGCGCCGTGTTGCGGATCGCGTTCCGGACCGTCTTGCGCCGCTGGGTGAAAAGCGCCTTCACGAACCGCAGGAAGAACGCCTCGTCGCCGACCTCGTAGTCGGGGTCCCGCGGCGTACACCGGACGACCGCGCTCTCGACGGCCGGTTGGGGGTCGAACGCCTCCTTGGGGATCCGCTCTACGACCTCGAGGTCCGCGTAGTGCTGTGCGGACACGGAGAGCCGGCCGTACTCGGACTCGCCGGCCGACGCGACCATCCGGTCGGCGAACTCCGCCTGGAAGGTCAACACGAGCGGCCGCTTCTCGGGGAGGAGCCGGAAGGCGATCTCCGAGGAGATCCCGTACGGGAGGTTCGCGACGCAGGCGGTGAACGCGGGCAGATCGACCGACAGCGCGTCCCCCTCGATCACCTCGAGGGTCCCCGACTCGACCGCGTCGGCGAACTCCTCGCGGAGGAACGCCGCGAACGGTGGGTCGCGCTCGATCACGGTCACCCGGCCGGCGGGGTCCGGGTCGTTCGCGCCCGCCGCCGCGAGCAGCCGGTCCGTGAGCGCGCCAGCGCCGCCGCCGACCTCGAGGAGGTGGCTCGCGTCCGCGTCCTCCGGGAGATACGTCGGCAGTCGGTCGAGGACCCGGTCGTCGACGAGGAAGTGTTGATCGTTGTCGGGGTCCGCGCGGGTGCCCGCCCGCCGCGCGAGCGCGTCGGGGTCACGGGTTCCGTACGCGTCCGCGGCCCCCGCCGATCGATCGGTCATGGCCGCGCTACACGTCGGTTCGGGGTAAAAGTCCCGTTTCGGCGCGGTCGGGCGCGGGCCGCCGTGCCGCCCCCGGAGCCCGCCTCACTCCCCGCGGTCGACGAACGTCCGGTACTTCAGGTCGTCCTCGCGGATCTCCTCGACGATCCGTTCGAGGATCACCTCGCGGGGGCTGTGGAGCCCCGAGATCCGGTCTTCCACCTCCTCGAAGCTCTCGAAGGGGCCGCGCTTCCGCTCGTCGAGGACCCTGTTCCGGAGCTTCTTGCCGATCCCGGGGAGGAGGTTGAGCTGGTGGAGCCGGAGCGTGATCGGCTCCGCCTCGTTGTAGAAGTCGACGAACCGGCGCTCGTCCGCGTCGACGATCGCCTCGACGGCGTACTCGATCTCGGCGGCCGCGTTCCGGGTGAGGTCCTCGAACTCGACCCTGCGGTACCGCGAGACGGCCGGCCCGTCGAGGTCGATCCGGTCGCTCACGGAGACGTCCGCGTCCTCCTCGAGGGACAGCTCGTACAGCCCGAACGACGGCTCGCCGAGCGCGTACGCGACCGGGGACTTCTGGTAGCCCGGTCGGCCGTCGTCGGGCCGGCCGTTCGGGAGAACGTCGAGGAGGACGGCGACGGAGCGCTCCTCCGTCCCGCCCTCGGGGGCCGAGTCGCGCTCGTCGGCGGCGTCCGTCGAGTGGTCGCTCATGCCAACAGGGTGCGCGTCCGAGGGGTAAAAAACCGCTGCCGTCGGGGAAACGCCGGGTACCGACCGGGGCGACGCAGCCGATCCGTCGTCTCAGGCGTACTTCGCGACGACGTCGAGGACCTCGTCGAGCTCCTCGCCGTCGAGCGAGTACCGCTCCTGTGCGAAGACGGAGCGGAGCTCCGTGCGGTCCTCGGGAAGGAGGTCGGCGATCTTGACCGCGGTCGGGACGTCGATCCGCTCGAGGTCGGCAAGCTCCTCGACGAGTTCGCGGGACTCCTCGGCGTCGAGGTGGCCGAACCGGTTCACGTGTTCGATCGCGCGGGCCAGCTCGTACCGGAGCTCGCGGTCCTCGTCGGCGGCGCGGTCGGCCTCGATCTCGCCGAGGATGTCCTTCGCCTCCGCGGTGGTGAGGTACTCCTCGTCGAGCTTCTCCTTGAAGATCGTCATCTTACTGCTGGCGGCTCATGTGGGCGGCGCGGACGATGAGCGTCTTGGTCTTGCCGCCGTCCGTGATCTCGACTTTGAACGCCGCGCCCTGCTTGCCGATCACGGTGCCGGTTCGGCCGTCGAAGCGGGGGTGAAAGCGACCCTCCTGGACGCTCGGGTCGATCTTGAGGTGGACTCGGCTGCCCTCCTCGAACTCCTGGATCGCGCGCTGGGGCGGCGAGGTTCCGCGGTCTCTCGGCTTGTTCGACAGCTTGTCTCGAGTGGCCTTCTGGGGTCCATTGGAACTCGGCATGGTCGTTGGGGTACGGTTCCGCTGCCGCAGTTATAAATGGTGCGTTACGCGCCCGAGCGGCGAGCGACGCGGCTTTGAGCGCTCGGACCGAATCCGAGCCATGGACAGAGCCGTTCCGTTCGCCACCGCGTTTCTCGTCGGCGTCTGCGTGTTCGCGTGGCTGGCGGGGCCGATACTCGAGGCCCGGTTCGGCGCGGAGGCGCTGCTCGTCGCCTACGGCGGCGTCGCCGTCGGTGCCGCGGGAACCGTCTACGTGCTCGTCCGGCGGCTCGACGCCCGTCTCGGCGGCGGCGGCGCGGCCGCGACCCGGAACGAGAGCGACGCGAACGTCGGCGGCGACGACGGCGAGCCCGCCGACGGCGACGGGGGAAGCAGCGCCGATCGCGACGCCGGAGGCGACGATCGCGCGGGTCGCGCGGCCGGAAGCGGCGACGCCCACGGCACCGACCGCGCCGGCGACGCGGTGAGTGCGAGCCTCGACGAGCTGGACGCCCTCGACGTGGAGCGGGAGGTTCGCGAGCTCAAAGCCGAACGGCTGGACGCCGAACGGGAGTCGAGCCGCGACGAGCGGGAGTGAACACGACCGGATGACCTTCGACGGCGGACGAAGCGACGCTTCGCTCTCCAGGAGAACCCGACGCGAGACCCTTCATCGAAAGCCATAATCACGCGTCTCCCCTGGTACGTTCGTAATGAGTCATCAGCTGCCGGACGTACAGGCGTCGGCCCCGGACGTCACCGTCGGGCTCTCGCAGGTCGGCGTCACCGGCGTGGAGAAACTCGTCAAGATCGCCCGCGGCGACGACCGACCGATCGTTCTCATGGCCGAGTTCGAGGTGTTCGTCGACCTCCCGAGCGGCCGCAAGGGGATCGACATGTCACGGAACCTCGCGACGATAGACGAGATCTTGGAGGACATCACCCGCGAGGAGGCCTACCGCGTCGAGGACGTCTGTGGCGACGCCGCCGAGCGGCTCCTGGAGAAACACGACTACACCACCACCGCCGAGGTGTCGATGTCGGCGGAGCTCGTCACCCGCGAGGAGACCCCGGCCTCCGGGCTCGAGACCCAGAGCACGGCGACCATCGTCGCCAGCGCGACCGCGACGGAGGAGGGAACCCGCGCCGAGATCGGTGCGGAGGTCACGGGGATGACGGTGTGTCCCTGTTCGCAGGGGATGAGCGAGTCTCGTGCCCGCGAGAAGCTCGCCGAGCTCGGCGTCGACGAGGAGACGACCGACGCCTTCCTCGAGGCGGTCCCGCAGCCGGGCCACTCCCAGCGCGGCCACGCCACCCTGACGATCACCACGGACGGCAGCCCCGAGGTCGACCTCCGCGACGTGATCGACGTCGCCCGCGACTCGATGAGCGCGCGGATCTACAACATGGCCAAACGCCCCGACGAGGACCACATGACCTACCACGCACACGCGAACGCGAAGTTCGTCGAGGACTGCGTCCGCGCGCTCGCCGAGGGGACGCTCGCGGAGTTCGGGCACCTCGCCGACGACGCCGTGATCCGCATGAAACAGTCGAACGACGAGTCGATCCACCAGCACAACGCCCACGCCGAACGCGAGGTCACGATGGGCGACCTCCGCGACGAACTCGGCGAGTAGCCGTCGTTCTCCCCCGGAGTCGTTCCGAGTTCTCCGGACGCTCGCGTCCGCCGCGTCGGCGGGGTATATAAGTTCCAGCACGATTCCATAATTTTGGAACTTCTATACAATACTATCTCCGCGGCGGTCGAACCTCCGCGCGTACCATGACCGACATCGACATCGAGCCCACGGACACGGTCGACGCGCGCGCGGCCGCCTGCCCCGGTCCGCTGATGGATCTCATCGGCCGGGTCCGCTCGGCGGCCCCCGGCGACGTGATCCTGCTCTTGAGCGACAACGACGAGTCGCTCACGGACGTCTCCGAGTGGGTCGACGAGACCGACAACGAGCTGCTCGCCCTCGACGAGTCGGGCGACGACTACGGCTTCTACGTGGAGGTCGCGTAGGATGGTCGACCGGATCGCGATCCTCGGCGGCGGCACCGGCGGGACGGTGCTCGCGAACGACCTCGCCGACCGGCTCGCCGCGGAGATCGACGCCGGCGACGTCGAGGTGACGCTGATCAACGACGGCCCGGACCACGTGTACAAGCCGGTGTGGCTGTACGTCCCGTTCGGGCAGCGCGAGCCCGCGGACGGCCGGCGGCCGCTCCGGGAGCTCGTCGACTCCCGGGTCGATGTGGTCGTCGACCGGGTGACCGGGATCGACACGGACGCGAGGGAGCTCGCGCTCCGCGACGGTCCCGGTCCGCTCGCGTACGACCACCTCGTCGTCGCGACGGGGTCGACGCTCGCGCCGGCCGAGGTCCCCGGACTCGCCGAGGGCGGTCACGACTACTACTCCGAGTCCGGCGCGGTCGCGCTCCGCGAGGAGCTGCTCTCGATGACGGCGGGCCACCTCGTCTTGAGCGTCGTCGGCACGCCGCACATGTGTCCCGCGGCGCCCCTCGAGTTCGTCTTCATGGCGGACGACTGGTTCCGCGAGCGCGGGCTGCGCGAGGACGTCGACATCACCTACACCTACCCGATCGGCCGCGTCCACGGGAACGCGAACATCGCGGAGTGGGCGCGACCGCTCATGGACGAGCGCGACATCGGCGTGGAGACGTTCTTCAACGTCGAGGCGGTCGATCCCGACGCGGGGACGATCGCCTCCATGGAGGGGACCGAACTCGACTACGACCTCCTCGTCGGCGTCCCGCCGCACCGCGGCGTCGACGTCGTCGCGGAGGCCGACCTCGGCGACCGCGGGTGGGTCGACGTCGACAAGCACACGCTCGAGGCCGAGCGCGCCGAGGGCGTCTACGCGATCGGCGACGCCGCGACGACGGGCGTCCCCAACGCGGGCAGCGTCGCCCACTACCAGGCGGGCGTCGTGGCCCGGCGGATCGCGAGCGAGGTCCGCGGCCGCCCCGCGACGGCGACGTACGACGGCAAGACGCTCTGTTTCGTCGAGACGGGGATGGACGCGGCGTCGTTCGTCGAGTTCGACTACGAGAACCCGCCGTCGCCCGCGCCGCCCTCGGAGAAGCTCCACTGGTCGAAGCTGGCGTACAACGAGGCCTACTGGCTCACCGCCCGGGGGTTGCTCTGAGATGTCGGGGGAAGACGCCGAGGAGGCGGACGACGTCGCGGAGGCGAACGACGCCGGGAGGGCGGACGACGCCGGGAGGGCGGACGACGTCGGTCGGGAGGACCTCGACCGCGACGAGCTCGAGGCGCTCGTCGCCGAGAACCCCGAGGCCGTCGCGACGTTCCTCGACCGGCTCGACGCGGTCAACGACCTGCTCGACGTGCTCGCGCTCGGCGAGGCCGCGCTCACGGACGAGATGGTCGTCGAGCTCGCGGGCACGGCGTCGACGCTCGCGGAGTCGGCCGACGGGCTGGCGACGGCGGAGACCGTCGAACTCGCGGCGACCGTCGGCGACAACGGCGACGAGCTCCGGGAGGCGATGGAGACGCTGATCGAACTCCAGCGGAGCGGCACCCTCGACGAGCTCGCGGAGCTGGGGCAGGTCGGCTCGCTCGCGACCGCGGCGCTCGACGACGGGATGGTTCGGTCGCTCGCGGGCACCGGGGCCGCCCTCGGCGAGGTCGCGGACGCCGCGGCCGACGAGGAGGTCCGCGAGGGAACGAAGACGCTCCTGGCGGGGCTCGGCGCGGCCCAGCGGAGCGAGCCGTCGAAGGTGGGTGCCGTGGGGCTCGCACGCGGGCTCCGCGACCCCGAGATACAGTACGGGCTTGGCTACGTGCTCGCGCTCTCGAAGGCGATCGGGCGGTCGCGGTCGCCGGAAAACGAGTCCTGACGGATCCGTTCGCTTCGCTCTGGCGAAGCGAGTCGGGTCGAAGCGAGTCGGGCCGAAACGGCTCAGTCGAAGCGGGCCGGTCGCGTGCCGCCTGGGCGGTTCAAACGAGGAGTTGGACGTCGGCCTCGGCCATGTCCCGGAAGGCGGAGGCCGCGCCCACGCCGGTCGTCACGCCGTCGTAGAAGTCGTCCTCGTCGTAGCCGAGGAGATCGATCGTCATCTGACACGCCTGGAGGTCGACGCCGCTCGCGAGGGAGGTCTCGATCAGCTCCTCGACCGAGGCCACGTCGTTGTCCTCGATCCGGTTTCGCATCATCCGCGCCGTCATCCGGTCCATCCCCGGGAGCGCGGCGATGGCGTTCGGAACGGGCATGTTGGGGTTGCCGACGGAACTCAACCCGAGGTCCTTCGAGTTCTCCTCGTGGAGGATCTCGAGGCCCCAGAAGGTGTGGAAGACGGTGACGTCGTAGCCGAACGCGGCGGCCGTGCTCGCGAGGATCAGCGGCGGGTACGCCATGTCGAGCGTCCCCTTTGTCGCGATGATCACCATCCTTCCGGGGCCTCCGTCGTCGACCTCGCTCCGGAGGTCGTCGACCTCGGTCTCCAGCGCCTCGACCTGCGCGCGCAGGTCGGCGACGTCGTCGGGCGAGAACTCGCCGTCCTCGGACGACTGTGTGTCCGCGCTCATCTCACTCCGCCTTCCGGACGTAGTGTTTGTACACCGCCGTCCCGTCCTCGGTGGCCTCCTCCTGGTCGACCAGCTCGGCACCCGCGGTCGATTCCGCCCACCCCTCGATGTCGCTCATGCTCCCCGAGTCGGTCGAGACGACCTCGAGGACGTCGCCGACCTCGAGGCCGTCGAACGCCCCCTTGGTCTCGATGACCGGCATCGGGCAGTTCTTTCCCTTCACGTCGAGCGTCTCGGTCGCGGTTTCCGTGCTCATGGTTGCGGTCCCCGTGTTGGGGATGTAGCACAATATTGAATGTTCGGAGATAAGTGTGTCGATTCTTGTGATTGACCTGAACTACTGAACGACACCACGTTTCGATTCGGCCGTATCTCGGAGTACTTCGCGTGAATCCCGACTAAACTGCTGTTTCAACTCGTTTAGGTTCGAGTATCGGTTCCTCGTCCAACATCTAAATATTGTATATATTGTACATTATCATGAGAAAGCTTAAGCCGATACGTCCGATAGTGGAGGGCGTACATGGACGCAGACGAGATGGACTTTCCGACGCCGGACTCGGACGTCGACTCGATCGCACCCGAAACGCTCAAAGACCGCATCGACGCCGGAGAGTCGGTGATGCTGCTCGACGCGCGGACGTCGAGCGACTACGAGGAGTGGCGTATCGACGGCGAGAGCGTCGACTCGATCAACGCGCCCTACTTCCACTTCCTCGACGAGGAGATCGACGACGCCGTCCTCGGGCCGATCCCCGACGACGAGCACGTCACCGTGCTGTGTGCGAAGGGCGGCGCGAGCGAGTACGTCGCCGGCGCGCTCGCCGACCGCGGCTACGACGTCGACCACCTCGAGGACGGCATGAACGGCTGGGCGTCGATCTACGAGGCCCACGAGGTGACCGGCTACGACGGGCCGGGAACGCTCCTCCAGTACCAGCGTCCCTCGAGCGGCTGTCTCGCCTACCTGCTGTACGACGACGGCGAGGCCGCCGTGATCGACCCGCTCCGCGCGTTCACCGACCGCTACCTCGCCGACGCCGCGGAACTCGGCGTCGAGCTGACGTACGCGTTCGACACGCACGTCCACGCGGACCACGTCTCCGGGCTCCGCGAGCTGGCCGCCGAGGGCGTCGAGGCGGTCCTGCCGTCCGCCGCCGCCGACCGCGGCGTCACCTACGCGGACGAGGTCACGCTGACGACCGACGGCGACGAGTTCGCGGTCGGCGAGGCGACGATCGAGACCGTGTTCACGCCCGGCCACACCACCGGGATGACCTCCTATCTGCTCGGCGGGAGCCTGCTCGCGACCGGCGACGGGCTCTTCGTCGAGAGCGTCGCCCGCCCCGACCTCGAGGAGGGCGACGAGGGCGCTCCCGCGGCCGCCCGGACCCTGTACGACTCGCTTCGGAACCGCGTGTTGACGGTCGGCGACGACGTCCTCGTCGGCGGCGCGCACTTCAGCGACGCGGCCGAGCCGGCCGCCGACGGCACCTACACCGCGTCGATCGGCGACCTCCGCGAGCGCATGGACGCGCTCTCGGCCGACGAGGCTACCTTCGTCGAGACCGTCCTCGCGGACATGCCCCCCGACCGGCCAATTACGAGGAGGTCATCGCAACCAACCTCGGGCGGAACCCCGTCGACGACGACGAGGCGTTCGCGCTCGAGCTCGGCCCGAACAACTGCGCCGCGAGCCAGGATGCGCTCACGAGCGACGACTGACCCGACCGTGACTCCCGATCAGATCGCGATCCCCGAACCGATCGCGGTCCGCGACCCGACCGTGACCCGGCACGCGACGGGCCCGACCACGACCGGCGGTGATCGCCGATGATCGCCTCCGCTCTCGCAGACCTGCTCGGGGCCGGCACCGTCGACGCGCTGTTTCCCAACGGGGTCTCGCGGTACGCGATCGGCGGGCTGCTCGTCGGGCTCGGCACCGTCCTGATCTACCTCGGAACGGGGATCGCGGCGGGCGCGAGCACGTTCCTCGAGTCGACGCTCTCGTACGTCTCGGGGCGCTCGCGGTTCGCGCAGTACCGTTCCTCGCGCGACTGGCGCGTCGTCTTCACCCTGGGGATAATCGGCGGCGCGGCCGTCTACGCGCTGATCTACCAGGGCGACCCCTGGTCGGTCGCGGGCAGCGCCTGGACCACCGGGGTCTCGCCGTGGCGACTGTTCGTCGGCGGGGTCCTCGTCGGGATCGGCACCCGCGTCGGGAAGGGGTGTACCTCGGGCCACGGCATCTGCGGCGTCGGGTCGGTCTCGCGCACCTCGCTCGTCGGCGTGGCGACGTTCCTCCTCGTCGCGATTTTGACCGCGAACGCCGTCGCGGCGCTGGGGGTGGCCCCGTGAGCCGACACCCGCTCTTCATGCCGCTCGTCCTCCTCGGCGGGCTCGTGTTCGGCTTCGGGCTCGGGTTCAGCCACATGGCCCGGCCGGAGGTCGTCCTGGCCTTCCTGACGTTCGACGACCTCGGCCTCCTGTTCGTGATGTTCGGCGGCTCGATCGTCGCGGGGATCGCGTTCTGGACGCTGCCGAGGCTGCGCGAGTCGGCCCCCTTGACGGGTCGACCGTACCGCCGGCGACTGAAGTCGTTCGACCGGAACGTCCTCGTCGGCGGCTCGGTCTTCGGCGTCGGCTGGGGGCTCTCCGGGATCTGTCCCGGCGCGGCCTACGCCAGCCTCGGCGTCGGCAACTGGCCGATCCTCTACGCGATCGGCGGCATGTTCGTCGGCGCGTACGCTCAAGGGCTCTGGCGCAGCCGGAACGCCGAGGGCGCGCCCGCCGCCGCGCCGAGCGACGACTGACGGGTCCTTCGGAAGCGAGCCTTTATGCCGTCTCGACATCAATAGTGTGTATGAACTCCAATACTGTGTCGTCCGGCGGCGACGATCGCGTCGGGAACGGCTCCCGCGATCGGCCGACCGCGCTGGCCGACGAGGTCGCTCTCGACGAGTTCCTCGCCGGCACCGACGCCGCGCTCGTCGAGTTCTACACCGAGGGCTGCGGGATCTGCGCGAGCATGGAGCCCGTCCTCGGGAACGTCGCGCGCACGGTCGACGTCGACGTGGCGCTTCTCAACCCCCGCGACGACCCGCCGCTCGTCGAGCGCTTCGACGTGCGAAGCGTCCCGCTGTTCGTCCTCTTCGTCGACGGCGAGCCGGTCGCCCGGCGTGCGGAGGGGTTCATCCCCGGCGACGACCTTGCCGCGTGGGTGGACGAGCACGTAGAGTGACGGGTCGAGATCCGGATTCTGATCCGTTTGAATACGTTTTTCGACAGGATTCGTTTGAAACGCCCGCTCGTTGGAGCGTGCTTATAGAACGGTTGTTTTGAGAGATATCGGGTCGATCGGTTCGGGATCGTTGCTGGCGCGGTGAACGTCTCCAAAGCCCCAGCCGCGAGGACTCGCGCGGCTCGGTGCGCTCCTCGCTCAGTCGCTCCCGCTCCTTCGCTGTGGTGCTTCCGTCGCCGGGCGTCGTCCTCGCGACTGCCCCTTTGAGTCCCACCCAACCGTACCGCCCCGCACCTCACGCCTCCCCAGCCTCGCCACTCGCGCTTTTCAAGCGCTCGTGGCGTCCCTCGCGGGCGGTTCGTGCCGCTCCGCGGCACTCACCGGCGCGCCACCGCTCCGGCGATCGCTCGTTATTTTGACTGTACTGATAGAAATCGGGCCGGAACGTACCGCCCGTCGAGAACTCACAAAGGATATTCAGATCCTCGCTCTCACGGTGCCAGCGCGACGACCGCGAACGTCTCCGTGCGGGTCGTTCCGTGGACGACCTCGAAGCCGGCGTCTTCGAGCATCTCGGTCGCGTCCGTGAGGTCGTACCGCTCGTCGAGCGGCGGTCCGGCGACCCCGTCGCCGTCGGCGGTCCAGTCGAAGGTCGCGAGGCGACCGCCGGTCCGCAACACCCTGGCGAGTTCGGCGACCGCGTCGTCGTCGGCGAACTCGTGGAACGTCATCGTCGAGAAGGCGGCGTCGAGCGCGCCCGCGTCGAACGGCAGGTCGGCCACGTCGCTCTCGACAAGCTCGACGTTCTCGGGGAGCCCCTTCTCGCGGTAGCGGTCGTGCATCGCCGCCTGGACGTCGACGCCGTACACCGTCCCGGCGTGGGGCGCGACGTCGTCGGTGTAAAAGCCCGTGCCGCTGCCGAGGTCGGCGACCGTCCCGTCGGGGGCGGGGTCGACCGCGTCGATCAGCTCCTCGCGGGAGACCCAGGCGTAGCGCTCGGGGTCCTCGAGCTTCGCCGCCCGGTCGGCGTCGAACGTGTGAAATCCCATACGACTGTATTGTGCCGACCGCGCAAAAATCGGTCGGTCCCGTCGTCGACGGCGGAACGGCGGTCGTGCCGTCGACGGAACGGCGGGCGTCTCGTCGCCGTCTACGGCTCCTCGGAAAGCGCCGCGACGACGTCATCGATCTCCCGCTCCGTCGAGACCGCGTGGACCGACACGCGGACCGCGTCCGGGTGCGGAAGGTCCCGGATGACGATCCCCCGCTCGAGGAGTCGCTCGACGGTCGCCTCGGGCTCCGCGACGTCGACGGTGACGAGCCCGGTCTCGTACTCGGTCGGGCTCAGGAGCCGCTCCCCGTCGAGGCCCGCCTTCAGGCGGTCGGTGAGGTCCTCGATCCGGCTCGTGATCGCGTCGAGGCCGACCGACTCGATCGCGTCGATCCCCTCGAGCAGCCCGACGTGCGCCGCCGGCGTCGTGGTGCCGACCTCGAAGCGCTTCGCGCCGGGCGCGTACTCGATGTCGTGGGCGGTCGGCGTCTCGACCCCGCGGTAGCCGACGGAACTCGGCGTCATCCCCTCGGCGACCGCGCGGTCGACGTAGAGGAAGCCCGCTCCCCACGGCCCGAGCAGCCACTTGTGGCCGGCACCCGCGACCGCGTCCGCGCCCCACTCGTGGAGGTCGACGGGGACCTGCCCCGGTGACTGGACCGCGTCGACGAGGGTGAACGCGCCCGCGTCGTTCGCGATCTCCACGAGGTCCCGGACGGGAAGTCGGGTGCCGTGCGTCCAGGTGATCGCGCTGAAACAGACGAGCCGCGCGTCCGCGACCGCGTCGGCGTAGGCGTCGCGGTCGATCCGACCGTTCTCGGTCTCGACGACGCGGACCTCGATCCCGGCCTCCTCCTCGAGCTGCCGCCAGGGCAGCACGCCGGCCGGGTGTTCGAGGTCGGTCCGGACGACGACGTCGCCGGGTTCCCAGTCGATCGCGGCGGCGATCCGCGCGATCCCGTCGGTCGTGCTCTCCGTCAGGGCGATCTCCTCGGCGTCGGCTCCGAGGAAGTCGGCGATCCGCTCGCGGACCGTCTCGTAGGTGCCGAACGCGCGCTCGTAGGGGTCGGTCCCGATCGGGTCGTACTCGTGGTCGGCGAGGAAGTCGGCGGCGGCGTCGACGACGTACTCCGGGCTCGGCCCGTGCGCGCCGTAGTTGAGGTACGCCGTCTCCTCGTCCAGCGCGGGAACGTCCGCCCGGATCTCGCGCGGCGTCATGCGGGCCCCTCCCGCGTCGTCGGGCTCGTCGGGCTCGTCGGGTTCGTCGCGCTCGCGGCGATCATGCGCTCGATCGCCCGGCGACGGCCTCCCGGAGGGCGTCCTCGGTCTGCGCGCCGACCATCCGGTCGGCGATCTCGCCGTCGACGAACACCAGAAGCGTCGGGATCCCCTGGACCCCGTACTCGCCGGCGAGCCCCTGATGCCGGTCCACGTCGACCTTGAGGACCGCCGCGTCCGTCTCGGCCGCCACCGCCTCGACCGCCGGCTCCATCATCTGACAGGGCCCGCACCAGTCGGCGTGGAAGTCCACGAGCACGACGTCGTGGTCGGCGACGAAGTCGTCGAAGTCGTCGGCGCTCTCGAGCGCCACGGGTTCGGTCGGCACGGATTCGCTGGTTTGCGTCATCACCGATAGGTACACGCCCCACGCTCATAACGGTTTTGGATATTCGATACAATACTCTCATCCGGGGGAAAAACGAGGGGGAATCCACCGCCGAACGGGCCGCTCACTCGCCGCGCCGGGGAGAACCGGGGACGCCGCGGGTCCGCCGCACCGCGAGCGCCCCGTGATAGAGGATGGTCGCACAGACGAGCAGCGCGGATCCGATCAACAGGACGAAGCTGAGCCGGTCGAGGACGGGCATCGCGAGCCACACGGAGAGCTCGCCGATCCCGACGGCGGCGCTGGCGACGAGCAGCATGAGCCCGAAGTAGACCGTCACGTCCTCCTCGTCGACGTAGGCGGTCGCGCTCGAGCCGATCCGCGCGCCGAGCGCGCTGCCGACGAGCAGCGCCGTGACGATCCCGAGGTCGATCACGCCCGCGCGTCCGTAGGTGAACGCCCCCACCGCCCCGGACATGAGCCCCCCGAAGAGGCTCGTCCCGACGGCGGCCGCGAGCGAGGTGCCGATGGCGTAGTAGATCGCGGGCATGCGGACGAATCCGCCGCCGACGCCGAGGAAGCCGGAGACGAGTCCCACCACGCCGCCGACGCCGGAGATCGTCCACAGCGACGCCCGACTCCCGTCCGCGAGCGTCGTCATCGGCGGGACCTCGTACGACTGGATCCGCCGGGCTAGCGCGGGGACCTCGTCGGCGTCGTCTTCACCGTCGCCGTCACTTCGGCCGTTCTCGTCGCTTCCGCCGTTCTCGTCGTCTCCCTCGCCCGTGTCACCGCCGTCGTCCTCGGCGTCGAGCGCGCTCCGCGTGAACAACACGCCTATCGCCGCGAGCAGTATCACGTACGCGACGCCGACCACGACGTTCGCGATCCCCAACACCTCGAGCCCGAAGACGAGTCGGCTCCCGATCTGGATGCCGACGGTGAGTCCGACGAACATCAGCGCGCCGAGCTTGTAGTCGACCTGCCCGGCGTCGTGGTGTTTCATCGTCGCGATCGCGGCGGTCCCGAACACGAACGCCATCGAGCTGCCGATGGCGACCGGGGCCGGGTACCCCAGGATCAGGAGCGCGGGCGTGACGAGGAACGACCCGCCCATCCCGAAGAACCCGAAGAACACGCCGACCATGAAGCCGAAGGCGACGAACAGGCCGAAGATCTCCGGGCCGAGTCCGAGGGGTTCGACCGTCCCGAACGGGCCGATCATCTCCCGTTCGCGAGCCGGTCCAAGACGGCCGACCCGACCGCCTCCTCGACGGCCCCGTACCCGGCGTAGAGGGCGATCGCCTCGAGGAGGACGACGCCGATCACCGCGAGCGCCCGTACCGACGGCGACGCGCCCGCGAGGAGTCCCGTCCCGGTCATCGGCTCCCTCCGCCTCTCGCCGCCCGCGTTCCGCGTCGAGTCGGTCGATCGATGTCGGTCATGTACCCGACGGTAGCCGACAGGGAGATATAACGGTTTTGGGTTCTTAGCACAATACTATATTCGCGTGAGAGACGGGAAACGATGGATAACGTACGAATACTATTTACGGATACTCGAACCAGAGACGACGATCCACGGACTGGGAGCCGATCCGCTTCGGCGAGTCGGCCTCCGCGTCGCGGCAGGGTCCGATCGTCGATCGGGGCGTTCCAGTGGCCAGTCACGTATGCCCGCTTCCGTGGGATCTCTCTACACGATCTGTCGTGACTCCGAGCCGACGTGTTCTCCGCGCGTGAGAATCCGCATCCGTCCATTTATGTGTGGAACGCGTACCCGGAGGTATGAGTCACTCATCGCGTTCCTCGCGTATCGACCTCGACGCGGCGTTCAAGGCGTTCGGCGCGGTGACGATCCTGATCGGCGTCGTCCTCACCGTGGGCGTGATCGCGCTTACCGACCCGTTCGGCCAGTACGTCACGACCACGCCCGCCGCGACCGGGAGCCTGCTCTTCACCGGGCTGCTCGCCGCGGTCGGCTACGCGGCCTACGCGCTCCGCCGTCGCTGAGTCGCGATCCGACGAATCGATCCGACGAATCGATCCGACGAGTCGAACGGACGAACCGATCCACCGGGATCGGTCCGGCGACCGTTCGGCGACACGACGGCCGGTTCTCACTACGCATCGATCCTCGTCCGCTCACTTCCCGGCGGTCTCGTCTCGCTCTCGGCCGAACTCCCGGTCCGCGTCGGTTTCCGCGACCGCCCGGATCGGCGCGCCGTCGGCGTCGACGGCCAACGGGTAGGCGTGGAGGGTGACTCGCTCGGGCAGCCGCTCGAGCCCGGTCAGGTTCTCGACGACGAACCGCCCCGCACCGAGCAGCGCGCGGTGGGCCGGCACGCCCGAGGGCTCGTCCGGACTCGCGCGCTCGGTCGGCGTCGGGTCGGGATTGAGCGTGTCGGTGGCCACGTGGTGGCCGGCCTCGGCGCAGCGCCGGGCCGTCGCGGGAGCCAGGTAGGGATGGTCGAGGTACCGCTCGGTCCCCCAGCGGTCGTCCCAGCCGGTCCGAAACGCCAGCAGCTCCGCCTCGGTCTCGGGAACCGCGTCCGGCGGGATCGCCTCGCGTGCGCCGAGGCCGCCACAGTCGACGAGGCGCGCGTCGAACCGGAACCTCTCGACGTCGTACGCCCCGAGCGTCCGCCCGTCGGGTTCGGTGTGGCGCGGCGCGTCGATGTGCGTCCCGGCGTGGCTCCCCAGTTCGAGGGCGGTCACCTCGTAGCCGTCCGCCTCGTGGGTCGCGTGGGGGGAACACGACACGTCGGGGTCGCCGGGATACGTCGGCATTCCCGTCTCGACCCGGTGTGTACAGTCGTACAGCGTCATGGTTCAGGTCCCGGTACGTCGCGTATAACCCTGTCCCCGACCGTAGGGGGTCGTCGGTATTCCAGTCCGCGTGCGGATACGTCGTCCGAGGCTCTCGATCGCTGAAAGTTGCTTGTTGTACGGGGGTTTCGTGAGTGATCGGGGTGATGAGAACGGGATCGTTGCTGGCGCGGTGACCACCACCAAAGCCCCAGCTGGCTCCGGTCGAGGGCCTCGCTGTGGTCCTCGTCGCTCACTCCGTTCGCTCCTGCGGTCCTTGCGTCGGCCGTCTTCCCGGAGCCGGCTGCCCCTTTGAGTCCCACCCGACCACTGGAAGACGGTCCTGCTCGCTCACTCCGTTCGCTGCGCGGGCTGCGACTTCCATGCTCCCGCTCGCTTCGCTCGCGGGAACGCAACCGCCCCGCACCTCACACCTCCCCAGCCTCGCGACTCCCTTCGGTCGTCGCGTCCCTCGCGGGCGGTTCGCGGGCCTTCGGCCCGCTCACCGGCGCGCCACCGCCCCGGCGATCGCCCACTCCCTCACCCGTACTGACCACCCCGAATCAAACCGGGTCCTGCTGTAGAACTCGACGAAGTCGGCCGAAAAAAGCGGTTCCGGGTTGCGCGTTTCGATCCGGTGCGGACCGATCAGCTCGAGGCGGTCGCCGACTCGGCACCCTCGTACTTGTCCTCGAACTCCTGGATGAGCTGGCCCATCTTCGCGTACCAGTCGTTCAGCATCCGCTGCATCTCCCCCGAGATCTTCTCGGGGTCGGTCGGCTGGTAGACGTGGTAGTAGCCGCCCTGGTCGTAGTTGATCTGCTCTTTGCTGATGAACCCGGTCTGGAGGAGCCGCTGGACCGCCCGGTAGGCGGTCGAGCGCTCCCGGTCGACGGCCTCGCCGATCTCGTCTATCGTCAGCGGCTCCTCGCTCTCGACGAGCACCTGGAAACACTCCCGGTCGAGCGGTTTGAGCCCGTGGAAACACTCCAGTAACCCCTCACACTCCATGTCGCTCCGGAGCTGTTCGGCCAACGAGTCTGGCATGATATTGCCCGCGAGTACGCCCCGTGTGCCTAAAAGGCTTGTGTATGGAACACACAATTCCGTGCGAGAGCCCTCGAATCCGCCGATGTTCGGCGCGGTGCGTTCATGGCGTTTATTGCAAGTCGTTTCCGGCGCTCCCCCGGCCCGTCCCGGCGACGCACCGGTAAACAGTTACGATAAACGCTATCAGGCCGACCGCGGCGGCGGCACCAGGAGGACGTTGCCGGTCGCGTTCACGACGACCTCCTCGCTCACGCTGCCCAGGAGCAGCCGCCGCAGCCGGCTCCGGCCGCGCGAGCCGAGGAGCAGCGTGCTCGGCTCGTGGTCGCGCTCCGCGGCGAGGATCTCCGTCGCGGGGTCGCCGCGCCTGACATCGATCCGGGAGTCGAGTCCCCACTCGTCGAGGCGGTCGGTGAGCTCGCCGAGCCGCGCCTCCACGTCGCCCTCGTCTCCGGTGTCGTCCTTCGGCGAGCGAACGTGGACCAGCGTGACCTCCTCGGTCGCGTGTCTGAGGTACGCGAACGTCTCGAAGGCGCGCTCGGCGTTCTCGGAGAAGTCGGTCGCGAACAGCGTCCGCCTGAACAGGTGCCGTCGCACCGTCTCGGGGTCGTCGACGCCGCGTTCGATCCGGTCGACGAGCAGCGGCACCACCGTGGTCCGGGCCAGGTTCCGCGCCGTCGACCCGATGACGCGGTTCTCGAGCGGGCTCTTCCCGCGGGAGCCGACGAGTATCAGGTCCGCGCCGACCGCGCCCGCGATCCCGTTGATCCGGCGGTGAGGCGTCCCCCGGACGACGTGCGTCTCGACGTCGAAGCCGGCGGCCTCGATCGCCTCCCGGTAGCGGCGAAGCCCGCGCTTGCGCCGCTTCTCGAAGTCGATCCCCGGCATCCCGGAGTGGACGTTCGAGGGAACCACGGTCACGAGGTGGATCCGGTCGACGCCGATCCGCGAGAGGCAGTTCAGCCCCGCCTCCGACTCGACCATCGTCTCGCTCGCGGTCGAGAGGTCGGTCGCGAGCACGGCGGACTTCCCGCTCATCGGCGCTCCCTCCGATCCCGCCCCTCTACCCAGGCCTCTCGAACAGTATTCTTCATATTGTACAATACTATTTATCGGAGATAAACCCCGCGGTCGGGCGGCACCGGGAGATATACCCCGCCGGCGAGCGTGTCCTCGGGCATGACCGACGACGAGGCCGACCTCGCGGAGGCGGTCGACCGCTTCCTCGAGGGGGCGGACGCGGCGTTCGACCAGTACGACCAGGGGTACGCCGACGCCGACGCGACCGTCTCGGTGCTTCGGCGCCACGCCGACGACCTGCGGGACGCCCTCGAGGACTGAGGGGCGGGTCGTCCGCGTGTCGCATCGTCGATCGCCGGGCGTCCCGACTCGCCGCCGTTTATGTCGCCGCCGTCCGACTCTCCGGCATGGTCTCGGAGATCTTCGACCCCGACGCGTGGGAGCCGGTCACGGACGAGTTCGAGGACGTGACGTACCATCGCGCCCGCGACGCGCCGGTCGTCCGGATCGCGTTCGACCGCCCCGAGGTCCGGAACGCCTTTCGTCCCGGAACCGTCGACGAGCTGTACGCCGCGCTCGATCACGCCCGCAAGCAGGCCGACGTGGGCTGTGTCCTCCTGACGGGGAACGGCCCCTCCGAGAAGGACGGCGGCTGGGCGTTCTGCGCCGGCGGCGACCAGTCCGTGCGCGGCGGCTCCGGCTACGAGTACCGCGACGACGACGAGGCCGACGAGGCGGACGACCCCCTCGTGCGCGAGGCGAAGGCCGGCCGGCTCCACGTCCTCGAGGTCCAGCGGCTGATCCGGTTCATGCCCAAACCCGTCGTCGCGGTCGTCCCCGGCTGGGCGGTCGGCGGCGGCCACTCGCTCCACGTCGTCTGTGACCTGACGCTCGCGAGCGACGAGCACGCGAAGTTCCTCCAGACCGACCCCGACGTGGCCTCCTTCGACGGCGGGTTCGGCTCCGCCTACCTCGCCAAGCAGGTCGGCCAGAAGAAGGCCCGCGAGGTGTTCTTCCGCGGGAAGACTTACTCCGCCGCGGAGGCCGTCGACATGGGAATGGCCAACGAGGCGGTCCCCCACGAGGACCTCGAGAGCGTCGCCCTGGAGTGGGCCGAGGAGATGACGAGCAAGTCGCCGACCGCGATGCGCATGCTGAAGTACGCGTTCAACATGACCGACGACGGCATGGTCGGCCAGCAGGTGTTCGCGGGCGAGGCGACCCGGCTCGCGTACATGACCGAGGAGGCCCAGGAGGGCCGCGACGCCTTCTTAGAGAAGCGCGACCCCGAGTTCGACGAGTATCCCTGGCACTACTGATCAAGCATCCCTCGCACGAGCTCCGTCGCGGTGGCGTGCGCCTCCGAGCGGCCCGGCGGGCCGCGAGGAGCCCGCGCGAGGGAGTCGGGCGGCCGGAGCGACGCGGAGGCCGGCCGACGAGGCTGGGGAGGCGTGAGGTGCGGTCGCGGGCGGGGTGGGACTCAAAGGGGCAGTCGCGAGGACGAAGACGCGCGACGTAAGGACCGCAGCGAAGGAGCAAAGCGACTGAGCGAGGACCTCAACGAGCGCATCGAGTCCTCGCGGCTGGGGCTTTGGCGGTGTTGACCGCAGCCATCCGTCTCGCTTCACTCACGCCTCGCTCACCTCTCGCCGCAGGGATGCGGGGGAAGGGATTCGAACCACGGTCGCTCCCGTTCGCTCGCGATGCTCGCTCACCTCCCGCTCCCTGCTTCGAATCCCTTCCGGCCGAGCCGCGGCGCTCACGATGTGTGAGCGCCGCGACGTGCGGGGGAAGGGATTCGAACCCTCGAACCTCTACAGGAGCGGATCTTAAGTCCGCCGCTTTTGGCCAGGCTCAGCCACCCCCGCGCGGATCCGGGTACCGCCGGCGGGGTCAAACCCCTTTCGGAAGCCGGTCCGGACCCCGATTCACCAATCGACCGACAGCGTCCCGTCGCCGTGCGGGTCCGGCGCGATCTCCTCGTCGGTCCGCCGGTCGACGACGTGGATGACGCCGCGCTCCTTCTTCGCCGGACACACCTCGGCGGCCCGGACGTTCTCGGCCAGGTCGTCCTCGCCGATGTAGTAGGTCCGCGGCTTCGCCATCCCGCTCACCACGTCCATCTCCCAGTTGTCGGCGACCTCCGCGCACTTGCCCGCGCCGAAGCACTTGTTCGCCTCGAAGACGATCTTGTACGGCTTCTCCTCGATCGGCGGCCCCTCGCCGCCGAGGTCGCTCGCGGCGAGGACGCCGTCGTCGCTCCCGTCCTCCCCGTCGGCGTCGTCGGGTTCCGTCCCGCGCGCGTCGCTCATACCGGTCGATCGGTGACGGCGGGACTTTCGTCTGTCGGTCGCGTCGACTCGTCGGTCCCAGATCTCTACCCCGGAACGGTCCGGATCGGTCGGGATCGGCCGCGAGACGCCGCCCCGTCCGGAGTCGAACGGTTCAAGTATTCGCTGGCTGTTCGTAGGGACATGAAAGACCAGGGACGCTCCACGCGCAAGCGAACCGGCGGCCGACTGAAACACGCCTCGAACAAGAAGCGCCACCAGCTCGGCCGCGAGCCCGCCGAGACGACGGTCGGCGAGACCCGCGTTCAGTACATCGACTCCCGCGGCAACGAGCGGAAGGTCCGCGCGCTCGCGACGAACGTCGCGCAGGTCGCCGACGGCGACGAGGTCGTCGAGGCCGACATCGAGGACGTCGTCGAGAACCCCTCGAACGTCAACTACGTCCGCCGGAACATCGTCACCAAGGGTGCCGTCATCGAGACCTCGGAGGGCCGCGCCCGCGTCACCTCCCGACCCGGCCAGACCGGCCAGGTCAACGCCGTCCTGATCGAGTAGAGTCGGCTTCCTCGGTTTCGTTTTCCGCCATCGTGAGTCCGTAGCATCGACCGTCGCCACCGATCCGGGCTCCAAGCGTGGCGAGCTGTTGGCGCGGTCACCACCAAAGCCCCAGCCGACCGCCCCGCACAACACCGCAACCGCACCTCACGCCTCCCCAGCCTCGCGGCTCCTTTCAGTCGCCGCGTCCCTCGCGGGCGGTTCGCGCCCGCGGGGCGCTCACCGGCGCGCCGACTGCTCCGACGACCATCCGGCCGCCCGATCTCAAGCTATTTGTCCGTTCCCGCCCCGGGTCGAGACGTGTACGTCGGCGTCGACGAGGCCGGAAAGGGGCCCGTGCTCGGGCCGATGATCGCCGCGGCGGTGCGCGCGGACCCGGAGAGCCTGCCGGCCGACGTCGACGACTCGAAGCGCGTCGCCCCCGATCGCCGGCGGGAGATCGCGGCGGAACTGCGGGCGAGCGACGCGGTCGATGTCGCGGTCGCGACCGTCGAGACCGCGGAGATCGACGCGCCCGACACGGACATGAACACGCTCACCGTCCGGGGACAGGCGCGGGCGGTGCGTGGCGCGGCGCGGGCCGGCGACCGCGTCGTCGCCGACGCGGGCGACACCTCCGAGGACCGGTTCGCGCGGCGGCTGCGGGAGTTCGCCACCGACACCGGTACCGCCGAATCCGTCACCGTCGACGCTGCCCACGGCGCGGACGAGTCCGACCCCGTCGTCGGCGCGGCGAGCGTCGTCGCGAAGGTGGCCCGCGACGCCCGAATGGCCGCCATCGACGCGGCGTACCCCGACTACGACGGCGTCGGCAGCGGCTACCCGAGCGACCCGACGACGCGGGCGTTCCTCCGCGCGTACGTCGCCGACCACGGGGACGTCCCGCCGCACGCCCGCCGCTCGTGGTCGACGTGCGCGGACGCGCTCGCGGCCGCGGAACAGTCCGGCCTCGACGAGTTCTGAAATCGGGTCGCTCCTCCGATTCACGCCTACTCCTCGCGCAGCGCCAGCGCCGCCAGCAGCGCCTCGAGTTGGACCTGCTCGTTCGCGCCCTCGGCGATCCGGTAGTCGGCCTCGCCGATCCGCTCCATCAGCCGGACGGCCTCGCGCTCGTGGAGGTCGAACTCCCACACCGAGCGGTGGAGCTGGTCTATCACGTCGCCGCCGGCCATCCCGGTGTCGGTGAGCAGGGTGTCGAGCGTCGCGCGCGCCTTGGTGAAATCGCCCGCCAGCGCGTCCGTCACCATCGACTCGATCTCCTCGGGGCGGGCGGTCGCCGTGATCGCGTACACCGCCTCCTCGTCGACCACCTCGCCGGTCGTCGCCGCGGCCTGAAGCGAGTTGATCGCCCGGCGCATGTCCCCGTCGGCGGCGTAGACGAGCGCCTCGACGCCGGCGTCGGTCACCTCGATCCCCTCGGCGGCGGCGATCTCGCGGGTCTGGGCGGCGACCGCCTCGTCGGACAGGGGCGAAAAGCGGAACACGGCACACCGCGACTGGATCGGGTCGATGATCTTCGAGGAGTAGTTACACGAGAGAATGAAGCGGGTGTTGTCGGAGAACTGCTCCATCGTCCGCCGGAGCGCCGATTGTGCGTCATCCGTGAGGCTGTCGGCCTCGTCGAGGAACACGATCCGGAAGTCGCCCCCGAACGACGACCGCGCGAACCCCTTGATCCGGTCGCGGACCACGTCGATGCCGCGCTGGTCGGAGGCGTTGAGCTCGAGGAAGTTCCCGCGCCAGTTGTCCTCGCTGTAGATCTCGCGGGCGATGGCGGTGGCGGCGGTGGTCTTCCCTACGCCGGCAGGACCGCTGAAAAGGAGGTGCGGCACGTCGTCCTGGTCGATGTAGCTCTGGAGCCGTTCGACGATCTCCTCCTGGCCGTGGACGTCCGATAGCGACTGCGGGCGGTACTTCTCGATCCAGATCTCGCGTCCCGTCGCGGTCGCCGCCGGCGAAGACCCCTCGCTCATACACGGATCGAGGGGTCGGCGGGGTGATAAACGAACCGAGAACCCGGCGGCGGGGGACCCCTCGCTCACTCGTCCGGCACCGGCGGGGGCAGCCGTCGCTCGAGTTCGTCGTGGAACGCGGTCAGCGTCAACACGTCGTCTTCGGCCTCCTTCAGCGCGCTGCGCGTCTCCGCGTCGATCCGCGGCGCGAGCACGAGCGCGGCGGCTCCGGTCGATGCGGTGTGCGTCCGCCAGCCGACGTACCGCTCGCCGAGCCACGCCGGCAGGTCGGCGAGCAGCACGGCGTTGCGCCACGCGAACTCCCGGCTGCCCTCCAGCCCGAGGAGCATCAGTCGGTCGTCGAGCGGGTCGAAAAGCGCCTCCGCAGCGGCGACGCCCGCGGCGTCGTACACCGCGACGAGCGCCTCCTGGACCGCCGCGACGAGGCGGGCGAGGACCGCGTTGATCCGGTCGTGGTCCGCCCGCTTTCGGCCGCGGTTCGGGTCGATCCCCACGTCTCGAAGCGTGTACGTGAGGTCGTAGGTGATGTGGGCGTTGATCCCCGAGAGGGCGTCTTGGAGGACGAGCCCCTCGCCGCGGACCGCGGCCGCGAACCCCAACAGCCACGCGCGCGGAAGCGCGTCGAACTCGCGGCGCTCGAAGGCGACGAGCGCCCGCCGATACCGCTCCGCGAACGCGACGAGGTACGCCTTGACCCACTCGTCGTCGGCGAAGAAGTTGGCCTCGATCGCGTCCCCGACCGCCCCCGTCATCCGGGCGTACACCGTGAGAAACACCGCGCGTCGGTCGTCGCGCTCGCGGAGGTACGCCTCCGCTCGGCGCAGCCGGTCCGCCACGTCCTCCACGGAGGCGAACGGTTCGGCGAGCAGATCGAGCAGCGTCGGATCCGGCTCCTCTCCGAGCGCCACGTCGACCGCCGCGACGTCCACGTCGGTTCCCCGTCGGTAGGCGGCGAACAGGGCCCTGAACTCGTCGGTCGTCGGAATCGTGGCGCGGATGGGAAGCATGTGGTGTGAGAGGTTGTGACGTGATAGCGGGGATCGTCTTCCGCTCCGGATACACGGCCGGACGCGAAAACGCTGGCGGCGGTGGCGGTGGTCGCGGCGGTCGTGGCGGTCACGGCTCCGGCCGCCGGTATCCCGTCAGAGCCGCTGGAGCTCGTAGGCGAACACCCAGATCCCCATCAACGCGCCGACCGGGACGACGACCTCGGCGACCTCCTCGGAGACCGGCAGTTCGGCGACGTCGACGAGGAGCCGCGTCGTCGTCGCGGCGAGCCGCGCGAACAGCTCGATCTCCTCTTGGATCGTGTTCGTCAGCACCGACCCGACGACGAGCGTCACCATCGCCGCGACCCCGTGGATCGTCCCCCGAACGTGTGGCATGTCCGAGGTATCACCGACGGGAAGTATAGGCGTTTCGTCGGGATCGGTGACCGGACGCGGTTCGCCGCGGACCGTCGATACGAGCCGTCGGATCCGCCCGCGCCGACCTCTACTCGAACTCGGCGATGAGTTCGGGGACGACGTCGAAGAGGTCGCCGACGATCCCGTAGTCGGCGATGTCGAAGATCGGCGCGTTCGGGTCGGTGTTGATCGCGACGATCGTGTCCGAGCCCTTCATGCCGGCGACGTGTTGGACGGCCCCGGAGATGCCGACCGCGATGTACACGTCGGGGGTGACGACCTTCCCGCTCTGGCCGACCTGCCGGTTCTTCGGGAGCCACCCGTTGTCGACGATCGGTCGCGAGGAGGAGAGGGTCGCGCCGAGCGCATCGGCGAGCTCCTCGACGAGCTCGAGGTTCTCCTCCTCGCCGATCCCGCGGCCGACGGAGACGAGCACGTCCGCGTCCGCGATGTCGACGTCCCCGCCGCCGACCTCCTCGAAGCCCTTGACGCGCGCGCCCGACTCGGGAGCCTCGACGTCGACCGATTCGACCTCGGCGTCGCCGACCCCCTCGGGGGGACGAACTCGCCGCCCCGGACCGTGAGACAGAAGCGGTCGCCCTCGACGGCGACGGTCGTCTCGACCTTCGAGCCGTACATCTCGCGGGTGACCGTCAGGCCGTCGTCGCCGCCGTATTCGAAGCCGAGCACGTCGGTGACGAGCGGGAGGTCCAGTCGCTCCGCGACCGCGGGCGCGTAGTCGAGGCCGTTGACGGAGTTGGGCGTGAGCACCGCGGTCGGGTCGATCTCCCCGACGAGCGTCTCGACGGCGGCCGCGTAGACGGTGTGGTCGAACTCCTCGCCGTTCTCGACGGCGTGGATCCGGTCGACGCCCGGCCGGTTCAGGTCGTCGGCGAACCGATCGACGTCGCCGGCGACGACCGCGACGTGGAGGTCGCCGCCGAGCGCGTCGGCGAGCTCCCGGCCGGCGGTGAGCAGTTCGAGCGAGACGTCGCGAAGCTCCCCGCGGCGGTGTTCGGAGACGACGAGCACGTCGCTCATTACGCGTCCACCCCCTTCTCCCGCAGGACCTCGGCAAGGCGACCCGCGGCCTCGCCGGCGTCGCCCTCGATGAGCTCCGCGTCCGAGTCGCTCTCGGGTTCGTACATCTCCGTCAGCGTCAGGGCGCTCTCGACGTCGGCGGGGGAGAGCCCGAGGTCGGCCAGATCCGTCGCGGCGATCTCCTTGCGCTGGGCCTGCCGGATCCCGCGGAGGCTGGCGTACCGCGGCTCGTTGAGCCCGGTCTGGACGGTCAACACGGCGGGGAGGTCGACCTCGGTCAGCTCCTCGATCCCGCCCTCCAGCTCCCGGTGGACGTTCGCGACGCCCGCGTCGGCGTCGAGTTCGAGGTCGTTGACGACCGCGGCGTGGTCGAAGCCGATGCGCTCCGCGAGCGCGACGCCGGTCGCGCCGAATGCGGTGTCGGCCGCCTGGACGCCGCTCAACACGAGATCCGGCTCCTCGTCGTCGACGACCGCCTCGAACACGTCGACCTTCGAGGAGACGTCGGCGAAGCTCCCCTCGAAGGCGTCGTCCCACACCCGGACGGCGCGGTCGGCACCCTTCGCGAGGGCCATCCGGATCGTCTCCTCGGCGCGCTCGGGGCCGATCGTGACGGCGACGACCTCGTCGGCGATCCCGGCCTCGGCGAGCTGGACGGCCGCCTCGACGGCGTAGTCGTCCCACTCGTTGAGGTCGTACTCGAGGTCCGACGCCGCGATGTCGGTCCCCTCGATCTCGAAGTCGTCGTCGGCCTCCCCGACCTCCTTCACGGTCACGAGGACTTTCATGAACGTTCCTCCGGCGGTCGTGGTGTAATGGTTTTCGGAACGCGTCCCGCCGCGACGCCGACGCTCGTCGGCGGAGGTCGGCGGTGGTTCGGGAAGCGGACGGAGACCGGCGGGGGTCCGTGAGCCGATCAGTCGTCCGCGCTCGCGGGGTCCCCGCCGCCTCCCGTCCCGTTCGGGAGCATCGGCGTCCCGTCGGCGCGGGGGCCGAGCCGCGGGCCGTGCGGGCCGTCGTCGGGGTCGATCCGCCGGCGCGTCCGGTAGTCCGTCGACCGCTCGACGGGGGTGCGACCGATCGCCGTGATCATCTCGACGTAGTCGTCGAACGAGCGGTACTCGCCGTACTCGCCGCCCGCGCGCTTCGTGATCTCCTCCGAGAGGATCGTCCCCATGAAGTCGTCCGCGCCGCAGTTGAGCAGTTTGAGCCCGTGGGCGTCGCCGGATTTTACCCACGACGCCTGGACGTGGTCGACGTTGTCTAAGAAGAGCCGGGCGACCGCGACGACCAGTTCGTCCTCGTCGCGGGAGGGGCCGGAGTCGACGACGCCCTGCCGGTACAGCGGGGTGTTCTGATGAATGAACGAGAGGGGCACGAACTCCGTGATCCCCCCGGTCCGGTCCTGGAGGTCGCGGATCACCTTCAGGTGTTCCGCGCGGTGTTCGACCGTCTCGACGTGGCCGTACATCATCGTCGAGGTGACGTCGAGGCCGGCCGCGGTCGCCCCCTCCATCGCGGCCACCCAGCCGTCGGTGCGGATCTTCCCCGGACAGATCACGTCGCGCACCTCGTCGACGAGTATCTCGGCGGCCGTGCCGGGCGCGGAGTCGAGCCCGGATGCGGCCAGCTCGCGGTAGACGGACTCGTAGCTCCAGTCGGTGCCGCGTCTCGCGTGGTACGCCTCCTCCGGGGTCATCGAGTGGAGGTGGACGCCGCCGACCGACATCGCGGCCATCTGCTCGAGGTAGGTTCCCGGGTCGGTCGCGTACGCCTTGGGCGGCCTGTAGTTCACCTCGCTCGCGGGGTCGTCGCGGGCGGCGAGGATCTCGTGGTGTTCGTCGTTCAGCGCGAACGCCGGGTGGAGCCCGGAGACGGAACACACCTCGTAGATCCCCATCGAGAGCGCGTCCTCGACGACCGCCCGCGACTCCGCCGGGGTCTTCGTGAACCCCGCGTGCTCGACGTCGCTCCCGGCCTCGAAGGCGTGTGCGGAGTCCTTGAAGTTACAGAACAGACAGCCCGTGTTACAGGCGGTGGTGACGTTGTTGTTGAGGTTGGCGACGAAGGTGACCTCGTCGCCGACCTCCTCGGCGCGGCGGCGGTCGGCCGCCTCCAGGACGGCCTCCTTGCGGACCGGGTCGATCCCGTCTCGGTCCGTGCCGGTCGCGAGCAGTTCCGTCGCGTCGTCGACGGAGAGCCGGATCC
Organism: Halorubrum aethiopicum; assembly: GCF_001542905.1. Classification (NCBI taxonomy): domain Archaea; kingdom Methanobacteriati; phylum Methanobacteriota; class Halobacteria; order Halobacteriales; family Haloferacaceae; genus Halorubrum; species Halorubrum aethiopicum. The sequence goes on along the minus strand of NZ_LOAJ01000001.1, from coordinate 161,531 downwards.
CGTCGCGGGCCTTCGCGAGGGCGTTCTCGAACGACTGGTCGGTCGCCGGATCGGCGAAGCCGAAGTCGTTCGGGTCCAGGTCGGGCTCCGTCGTCATCCCCCTACCGTCCCGGCCCCACGGATAAAAACGGGACGGTCACGGCACCAGGGGTCGGCGGAGCGGTCGCCGCCAGTCACGCTCTCGACCGCCGCAGCCCGCTCATCGAACCGGAACGCCGGTCCACCCCTCGCGACCCCGCCGGTCCGACTCCGCCTCGGCGCGTTCCCGAAGTCGCCGGATCCGGTCGGCGGTCGGCGGGTGCGTCGAGAGCCAGCGCTCGATCGGGTCGTCGGTGTCGCGGTGGGTCGACAGCGGCGCGAACGGCCAGGCGGGCTCCGTCGCGCGCTCGATCCGGCGGAGCGCGCGAGCGAGCGCGAGCGGGTCGCCGGTCACCGCCGCCGCCCGGTCGTCGGCCGCGAACTCCCGCCTTCGGGAGCGGGTGCGCGCGAGCAGCGTCGCGAGGACGAACCCGGCGACGAGTCCCCCGGCGAGGAGCCGATGGAGCCGCGCGAAGACCCCCGAGCGGTCGCCGGGTCGCCCGCGGATCCACGCCGACCCGCCCGCGAGCCCCGACAGCGCCAGCAGGGCGGGGAGCGACGCGAGCGTGACGAGGCCGACGGCGGTCCGCGCGAGGCCGTCGATCATCGCGGCCGCGAGCCCGTCCCGCGTCTCGAGGTGCGCGAGCTCGTGGGCGAGGATCCCCTCGAGCTCGGGCGGCGACAACAGCCGGAAGAGCGAGCGGTCGATCACGAGCGCGCCGCCGCCGGCCCCGCTGACCGCGAACGCGTTCGGGGCGCGGGCGTCCGCGACGTACAGCGTCGGCCGGTCGACGTCCATCCGGGAGACGAGCGCGTCGAGCCGGCGGTGGAGCTCCGGGGCGCGCGCCCGGGGGATCGGGTCGGCGTCGACGGCGTCGAGCAGCCGCGCCGTCCCGAACCGGTAGCTCAGGTACGCGGAGCCGAGCGCGGCGGCGGCGAGCAGGACGACCAGTTCGACGGTCCCCGGCCGGAGCGCCCAGAGCGCGCGGAGCGTTCGGAAGACGACGAGCGCCGCCGCGAGGTACCCCGCGAGGAGGAGGACGCCGACCGTCGCCGTCGCGAACCGGAAGGCGAGCCGGACCATGCGCTCGCTACGGGCCGCAGGGTCAAAACCCGTCGCGTCCCGACGGGAGAGGACGCGGTCCCCCGAGAGAGAAAGCGGGTTTAATCCCCTCGGGTGACAAGCGGATCGTCATGGACCCACGCGTACGCGAACACGCGGAGACGATCGCGAACCACTCGACCGGCATCGAGGCCGGCGACGACGTCGTCATCCAGCTGCCGGCCGAGGCGGAGGACCTCGCGGTCGCGCTCCACGAGGTCTGCGGGGACCGCGGGGCGAATCCGGTGTACCTCAACTACTCGAAGCGGGCGGACCGCGCGTTCAAACGCGCCGCCGACGGCTTCGAGGAGCCCGATCACCGGCGCGCGCTCTACGAGGAGACCGACGTGTTCGTGATCGCCCGCGGCGGGGCGAACGTCACGGAGGACGCCGACGTGGACCCCGAGACGAACGCCGCGTACAACCGCGCGCTGGAGGAGGTCAAGCGGACTCGCCTCTCGAAGACGTGGTGTCTCACGCAGTACCCGACGGCCGGACACGCCCAGCTCGCGGGGATGAGCACCGAGGCGTACGAGGACTTCGTGTGGGACGCGGTCTCGCTCGACTGGGAGGCCCAACGCGAGTTCCAGGCGGAGATGGCGGCGATCCTGACCGACGCCGACGAGGTCCGGATCCGCTCCGGCGAGGAGACCGACCTGACGCTCGACGTCTCCGGGAACTCCGCGCTCAACGACCACGGCGAGAAGAACCTCCCCGGCGGCGAGGTGTTCACGGCTCCCGTCCGCGACGGCGTCGACGGCGAGGTGTACTTCGACCTCCCGCTGTACCGGTACGGCCGCGAGATCGAGGGGGTCCGGCTGCGCTTCGAGGACGGCGAAGTCGTCTCGCACGCCGCCGAGCGCAACGAGGACCTACTCGCCGGGATCCTCGACACCGACGAGGGATCACGGCACCTCGGCGAGCTGGGGATCGGGATGAACCGCCAGATCGACCGGTTCACCTACAACATGCTGTTCGACGAGAAGATGGGCGACACCGTCCACATGGCGGTCGGCTCGGCGTACCCGGAGACCGTCGGTGAGGGGAACGAGGTAAACGAGTCGGCCGAACACGTCGACATGATCGTCGACATGAGCGAGGACTCCGTCATCGAGGTCGACGGCGAGGTCGTCCAGCGCGACGGCACGTTCGCCTTCGAGGACGACTTCTAACCCCGGTCGAGCCCTCGCGTTCCCGTCGACGGCGTTTCTCTGCGTTTCTGCCGGTGGTTTCTCTGCGTTTCCGTCGGTGACGTTATCCCCGGCGGTCGCGTACGGCCGCACATGCCCGAGGAAGTCCTCTTCGAGTCGGAGAGCCGTCGAAGCCGCGAGGAGATCGCCTCGTACCTTCGGACCGTCGCCGACTCGCTCGAGTCCGGCAACGCGATCACGCTGACGCACGGCGAGCAGTCGGTGACGATGGAGCCGCCGGCACGCCCCACTTTCGAGGTGAAAGCCGAGCGGGAGGGACCGGTCGACGGCCCCGGCGAGTTGAGCGTGGAGTTCGAACTCGAGTGGGACGAGGACGGCGGCGACCTCGAGATCGAGTAGCTCCCTCAGGGGACGTTCGTCGATATCTCGGCGAACGCGTCCTCCGCCGAGAGCCGGTCGAGCGTCTCGTCGACCTCCGCGCGGACCGCCTCCATCCGCTCGACGAGTTCGTCGTACTCCTCGGTGTTCGTCGCTCCGGAGGCCTCGAGCGCCGCCTTCTTCGAGGCGAGCGCGAAGAAGCGCTGGCTCCGCTCGTCGAAGGCGGCGCGCTCCAAGAGCACCTCGACGAGCGCGAGGAGGTCCTCGCGGGTGACGGGCTTGGTCTTGTAGTCGTCGAACGGCATGTCGACGATGTCGACGTCGGGCTCGACCGCGGTCAACATCGCCACCCGGGCGTCGTACCCCGCCCCCCGGATCTCGGAGAGCACCTCGTGGCCGGACAGGTCCGGCATCCGCCGGTCGAGGAGCACCACGTCGACCTCGTCGTCCATCTCCTCGAGCGCCTGCTCGCCGCTCGTGGCGATCCGAACGTCGTAGCGGCCGTCGAGGTAGACGCGGTACAGTTCGGCCAGGTCGGGCTCGTCGTCGACGGCGAGGACCGTCGGCGTCGCTCCGTCGGGAGGCGATCCGCTCGGGGACGATCCGTCAGGGGACGATCCGTCGGTCATGGTCGAACGGGCGCGTCGAGGCGCTCCGGCTCCGTGTCCGTCGACGCGGCGCGCTGGGGAACGGTTCGTCCACTCATGACCGACGGTACGGGCGGGAGCGGTATAAAACTCGGCGGCCGGGTCTCAACACGGATAATCGGAGTGCGCGCGGAAAACCCTCCCGACGCCGCCGTCGGTCCGCCGTGACCCAAAGGCACATTTACGCGCGTGCCGTACCGAGGCCAACGAATGTCCCATAGCCCCTCACTGCCGGACCGCCCCCGTCTCGAACTCGATCCGGAGATGAGCGAGGCGGAACGGCTCGAGGCGATCCGGCAACACTACCGGCGGATCGTCAACGTGAACGACGAACTCGAGGACCGCCTCGAGGACGCACAGGGACGCCGGGGCGACCTCAAGGCCGACGTCGACGAGCTGAAACGCGAGAACGAGGTGTTGAAGACGTCCTCCCTGTACATCGCCTCCGTCGAGGAGATCACGGAGGACGGCGTCGTCATCAAACAGCACGGCAACAACCAGGAGGTGCTGACGCAGGCGGCGACCCGGCTGGACGCCGACCTCCGTCCCGGCGACCGCGTCGCGATCAACGACTCCTTTGCGATCCAGCAGACCCTCGACGACGAGACCGACTCCCGCGCGCAGGCGATGGAGGTCACGGCGTCGCCCGACGTCGAGTACGCCGACATCGGCGGGATCGACGAGCAGATCCGTGAGGTGCGCGAGGCCGTCGAGGACCCCCTCGAGAACCCCGAGCAGTTCGAGACGGTCGGCGTCGAGCCGCCGAGCGGCGTGCTGCTTCACGGCCCGCCGGGGACCGGCAAGACGATGCTGGCGAAGGCGGTCGCCAACGAATCGGACGCGACGTTCATCAAGATGGCCGGCTCGGAACTGGTCCGTAAGTTCATCGGCGAGGGCTCCCGGCTCGTCCGCGACCTCTTCGAGCTGGCCGCCGAGCGCGAGCCCGCGGTGATCTTCATCGACGAGATCGACGCGGTCGCCTCGAAGCGGACGGACTCGAAGACCTCCGGCGACGCCGAGGTCCAGCGCACGATGATGCAGTTGCTCTCGGAGATGGACGGCTTCGACGAGCGCGGGGAGATCCGCATCATCGCCGCCACCAACCGCTTCGACATGCTCGACGAGGCGATCCTGCGTCCCGGCCGCTTCGACCGCCTCATCGAGGTGCCGGAGCCCGACGCCGAGGGTCGCGAGCGCATCCTCGAGATCCACTCCGAGGAGATGAACGTCGCCGACGACGTCGACGTGAGCGCGGTCGCGGCGGACCTGGAGGGGTACAGCGGCGCGGACATCGCCTCGCTCGCGACCGAGGCGGGGATGTTCGCGATCCGCGACGACCGCACCGAGGTGCTCCAGGAGGACTTCGAGCGGGCCCGGGAGAAGCTCCAGGACGTCGAGGGAACCGACGAGCAGGTCATCCACTACCAGTACTGAGCGTCGAGCGATCTCCGGGTGGGCCGTTTTCGAGGCACCAGCCGTTCGTTCGTGTGTAGTCGCTGTCGTCAGCGCGGGAAGCACCTCTAAAGCCCAGTCGCTCGGCTGTACGTTGCTGAAAACACGATCGGAGAGGACATCTCCAAAGCCCCAGTCGCGAGGGCCTCCGAAAGACGTTCCTGCTCGCTTCGCTGCGCGGGCTGCGACTTTCGTGGTCCCGCTCGCTCACGCTCGCGGGACTCGCGCGGCTCGCTGCGCTCCTCGCTCGTTCGCTTCGCTCACTCGCTCCGGTGCTTACGTCGCCGTGCTTCGCCCTCGCGACTGCCCCTTTGAGTCCCACCCGCCCCGCACAGCCCCGCACCTCACGCCTCCCCAGCCTCGCGGTTCGCGCTCTCCGAGCGCTCACCGCGTCCCTCGCGTTCTGCTCGCGCCCTCTCGGGCGCTCGCAGGCGCGCCACCGCACACGGTTCGTAACCCCTTAGCGCCCGCGTCGTCGATTTCGGTCCGATGAACACCATCCACGTCGCCGGCGGCGTCGGCGTCGCCGACACGGCGATGGCCTCCTATGACGCCGCGCTCGCGGACGCGAACCTCCACAACTACAACCTCGTCGCCGTCTCCTCCGTGATCCCCGCCGAGGCGACCGTGAAACGGGTGGCGGCGGCTCCGGATCTGGGCCCCCCGGGGAACGCCCTCACCGTCGTGGAGGCGCGCCGGACGGTCGGGCCGGGCGACGAGGTGGACTTCCGCGAGGGCGGACGCGCCGGCGCGGAGGACGCGGCCGACAAGCGCGCCCCCCGACGACGGCCGGACGTCGCCGCCGGCCTCGGCTGGGCGACCGGTCCGGGACCGGGGATCTTCTACGAGGTGACCGGCGAGGACCCCGAGGCGGTTCGCGACCGGATCCACGCCGGCCTGGACGACGGCATCGCGCTCCGCGACTGGACGTTCACCGACCGGGAGACCCACGTCGAGACCGCGCCGGCCGAGCCCGACCGATACACCACCGCGGTCGCCGTCGCGGCGTACGGCGAGTCGGAGCCGATCCTCTGAGCGGCCACGAGGCCCGGTCGGCGGCCGTCCCCGTCCCCGTCCCCTCCCCGGCCGGGGACGACGTCGTCGACGCCGACGCGCTCTCCGTGATCCGAGCGTGCCGTGACGGGGATCGGCTCGGCGAGCGCCGCTGCCGACGCCTTTTTGAGTCGGGTCCGCGTACACCGGGTGTCTTCGATGAACGGCAACAACCCGTACGCCGGACCGCCGGGCGTCACCGACGCGGGCGAGCCCGCGCCGGTCGACCTCTCCCCGGAACAGGAACGGCGACTCAGGCGGACGGTGGCCGGGATCGTCTCCCGCACCGAATCGTATCTCCCGGACGGCTACGCGGTCGGGTCGGAGCTCTCCGTCGGAAGCGACGGCCCCCAGGCGACCGTCGCCGTCAATCCCCCGGCCGGCCACCCCGTCACCGCCGGGTTCACGCCGGACCTCGACGAGCTCGAGGCCGGCATCGCCGACTCCGACGCCGACGAGGTCGCCCGCGGGCTGGCCGCCAGCGCCGCGATCCAGGTCATGGACGCCGTCGGCGACGTGACGCCGACCGCGAAGTGATCGCGAAGTGATCGCGAAGCGACCGCCCGGACGCCCTCAATGGGCAAAACAAGGACGACTGTAGCGGTTCGAGCGTCCGGCCGTCGGAACGCCGACGCCGCCCCGCGTGCGAACGGTATCCGGAGCGCGAGTGGTGTTAGAGAGCCCCGGATAGCGAGTAACCCGAACCCGACGATGACTGCCCCCGCCAGTTGGTTCACTCGACGCATGATCGAGCGCGTGAACCGTGAACGGAACAGGCTCACACCGGCACTCAGGGCGAGCCACCAGAGCACCGAACCGAGGAAGACACCGCCGACCAACACGGCGGCGTCGGAGTAGTCCCCTGACACGCCGACTTCCAGTCCCGTGAAGATGCCGACGAAGGCGATGATGGTCACCGGGTTAGTTATCGTCAGCAGGAACGTCGAACCGTAGTCCCTGCCGAGTCCCCGTACGTCCGAGGTGGACACTGCCGTCTCCGCCGGCTCGGCACGGAACGATCGTATACCGAGATACAACAGAAGGAGCCCGCCTCCGATCCGAATACCTGTTCGGTAGTCGAGCAGGAGCGACGACAGCGCCGTGATTCCGAACCCTGCCATCGATCCGTACACGGCGTCCGCAGACGCGGCTCCGAGTCCACTGGCGAAGCCCGAGAGTCGGCCCTTAGAAAGCGTTCGCTGGATGCACAGGACTCCGATCGGGCCGACGGGGGCCGCGATCGAGAATCCCAGAACGATGCCCCGAATCAGGATGCCGATTGTCGCTGTCGTTAATACGCATCACCTCGCAGATGCTCGGAGGTCGTTCTCGTGTAAATACGTTCCGGGAGCGTGTCATACGCTACACACTGTCACGTTGCTCCGTTCTGGTAGATAACATCCGTCGTATCTCTATCTGAACCTCTCTTCTCGCACTCGCGAGGGAACTGATCGGCTACAGGAGTCGCCTCCGCTCAGCGGCTTTCTCTCTGCTCGGCCTTGTTCAACTCGATCAGGAGCCGGAAGATCGCCTTCACGAGGTTCACGTCGACGTCGAACTGCTCGGCGTTCTCCCCGGCCCGCTCCATCACGCGGGCCTCCTGTGACTCGTCCGTCGTCGGGAGGTCCCGCTTCTCTTTCACCTGCGCGACCGTGTCGGCGACGTACGTCCGGCGGGCGATCAGTTCGACGATCTCGTGGTCGATGTCCTCGATCTCCCGGCGGAGTTCGTCGAGGCTCATCTCTTCGGGGTCGGATGTGTCAGTGCTCATGGTGAATCACCGGTGTACGCGCCGTCGTTTCGCGTCGTCGTCCGCCGCAGCGTACCTGGGCGATCGGCCCACAGGTCCGCGAGGGAAGCGAGGTCGGCGTCGGGGTCGGCCGCGTCCGCGACGGCGACGACGCTCGGCCCGGTTCCCGAGAGCGACACCCCCGACGCGCGGGGCATCGCCTCGACGGCGGGGTCCGTGTCGAAGCCGAGCGCGGCCGAGAAGGCGAGCCCGTTGACGGTCATCGCCTCCGCGTAGCGCCCCTCCTCGGCGAGGTCGGCGACGAGGTCGGCCATCGGCGCGACGGCTCCGCAGCGCTCGACGTCGGCGTCGGCGCTGTAGGCCCGCTCGGGGGGCGACCAGACGAGGGCGTCCCAGTCGACCGGGTCGCGGGCGCGGAGGCGGTCCTCGCCGTTGTCGGTGAGACAGACGCCGCCCAGCATCGAGGCGGTCGCGTCGTCGAACGCGCCGGTGACGGTGACGCCGGCCTCGCGGGCCGCGCGGACGCCCAGCCGACACGCCTCGAGTCGGGTGACCTCGACCGCGTCGTCGGCGTCGCCCACGGCCAGCCCGAGCGCGTCGCAGGTCGCGAGAACGGCCGCGTTGGCGGCCGCGCTGGAGCTCTTGAGCCCCGCCGCCAGCGGCACGTCGCTGTCGGTCCGGACGACGCCGCCCTCGCCGTCGCCCCACCGCTCCGTCGCGAGCGCGACGCAGTGCTCGATGAGCGCCGTGTCGCCGTCGGGGTCCTCCGCGATGGTCCCCTCGACGGCGTCGGATTCGGGCTCGAGTTCGACCGTCGCGCGCGTCTCGACGTCGAGCCCGAAGGCCGCACCCGTCCCCGTCGCCAGGGCGTTCAACACGGTCCCCGCGCCGAGCGCGGCCGCCCGTCCCTCCATACACGCACTCGCGACGAGGGTCCCCAAAGGGTTAGCGGTCGCGGCGAGGCTGTCGAGGGCGTCGACACGGCGCCGCGGCGACTCCTCCCCGGCCCCCGCGAGCGCGGTCCTTTTCACCTCGGCGGCCGGAGCGACCGACATGTCCGCATCCGCACCCGGCGACGTCCCGCCGACCTCGATCGGCGTCGACCTCCGCGAGGAGGGCGTCGTCGTCGAGTACCTCGACGGCCGAACCACGCTGTACCGCGGCGTTCCCGACTCCGTGGAGGGGACGGTCACCGCGGGACCGGGCAAGGAGACGCACGTGCTCGTCACCGACCCGACCGAGACGGAGGGGGTGATGACGTATGTGAACGACTACAACACCGGCGAGGAGATCCTTCGCGACTCGGGCGTCGGCCGCGTCGTGGTCGAGTCCGGCGAGACCGACGAGGTGTTCCCCGGCGTGATCGTCGGCCGCGACGGGCAGCGCAACCGGGTGACGGCCGACCCCGAGGTCGCGGGCGGCCGCGTGTTCGTCTTCGTCGAGGACGGCTGGACCGAGGAGAGCTACGAGATCGTTTCCGGCCCCGAGGAGGGGCTCGACGCCCACCGCTGACGATGAGCCTCGCGAAACCTTGGCGCGACCTCGACCGGTCGACCGTCGGGAGCGCCCCGAACCGGTACGGGCTCTACGAGCTCGGCGACGACGGAAAGGAGACGGTGGGGTTCGGAACGGGCGTCCTCCGCGACGAGCTGAAGGAGGCGCTCGCCTACGGCGACGCGACCCGCGTCCGGTGGGTGGTCGCCGACTCGGAGGCGCACGCCGAGCGGCTCCTCGCCGAGCACGTCGAGGAGTGAAGCGAGCGGCGAGGGCGGTCCGCCGCCGGGTCAGTCGCCCCCAACCGAGTCGTTCCCGCTCGGCGAGCCGGCGTAGATCATCGCCCGCTCCACGTCCGTCCGGACCGACTCGATCCGTTCGCCCACCTCCGCGACGGCGGCGAGGACCGGATACGTGACCGGGAGGTCCCGATAGAGGTACGTCCGTACGTCCGTGCCCGCATCGCCGACGTTGAACCGTCGCTCCCCACCGAGGGGCTCTCCCTGTCGGCGCGCCGCCACCTCGTCGCACTTCTCTGCGAGGACGTTCAGCCGCGCGCGGTACGCGTCGAGCGCGCCGAACCGCTCGGCGTCGAACTCCCGCCGCGAGAACCGCCCGACCTCCTCCGCGATCGGCGAGAGGTCCTCGAGCGCGCGAGAGACCGACGACGACTCGGATTCGACGATCTCGACGAGCTCCTCCCGCCGGTCTATCGCCTCCGTCGTCCCCGCCAGCAGCGACGACCGGGACCGCTCGCGGAGCGTCGGCTCGCGGGTGAGCGCGACCGCGAGCTCCGGGCCGAACTCCTCCGCGAGGCTGCGCTCGTAGGTGTCGTTGTACTCCTCCTCGTAGTGCGGGACCGACATCACCGTCTCCGCGTAGGCGTTCCGGACTGCGACGAGCCCGGGACCGGTGCTCCCCGTCGCGCCCCGGATCCGCGACGGAGCCGAGACCGCGGTCGACGCCGTCCCCGCTCCCGCGGCGGGCCCCGTTCCCGTCCTCGGCGTCGCCTCCGCGGGGATCCGCCGGACGCGCGACCGGAACACCTCGAAGGCCTCCCGTTCGTCGGCGGTTCGTCGACGCTCGACGCGGAGGGCGTCGAGGGCGCGCCGCGGGGCCGAGTCGACGCTACGTAGTCCCTCCTCGACGCCGGGGTCGGATCCGTTCGCGGGGTCGGTCGTCGCCATGTCTCTCGGAATACGTTGATCCGACATAACCGATTATATGTGCCGTACGTCGTCCGGTAGAGGGGCTCATATGACTATATATCGGCTCTCGTCGTCGGCTGCTGAGAAGCCATACGCCGATCCTCGTGGGTTCGGCGAACGAATCTATATAGCACTACTATCGATATATAGCACTATCGTCCACTACACCCCGTCGTATATTCCTCATAGCATGGTATTTACGTGGTCTTCGTCCACGATCCGGTGATGGCACCCAGCCAGAACCTGGACGCGGAGGGAATCACGCGGCGGCAATCGCTCGCGGCGCTCGCCGGCGCCGGCGCGCTCGGTCTCGCGGGCTGTACGCAGAGCACGGGCGGCGGCTCCGGCGACGACGATTCAGGCGACGGCTCCGGCGACGACTCGCTTTCCGGTTCGATCAACATCGCCGGCTCGAGCACCGTGTTCCCGCTGATGAGCGCGATCGCGGAGGACTTCGCGGAGGACTACCCGGACGTCTCCATCGACATCAGTTCCACCGGGTCGGGCGGCGGGTTCTCGAACTTCTTCTGTGTCGGCGAGACCGACTTCAACAACGCGAGCCGGCCGATCCAGCCGGCGGAGGAGGAACTGTGTGCGGACAACGGCGTCGAGTACGTCGAGCTGATCGCGGCGACGGACGCGCTCACGGTCGTCGTCAACCCCGAGGCCGACTGGATCGACTCGCTCACCGTCGAGGAGCTCGCGACGATCTGGGAGTCGGACGCGGTCGAGACCTGGGACGAGGTCCGCGACGAGTTCCCCAACGAGGAGATAGAGCGGTACGGCGCGGCCGACACCTCCGGCACCTACGACTACTTCATCGAGGCCGTCCTCGAGGAACGCGGCCACACCAGCGACTATCAGGCCACCGAGCAGGACAACACGATCGCACAGGGGGTCTCGGGCAGCGAGTACGCGATCGGCTACTTCGGCTTCGCGTACTACTTCCAGAACCCCGACCAGCTCAAGGCGCTCGGCATCGACTCCGGCGACGGCCCCGTCGAGCCGAGCCTCGAGACGGCCGCCAGCGGCGAATACACCCCGCTCTCCCGGCCGCTCTTCACCTACCCCTCGATCGAGTCGCTCGGCAACGAACACGTCGCGGAGTTCGCCCGCTACTTCGTGAGCCAGACGACGAACGAGGACCTCGTCGCCGGCGACGTGGGGTACGTCCCCGCGACCGAGGAGACCCAGGAGGAGCAGATGCAGAAGCTCGAGGACGCCATCGAGCAGGCACAGGAGTAACTCCCCGCGATGAACCGGTGTATTGATTTACGACAGCGTGCGATACCCGACCGGTTGTGACAGACAGTACCGATAGCCCCGATCTCCAGCGTCGGAGCGGGCTCAGACGACTGAAGGAGGGAACCTACGGCGGGCTCTTCGCCGCGTGCGCGGTGATCACCCTGCTCACGACGGTCGCGATCTTCGCGACCCTGCTGTCGGACGCAGTGGTGTTCTTCTCGGAGGTCCCGATCGCCGAGTTCCTGACCGGCACCAACTGGAGCCCGAACCCGGCCGGCGGCGGGCAGTCGTTCGGCATCGTCCCGCTCCTGATCGGGACGCTCGTCGTGACGGTCACGGCGGCGTTCATCGCGCTCCCGACCGGAACGCTGACGGCGATCTACCTCAGCGAGTACGCGACCCCGAACGCGCGCTCGATCCTGAAACCGCTCTTGGAGATCCTCGCCGGGATCCCGACGGTCGTGTACGGCTACTTCGCGTTAGTGTACGTCACTCCGGCGCTGAAGGCGACGCTGTTCCCGGAGATGAGCACCTTCAACGCGCTGTCGGCGTCGATCATGGTCGGCATCATGACGATCCCGATGGTGTCGTCGATCTCCGAGGACGCGATGAGCGCCGTGCCCGACGACCTCCGGCAGGCCGGGTACGGCCTCGGCGCGACGAAGTTCGAGGTCTCGACCGGGATCGTCGTCCCCGCGTCGATCTCCGGGATCGCCTCCTCGTACATCCTCGCCGTCTCCCGCGCCATCGGCGAGACGATGATCGTCGTCGTCGCGATGGGCGCGCAGGCGCGGATGCCGGCGATTCGGGAGGCGGCGTTCGGGATCCCGTTCATCAATCCCGCCGACGTCCTCCTGGACTCCGGGATGACGATCACCGTCGCGATGGTCCAGATCGCCGGCGGCGACCTCACGGGGGGAACGATACCGTACGACTCGATGTTCGCGCTCGGCCTCGCGCTGTTCGCCGTGACGCTCGTAATGAACGTGATTAGTGACATCATCGCGGAACGCTACCGGGAGGAGTACTGATGGCGACGGACACCCCGAACCCCACCGAGAACGCGAACGCGACCGAGTTCGACCGGGTCAGCCGGACGCGCGGGTTCCTCTTCGAGTACCTCTCTTTCGGCGCGAGCGTGTTCGGACTCGTCGCGCTCGGCGTCCTGCTCGTGTACGTCTCGGTCGACGCCTTCGACCTAGCGAACGCCAGCCCCGAGTGGCTGTTGACCTACTCCCTCACGCTCGTCGTTCCCTTCCTCGCGTTCTGTCTGTACAGCGCGAACGACCCCGCGGTCACGCGTCGCGCGCTCGGCGCGCTCGGCGGCGGGCTCGTCGCCGTCGCCGTGCTCTTCACCGCGATAGAGGCGGTCGTCGCGCCGATCCCGCGACTCAACTGGCAGCTCGCGTACCTCTTCGTCGTCGCCGCCCCCGTGACCGCGTACCTCGCGTACGTCGGCAGCCGCGGGCGCGTCGCGGCGGTCGGGTTCGGGCTGCTCGGCCGGCTCGTCGGCGGGGCCGCGATCGGCCTCGCGGTCGGCACCCTCTTCCTGGTGTTCGACGCGCTGGTGTGGTTCCTCGCGTACACCCTCGGCGTCCTGCCGGGCCTCGCGCTGTACGCCTACGGCCGATGGCGCTCCGACGACCGGGCGGCGACGGCCGCGATCCCGGTCGGGCTCGTCGGAGTCGTCGCCGCGACGTTCCTCCGCCGCGTGGTCACGGTGTACCCGTCGGACCTCGTCATCTACCTCTGGACGATCGCGATCCCGGTCGCGGCCGCCGGGGCGGTCCTCGTCGCCGACCGAAGCGGTCGAACCGTCGCGATCCTCGTCGCCGGCTTCCCGCTCGCCGTCGCCGCCGCCGGGGGGTTCCTGGCCGCCGGTGCCGGGCTGCCGGCCCCCACCGTCCTCCTCGTGCTCGCGCTGACCGGCGTGCCGACGGCGGTGTACGTCTCCCGCGTCGTCGAGGGCGGCGACGGGGTCGTCGGGCTCGGCCTCCCGCTTCTCCTCGCCGCCGGCGTGGTCGCCGGGGCGCTGATCGTCGAGGCGTGGGGGGTCCCGGCGCCGGACCCGTGGCTCGATCCGAACTACGTCACGGAGGCCCCCTCCCGGACGCCGGCGGAGGCCGGGCTCTACCCGGCCATCGTCGGCTCCGTCATCATCATCGCGCTCGTCGCGGTGCTGTCGTTCGTCCTCGGCGTCGGCACCTCCGTCTTCCTGGAGGAGTACATGCCGGAGACCGGGGTTCTCGGCTCGCTGACGCGGCTGTTACAGATCAACATCGCGAACCTGGCCGCCATCCCGTCGGTCGTCTACGGCCTCCTCGGGCTGGGACTGTTCGCGAACCTCCTCGGGTTCGGCTTCGGCACGGCGGTGACCGTCGCGTTGACGCTGTCGCTTCTCATCTTGCCGATCACGATCATCTCCGCCCAGGAGGCGATCCGGTCGGTTCCGGACGACCTCCGACGGGGGTCCGACGCCATGGGCGCGACGCGCTGGCAGACGACGAAGAACGTGGTCCTCCCGGAGGCGCTGCCGGGGATCTTCACCGGGACGATCCTCGCGCTCGGCCGCGCGATCGGCGAGACCGCGCCGCTCATCATGGTCGGCGCGGCGACGACCGTGTTCAGCGCGCCGAGCAGCCTCTTCAGTCGCTTCAGCGCCATGCCGATGCAGATCTACGCGTGGGCGAACTTCCCGCAGGCCGACTTCCGGTACGGCGTCGTCGCCGCCGGCGTTATCACGCTTCTCATCATCCTCGTCGGCATGAACGGGACGGCGATCCTGTTGCGGAACCGTGCGGAACGGGGGAACTAACATGAGTAACACATCATCCGACACGACGGGAGACGAATCGCTCATCACCACGGAGGTCGAGACCGGCTCGGCACGATCGAGGGCGGCGCGAACCGCGGTCGCGGCGCGTGACCTGAACGTCTACTACGGCGACGAACAGGCGATCGACGACGTGTCGATCGAGATCCCCGAAAAGCGGGTGACCGCGCTCATCGGGCCCTCCGGCTGCGGCAAGTCGACGTTCCTCCGGTGTATCAATCGGATGAACGACATGATCGACGTCTGCCGCGTCGAGGGCGACGTGGAGTTCGGCGGCAAGAACGTCTACGACGACGACGTCGACCCGGTCGCGCTGCGCCGCAAGATCGGGATGGTGTTCCAGAAGCCGAACCCCTTCCCCAAGTCGATCCGCGACAACGTCGCGTACGGCCTGAAGATCCAGGGGTACGAGGGCGACGTCGACGAGCGCGTCGAGGAGTCGCTGAAGGCCGCGGCGCTGTACGACGAGGTGAAAGACCAGCTCGACTCCTCCGGGCTCGATCTGTCGGGCGGGCAACAACAGCGGCTCTGTATCGCCCGCGCCATCGCGCCCGACCCCGAGGTCATCCTGATGGACGAGCCCACCTCGGCGCTCGACCCGGTCGCGGCCTCGAAGATCGAGGACCTGATCGACGGGCTCGCCGAGGAGTACACCGTCATCATCGTCACGCACAACATGCAGCAGGCGGCCCGCATCTCCGACCGGACCGCCGTGTTCCTCACCGGCGGCCGGCTCGTCGAGTACGACGACACGGCGAAGATCTTCGAGGACCCCGAAGAGCAGCGCGTCGAGGACTACATCACGGGGAAGTTCGGCTAGATGCCCCGAGAGAGCTACCAGAGGCGGCTCGAGGACCTCCGAACCGAGGTCGTCGGCATGGGCGATCTGGTCCTCGAGCGGTACGACGCCGCGCTCGAGGCGGCCGAGACCGGCGACGACGACCTCGCTCGGGAGGTCATCGAGGGCGACTACGAGGTCAACGAGCGCTACCTGGGGCTCGAAGAGGAGTGTACGGAGCTGCTCGCGCTCCAGCAGCCCGTCGCCGGCGACCTCCGGCTGGTGACGGCCTCGTTCAAGGTCATCACCGACCTCGAGCGCGTCGCCGACCTCGCGACCAACCTCGCGGGCTACGGCGGCGACGACGGCGGGCTCCACCCCGCCGTCGACTTCCGGGAGATCGGCGAGGAGGCGGGCGGGATGGTCGCCGACGCGGTGGCCGCGTACGAGGCCGGCGACCCCGACGCCTGCCGGGCGGTCGCGGCCCGCGACGACGACCTCGACGAGCGGTGTCGTCGCGCCAGCGAGGCGGTCGTCCGCGACCTGCTGGAGGCGGACCGCGCGCGGGTCGAGGCGGCCGGCGGAGACCGGGATGTCGAGGCGGACGCCGACGAGCTGGCCGCCGCGCTCGACGAGGTCTCGCGCGCGCTGCTCGCGGTCCGCGACCTCGAGCGCGTGGGCGATCACGCGGTCAACATCGCCGCCCGCGCGCTGTACATGATCGAGAACGACGACGAGCTGATCTACTAACTCCTACCGCGTCGCGGGCGAGCGACACGACCCGCCGTGACGTCCGCGGTAGTCGCGGTCGACGCTTCCCCTTCGTCCCGCCCGGTCACTCTCCGTCGCGAACGACCCGCGTCCCCGCGACGTGGTCGCCGATCCGCCGGTCGCCGTCCGTGAGGACGACCACGGCGAGCCCGACGAGGTAGAAGACCGCGCCGTCCACGACTCGAAGCAGGTTCCGGACGAGCGCGGCCCGGAGCCCGCACGGCGACCCGTCGCGTTCGCGGACGACGAGCCCGAGGAGACGCTTCCCGGGGGTTCGGCCGAACGCGCCCTCGAAGGCGACGTAGTGGCCGAGGTACGCGGCCGGGAGGAGCCACCCTCCCGCGGGGAGAGGGGATCCGGCGAGGAGGCGAAACGCGACCGAAGCGAGGCCGAAAAGCGTCGCGACGAGCAGCGCGTCGGCGACCAGCGCGCCCCCGCGACGGAGGAGCAGTCCCGCGTCCGCGTCCGGACCGAACCGGGGGCGTTCCATGTGGACCGTCCACTCGGTTGGGGGATAAAACGCCTCGGGAACGCCCCCGTCACGCGTCGTCCGGGGTCGCCGATCCCACCGTCAGCCGGCCCCTGGCGCGGCCGTCCCCCGTCGGTTCGATCGAGAACCCGAGGTCCGCGTAGAACTCCGTCAGATCCGCGTCGAACGTCGCGGTGACGGCGTCGACGCCGGACTCGGCCCGCGCGTCCCGCACCGCGCGCGCGACGAGCGCGGACCCGATCCCCCGGCCGCGGCGCTGGCGGCGCACCGCGACCGCGTCGACGTGGCGTCGTTCCGGCTCCGGCCGCGTCAACACCAGCGCCCCGACGACGGAGCCGGTCCGCTCGAAGCGCGCGACGAGGGCGTCGCCGGCGTCGATCCGGGCGTGGAGGGCGGCGGCGTCGGTCTCGAGCATCGCGGCGTCGAGCACGCGGAGGACGTCGAGCCGGTCGTCGGGCGTCGCCGACTCGATCGCGACCCCCGCGGGGAGCGGACCGGGATCGTCGACGTCCGTCACGCTCTCACTCGCCCGCGGCGGCGAGTCCGGTCGTCCCGCCTCGGATCAGCCGAAGCAGCCGCACCCGGTCGGCGTCGACGGGGCGGTCGCCGGGGACGGGCGAGCCCTCGACGAGGACGGACGCCTCCTGGGGGTGAAAGCCCGCGGCACGGATCAGGTCGGCGTAGGTCGCGTCGTCGTCGACGGCGTACGTCTCCGTGTCGCCGCCGACGACGTCGACGGTCACCTCCATGCGTCGATCCTCGCGTCCTGTGTCCCCGTCACCCGTCCAGCCGCTCGCGCAGCAGCCCGTTCACCTGGCCGGGGTCGGCGCTCCCGCCGGTCGCCTGCATCACCTGGCCGACGAGGAAGTTGATCGCCCCGTCGTCGCCGTCGTGGTAGTCGGCCACGGCGTCGGGGTTGTCGTCGATCGCGGCCTCGACCGCGGTCTCGACCTCGCCGGACTCGGCCTTGCCGAGCCCCTCGCGGTCGACGATCGCGTCGGGGTCGTCGCCCTCGTCGAGCATCTCGCGGAGGACGACCTCCTCGGCGTTCTTCACCGTCAGCTCCTCGGCGGCGACCAACTCGATCAGGCGCTTGAACTCGTCGAGCCGGTCGGTCACGTCGGTGATCTCGAGCTCGCGGTAGTTGAGCTCGCCGAGCAGGTTGTCGGCGACCCACGTCGCCGCGAGCTCGGGGTCGTACTCGCCGGCGACGTCCTCGAAGAAGTCCGCGACCTCCTTCGTCGAGGTGAGCTTCGAGGCGGCCTCGGCGTCGAGCCCGTACTCGTCGCGGAAGCGCTCGCGGCGGGCGTCGGGGAGCTCGGGGATCGGAATCGACTCCTTCCAGTCGGCCACCTCCAGGGCGGGGAGGTCCGCCTCCCGGAAGTAGCGGTAGTCCTTCTCCGCCTCCTTCGAGCGCATCGAGACGGTGACGCCGCGCGCCTCGTCCCAGTGGCGGGTCTCCTGTTCGATCTCGCGGCCGCGCCGGAGCACGTTTCGCTGGCGGGTGATCTCGTAGGCGAGCGCCTTCTCCGCGCCCTTGTGACTCGAGATGTTCTTCACCTCGGCGCGGTTGGCGTCGGCGAGGACCTCCTCGGGGACGGAGCCGTCCTCCCCCAGTTCGTCCGCGTCGACGAGCGAGACGTTGGCGTCGACGCGGAGGCTCCCGTCCCGCGTCGCGTCGAAGACGCCGAGGTACTCGAGCACCTCCTCGAGCTTCGCGAGGAACGCGCGCGTCTCCGCCGGCGACCGGAAGTCGGGCTCGGTGACGACCTCCATCAGCGGCGTGCCCGCGCGGTTGTAGTTCACGAGGGTGTGGGTCGCCGACTCGATCGAGCCGCCCGCGTGCTGGATGCTGCCCGGGTCCTCCTCGAGGTGCGCGCGGGTGATCCCGATGGTACGGCGCTCGCCGTCGACGGAGACCTCCAGTTCGCCGTCGGCGCAGATCGGCGCGTCGTACTGGGTGAGCTGGAAGTTCTTCGGCAGGTCGGGGTAGTAGTAGTTCTTCCGGTGGAACGTGGTCGTCTCGGGGATGTCGGCGTCGAGCGCCTTCCCGATCTTCACCGCGCTCTCGACGGCGGCCTCGTTGAGGACCGGCAGCGCGCCCGGCAGCCCGAGACAGGTCGGGCAGGTGCGCGTGTTCGGCTCCTCGTCGTCGGCCGGCTCCGTCGAACAGCCACAGAAGACCTTGGTGTCGGTCTCGAGCTGGACGTGGACCTCCAGCCCGATCACGACCGCCCGCTCCTCGCTCGCGGTCCGTGTGCTCATTAGCGGGTCGTTGCGGGCGGGCCACCTAAATCGTGTCGGCACGGGCGGACGCGAGGGTTCGGCGGGAGCGAGACGCCGGGGTCGGCCCCGGACGATCCCGGCGACCGTTCCGCAAACCCTTATGCTGGCGCGGGCGACTCCCGAGGTATGAGCGAGCTCCCGGACGACTTCGACTGTACCGTGACCAACTGGGAGTACATCTACGGGCTCTGTCGGAACGTCTCGAACGCGGTGAAACGCGCCGACTTCGAGCCGGACGTCGTCGTCGCGCTCGCCCGAGGGGGCTGGTTCGCCGGCCGCTGTACCTGCGACTTCCTCGGGCTCGACGACCTCACGAGCCTCAAGATGGAACACTACGTCGGCGCGGCCGACAAGTCGGACGAGCCGCAGATCCGCTACCCGATGCCGGAGGGCAGCGTCGAGGACAAGGACGTGTTGATCATCGACGACATCGCCGACACCGGCGGGTCGATCCGCCGCGCCGAGGAGTACGTCGAGGAGCGCGACGCCGCCACCGTCCGCACCGCGACGCTCCAGCTCCTCTCCACCTCCGAGTTCGAGCCCGACTTCGTCGGCGAGCGCCTCGAGACGTGGACCTGGGTCGTCTACCCGTGGAACTTCATCGAGGACATGATCGACATCATCGCGGGCGCGATGGCGCGCGCCGACGCGACGACGTTCGACCGCGAGGCGGTCCGTCACCACCTCGAGGCCGACCACGGGGTCGGCCGCATCGAGATGGAGGTCGCCCAGCCCGGCCGGCTCGACGAGGTGCTCGCGGAGATGGAGCGCCGCGGCGTGGTCGAGGCGGTCGGCGAGGGGACCTGGGCGCTCGCGGAGTGAGCGATGGACGCGGGCCACGTCGTCGACGCTCTCCTCGACGCGTACGCGCTCAAAGACGAGGGGCGGACCGGCTGGCAGCTCCGCGGCGTCGACGACCCCGAGTCGGTCGCCGCACACTCCTGGGGGGTCGCGTACCTCGTCTTGGCGCTCGGCGACCGCTTTCGCGACGACCTGCCCGGCGTCGATCTCGACCGCGCGCTCCGGCTCGCGGTCGTCCACGACGTCGCCGAGGCGGAGACGGGCGACGTGGCGACGCGGGCGGACTCGACGGCGGAACCGGTCGACCGCGACGAGAAGGAGGCGGCCGAGCGCGCCGCGATGGCCGACCTCGCCGGTCCGCTCCCCGACCGCGTCCGCGACGCGTGGGAGGCGTACGAGGCCCGCGAGACGCCGGAGGCGGTCCTCGTCAAGGAGTGTGACCTCCTCGACACCTGCCTCCAGGCGGTCGTCTACGAGCGGGACGACCGCTACGACCCCGCCGACGGGGAGCCGGAGGCGTTCGCGGAGTACGACGCGCTCGAGGAGTTCTTCGCGACGACGGAGTCGCGGCTCCGCACCGACGCTGGACGTGTGCTCTTCGATCAATTCCGGGAGCGATATCGGACGGTCCGGGCCTGACTCCGCGGGTCGGAGGGGACGACTTCGGGTCGACGCCCGGAGGAGCGAGCCCGACGGCGCGGAATAGGAAGTCAATTAACTCCCAAGACGGTACGCTCCGCGAGACGGAGCCTCACGCATGTCGGACCACACAGACCTCATCGTCATCGGCGGGGGAATAAGCGGGGCATCGCTTCTGTACACGGTCTCGAAGTTCACCGACGTCGACGACGTCACGCTCATCGAGAAGGAGCCAGAGATCGCGGCGGTGAACTCCCACCACACGAACAACTCCCAGACGCTTCACTTCGGCGACATCGAGACGAACTACACGCTCGAGAAGGCCGAGGAGGTCAAGGAGGGCGCGGAGCTGCTCGCCGGGTACCTCGAGAACGTCGACCCCGACCGCGAGATGCACAGCAAGCGCAGCAAGATGGTGCTCGCGGTCGGGAGCGAGGAGGTCGCGGAGCTGGAGGCCCGCTACCACGACGAGGGGTTCGGCGAGCTCTTCCCCAAACTCGAGCCGATCGGCCGCGAGGAGATCGCCGAGATCGAGCCGAAGGTCGTCGAGGGGCGCGACCCCGACACCGAGCTCATGGCGCTCCAGACCCCCGACGGCTACGTCCTCGATTACGGCATGATCGCGGAGTCGTTCGTCGAGGCGGCCCGCGCCGAGGAGGGCGTCTCGGTCCACCTCGGGACGACGGTGACGAACGTCGACGAGGGCGGCGACGGCTTCACCGTCGAGACCGACGACGGCGACTTCGCGGCCGACGCGGTCGCCGTCGCCGCCGGGTCACACAGCCTCCAGTTCGCCCAGGAGATGGGGTACGGCGAGGACATGTCGCTGCTTCCGGTCGCGGGGAGCTTCTTCCTCGCCGACGACCTGTTGAACGGGAAGGTGTACACCCTCCAGATGAAGAAGCTGCCCTTCGCGGCGGTCCACGGCGACGCCGACGTCCACGACGGGAGCGTCACGCGCTTCGGGCCGACCGCGAAGCTCGTTCCGGCGCTCGAGCGCGGCGAGCTCTCGACGGTGGGCGACTTCGCCGACGTCTTCGGGTTCACGCCGTCGTCGCTCCTGAGTTACGCGAACGTCCTCGCCGACAGGATCCTGTTCCCGTACGTGGTCCGGAACCTGGTGTACGACCTGCCGGTCGTGGGGAAACGGCAGTTCCTCCCGCACGTCCGGAAGGTCGTCCCGAGCGTCGACGTCGAGGACATCGACCGCGCGAAGGGGTACGGCGGAGTCCGTCCACAGATCGTCGACACGGAGTCGAGGGAGCTCGACATGGGCGAAGCGAAGATCCGCGGGGACGGGATCCTCTTCAACATCACGCCCTCGCCGGGCGCGTCGACGGCGCTGAAGAACGCGATGATCGACACGCGCACCGTCCTCGAGTTCCTCGATTCGGAGTACGAATTCGACGAGGCGGCGTTCCGCGCGGCGACGATCGACAACTTCCCGCGGACCGGCGAAGGGGGCGCCAGCGGCGACGCCACCGCTACCGATGCCGCCGATGCCGACGACGGCGAAGCGGCCGCTTCCGAGGAGCCGTCGGCCGCCGTCGAGGCGGGCGACTGACCGACCCGCCCGACGCGGGATCTCGGAGGAGGGTTCCGGAGATCCTCCCGCCGAGCGACACGCGTAAGACGCCGACGCGCGGATCCGGCTCCGTATGACCGGCGAGGAGGGTGACGGATCGAGCGACCTCGACGGACCGGGAGACGGGGACGGATCGGGCTCCGTCGACGGCACGCGTCTCGCCCGCCGCTGGCGCTCCCTCGACCGCGGCTGGCAGGCGCTGTGTCTGGGGCTCGCGATCGTCGCGGCCCACATCGCGCTCTACCCCGTCCCATGACGCTTCTCGACGACCTCCGGCCGTACGTCCCCGGACTGACCCTGCTCGGCGGCGGCGCGCTGTTCGCGACGCTGCTCGGCGGGGCGGTACCGGGACTCCAACCGCTGGTCGTCGCGGTCGCTTCGGGGGTCGTCGCCGCGAACACCGTCGGCACGCCCGCCGCCGCCGAACCGGGCGTCTCCCTCCACAAGCTCGCCTTGGAGACCGGGATCGTTCTGCTCGGCGCGGCGATCGCGATCGAGGAGCTGGCCGCGGCCGGGCCGACGGTCGTCGGGCTCGTGGTCGTCGCCGTCGCCGGCGGGCTCCTGCTCTCGGAGGCGGTGGCGCGCGGCCTCTTCCGGATCGGGGGAACGACGCCGTCGCTCCTGGCGGCCGGCGCGAGCGTCTGCGGCGTCTCCGCCGTCGTCGCCGTCGGCCGGGTGCTGGAGGCGCGCGGGGCGGCGCTCACCTTCGCGGCCGCGACGGTCCTCCTCTTCGACGCGGTCACGCTCGTGGCGTTCCCGCTGGCTGGCGAGTGGCTCGGCCTCACCGCCCGGCAGTTCGGCGTGTGGGCGGGCGTGAGCATGTTCTCGACCGGACCGGTCGCGGCCGCGGGGTTCGCGCACTCCGCCGAGGCGGGCCAGTGGGCGACGGTGACGAAGCTCGCGCGCAACTCGCTTCTGGGCGGCGTCGCCGTCGCCTACTCGGTCGCGTACGCGGCGCGGTCGGCGACGGACCCGGAGGCCCGCGAGCTGTGGGCGGAGTTCCCAAAGTTCCTGCTCGGTTTCCTGCTCGTCGCCGCGATCGCCAATAGCGGGGCGCTCTCGCCCGCCGCGATCGACTCGATCACCGCGGTGTCCGACGCCCTCTTTCTCGTCGCGTTCGTCGGCCTCGGGCTGTCGATCCGGGCCCGTGACCTTCGGGCGGTCGGCCTCGCGCCGGTCGGGGTCGTCCTCGTCCACCTGCTCGTCGTGAGCGGGCTGGCGCTCGTGGCGGTGCGGACGCTGCTCTGATCGGTCGCAGTCGCGCCCGCGGATGGAGGCCTGACCGTGAGCCGCGCCGTCGGTCCGTTTCAGGTCCTATAAGTGGCGAGCGGGCCGATCCGGGGTATGAGCACCATCGGCTTCATCGGCGGCAGCGGGATCTACGAGGCGCTCCCCCTGAACGACGTGCGCGAGGTCGAGTACGACACGCCGTACGGCGAGCCGAGCGACGCGGTCACGATCGGCGAGTTCGCCGACACGGGCCGGGAGGTCGCGTTCCTCCCGCGGCACGGATCGGACCACGGCGTCTCGCCCACGGACCTCCCGTACCGCGCCAACATGTACGCCCTGAAGGAGGCGGGCGTGACCCACGTCTTCGCATCGAACGCAGTCGGCAGCCTCAAGGAGGAACTCGAACCCGGCACGCTCGTCGTCCCCGACCAGATCTACGACCGGACCAAGCGACGCGACCTCTCCTTTTACGGCGACGGCGTCGTCGTCCACCAGCCGTTCGCGGACCCGTACAGCCCGGAACTCGTCGACCACCTGACCGCGGCCGCCGAGTCGGCGGTCGGCGGCGACGGCGACGACCCCACGCCCGTCGTGAAGGGCGGCACCTACGTCTGTATCGAGGGGCCGCAGTACTCCACGCGCGCGGAGTCGGAGTTCTACAAGAGCCAAGGCTGGGACCTCGTCGGCATGACCGCGATCCCCGAAGCGAAGCTTGCCCGCGAGGCCGAGATCGCGTACGCGACGATCGCGGGCGTCACCGACTACGACGTGTGGAAGGAGGACAGCGAGGTGACGCTCGAGGAGGTCTTAGAGAACGCCGAGCGGAACCAAGAGGCGATCAAGGCCGCCGTCGAGGAGGCGGTCCGGACGCTCCCGGAGGACCACACGTGCGAGGCGCACACCGCGCTCGAGGGCACGGTCAACACGCCGACGGAGGCGATCCCCGAGGAGACCAAAGAACGCGTCGAGCCGCTGCTCGGCGAGTACCTGTAGACCGTCCCACGCTCTCCGTTCTGCGGTCGGCGATGGGGCTTCGGAGCGCGCGTCGCCGGGTCGGACTCCTTCCCTCTCAGTCGTCGAACACGTCGAACGTGAACTCCTCGTCGGACTCGCGAGTCAGCCGCTCGGAACCGTCGTGGCTGCTCAACGCGCCCTCGTCCATCGTCTCGTGGACGGACTCGACCGTCTCGGGCGTCACCTTCTCCGTCACCTCGAAGGTCGTCACCGGGCTGACGACGCCCCACAGCGCCCCGACCGAGTGCGCGAGGAAGGCGATCGGCGTCAAGAGGAGGTACAGCGGCCACGTGAGCGGGTGTTTGTCGTACCCCGACGCGCCGACGAGCGTGTAGACGAACAGGACGCCGAACAGCGCGAGCGACGCGGTCCGATACCACTCCATCCCGGGTGCCGTGCCGGGGAAGACGGCGGCGGCGAACACGAGGAGCGGGACCAGCGGCGAGAACGCCCACGCGACGATGCGCGTGTAGTACAACGGCCGGTAGAGGGAGGGGAGGAGGTGCCCGTCCGCGCGGGTGCCGGAGATCCATCGGCGGCGCTGTTTCGCCATCGCCCGCAGGGACGGCGGTGCCTGGTTGCGGAACCGCACGTCGAGCACGGCGAAGGAGACGCCCTCCCGGTCCGCCGCCCGCCAGATGAAGTTCGTGTCCTCCGTGATCGTCGCGACGTCCCACGTGATCGCGTCCTCCAGCGAGCGCCGGATCGCGACCCCGCCGCCCCACGCGTACAGCGGGTAGTTCAACCGACGGAACGCGAACTGCTCGTACTGGTAACCCACCCGAAACACCTCGCTGAGGTACGCGATCCGCGACCCCGTGTACAGCGGCTTCTCCGTGAACTGGACCACGTCGGCGTCGGGCAGCCCCTCGAAGCCGGCCATGATCGTGTCCTCGTCGAGGTAGAGGACGTACTCGCGGTCGCAGGGCACCTCGCGGCGCGCCCACTCGACCGCCCGCCCCTTGTTCGTCGCCGCGCACTCGAACTCCTCGGGGACGACGTGGACCAACGCGCCGTCGACGTCGATCGGTGCCTCGGCGATCACCCGCACGTCGTCGAGCCCGTCCGGGACCGCGTTCACGGTCGCCTGGACCACCGCCTCCGCGTCGATCGTGAGTATCCGGACCTGGACGTCCTCGTAGCCCCACTCCACGTCCTCGGGGTCGACCCGGCCGCCCCGGGCGAGCACCGCCGACTCGAAGACCCACCAGACCGCCGACAGGCCGTACAACAGCAGGGCGATCCACAGCGCGGCGACCACGGCCGCGAGCGCGGGGTCGGTCGCGACGAACTCCCTCACGGGACGTACTGTCTCCGGGGGCTCAATGAACGTGTCGCCGGGGACTCGCGGTGATCCGGAGGGCGGGACGGGCGATCGGGGGCCGCCTCAGTCCGCGAGCGCCTCGCTCTCGCCCGTCGCCGCCGCAGGGTCGCCGATCCAGAGGTCGCCGAACAGGTCGTCCTGGCGGAGCCGGACGCTTCCCCGGTGGGCCATGAAAAGCAGCGCGAGGAACGTCATGAACGGGCGGCCGCCCGCCGACTCCACCTCGGCGAACAGCACCTCCGCGCGCCCGCCCTCGAAGTGCGGACGGAGGGCGGTCTCCACCTCCCCTATCACCTCCTCGATGTCCTCGTCGTGGGTGCGGTCGGTCGCCTCCCCGGCGGTCGGCTCGCCGTCGCGGCGGAACTCGTCGCCGGCGTGGTAATCCAGCGTCTGGGTCCCCCGGCCGTAGCCGGTCGGCGACTCCGAGGTGTCGTACTCGCGGGACTCCTTCCACCAGGAGTCGCGTTCCGCCTCGCGAAGCTCGCGGACCAGCTCGTCGAGCGTCTCCGGCGACCCGCGGGTGTTCTTGCGGTCGAGCCGCCGGTCCATCTCCGCCTCCAGCCGGTCGATCGGGTCGAACTCCGGGTCGGCGGGGTCGGCGGCACCGCCCTCCATCGCCGCCTCCCACGGCTCCCGCTCGGGCTCGTCGTCCTCGTCGTCCTCGGCGAGCATTCCGTCGCTTTTCATCCGGAGCAGGACGCTCGCGTAGAACAGCGCGCGACCCGTCGTCCGGAGGTCCGTCTCGTCGAGCCTCTCGAGGAAGGCGTCGGTCACCCGGACGATGTCGATGTCCCACGGCTCGATCTCGCCCTCCTCCGCGAGCTGGACGAGCAGCTCGACGGGCTCGACCTCGCCCTCGTCGGGGTCGGGACCGGTCGCCGGATCGGGTTCGGCGGCGGGATCGGAATCATCCGTCGCGGTCGCGGCGGAGTCGGAGGCGTCGCCGCCGAACGGTGGGGGATCTCCCGCCCCGTCGCGGTCGCTCGTCAGGTCCAGATCGGGCACGCCGCCGCCCGCTCCGGCGTCTGCCGAGCCGTCGTCAGTCATCCGCGCTCACCTCCGCCTCCTCGTCGCCGTCGCCGTCCCCGCCGAACCGCATCCCGGTCACGGCGGAGAGGTTGTCGCCCTGCATCGTGACGCCGATGGCGCGGTCCGAGCGCTCTAAAAGCGCCGAGCGGTGCCCGACCACGACGAACTGGGCGTCGGCGGCCAGCTCCTCTATCATCTCGCCGACCCGCTCGGCGTTGACCGCGTCGAGGAAGGCGTCGATCTCGTCGAGCGCGTAGAACGGAGCGGGGTTGTGTCGCTGGACCGCGAAGATGAAGGAGAGCGCGGTCAGCGACTTCTCCCCGCCGCTCATCGCCTCGAGCCGCTGGACCGGCTTGTCCGCCGGCTGTGCCTTCATCGTCAGTCCCTCCTCGAAGGGGTCCTCGGGGTTCTCCAGGAGGAGCTCGCCGCTGCCGGCCGACAGCCGTGAGAAGATGTCGCGGAAGTGGTCGTTTATCGACTCGAACGTCTCCATGAACGTCGCCTTCTTCTCCGCCTCGTACCCCTCGATCCGTTCGGTGATCGCGTCGCGCTCCTCGACGAGCACGTCGCGGCGCTCCTCGAGCGTCTCGAGCTCGGCCTCGACCTCGTCGTACTCGTCTATCGCGAGCATGTTGACCGGCTCCAGCGCCTCCATCTCGGCTTCCACCTCCTCGATCCGCGACTCGACCTCGTCGATGTCGGGGACCTCCTCGGGGTCGTACTCGCCGACCTGCGACTCCAGCTCGTCGATCTCCCACTCCAGGCGGTCCCGCCGGTCCGTGAGATCGGAGAGCTCGGACTCCGCGTCGGCGACGAGCGAACGCTGTTCGTCGCGCTTCCGTGTCGCCTCCCGGATCTCCTCGCGGAGCGCCTCGCGGTCCTCCTTCAGGTCCGCGATCTCCGCTTCCAGCTCCGCTATCGACTCGCGTTTGGCCTCCAGCGTCTCCTCCTTCTCGGCGATGGTCTCCTCGTGGTCGGCGATCGCCTCCTCGGCCTCGCTCTTTCTGTTCTGTGCCTCCTCGACCGTGTCGTGGAGGTCGTCGACGGCCTCCTCGGCGTACTCCTTTTCGAGCTCCAGCTCGTTCTGCCGGGCGTCGAGGTCGTCCATGCGATCTTCCAGCTCGGCGATCTCCTCGCGGATCCCGTCTGCCTCCTCGGAGAGCTCCGGAATCTTCGAGTCGGCGAGCTCGGCCTCGATCTCCTCGACGTCGCCCTCCAGCCGGTCGACGTCCGCGTCGAGCGCGTCGATCGTCTCGTCGATCCCGTTCATCTCCTCGTCGACCGACTCGCGCTCCGCGCGGAGCTCCTCGAGTTCCGCCTCCAGCTCCTCGATCCGGGCCTCGGTCTCCGCGAGTTCCTCCTCGGCGCGTTCGACGTCGCCCTCCAGCGATCGGACGCGGTCCGCGGCGTCCGCCTTCCGCTCGCGGGCGTCGTCGATGTCGGCGTCCAGGTCGTCGATCGCGGCCTCGAGTTCGCGCCGCTCGTCCTCCAACTCGCCGATCTCCTCGGCGAGCCGCTCGAGCTTGCCGCCGCCGGACTTCGTGAACGCGTACCGGGAGCCGCCGCCGGAGCCGCCGGTCATCGCGCCCGACTTCTCGACGAGGTCGCCCTCGAGGGTGACCATCCGGTAGTCGCCCATCAGATCGCGGGCGGTCGCCATGTCCTCGACGACGAGCGTCGAGCCGAGCACGTACGAGAAGACCGACTCGTACCGCGAGTCGTACTCGACGAGGTTCCGCGCGAAGTCGACGACGCCCGGCATCGAGGGTTTGCGGGGGAGACCGCGGTCGTCCATCTTCGTGATCGGCAGGAACGTCGCCCGCCCCGCGTTCCGTTGCTTCAGGTAGTCGATACACGTCGATCCGACGCCGTCGTCGTCGACGACGACGTTCGCGAGCCGCCCGCCGGCGGCGGTCTCACACGCCTCGGCGTACTCCGCCTCGACGGAGCCGAGCTCGCCGACCGCGCCGTGGACGCCGTCGATGCCGCCGTTCTTCACCTCGGTGACCGCCCGCGGCCAGGAGGTGTCGCCCCGCTCGCTCGCGGCCGCCTCCAGCTTCGCGTACTCGTTCTGCTTCTCGCGGAGGTCGTCCTCGACCGCCTCCAACTCCTCCTTCCGTTCGGCCTTCTCGGCGAAGAGGTCGGCGACGACGTCCTCGATCTTCGACTCGTTCTTCTCGGCTTTGTCGAGCTCGCCGCGGAGCTCGGAGATCCGGGCTTTCAGGTCGGGGACCTCCTCGCGGGCCGCATCGAGGTCCGCACGGGTCTCCTCGACCGCGTTCGAGCGCCGGCGGGCCTCGTCGAGCAGCCGGTCCTTCTCGCGCTGGTGGCGGTTCTTCTCCTCGCGGAGGGACTCGAGCCGCTCCTTCTTGTCGGCGAGCTCGTCCTTCAGCTCGTCGAACTCGGTGTCTGCTCCCTCGATCTCGGCTTCCACCTCCGCCAGCTCCGACCGCTTCGTCGCGAGCTCGGACTTGAGCGACGCCTTCTCGACTTTCGTCTCCCGGATCTCCGACTCGAGGTCGTCTATCGTCTCCTGTTTGCGGTCGATCTGGACGAACGCGTTCCGCCGTTCCGTCTCGGCGTCGTCGGCGCGTTCCTCGGCCGCCTCGATCTTCCCCTCCAGCCGGGAGATCTCGCCTTTGATCTCCTCGATCTCCGACCGGATGGCGATCTGTTCGTCCTCGCCTTTGGTCTCGATCTCGTGGTTGAGGTCGGCCAGGTCCTCCTCGAGGCGGGTGACCGTCCCCTGTCTGGTGTCGAGTTCGACGCGGAGCTCCTCGAGTTCCGCCTCCGCCTCCTCGATCTCCGCTTCGACGTCGGCGAACGAGTCGCGTTTGTCCTCCAGCTCCGAGGCCTGCCGATACCCGCGGTACTGCTCGAGCTCCTCGCGGAGCGACTGGTACTCGAGGGCGGTCTCGCGCTCCTCGGAGAGCTGATCGAGCCGCTCCCGTTTCTCGTCGATCCGGAGGTCGGCCTCTCCGATCCGGTCTTTCACCGTGTCGAGCTCCTCGAAGGCGGCCTCCTTCTTCTCGTCGAACTCCGCGACGCCCGCGATCTCGTCGATTATCCCCCGCCGCTGGTAGGGGGTCATGTTGATGATCTCGGTCACGTCGCCCTGCATGACGACGTTGTAGCCCTCCGGCGTGACGCCGGCGGCCGCGAGCAGGTCGCGAACGTCGGAGAGGTTCACGGAGCGCCCGTTGAGGTAGTAGTACGAGTAGTAGTTCTCCTCGGTCTCCTTCACCCGCCGTTTGATCGTGATCTCCGAGACGTCGCCGACGTTCTCGGAGCCGGCCGCCGAGACGACCTGGGAGCGGTCGAGCGTCCCGTCCTCGTTCGACAGGACGACGGTGACGGACGCCTCCTTCGGGCCGCCGGCCGCCTCGCCGTCCTCGTGGCCGGGGTTGTAGATGAGGTCGGTGAGCTTCTTGGCTCGGATCCCGCGGGTGCGCGCCAGCCCGAGCGCGAACAGGATCCCGTCGATGATGTTCGACTTCCCGGAGCCGTTCGGCCCCGTGACGACCGTGAAGTCCTCGTAGAAGGGGATCCTCGTGGTCCGCCCGAAGCTCTTGAAACCGTCCAGGACTACTTCAGTGATGTGCATGGCGGGATACGGACGCCGGCTTACGCGACGATGATGTCGCTGTCGTCGGACTCCCCGTCCTCGGCGTCGCCGCCGTCCGCGTCGGCGGCCTCGCCGTCTCCCGCCGTCTCGGGAGCGGGCTCCCCGTCCTCGGCGGCGGGCGACTCCGCGTCCGCGCGCTCGGGATCGCTGCCGGCCGCCTCCCCGGGGCTCGAGGGGCCGCCGGTCCGTTCGACGACCTCGACGTGGTCGTCGGAGTGCGTCCGGCGTTCGCTCTCCGTCGGCGCGTCGGACGCGTCGGACTCGTCCGACGGCGGCTCCTCGGGGACGGCCGCGGCGGCCTCCGCGTCGACCGCCACCTCCTGGGCGTCCTCCACCTGTCGGACGCGCTCTTTCATCTCCACGAGCTCCTCGGTGAGCCCGTTGACCGCCGCCTGCAGCTCCGCGACCTGCCGTTCGAGGTCCTCGACGCGGTTACTCATGTGCTCACGTATGCCCGCGCGAGGCGTATAAACCTGTGTCAGACACACGTGTGACCACGCCACACGGTCCGCCCGCGGCGGCGTCGAACGCCGGAGACCGATCCGGCCGCAGCGGACGTTTCGAGCCGCTGAAACGTGTCTGCCGCGGAGCGGACGAGGGGGAAAATACTTGTACTGGGGTTGCCATCGCACCGGTATGAGCAAGATCACCTTCCGAGCCGACGACGACCTCGTCGAGCGGCTGGAAGCGTGTGACGCCTCCAAAAGCGAGGTGATGCGCGAGGCGCTCCGCGCTCACCTCGACGACGCGGCCGACGGGACGGACGCGGACGCCCCCGAGGGAAGCGTGGACGACGCCCTCACGGAACGGATCGACGACCTGATCGCCGACCGGCTCGACGCGGCGTTGACGGAGCGACTCGGCGCTCCGGATCGCCGCGACCCCGAAAACGCGTATACGCCGTCTACGCCGGGTGAGATCAACGTAAACGTCACGCTCGACGCCCCTGGGGCCGACGACGGGGACACGCGTGTGACACGGAAGACGGAGCCCGAGCCAGAGCCGGAAACGCGTAAGACACGTGCGGACCGCGGGGTGCAAACGGGCGAAAACGTCTGCGGCGGATGCGGCGAAAACGTTCCGGAGGACCACGTATACTGCCCGAACTGCGGTGAGAAGCAGTCGCATCGAGCCTTCTGTGAGTGCGGTGACGAGGTCCGAACGGACTGGGCGTTCTGTCCCGGCTGCGGCCGGCGAACCCCAGCCGCGGACGTGTTGAAGGACCGATAAACGCTGAAAACACGCCTCTCGAGGCCGTATACGCCGATGTTCGTCTGTGTCTTACGACCGTCGTTAATTTTATAAGGGTAGCCTCGGTGACTACAATCGCGTAAGACGACCGTCTTACAGCCGGCGTCCGGCGAAGGGATGTCCCCGCCGTCGGGCGATCCGTGGCTGTAAGACGCACGGCGTGTGTCGTGGGCGTCGTCTTACCGGGGGAATACAACAATGGAGCGTGTGACACTACGGATCCCGAAACAGCAGATAGACGAGGTCGAACAGATGGTCGAGACGGGGGAGTTCCCGAACCGGAGCGAGGCGATCCGGTCGGCCGTCCGCGACATGTTGAGCGAACAGGACGGCGAGCGCGAGGAGCGCGGCCGCAACCGCAGCTGGGCCAAGGTGTAGATCGATGCAGGATCTCGTTCAGGACGCCCTCGACAACGCGGAAGCGGAGAAGCGCGAGATGGACGCCAGCATGGACGACGACGAGTTCGGGGACCCCCGTATCGTCATCGTCGGTGCCGGCGGCGCGGGAAACAACACCGTCAACCGCCTGTACAACATCGGCGTCGACGGTGCCGACACCGTCGCGATCAACACGGACAAACAGCACCTCAAGATGATCGAGGCCGACACCAAGATCCTCGTGGGCAAGTCGCTCACGCAGGGGCTGGGTGCCGGCGGCGACCCCAAGATGGGCGAGCGCGCGACGGAGATGGCCCAGGGGACGATAAAGGAGGTGCTCGGTGACGCCGACCTCGTCTTCGTCACGGCCGGGATGGGCGGCGGCACCGGAACCGGTGCCGCCCCCGTCGTCTCGAAGATCGCCAAAGAGCAGGGCGCTATCGTCGTCGGGATGGTCTCGACGCCGTTCAACGTCGAGCGCGCCCGCACGGTGAAAGCCGAGGAGGGGTTAGAGAGCCTCCGCAACGAGGCCGACTCGATCATCGTCCTCGACAACAACCGCCTGCTCGATTACGTCCCGAACCTGCCGATCGGGAAGGCGTTCTCCGTGATGGACCAGATCATCGCGGAGACGGTGAAGGGGATCTCCGAGACGATCACCCAGCCGAGCCTCATCAACCTGGACTACGCCGACATGTCCACCATCATGAACCAGGGCGGCGTGGCCGTCATGCTCGTCGGCGAGACCCAGGACAAGAACAAGACCCAGGAGGTGGTCAACGACGCGATGAACCACCCCCTCCTCGACGTCGACTACCGCGGTGCCTCCGGCGGGCTCGTCCACATCACGGGCGGCCCCGACCTCACGCTGAAGGAGGCCGAGGGGATCGCGAACAACATCACCGAGCGACTGGAGGCGAGCGCCAACGTCATCTGGGGCGCTCGCATCCAGGACGAGTACAAGGGGAAGGTCCGCGTCATGGCGATCATGACGGGCGTCCAGAGCGCGCAGGTGCTCGGCCCGTCGACCCAGAAGCAGGCGGACAAGTCCCGCGCCGCGGTCGACGCCGACGACCTCGGCGACTCCCGCTCGCGGGCGACCGAGGCGACGAACGGAGCTCAGGGATCCGGCGGCTCCGAGCGCGCCGCCTGGGAGTCCGACGGCGGCACCGAGCCCGTCGAGACGAACAACGGGCTCGACGTCATCCGCTGAAGGCGGCGCTCCCGGAGTCGTTTTACACCGCGTTTTTCGCTCGCCCGACCCCGCGAGCTACGACGCCGCCTCGATCGAATCGAGCAGCCGACACTTCCGACACACCTCGCGGCTGGTCGTCGAGCCGCAGCGGGTACACTCGCGAAGCGACCGGTCGTCGCTGCCGCCGCGGTCGGTCGCGTCGCCTCCGCGATCGGTCGCGTCGCCGCCCTCCCGATACCGCTCCGCGGTGAGCGCCGACAGCTCCTCGTAGCCGGCCATGATCGAGTGGCGCGTGCCGGGGTGGTTCTCCTCGAGGTCGTGGATCAGCGACTGGATCTCGCCGCGGTACGCCTCGGCGGCGTGGGGACACTCGGCCATGTGGACCGGGAGGTCGCGGACGTGACAGTAGAGCGCGACCTCCTTTTCCGGCACGTCCCGAAGCGGCTTGGCGCGGGGGACGAACGCGTCGGTCTCGCCGCGCTCGTCGAAGGGGCCGAGCGAGGCGTCGAAGTGTTTCGCGACCTGCCGGACGTCGCCCTCGAGGAAGTTCATCAGCGCGGTCTGGGCCTCGTCGTCGAGGTTGTGGCCGGTCAGCAGCTTGTCGGCGTCGAACTCCTCGGCGTATCGTTCGAGGACGTCCCGGCGGAACACGCCACAGTACGCACACGGGGCCATGTCCTCCGGGTCCGTCTCGACCACGTCGTCCATGCGGACGCCGAACTCGTCGTCGTAGGAGACGACCTCGTGGCGGATCGAGCGGTCCTCGGCGAGTTCGACGCAGGCGTCGAGGCTCTCGTCGCGGTAGCCCTCGATCCCCTCGTGGATCGTGAGCGCGAGCATCTCGACGCGGGGATCCCTTCCGAACACGTCGTCGAGGACGTGGGTGAGGACCACGCTGTCCTTCCCGCCCGAGAGCCCGATCACCCAGCGGTCCGGATCGTCGGGGGTCGCGTCGGGGTCGAGCAGCCCGTCCTCGCGGACCCGGCGTTTCACGCGCTTCTCGACCGAGCGACAGAGGTGCTCGCCACAGAGGTGCGCCCCCGAGTAGGCGGCGTGGTGGATCGCGTCGGCCCCGCACTTGTCACACTCCATCGGTGTCCGGTTGCGGACGCGCGGGGATACGGGTTTCGGGGCTCGGCGGCTCCGCCGCTCGAACCGTCCCCGCGGACCGTGACGCCTCGCGGCAACCGCCCGCGCGTTGTCTCGCGTTCCGACACGCGTTTGCCCCCGGAGACGACTCGAGTGGACGTGACTGACTCCCCGACCGGGATCGACCGCGACCCGGAGCCGCGGCCGATCGATCCGAACCCGCCGGCCGAGAGCCTCCGCACCCGTCTGTGGCGGCACGCGTTCAACCTGCTTCCCGCCTACCGCGGGACCGGCGCGCGGGTCGACCACATCGGCGCGGCGTGGCGGTACGTCCGCGTGCGGGTCCCGTTCAACTGGCGGACGCGGAACGGGCTCGGCGTGACCTTCGGCGGGAGCCTCTACGGCGCGCTCGATCCGGTGTACATGACCATGCTCCGGCGCGTCCTCGGCGACGGGTTCACGGTCTGGGACAAGTCCGCCGCGATCGAGTTCATCGAACCCGGCCGCGGGACGCTGTACGCGGAGTTCGAACTCGCGGTCGACGAGACCGAGGCGCTCCGCGGGACGCTCGCGCCGGGGGAGTCGACCGACCGCGAGTACGCGGTCTCGCTCGTCGACGAGGCGGGGACCGTCCACGCGACCTGTCGGAAGACGCTGTACGTGCGCCGCGACGAGTGAGCCGAGACGCCCCCGATCCCGACTCAGTCGTCGGCGCGAGCGCCCGACCCGCCGCGTTCCGACACCGAGATGAGGAGGCGGCCGTCGCTCGTCGTGCTCACCATCTTCGACTCCGGGAACGTGCTCCCGTCGGCCCGGAGACCGGTGCTCCGCCCGGTCCACCGGTCGCCCTCCATGACGGCCGGGAGCACGTCGGTCCGGATGTGTTCGACCGCCTCGTCGGGATGGAGCCGCTGCCAGCGCTCGCCGACGAGGTCCTCGGGGTCGTAGCCGTACAGTTCGCCGTACTCCTCGCAGACGTACTCGAAGGTCCCGTCGGGCGCGACCGTACAGACCCCGTCGAGGGAGACTCCCCCCGCGTCGAACCCGTCGCTCCTCTCCTCGTCGCCGTCCATCGCGTGTCCGACCCGGCGGATGAGCGTCGTGTACGCCTCGCTACCGCCGTTCTTGCTCACGTAGTCGGTGACGCCGACGCGGACCATCTCGGCCGCGATCTCGTCGGGCTCCGTCGCCGAGAACAGCAGGAACGGAAGCTCCGGATGCGTCTCCCGTGCGGACGCGAGGAGCTCGACGCCGGTTCGGGCGGGCATGTCGTAGTCGGTGACGACGCAGTCGAACGCCTCCGCACGGATCCGCTCGAGCGCCGCGTTCGGGTCGGTCTCGACGGTCGTCTCGCAGTCGAACCCGTCGTCGCGCTCGAGGTACGCCGCGACGAGGTCCGCGAGTCCGGGTTCGTCGTCGACACAGAGCACGCGTAGCGGGTCGTCGGTCATGTGCCCGCCTCCGCCCAGGCGACCTAAATCGTTTCCCTCCCGCTATTCAGTTCTGATATCGGCGTGGTCGCGACGGGACGAAAGAGGCGGCCTCGGCTAGGCCGTCGCGCCGGCGACGAGGCTCTCGCGGACGGTCTCGAGGAAGCGGTTCGGGTGCTCGACGTGGGGCAACAGCGCGGCGCGATCGAAGACGACGAGCCGCGCGCCCGACGCGTCCGCGAGCTCGCGGCCGTCCGAGAGCGGGCTCACGTCGGCCTCGCGGCCCCACACGATCGTGGGGGGTACCTCGAGATCGGCGAGTGCGGCCGCCAGGTCGACGTCGCTGTTGAGGTACCCCGACACGAACGACGCCGGCGCGAACCGCGCGTTCTCGACGTGGCTGGTCCGCCACTCGTAGTCGACCCACTCCTCGGTGGGGGCGTCGGGGTCGTAGTAGCCGTGGTCGGCGTTGAAGTACCGGATCGAGGGCTTCGAGGCGATCAGGTTGAAGACCGCCGAGCCGACGAGCGGCGACCGGATCAGCTCCCGGAGCCAGGGCTTCGGCGGGCTCGGTCCGGCGACGGCCGTGGGACAGACGCCGACGAACCCGCTCACCTCGAGGTCCTCCCTCGCGGAGTCGCCCGCGAGCGCCCCGGCCGCGTACGCCGCCGACAGCGACGAGGCGACCACGGCGGGCTCGTCGAACTCGGCGAGGAAGTCGCCGACGAAGTCCTCGTACAGCGCCGCGGAGTACCGGAGCGGCGGCCGGTCCGACCGCCCGTATCCGGGAAGGTCGGGCGCGACGACGTGGTGGTCGGCGGTGAGGTCGCCGAAGACCTCGCGCCACTCCCCGGCGGAGCCGGCGGCGTTGATCCCGTGGAGGAGCACGAGGTCGGGGTCCTCGGGGTCGCCGCCCTCGGTGTAGGCGACGTCCATGCCGCGCCAGCGGAAGGTGCCGTCCTCGCCGACGAGCGGCGATTCCAGTTCGTCTTCGTAGCGGAGCCCGACGTTCGCCGCCGCCAGCGCGCCGACGCCGAGGAGGGCCGTCCCGGCGAGGTTCCTGAGTCTCATGGAAAACTGTTGGTTCGCGGGCGACTTAAAGTCGTGGGAGTCGTCGGCTACTCCCCGTCCGGATCGTCGGCCTCGAGACACGCCGCGATCGGGTCGACGATCTCGGCCGCGACGCCGTACGGGTCCGTCTCCCCCGTTCGGACGCGGTCCGCGAGCGTCTCGATCCCTCCGCGGCGCTCGATCGCCTCGGCCGCGAGCGCGCCGACGTCCGCGCGCACCAGCGTCCGGATCTCCTCGGCGTACCGCCGCCGCCGGGTCCGAGCCAGTTCGCCGGACTCGCGGAGGTGGGCCGCGTGCGCGTCGAACGCGGCGATCAGCTCCTCGACGCCCTCGCCCGTCTCCGCGACGGTTCCCAACACCTCGGGCGTCCACTCGTCGTCGGCGGCGTCGAGGTCGTCGGTGGCGTCGGGGTCGTCGGAGTCGTCGGGGTCGTCGGAGTCGTCGGGGTCGTCGGCATCGTCGAGGTCGTCGGCATCGACGGCGTCCGGCACCCCGCCGCCGTGCGGGCCGTGATGGCCCGCGCCGGCTTCCGGGGTCGCGGTCGACCCCTCCCGTCTGTGGACCATCTCCTCTAACTCCGCGAGGGCGCGTTCCGCGCCGTCGACGTCGGCCTTGTTGACGACGAAGACGTCGCCGATCTCCAAGATTCCCGCCTTCAGCGTCTGGACGTCGTCGCCGGAGCCGGGCTGGACCAGCACCGCGACGGTGTCCGCGGTGCGGACCACGTCCACCTCGTTCTGTCCGGCTCCCACGGTCTCTATCAGGATCACGTCCTTCCCGAAGGCGTCGAGCGCCTTCACCGCGTCCGCGGTCGCCATCGAGAGCCCGCCCAGTTGGCCGCGCGCGCTCATCGACCGGAAGAACACGTCCATGTCGCCGACGTTCGAGGCCATCCGGATCCGGTCGCCGAGCACCGCGCCGCCGGAGTACGGCGAGGAGGGATCGACGGCGACGACCCCGACGGTGTCGCCCCGCTCGCGATAGGCCGCCGCGAGCTTGTCGACGAGCGTGGACTTGCCCGCGCCGGGCGCGCCCGTCACGCCGATCACGTCCGCCCCGCCGGTGTGGCCGTACAGCGCCGAGACGAGCCCGCGGTACCCCGGATCGCGCTCCTCGATCCGGGTGATGACGCGGGCGAGCGCGCGGTGGTCCCCGGCGAGGAGGCTCTCGAGGAGTTCGGCGTCCCGGTCGCGGAGCTCCACCCCTCCCTCGGCGGACCCGGACCGCTCGCGGGCCGAGCCCGTCTCGCCGTTCGCGTCCGGTCCGGACATCTACTCGCGCTCCGGGGCGTTGTTCCGGACGAACTCGATCGTCTCCGACATCGGCGTCCCCGGGCCGAACACCTCCGCGACGCCGAGGTCCTTCAGCTCAGCCACGTCGTCCTCGGGGATTATCCCGCCGACGAGGATCAGGGTGTCCTCGAACGCGCCGTACTCTTTGAGCCCGTCGATCACCTTCGGCACGAGGGTGTTGTGCGCCCCCGAGAGGATCGAGATGCCGAGGACGTCGACGTCCTCCTGGACCGCCGCCTGGACGATCTCCTCGGGCGCGCGGTGGAGCCCCGAGTAGACCACCTCGAAGCCCGCGTCGCGGAACGCCCGCGCGATCACGTGTGCGCCACGGTCGTGGCCGTCGAGCCCGACCTTCGCGACCAGACAGCGGATGGTCCGTTCCGCCCCTTCGACGCTCATACCGGAACCTGGCACGCGTGACCGTTTGACTCTAACGGCCGTTCGAACGCCTCGAAGCCGACCGGGACCGGCGGCGACGTGACCGAATCCTCCGGGACGCGGGCGAGCGCCCCGCCTGACGCCCCGCGCGATCCGCCGATTCTATGGTCCCGTCACTTCGGGCTTGAGGACGCGCCACGCGATCCGCGGGCGGAGCAGCGACGTCGGCGGCCGCTCCATCGTGACCACCCGCGTGTACGCGTCCGCCACCCGTCCGTCACGGTGGGCCTTTCGAGTCATCCGGGAGAGATACCGGTTCAGGAGGTCGGTGCCGACGGGTTTGGGGCCCGTCGTCTCGTCGAACCGAAAGTCGGTCCCGACCGCGACGTTCCACGCGTTCTCGACGACGTCCTCCGCACGGTCGAAGAACCGCGGCGCGAGGTCGTCGGGTTCGCCCTCGGCGAGCGCGTGGTGTAGGCAGAGCGCCTCCAGCGTCGCGACCGACATCCCCTGTCCGTAGATGGGATTGAAGCTCGCGATCGCGTCCCCGAGGACCACGAGACCCTTCGGGAACCGGTCCAGTTCCCAGTACCGCCGGCGCACGCTCGCCGGGAACGGGTACCGCTGGACGCCGTCCGACGTGACCTCCCGGTCGGCGACGAGTCGGGCGACCTCCTCGATCGGGAGGCTCTCGGCGAACTCGTGTAGCCCCGCGAGGTCGTCGGGCGGATGGTCGCCGTGAACCCCCGACAGCGTCACGATCCACCGCTCGCCCTCGACCGGGACGACCACCGTGCTTCTGGTCCTCGGCGGACAGGGCATCACGTGGAACGCCCGTCGGTCGTCGGGGGTCGATCGATGGCTATCGTGCTGTACACGAGGTCGATCCGGACCTCGTCTCTCGGCGGCCGCCGGTACCCGTGTCTCGCCAGCCACTCCGGCGTCGACGACGTCCGCCCGGTACAGTCGACGACGAGGTCGGCGTCGATCGGCTCGATCTCGTTCTCCTCGTCTCGAATCCGCACGCCCTCCACGGTCGACTCCCGGTCGTCGGTGCGGTACTCTGTCACGTGACACTCGTCTCGAAGCGTGACGGAGTCGAGCGCGTCGAGTTCACGTCGCGTCACGTGTTCGATCAGCGGGCGGCTCGCGCAGTACATCGGCAGGTGGTGGCGTCCCTCCGAGACGAAGTCCCCCTCGTCGTAGAAGTTGAAGTCGGTGGACAGATCGATCTCCGTCGCACCCGCCGCGACGAGTTCGTCGCCGTACCCCGCGAAGAGGTCCTCGAGGGTCGATCGCCCCGCCTCGAGAAGCGCGTGGACGTGGTTCCCCTGTGGAACGCCCCGGCGGGGGGTCGGCGTCGAGGGGAACGCGTCGCGGTCGAGGACGGTCACCCGATCGAAGGCGTCCGCGAGCACGCGGGCCGCGACCAGCCCGCCCATGCTCCCCCGACGACGACGGCGTGATCGCCGACGGGCGCGATGCGATCGGCGTCGTACCGTGGGATCGTGTTGACTGTCATTGGCGTCCGTTCGTTTGGTTCACGAGAGGTGATCGATGACGAGGTCGGTCACGCGCTCGGGCCGTTCGTGGTGGACCCAGTGGGTCGCGTCCGGGATCCGTTCGAGCCGGCCGTTCTCGCAGTACTCGACGCTGCGGTCGGCCATCTCGGCGAGGAGGTACCCGTCGCGCTCGCCCCAGATGACGGCGGTGGGAACCGTCACCTGCTCGCGCGGCGGGTCCTCGGTGTGCCGGAACAGCGCGCGATACCAGTTGATCATCCCGGTCAACCCCCGCTCGCGGCTCCACGCGGCACGGTACCTGTCGAGGTCCTCCTCGGTGAACGGGTCGCCCGCCGCTCCCCGGAGGCTGTTCACCAGCGGCCGATACCCGCCGCGTCGCTGGAACCACTCCGGCAGCCGGGGGAGCTGGAAGAAGAACATGTACCAACTCCGCAGCGTCTGTCGCGGGTTCGACGTCAGCGTCTCCTCGAACACCGTCGGGTGGGGAATGTTGACGGCGACGAGCCGGTCGACGGCGTCGGGATGGCGAAGGGCGACGTTCCACGCGACCGCCCCGCCCCAGTCGTGACCGACGAGATGGGCGGACTCGCTCCCGGTCGATCGGACGAGGTCGACGACGTCCTTCGACAGTTCGCCGACCCGATAGGGACGCGTTCCCTCCGGCTTCTCCGACCGGTTGTACCCCCGCTGGTCGGGGACGAGAACGCGGTAGCCGGCGTCGACGAGCGGCTCGATCGATCGGTGCCAGCCGTACCAGAACTCGGGGAACCCGTGAAGCAGGACGACCGGCGGGTCGCCCTCGTCGCCGGCCGTGACGACGTGTAGTCGAACGCCGTTCACGGTTCGCCGTTCGGACGTCACCCCAGGACGATCCAGAAGCGACGCGTCGGTCGGCGTCGGATCCGGCATCGTTCACGACACCTCCACTCCCGTGTCGGCGACCGATGACCGTTCGGGACCGGTGCGCGTTCTCGCGTCGGCGTGGTTCGTGTAGTTCATACGTCCACCCGGAGCCCCCAAGATCGATCGAGCGGGATCGATCCACTTAGGTATTGTTTCCCAAACGACACGCCAGGTCGCGGAACCGGTCGAGACGCGCCGGTCGCGAGGCCATCCGACGTACCTTTCCGCTCCGACCACGTCACACCGGGCATGAGCGCCGATCCGCCGGCATCGACGTCCGAGACCGCAGCCGCCGTTCGGGGGGAGTAGCCATGGCCGGAAAGGACGACTACTACAACTACTCGGCCCGATCTGTTGTGACTACTAATTTCTAACAGCAGCAGTGTCGGTGACCACTATTGAGGGGGTAGGGTTGATTGACCAGATGCAACTATCGGTTTTCCGGAGCCCCGGACAGTATTTTATGCTCGCTGAGCGAAGAGTTAGCATATGTCTTCAAATGAGCAACTCCTCCGAGTCCTCCTCATCATCGTCGCTGTCGTTCTCATCGTGCCGTTCCTCTTGATGGCAGTTATGATGCCCGCTATGGGGATGTGGGGATGGGGCCACATGGGTGACGTGGGAATGTGGGGCGGGGCCGGATGGATGTGGCTCCTGATGTGGTTGGTCGTCCTGATCGTCGCTCTCGGGCTCGGATACCTCCTGTACCGAGGGATCCGCCGAACTGACGGTCGAAGTGAGGATGCTGCGCTTGAAGAACTGCGGGTCGCCTACGCCCGAGGCGAGCTATCTGACGAGGAGTTCGAAACACGACGTGAGCGACTACGACGGGAGGACTAACCGATATGTCCGACCGTCACGACCACCACGACGAACACGCGCCCCATCAGAAGCCGACCGACCGCGAGTGTCCGTGCTGTCGCGTCTGCGAGTGTTATCGAGATGAATCCGACGAGGAGGCGTCGTCTCACGAAGGCCACCACGGGGGCGGTGGACACGACCACGGCGGAATGGTCGACCACTCCGGCCACGAGCAGATGTTCAAGCGCCGATTCGTCGTCTGCTTCCTGCTCGCATTGCCCGTCCTCTACTACAGTTCGATGCTGCAGGGCTGGCTCGGGTACACCGCCATCCAGTTTGCCGGCAGCGCGTTCGTCGGCCCTGTCCTCGGAGTAGTTATCTTCGCGTACGGTGGCATTCCCTTCCTCCGGATGGGCGCGGTCGAAGCCAGAAACCGCGAGCCCGGAATGATGCTGCTCATCTCGCTGGCGATCACCGTCGCCTTCGTCTACAGTCTCGCCGCAGTCGCCTTCGAGATCGGCGAACCGTTCTTCTGGGAACTGGTCACGCTGGTCGTCATCTTCCTGCTGGGCCACTGGATCGAAATGCGGAGTGTTCGCCGGGCCTCGGGGGCGCTCGACGAACTCGCCGACCTGATGCCCGCCACCGCGGAGCGGATCGACGAATCCGGAGATACCGAGGAGGTCTCCGTCGACGATCTCTCCGAGGGCGATCTGGTACTCGTCCGCCCCGGGGCAAACGTCCCGGCCGACGGCGTCGTCGAGGAGGGCGAATCGAACGTCAACGAGGCGATGGTCACCGGCGAATCGAAACCGGTCGAGAAGACGCCCGGCGACGAGGTGATCGGTGGCACGACCAATCAGAGCGGCAGCCTCCGCGTGCGCGTCACCGCGACCGGCGAGGAGACGACACTGTCGGGGATTATGCGGT
Source organism: Halorubrum aethiopicum (assembly GCF_001542905.1). Classification (NCBI taxonomy): domain Archaea; kingdom Methanobacteriati; phylum Methanobacteriota; class Halobacteria; order Halobacteriales; family Haloferacaceae; genus Halorubrum; species Halorubrum aethiopicum. The sequence goes on along the minus strand of NZ_LOAJ01000001.1, from coordinate 119,327 downwards.
TGGTCGACGAAGCCCAACAGAGCAAGTCGCGAACGCAGGTACTCGCTGACCGTGCCGCGGGCTGGCTCTTCTACGCGGCGCTCGGCGTCGCGGCGGTGACCGCGATCGCGTGGGGCCTCGCCGAGGGGTTCGGCCTGTCTGTGGTCGAACGGGTCGTCACCGTGCTGGTGATCGCGTGCCCGCACGCGCTCGGACTCGCAGTCCCGCTGGTCGTCGCGATCAACACCTCGCTGGCCGCCCGCAACGGGATGCTCGTCCGCGATCGGATCGCGATGGAGGAGGCCCGCAACCTCGACACCATAGTCTTCGACAAAACGGGAACCCTCACAAAAGGTGAACAGGGCATCGTCGACATCGCGACGACGGACGGCTGGAACGAGGACGACGTGCTCACGCTCATGGCCGCCGCGGAGGGCGATTCAGAACACATGATCGCCACGGCGATTCGAGAGGAGGCACACGATCGTGGCTTGTCCGTCCCATCCACGCGAGAGTTCGAGGCCCTCGAGGGACGGGGTGTCCGTGCCACTGTCGAAACCGACATCTCAGTGGGTACTGGCGAGTCCAGCGCCGTCCAGCAGGGAACGACGGTCTACGTCGGCGGGCCGAATCTCTTGCGACATCTCGACATCGATCCCGGCGACAGTCTGACCGCCTTCGCAGACGAGGCCGGTTCCCGGGGGCAGGGAGTCGTCTACCTGCTACGTGACGACGAGGCTGTCGGTGCAGTCGCACTCGCGGACGTGATCCGCGACGAAAGCCGCGAGGCAATCGACTCCCTCCACGCGATGGGGATCGAAGTGGCGATGTTGACCGGCGACTCCGAAGATGTCGCTCGTGCCGTGTCCGAGGAACTCGGCATCGACACCTACTTCGCCGAAGTTCTCCCGGAGGACAAAGACAAGAAAATCGTCGAGCTACAGGAGCAGGATCAACTGGTTGCGATGGTCGGTGACGGCGTGAACGACGCCCCCGCGCTGACGCGTGCGGATGTCGGCATCGCAATCGGGTCGGGTACCGACGTGGCTGTCGAGTCAGCGGACGTCGTCCTCGTCGAGAACGACCCCCGGGACGTCGTGAGTCTCGTCCGCCTCAGCCGGAAGAGCTACCGGAAGATGCAGGAGAATCTCGTGTGGGCCGCCGGCTACAACGTCTTTGCCCTCCCGCTCGCTGCTGGTATCCTCGCCCCGATCGGCATCTTGCTCTCGCCCGCAGTGGGGGCCGTCCTTATGTCGGCGAGTACGGTCATCGTCGCGGTCAACGCGCAACTCCTGCGTCGGGCCGATATCACGGCGTAGGTCGTGTTGCCCCTTCGAGAGCCAACATCGGTGGGAATGGACGGCTAGTCGCTGTTATGCTCGCCAAGCCGATCACGAACCGCCGATTCGAGATCACGCTCAGCTTCGATTGCCGCGAGGAGTGCCCGGAGGAGCCGATTGTACGCAGCCGGCCGTTCGATCATCGCGACGTGACCGGTGCGCTCCATCCGGCAGAACACGCTCTCGGGGAGCCGACGCGCAGTCCCGCGTGCCGCATCGACCGGGACGATCCCATCGGCAGGGCCGTGGATGACGAGCGCGGGCACGTCGACCCGCTCGGTATCGGAGCGTCCATCGTAGCCCCAGAACGCCTCGGTCACAGTCGTCCACGCCGAGCGGCGGCGCGGCAAGGGATTTGATTGCAGGAAATCCTCGACGACGGCCTCGGCTGTCTCCTCATGAAAGCCGACGCTGTAGGCCAGTTGACGGATGAGCGCGTCGTTCGCAGGCAGGTGATACAGTCGAAGCGCGAGGAACAGCCGTAACAGCGGTTTCTCCCACGCCGGTGTGAGGTCGTGATCACCCCCTGCGTGGAGCACGAGGCCAGCCGTCGGATGGCGTTTGGCGTATTCGAGCGCGATGGCGGTGCCGTAACTGTGGCCGTGGACGATTGGTCGGTCGACGTCAAGCGCATCGAGCAGATCTCGGAGGTCGGTGACGTGCCCGGTGAGCGACTGCTCGGGACGCGTCGTGGAGTTGCCGTTTCCGGCCAGCGAATACGTCACCAGCTCCTGCTCGCCCTCGAATGCGTTCAGTTGCGGATAGGGGTTCCACAGCGAGCCGAGACCGCCGTGAACGAACACGACTGCTGGATCCGACCCATCCACGTGTATCGTCTCTAATGCGACCGATTCGGAAACCTGCACCCGGCGTGGTTCCGGCATCGAGGTTCGGACGTCATCGAACCGGACGTACCCGGGAGGAAACGGTGACGTGGACATGGTCGATCAGAAGGGGAACTTGTCACGCGCCGATTGGAGGGCAAGCCGAGAGAGCAGGCGGGCGGGCCCACGCTTGGGGAGGTCTCGGATCGTCTCGACCGACCCCGGCGGTTCACCGCCTCCAATGTCCAGTTCCCACCCCGTCTCGTCGGCAAAGCGTTCGACTGCCTCCTCCACGCGCTGCTGTACCGCATCGGCATCCATCGTCTTCGGTGCCCCTCCCTGCATCACGACTTCTCCGTCGACGATAACCGTCTCCACGTCCGCCGGCGCGGCGTTGTTCACGACGTGGGCAGGTATGTTGGTCAACGGGGTGAACTTCGGCTTGTCCACGTCGAGGAGGATGATGTCCGCCCGCTTACCCGGTTCGATGCTCCCGATCTCGTCGCCGATACCCAGCGCCCGAGCACCGTCGATCGTCAGCATCCGCACCAGCTCCATCGAGGAGAACTGGCCGGTCGTCCGCTTGACGTTGGCCGCGAGGCGAGCCTGCCGGGCCTCACCGAACATACTGTAGGAGTCGTGCCAATAGTGGTCGTCGATTCCCAGCCCGACGTCGACACCCGCCTTTCGCAGTTCCGGGACGGGCGTCCACTGCATCTCGGCGTCCGGGTTCCAGTAGCAGAACACCGACGGGCAGTGTGCCACGGACGCGTCCGCCTCGGCAGTCCGCTTGATGTCCGCCTCGTCGGCGACGCGGAAGTGCGCCGCAACCAGCCGGTCGTCGAGCAATCCGACGTCATCGAGCAGATCGAGCGAGTCCTCGCCGCCATTCGCCCGCGCCATCGTGTTGCTCTCCTCGAGTTCCAGTAAGTGGGTGTGGACGAGCAGGTCGGGATACTCGGCCGCGAGATCGGCCGTGCGCTCCCAGAGGTCGCGCGTACACGACCAGTCATCGTGCGGGCAGATCGTCGCCCGGATCCGGCCGTCGTAGGTATCGTGGTACTCGTCGATGAACGTTCGAGCGCGGTCGAACTGCTCGTCGACGGGGACGTCCCAGAACAGATCCGTGATTGTCGGGCCGAAGAAGCCGCGGAGGCCCGCTTCGCCGAACGTCTCCGCGCCCGCACTCGGCCGGACATCCATCGAGTTGATCGTCGTGACGCCCCCGAGGAGGAAATTCAGAGCGGCAAGTTCGTACCCCGCCTCGACCAGATAGTCGAAGTCGCCCTCGCCAAGACGGCCGTAGATGGCCGTCATACTGCCCATCATCTCCAGCAGGTCGAGATCGCTGAACGCACCGATTAGCGGCGTCAGTTCGAGGTGGGTGTGGGCGTTGACTAGCCCCGGCATCACCAGTTTTCCGTCGCCGTCGATCGTGTGCGTGGCTTCGATCTCCCCATCGCCGTCCTCGGACTTGCGCACCTCCGTGATGCGACCGTCGTCGACGAGCACCGTCCCACGTTCGTACAGACGGTTACGCTCGTCGACGGTGAGAACAAGCGCATCAGAGATAGCGATGTCAACAGCCATATGTCCTCCCTGAAGCGCAGCCGCGTCAAAGTTGTCGGTAGTACTCGGGAGAGACTGTATTAGAGCGAGGGGACGAAGTGAAAATCGAGTGTCGTTCGGCAACGAATTCGGTATTAGAAGCCCCAGCGGAGGCCGGACATCGTGGCGACGATGGCGATCATCAGGACGAGTTCGACTAGACTCAGCATCCCGTACTTCTTGTTCAGGGAGGCGAGGCGATCGTGGTCAGTATTGTCGGCGGCAATCTCGTCGAACATACCTGCCGTGAATTTGTGGAGTGGGCCGAACCCGAGAATGAGCAGTGCAATCGCGAGGACGAGTGCTGCCCACAGCGATGGGGTCGGAGATGCCCACAGCCCCATCATACTGGCGAGGCCAATCCCCGAGCCGACCACACCAACCGAGACCGGTTCCATCAGCAGGTTCATCTTCGGGACGAAGCCCTCGGCAAACTCGACGTTGGCTTCCTCGGAGAGATTCCCCATCACGGGCCCGAGCACGACCGCGCCGAGTACCGCAGTTCCGAACCAGAAGGCACCGAGGAAGAGGTGGACAGTGAACATAATTCGGACATCACCCGAGAGGTAGCCCAACACGGGAAGTACCAAGGGAACGGCGACGGCGCCGACCGCAAACGGTCGGGAGGCCGCGTCAGTCATCAAGCGGTACCGCTCGCGCGTGTTCGTCGGTCTGTGCGCATCAGCTAGTGACATGCAATATTGCTCTTACTGGCGAGTAAACAGAGGTAGCACACAAAAAAGTGGGTAATCGGCACACAGAGGAATGACTAACTGCACGGGCACCTGCGAGCTACTCGACCGATGGGATGTTCGATGGTTCAGCCGACAACTGGTCGCGGTCGTGAGGTGTATCGAAGTCTATATCCGGGCCGATGGGCGTGATTTCGCCCTGATAGTAGCCCTGATCCTTGATGTGCTCCATTCGCACCGTCTCTGCGACACCCGGCGTCTGGTAGAGGTCGCGCAGGTATGGCCAGAGGTGCTCGTACTGGTGGAGGTACTGCCGATCACAGTTGAAGGCCGTATGGTAGCAGTGGTCGAAGCGGACGAGCGTCGGGAACATCCGCACGTCTGCGAGGGTCAGCCGGTCGCCGGCGAGGTATCGCTGGTCGGCCAGCACCTCGTCCCAGTGGTCAAGGGCATCAAACACGTCGGTGACGGCTTCGTCGTAGGCTTCCTGTGACTCCGCGAAGCCGGCGCGGTAGACACCGTTGTTGATGGAGTCGTAGATAGCGTCGATGATGCGGTCGATCTCCTCGCGGTAGCCCTCGGGGTACAGGTTCATCCCATCATCACCCACACCGTCGAACGCGGTGGCGAACATCCGCATGATCTCGATGGACTCGTTGTTGACAATGGTGTCCTCCTGCGTGTCCCACAGCACGGGGACGGTCACGCGGCCCGTGTACTCGGGGTCGGCCGCGACGTACACCTCGCGGAGATAGTCGGCGCCGTTGACGGTGTCGGACGTGCAGCCGTCCTTCTCGGACGTGAACTCCCAGCCCTCGTCCTCGCGGACGGGGTCGACGATGTCCATCGAGACGGCGTCGGTGAGTCCGGCCAACCGGCGCGTGAGCGCAGCCCCGTGTGCCCACGGACAGTTCCGCGCAATGTAGAGGTGGTAGCGACCGCCCTCGGGTTCCGGCCCGTCCGCCACGACATCGTCTGCGCTTCGATGCGTGCCGCGAATCCAGTCGCGGAACGAGGTTTCGACCCGGTCGAACGCGCCATCCTCGTCGGTGTACGGTTCGAGGTCTGTCTTCCACTCGCCGTCGACGAGCATATTCCGGCCCATACAGTCCGATTCGTGCTCAAGACCTACAATTGTGCGGACGTGATGAGTTCCGCCACGCGACGCGAGATTCCTCAAATCCGTAAGCACATATTGGTAGACTACACCCCTAAACAGAGTTGATTACTACGTCAGCCCGATAAAATCGATTCAGACAGACGCATCAAGTCCCTATTCCTCGTAGCCACCCGTCCAGCGACCGTTTCCATCTCGGATACGCCGAGATCGCTGATGAAGCCATCCAGTTCATCGACAGCCAACACTCCCTCGTCGACAAACCATGCAATATTTTCTGCCGAACCGATCTGCAGCCACCGCTGCACAGTATCCGTGTCCACCTCACCATGTAGGCCGTACTCGTCAATCAACGACTCTGTCGCGGTGTCCACAGCATCGAACAAGGCATCCACGTTCTTCTCGGAAATTCCGTAGTCAACTGTCAACGCCTCCCGTGCCTCATCCTGTGAAGTGAATGTCGTTTGCATCTCAAGCTCAGAGGGCCCGTCCTGACTGATAAATGCCGGCTTGCAGCATATCCGAATTATCGAAGGGGATTACTCCGCTCCCCCAAGCCCACGTACTCGGTTAGGTCGGGGCGGATCGCCCAACTAGCGTGACAGAGTCCAAGTATGAAAATGCTGCTCCGTGCCGGCATTAACCGTCCAGAATCCAGCCAATCAGGTATGGGTGATGCTCTCGAAACAACCATTGAGATACTGCTACGGGACTCGATATTCGGTACACGCGTCCTACAACTACTACCCGTCCCGGTCTGCGGTTATTAACTAACTCAGAACACTGATTCTCGCTCGGTAGATATCTACGGATCAGGTAAATTTCCTCGAGGCATCTTGTCGGTCGCCTCGAGGGTACCTTGTTTCTTTTCTTCAGCCAGCCTAGTAAAGATCAACCATTGGTAGAGGCGTTGTGATCGCGTTCTGATAGTCCCCTCACTCCAGCCGAGGCTGTATTCCTCAGAAACCTGTTCTATCACTGCCTTGTTCTTAAATTCGCCACTTGGAACGCGATTACAGTATGCTTGCACGAGGGGTATTTCAAGCAAATTATCTCGCAGTAACTCCCGCTGCTTACCTTGACTAGTCGTCGTCAGCGTGCGGCCAGTTTTCGTCGTGGTGAAGCCGCCCCCACGCTCAGTTTGCGCGACCTTGAGTGCGTACGCCGTGGTGAGTATTTTCTGCGTATATCGTTCTGAGTGATCGAGTCGGTCGGCTAACTCCGCCCTAGTCTCGACCTCGTCCATAACACGCAGCGCCTCGATAACCTTCTGTGGAGGCACACGGGGATTGTTTGCACCCCGATCATTCTCCAACGGATGCTGAGACTGGGAGTTGTTTTCCTCAACCTCGCCTAGGTCAAGACGGTGAATCCACTGAGCATACACTCGCCCATATTTCTCGAAAGTTTCCGTGTCTGCGGCTCCTGATTCCGTTTCAAAACTGATGATGCGTCCGATTTCTTCGGCTGTGGCTCCTCCATTCTCAAGCTTTTCTAATACTCCCTCCACGCCGGGGAGGTCTACGAACCGGTCTTCAAGTACGTCGTCGTCTTGGAGCTGGACAAGTCGTCGTGCCTCGTCAGTGGCTTTGTACTTCTCACCGTCACTCTCGATGAGACCGAGGTGTAGCGGGTCGTGTACTTTGTTTTTGGCCGTGTTGGGGCTGATTCCAAGTTCGTCGGCGATTTGTTCTCTCGTATGGCTCCCACTGATGACCGCTTTAAGTGTGTCAAGCGTGTGGCTAGGCGGGTAGTACAGTCGGGGCTTCGATGTAGTCGTCATTCGCTATCACTGGTCGAGTCGACCGCCTCCTCCAGTCGGTCGAGTGCGTCGGGGAGGTTTTCGACGATTAGTCGATGATCGCTTCTGCCCTTTTTGGTGGCAAGTCCTACCTCCCGGAGATTTTGCAAGTAATCTCGAATAGTCCGTTCCTTGCGGTCAATCCGCTTGTAGAAGTACTCCGAGTCGATGGTGTCTTCGTCAGCAATGCTGCCCTCCTTTGCGAACCGCTGGGCAATGAGGTAGATCAACATCCTGTTCTCCGGGCCGACATCGCGGTACTTCTCGCTGATGTCGATAGTACCGTCGCTATGGAGCTGGAACAGCTCCTCGACCCGATCAAGGTTGTTCTGGAGGATGGACTCGCTGTCGGCCACGAGGCGGTCTTGAATCTCGTCTTCGAGACTCATGCCTCGCTCACCTCCTCGACATACTGCTCACCCTCGCGGGTCAGCATCCACAGCTGGTAGTGTTCATCCTTGCCGTCCCTCATCAGCCAGCCACGCTTCTCTGCGTTTGCGAGCGCGTCACTCGGATTCGCTGGCTTTTGGATTTTACAGGTACGATAGCCCTCCTCAATATCCTCGACAGTGAAGTTCTCGCGGCCCTGTTGTATCTCAAAGTAGTACCCAATCGTCACCACGCGCTCGACGTGCGTCGATGGATCGACCTGCTCGACGAATGTTCGGAGGTCTGCAGGTTCGTCAGGCACCTCCCCGGACTCGAATTGCTCCTCGATTGTAGCCACACGGTCTTCGAGCTGCTCCACCCTTTCTTGGAGCGCCTCTACGTCGTCGTTCATTACGCATCACCCCGGATGAGCTGTTTGGCTTTTGTAAAGTTGTACGGCGGGATGTGGTAGCTTCCGTCGTTACCCACGGCGACGTCTTCCTCCTCTAATTCCCGAATGGTCGGGTAGATGGTACCCGTCTTGATCCCGCTTTCCTCGCTGATCTCCGATGGAGTGAGCTGTTCCGACTCCACCATATCGAGTTCGTGCCGTGCTCTCTGCGCCAGCAACACCACGGTTATCTGCTGTTTCGCGGTCAGTTCTTCGAACGCAGGTGTGGGCACGAGACTCCCGGAGTTGCTCCCGATACCAACGTAGTCGGCCAGCAGGTTGGTCAGCAACTCTTCGTTCATCTGTTCCTCGTCGACGAGGAGGTCTTGGAGCGTTGACTGTGACGGTTCGTCGTCTTCCATGCCTTGCCGTCACATACATACTAAACCACAATAAATTCTTTGCCACTTGTGATAGGATACCCCTTAAAACATCTCTATACAGTACAAGATGGTAGAATTCGAGAGGTAAGGAGTAAGGGTAAGTCATAACTTTCGTCGCGGATGCAGAGGGCAGGAGACAGTAAGGGACAGACGTTAGTTCTATAAAAACTAAACGCTCTACAGAAGCCCATAGGAGTGCGAAAAAGAGGTACAGAGAATATCCCGAACGAGTTATTGTGATGGGCTTGGCGTAGAATCTCTCGAATGAGACCTTCGTAATCTTGACTTAGATAGTGAGAACCAAGATACCGGTTTATAAGTAAAGCAGATACTATCTAAGTCTACTACAGAGGTGGCTCATTTCGAAGCTGAGGAGGTTAAGTCGTCCTCGATTGTGTCAATTGCTACGTCAATATTCCCTTGATCGGTAAAGTCATTGAGCTTATCCTCAATGAGATCGTCTAACGCGTACACGTACTCGCCTCGCTTCCGTTTGCGAATGAAATTTTTCTCGACCAACGTCTCGGCCTTCTCGTACCGCTGAGAGGAGTTGGGCGATCCCCCGGCGTGGAAGTACGCGTCCTCGATCGAACCACTCTCGTTGTAGAGGAAGAACTCGAGCATTCCACGCTCGTACTTGTCTAGGGCTGCGAGTTCCTCCCGAAGCCGCGCAAGCACGCGGTCTACGTACGGATGGTCGAGAATGTCGCCCTCCCCGTCGTCGGCCTCTGATGAGGCCGAACTGCTGGTGCCCTCGCCGAGAGCGTCACGTTCTGCCCGAAGTTGCTGGATCTTATTCCGCTGCTCTCGGATCTGTTGCTCTCGCTCCTCGAGCTCCGCTTCAAGCTCCTCAATCGACGTCTCCCGATCGCGAATCTTCGACTGGAGCTCGTCAATTTCTTTCCGTTGCTCGTCGACGGTAGTTTCGAGTTCCGCGATCCGTTCATTAGTTTCCCCCTCCTGCTCCTGTTCGAGTCGCTCGCGAAGCCGATCGCGTTCTGTTTCGAGTTCGTCGATGCGTTCCTTGAGTCGCGCGACTGTTGCCGATGTCACTTCCTCGTCTAGTTCTGTCTGGCGGTCATCGACCGCGGCAGCATCCCGGGCGTGGTCGCTCGTTTGGAACATCCCCTCGCTTCCTTCGTGATGTTTCGTCCGACGCTCGCGAACATCGACGAAGGTCGGCGAGGCGATTACGTCGCCGACGAACAGCACCTCGCCAGTCTGGAGCTTCTGGATCTGCGTGCCCCACGAGGAATCGAGCCCCTCAGCGCTCTTGATGATCTTCTTGATATCGGTGTCGTCTGTGAGCTTGTGAATCGTAAACGCCTGCAACTGGGCGCGGATGTTTGGATAGATTTCGCTCGGACGTTGGCTGATTAGTGTCAGCGTGAAGCCGAACTTACGGCCCTCCTTGGCGATGTTCTCGATGACGGAGCGCGGCTCGTTTTTCCGCTGGGGGGCGAACAGATGAGCCTCTTCGAGGAAGACCTTAGTCGCGGGGATGCGATCCCGTTTTCGGGCCAAAAACAGAGCGTCGAGAAGGGTCGCCACGATGTCTTCTTGACGCTCGGTGTCCACCCCGCGAAGGTTGAGAACGGTCGCCTGTCCGGGCCGGGCGAGGTCAAGCGGATCGATGCTGTCGAGATCGAGATCGCGATCTGCGGCTGAATTAAATTCGAGGTCGGCATATTCAACGACCCGATAGTCGCTCGCCTCCCCGTCAGGTTTCACTTTTAGCGATGCATACTCGCCGTGAGGGTCGACGATCACCATCGGCTGGTCGTATTCAAATAGCTCTTCCATCAGCACTCCGGCAGTGTACGACTTCCCGCTTCCCGTCCGTCCAAAGACGCCCACTTGTTTTTCCATGAACTTCTCGACGGAGAGGTAGAGGGGTGTCCCAAAGCTACGGAGCGCCCCAATCTGGATACCGCTGGAGGGCAATGAGAGCGTTTCGAGAACTAAGTCTTCATCGGCCCTCTCAACTTCAGTACCCTGTCGAAACGGGAGACTGGGGTAACTACCGATGACAGATGCACTCGCCTCGATGTGTCCGTCGTCTGTCTCTGTATGGGTGATCTGTGCCACATATTTACTCTCCTCCGGGCCGGGAACTTGGACGAAGTCTCCTTCCACAAATCCCTCATCGTACTCCATCTCGAGTTCAAACCCGAGGGTGCTAGAGTGGGTGATGGTGGCCATCGTCGGGCTTGTATAGTATCATTGTCTCACTCGCTTGTAGATTTTGGGTTAAACTACTACTAGCAGTTGGCTTCAATAACTACATTCAATACTGGCCGCTCCCTCCACAACGCGATAACACAGGGTTGTGACAACCGAAGTCTTCGACTGCGCTGATGGCCAAAGCAACGGGAGCAAAACATCTCGATCGGTGGCTATTTTCACTAGATTGTTTGGAGAGGTAATAGACGCTGTCTAGATCCGAATGAAAAGACACGGTATAGGATCTTCGCGACCCATAATGGTAAATAAATAAAAGGACACCTTGTTGAACAATAGATGAACTTCGACAGACTTCTGCAACACGCCGAATACTCGAGCAAAAAGGAGGTCGTTGGCCTCGCTATCTATTACTTAGAAGAGTTCGAGGATCAACAACCGGTAGCTCACGAAGACGTTCGGAACGTCATTGACGACTCACGGGAGTCAGTCCCGTCGAAGCACGTCTCGACGTACTTTAATCGCCTTGAAGACGCAGACTGGCTTTCGCCGAGCAACGGGGGATACGTGCTATCTCCGACAGGATTGGAGCATTTTGAGAACTGTGTGGATACCTCCCTTGTGGAGGAACCGCGAGAGGATCGATTTATTGACACAGATGTCGTGGAGGATCAGTTCTACGAACAGTTGGTCGAGGACATAAATGAGTGTTATCGCGTCCGTGTCAATGACGCCGTACTAGTCCTGACTCGGAAATTATTCGAGAATCTGCTCGCAGATATCCTACGCGGCCACTACGGGCGGCAGAACATCGAACTGTTCTTCGATTCTGATCGTGGGTATCATCACAGCTTGGCAGAGCTTAAGAAGAATTTACGGGATAATGTCGGTGATTTCCGAATCTATTCACGTGATATTGACGAGGAACTCCTTGACAAATTAGATGATTTCAAGGAACATGGGGATGCTGGGGCACATTCGATTGTAGTGGGCCGAACCGACGAAGAGATTGAGGGAATGGCGGATGAGGCGACCCGACTAACCAAGGTACTCTATGACCTTTGGCAGGGCGTTCAATCAGCACAGAGTTGAGCTATTTTTTAGGGCGTAGTGCCGTGATAGTGGTTGAACGGCCGCATCACATCCACAAGTTTCGACTTTCTATCCTCCAATCTGGGCAACCACACACCCCACGTCTTGAATGAAACCCACTCTAGCCCCTCTGTTTCTTGTGGAACTCTAAAATCCCGCTTGTGACGTACTGATTAGACCCGTGAAGTTGGTATAGTGTCTACGGGGATAGGCTAGAACGCCATCACAGTCGAAGAGACGGCAGAGCAGCTGTAGGCCGGCATTCATTAGGGTCGAGTCGACGGATCCGGATATGCCCGATGACCTTGGGATGACAATCGAGATCCTGAGGAGGAACTACGAGGAGCTGGACAGCAGCGAGTCAGACGAGCAGCTACGACACAATATGCAGAACTTTCTGGCAAGCGTGAACTCACTCGTCGCACACTCTTATCGAATCGCCGGAGAACACGAGAAGATGGAGGAGTGGGAAGTTGAGCAAAAAATGCGGGAGCTACAGGAGCTATTCGACGGCATCTGAGCCACCGTTATAGCTCTTCTCACGGAGCCGCTGCCACTCCTGTTCTCGGTACTCACGCAGTATCTCGAATTCTCTCTCGTATTCGTCGTGGAACTCGAGAGCCTGCTCGACAGCTTCCCGCATTTCTTTCACTACCTCTGGGGAACAGAGATTGGGTGCGAACATATCCACATAGGCGTCGACATCGCCGTCATACACTTCCCGAACAAAATCGACGGCGTGCGTCACCCAAATCCGATGGACATACCCACCATAGACGAGGTTCGGTTTCACGCCACAACACCCGATCCGGTTCTTGATGCGGTCGAACCGTTCTGGCGGCTCAAGGATTGTATCCGGGATAACATCCAATTCCAAGTATGAAGGAAGCTCGTCACTCATACTCCACCCAGTCCGACGTTGCAACAAACCGTTCGATCAGTTCATCTTCGTCGTACTCATCCCGAGCTGCCCGTCGTATCGCTTCCTCTATCTCGCGGTCACCACGAATCCACTCAACTGCCTCAAGCGCCTCCGCCTCGTCGGCCGGCGCTTCTACAGCCACAGAGAGCTGGCCAAACCAAATCATCGGATCATCTGATTCTGGAAGTTCCGAGGAATCGCTCTCACCTCTCTCAAAGTCGGGAAACCCCACGATGGGCGTAGCGGCAGCCGCTACGAAGAACTCGCGGCGCTGCATACTCGGGACAATGCACTGTATGATAGAATATGTTGCCTTTCCGATAACAGAAAGTATCGAGTGAGGGCTCCTCTCTCGCGGATCGTGATTCGCAATTACATTCAAGATGAGGGGTGTGTGCCCCGGTCACCAATAGTGACTATACGACAGTGAAAGCAAGAGATATTCATTCAAGACGTGGGGTGTGTGTTCCTGAACGCTATTTGTCCCACCGAGATCCCACTCCTGACATAATTCTTATTTACACGGGGTAGATCCTCGAGGGCAGCACCAGCAGTCGGTGCTATAGACCGACCACAGGAGGCGAGCAAACGACCAATGATCGAGACAGGCATGACTGGCCATCCAAGGCCACGATGCAGAGGCACTGACATTCGACCAGCCGGAAGACGGTTAACCGGAAGATTGGCACGTTCAGCTGATCGGCCCGGGAGAGACAACCCGTTCTTAACCTCTCGTCGTCAATTAAGAGGGCTGAAGAGTCACTTCGCCCTCTCCCGACAGCGATTCCCTAGGGGTTGGGGGTGACCGATGCGACGCTACCCTCTACGCGATGAGGAGTACCAGCTCGACCACACCTCTTCGAGTTCAGACGATCCACCGATCTGGTGGCGTGCCGAGAAGTATCTTCGTGAGAAATTTGAGTTGGAAGAAGATCACGGATCGTGGTACGACGCTCGAACATCCGATGGCGACGAGGTCGAAATCAAGTCCTGCCAGTACAAATACGAAGACGGTGAGCTAGGCTGTTTCAATATCTGGTCAGAGCAGCTTACAAAGTTGCTTCTGGACGACGGTTATATCGCTCTCCTAGTCTACGTACCCACGGATCCTCCAGCAGTACTCGCAACACAGCTGCTTTCGAACGATGAGGTATCAGCTGAGGATGGTGTCTCATTTAGGGTCACTCATCCAACGATGGGCAGAAAGACTCTCGTTCGGATTCCGTGGACAGAGACGATATCTTTAGACGCTATCCGTCTCGGCTGTCGTTACAGCTTTCTCGAACACTATTCGGAAGTTGAACGTGAGGACACGTTCTACTTCGATCCTCCCGCTGATGTAGAGTAGATCTGCGACCTCGACAGTTCCTCGCTTTTTCTTCTCCGAAATCAAGATAGAGTAAATCTGGAGTTGAGATTGCGAACGGTACGCCGAATATATGCCGCCTGTCGGTTGATCTATTTCACTATATGGCCGCTATCAGTACCACTGTACATATCGACAAAGCTCATTCCTGACTAAGATTCCACGATGAAACCTCTCTGGCTCTCCGTTTTGAATGCCGTGTAGACCTATCCGCAATGGTGCTCGTGTATCTGACTGAAATTGTCAAATTACCTACGCAGCTTTTTTCACACCGCTTCGGATCCTCGAGATCCGTATCAAAATGATATCCCACGTCTGTACGTCCCGGTCACATTCGATACAACCCGGCCTCGAAATGTCCCGGGTATCATCCGTATGGTACTCTCTAACTCCTCAATTCGAACAAAGGAGGTCAGGGTATGCTCAATAAGAGTGGCATTTTCGCCGCACCCGACAACACAATTGAGGTGTGGTGCCTGCTGGAGGTGGAGTATTCTGATGGAGGTGACTGTGTCGGATGGAATGTCGGATTCGGAAACATAAACCAGCTAGTGCGAAAAGAGTCGCGGTCGCTGTCTGCAGTAGATTGCGAAGGTAGTCTGTTGAAGGAACTGATGGAAGAACATCTTCAGCCCTGTCGGAATAAGGAAAGAAGAACGACCCTTATTACCTCGTCCGCCTCAACCCTTCCACGAATTCGTACACGGCTTCTTGCTCACGGGTGCGACACAAGTTTCCGCGGCCTCAATCACCTCTGCCTCGAGACGGTGATTGAGGATTATTTCCACCAGCCAGAATCGTCGGCTAGCGCTCACTTTGACGCTGATATGTGGATTACCGACAATCTGCGAGCTGTAGATGATGATCAGCCGGTGAAAGAACTCTGGCGTCGGGTCAAACAGATCGGCCCACTCGTTCCTCGACAGGCAATGATAGGAACTCGATTGTAACCAACTTCCTCGTTTCGTCGCACTCTTTGGATTGTTCAGTAGGATTTACCGCTTCGTTTCAGATACACACGGAGCACACATCTTAGCAATTCTAAAAACTTTTAGAACAATTCCAGTGTGTAGTTCGTGTGTAAGCTGTCTCAGAAGGGTTGAAGGAATAGGAATTACTGCTCGTCAGAAACAGTCTTCCTGTTACTAGATACCCTCGTAAGAGGAGTTGTAAGCCTTCACTGCTTCACCTATCTCGTTGCTCTCGATGTACACTTCTACTGATTCCTCGTTTTCTTGGCCAAGGAACGCTGCAAGATCTCCCTTGGTCATCCCATCTTCGAACCCGTGTGTGGCGAAGGAGTGACGTAGAACGTGGGTCGTGACCTTGTAGATATTATTGTCGTGGGCTGTTTGACCAACAACCTCTTGGATTCCCGCTCGACCAGCCGCCTCGTGGACGATTTTCCAGATGCGCTCTTTGCACAATCGCTCGGCTGACTGTTCGCCGACAAAGACATAGGGACTCTCGCTCGCTGGCGGATACGCTTCGCGTTCCTCGGTGAGCCACACACGAAGCAAGAACTCTATATCGTCGTGGATCGAGATCTCCCGCTCGCCACTGTTTTTGAGGTTATCGATGTAGATCGTACCGGCCTCAAGATCAACGTCACGAAGCTTGAGTTTAGCTGGAATCGACGCCCGATTGCCGGTGTAATAGAGGTACCCGATAATGAGAGCATCTCGGAGTGACTGTGTAGCGTCGATCAGCTGCCTCACTTCGTCGCGATCAAGCGGCTTGCGCTCGTGCGGGTCGTTGAGGTTGTTATACATCTCGGGGATATTCGCCACCCCCGGCATATTCGCATCGTGGAACCGGTTGAGATACTGATGCAGCTTGCTGATCGAGCTGAGGTAGACGCGGATCGTGGACTCTGGGCATCCCTTGTCGACGAGTTGGTCAACGAAGTCAACGACATCCGGGAATTCTGCCTCTTCAACCGACTTCTCTCCCAGCATCGGAAGGTACTGTCGGAAGACTGTTTTGTCGTTTTCGACAGATGACTCCTTGTTCTGGCGCTGACGTCGACACAGGAACTTCCGAACGAGAGGGTCATTGAATTCGCGAAACTCGTCATCGTCGTTGGAGTCAGCAGTTGCCATACTTTACCTCACCTCCCAGACGGGAACGCTCCCATTCTCGTCCCTCTCCGTAATTACGAAGTCGGCCTCGAGTCTGGCGATAGCTCGTTGCACCGTGTGTCGTTCGAAGGATGTCTCCTCAACCAGTTCCGGGATCGTCGCTCCGTCTATGTCCCTGATATGAGCAAGGACAGAATCCGTTGTCTCGTTTGAGAGCGAATCACCGTCGTCGGACACTACGTTGTCTCCGTTCCGCTCGGCCACTTCCTTGATGAGTGACTGAAGCTGATCGAGTTGAGAGGTGAGGTTCTCGACACCCTCTCCGACCCCTTCAATCTCGTCAAGGAGTGGCTGGAACTCACGAGCGACACCGTCATTTTCCAGTCGATGACGACGGGCCTCGACTGCCCGACGGACGAAAGAACTGAATGTCTCCCCGCGGTTCTCGACGAAATCAACCACCTCGTCATGGTGCTCCTCATCCATCGTGATGTTGTACCGCTTGATATTGCTCTCGCTCGAGTCGTCTGTCTCTTTGGAAACGGATTCCGTATCTTTATGAGTTGCTGACATTATTTTGGTGGACGTACAGCAGTCTTTGCGTGGTGGCTGGGCGTCTGTTCGACTAACCAAGCGCAGGGTTGGCGGAAACGCCCCGCTGTACAACCCTGTCTGAGAGATGGTGTCCATTCGATTCGGATGTCGTGCCACCTCCATGGACGGCTACAACCGGCCGACGATTTGAACGCCAAAACGCGAGCATAATCGACGCTGAAGCACCGATCTCGTCCCGACAGGAGTGCGTCAGTCATCGTCGGAGCTTCCCCTCGTTGGAGCATGGAGTGCTTTCGAGGGGTGGTTGAACCGACCATACCGATTCAAACGGTGGTCGGAAAGGTGTATTTGTCCGAATATGTAAGCTTATCTGGTGCCGCCACAAACATCTAAAATAGCGGCATATAGGCCTTCTAGAGAGCATATACTGGAAACCAGAAGTATTAGTATAGTGGGTAAGTATCAAAATACATATTATTCTACCCCGTGCCGCATTTCGTGATCAGTAAGGAAGGTTTTAGAGAAAGAGAGAGTCCTCTGTTCGTGTGGTTTTGCTCATCACCGGAATTTGAATTATGTTCAGAATTATTATAATATGGGTTTGGGGCCTATTGAGCATCGGTGCGGGCCAGCAGGGTACATCTGAAGATCGCGAACACCCGCTCGTTAAGTGACTATTCTCGTGTGCCATTCGTACCATCTGCTCAGAGATCTCGACAAATCGTAAGGTCAGACAAGTGTTGAACGAAGTTTTCAACACAGTCGCATTCGGCGGTGGTGCAGAATATTTCAAGTTCTTACTCGCTGGATCCCGGTTGCCACTTCACGAATAAACAGATTAGAGAGCTGGCCCAATATCGTTCTACATCGCCTTGGAATCTACTATCACTAACAATAGAGATCCGGCATACAGGGTGAGAAGACTTCTGCACCACCGTCACAAGTATTAGGCTATCTATCCGCCGATCTGTGGACGCCAGATAGTTATCGCCATCTCAGACAGAGATAGTTCATATAAAGAGAGTGTGACCTTCCGGGAACTAGAGCGAGTTGCATCACAAGTCGTCCTCGGTGAAAATGAGCTTTGAGCTGTTCTCGGTAAGCCAGTCAACGTGTTCCTCATAATTGGGGTCATACCGACCAACAATATTCCAAAACTGGCGCGTGTGATTCTGTTCGCATAGATGTGCAAGTTCGTGGATGACTACGTAATCAATCACGTCATCAGGAGCCATTATGAGTCTCCAGTTGAAGCTGAGTGTCCGCTGTGGCGAACAGCTGGCCCATCGAGTTCGCTGGTTACGCAGTTCCAACTTGCCGGGATTGACATCCATCTCGTCTGCGTAGTGGTCGATTCGGGTCTCGAATACCGACCTCGCCTCCCGACGATAGAGGGTCTCCAGCGTAACCTGAATTCCAGCTTCATCCACGTTATCGCTGGCGAGGACGAACGCGTCGGGGGCAACATACGATCGGTCAACGGCCCTGACCTCAACCGGAAGGTCTCGACCCCGGTAGGGAAACGTCTCGCCGGGCTCGAACGAGCGTGACGGTGCCTGCTCTCGATGGGCTTCGTAGTCGCGCCATTTCTCCAGCACCCACTGGGCGTTGTCCTCCACGAGTTTCTGCGGGTCGATATCGCGGCCTGTCGGCAGAACGACCGTCACACCGTGAATGTCGACGTCGATCCGTGGCTGTGTGGCGTCGTCGCTCCGCCGCACCTCGTAGTTGATCGTCTCATCGAAGACCCGGAGCGAACTGCTCGTCTCACTCGGCATTTTCGACGAGGTACTCGATGGTCTGCTCAAGGAACTGGTCGTCCTTCGCGAGCGCGACCTTCCCGTGTTCCTTCGCCAGCCGACGGATGAGGAGCCGGCGGATCTGCTTGCGGGTCTCAGTGTGCGTCTCCCAGCCGTCGAACCGGTCGATCTCCTCGTCGAACTGCTCCCAGAGGTCGGTCGCGATGCGCTCGGCTTCGTCATCGTCGGCGACCTCCCCGTCGTAGCTCTCCGTCAGCTCGGAGTAGATGGCGTGCTCGGCCTCGTTCAGGCCGTGGTCGTCGAGGGCGTCCTCAAACTCGATGACATCCCGCTCCACGCGTTCGAGCTTCTCGACGGCCTCCGGGTCTTCGAGTTCGCCGCGCCGCCACCGGTCGACGATATTCTCCAGCTTCTCGCTGAGTGACCGGTACCGGGGATTCTGGTCGACGCGGGGCTGGAGGTGCTCCCGAGTGGCGTGCTCGATCGCGTTCGCCTTCGCCGCGGGCTCGGTCATCTGGTCGACCTGCTGGAGGTGGCGCTCGCCGAGCTTGTAGGTCTCGTAGTAGGACTTGATCTGCTCAATCTCGACGTTGTCGGCGATGATCTCCTTCGTCTTCTCCCGCAGGTTCTCCTCGGGGTTCTCCTCCCGGTTGTTGTTCCGTCGGAAGGCCACGTACACGTTGGTCAGCCACTTGTAGTCGTCCTGAATCCCCCGCTCGACCAGCTCCTCGTCCGGCGAGAGGGTCTCGTAGAGATCCTGCAGCTCGCGGTACCCCTGCTTGAAGTCGCGCTTCGGCTGAGACTTGCTGAGCCGGGCGAGGCACTGGTTCAGCGTCTCCTGCCGGTTGTCTCGCGGGATTCCGTCGAACAGCCCCATAAGGTCGTCGACGAGCCGCTCGATGTCCTCGAACAACTGCTCCCGGTCGCGCCTGATCTCGTCCTTGACGTCCGACCCATAGTCGAGCGCGTCGTCGAGGTTGGCGTAGACGCCCTGATAGTCCACGATCTCCCCGTTGTGCTTGCCGTCGGCCGGGCGGTTCGTCCGCGCGATGGCCTGCAGGAGGTTGTGGTTCTTCAGGTTCCGGTCGAGGTACATCGTCTTCAGCACCGGCGCGTCGAACCCCGTCAGGAGCATGTCCACGACGACGAGCAGCTTCGGATCCGCGTCGGGATCCTTGAAGTCCTCCACGATGGCGTCCCGCTCCTCGGGCGTCGTGTGGAACTGGCGGACGGTCTCGGGGTCGTCACCGGTGCTGGTGTACAGCACCGCGACCTCCTCGGGGTCGTAGTACTTCTGCAGCTCCTCGCCGTAGATGGCCGCGGCCTTCCGGCTGGGCGTGACGACCATCCCCTTCCAGTTGTTGGGGCGCACCGTCTTCTCGAAGTGATCGATGATGCCCTTCTGGTCGCCGGCCCAGACGACCTCCTCGACGCGGGGCCGGAGTTCTGAGATCTCCGTGGTGGTGAGGTACTTCTCGATGACATCCTGCCTCTCGTCCATCGAGAGGTCGGCGAACTCGCGGTCGAACTCGGCGTCGATCGCCTCGGCGTCGATGTCCCACTCCATGTCGTGCCGCAGGGTGAAGTGGACGGGGAGGATCAGGCCGTCGTCGATTCCCTCGCCGATGGAGTAGTAGTGGAGGTACAGCTCCTCGGGCTTGCCCTCGGGCCGGTAATTGGCGAAGGTGTCGCGCTCGGACTCGCGCACGGGCGTCCCAGTGAATCCGAAGTGGAACGCGTCTGGGAGCGCGGCGGCCAGCCGGTTGCCGAGATCCTTCTCCATGAACCGGTGGGCCTCGTCGGACATGACGACCGTGGGCTGCTCCCGCTGCAGGTTGGACTCCACGTCCTCGAACTTCTGGATGGTCGTGACGAGGAGTTCGCTCTGGTCGATCTGGAGCCGGCGCTCGAGGTGGTCGATGCTCTTGGCCCGGGTGAACTGCTCGAAGTGACCGAGGTTGTTGAGCGTCTGGGCCATCTGATCCTCCAGATCCTTCGTGTCGACCACGAGGACGACCTTCGGGTGGTCGAGGACGCCGCGCTCCAGCAGCATCCGGGCGGCGTACAGCATGGTGAACGACTTCCCGCTGCCCTGCGTGTGCCAGATCAGCCCCCGGCGCATCTCGGGGTCGGTGCGGCCCTCGCGCACGCGGTCGACGATGCGGTTGGCGGCGTAGTACTGCATGTACCGCGGGATGATCTTCGCCGTCCCGCCGGTGCGGTGCTCGTAGAACACGAAGTTGCGGAGGACGTCCAGCAGGGTCTCGTGGTTGCACATCGCCAGCACCGGCTCCTTGAGCGGGTTGGCCTCCTCCTCGCCGACGCGGTACTCCGGCGGCGTCTCGTCCTCGTCTGCCTCCCACGGCATGTAGAACGACGAGGACGCACCGACGGCGCCGTAGCGGTACGCCATCGAATCAGCGGCGACGTTCCAGAGGTTCGGGACGAACAGCCGAGAGACGTCTTCCTCGTAGTCTTTGAGGTCGCTGATGGCGTCGTAGTAGTCGTTCTCCTGCGCGATCGACTTCAGCTCCATCGTCACCAGCGGAATGCCGTTGACGAACAGGTTCACGTCCGGCCGGATGGAGTTGCCTCCGCGCTTCACGCGGAACTCGTCGGCGGCGACGAAGCGGTTGTTCTCGATGTCGCGGAGGTCGACGAGGCGCACGAAGATGCGCTTCGTCTCCTTGCCCTCCTCGCTCGTGACGGCGAACCGCTTTCCGCGGACGAGCAACCGGTGGAACTCCTCGTTGGCCTCCACGAGGTTGGCGCTGTCGTGAGAGAGATCGCGCCGGAGCGAGGTCAGGAAGTCATCGACGTTGTCTTCGGTGATCTGGTCGTTGTCGCCGACATCCGAGTCCACGAGCCACTCGCGGAGCATCCCGTAATAGATAACCTCTGTCGGGTCGCGGCCGTACTTTTCGTCAAGCACAGCCGCCCCCTCCGCAGTATCGATCCCGAAGGTCTCGTATCCAAGTTCACTTGCCCAACGGAGGATGTCTAATTTAACACCTTCTTCGTCAGGCGCTGCGGTTTTAGACATATTCAGTTACCTCTTTTAGAGTCTCAATCTGACTCTCACTCACCCGCTTATCTCCTTTGAGCAGCTCTTGCAAGAGGCCCTGTTTTAGTTTGGATAATTTCGACGCATTTTCCCGGTGAGTGCGAACCTCACTCTCAGCATTATGGATGACCTCTTTGATCTGCTCCTGTTCATGCAGAGGCGGAACAAAGATTTCGAACTTCTCTATCGCTGACTGAGTCAGATTCTGCTGGTGCGTTCCCGCACCAAGCGCAACGAGCTGGTTCTTCCGATGAACGAGTTGCTGATGAAGGAAGTAGGGGTCGATCTTGTCTTCGTCAACAACAATTCCACAGCACGCCTGATTCATCGCCGCTTCCATTCCAAGACGACCGTTCTGCCCCAGAGACCCACCATACATAGCGAAAATAACTGTCCCCTCCGGGAATAACTTCGCAGCGGAGTTCTCGAGTCCAGTTTCGGTGATCTTGGTCTTTGTTTTAGTAACTGCCTCCCCATTCAGGTCATCAGTTTTCACCCACGGAATTTCACCCGCATAGTATTCCTCGTTACTGGTATCTGGAGTTCCTCCCGATCCAATACGAGTTGCTACTTCCCTCACCGTAGCTAGTTCCCAGTCCGCTGGGATAGATCCGTATTGGGTTTCAACGAACTCGTCATGATCATTGAACCCTGTGTGTAGGAAGTCCTGCATCAGGCCACGTTGAATTCGTTCTGATTTTTCTGCAATCTCGGTACTGTTCTCTATCGCGAGATCAAGATTGTAGAGAACAGAGGCTATCGATTGCTGTTCAGCCATCGGCGGCATAGCCACATCTAGCTCCCGACGGAACACATCAAACGGAACTCGCTGGCGCCCCGTCGAGCCGCGCATCCGCGAGATGGCGTAGTTCCGAACGGGGTGGGATTTTGCAACGTAGTAAAGGTACAGCGGGTGGATGTGCTCCCGGTCGGGCGAGAGGACGGCGTACTCGGTGGAGCCGATGCCGACATCGGTGTCCATCTCGTCAATGAAGGCCGCCTTGCCGTTCTCCGTGCAGGGCGTGATGCGGGCGAACAGGGTGTCGCCCTCGCGGAAGAGCTTCCCGCTGAAGTCCGCCGCCTTGCGCTTTTTGGAGTACTTCGGGAACGGCAGTTCGGTGTCGAGGGCATCCATCTCGATGTACGTGACTTCCTCCTCCTCGGGCGTGTACGAGGGGTTAACGTCGTAGACCTCGGAGCCCTCGACTAGCTCCCATCCAGAGGGGACGATGCCCCAGAAGCGGCTCTGCGGCGCCTCGGTCGCCACGGCGCCACCGTCGACAGCTGTCTCGGCAGCGTCGGTCGTGGGCGAATCGTCGGTCTGCTCAGCGGGGATGTCGTCCTCACTCATAGTTGAGAGCCTCCATGTGCTGGTCAAGTCGGGCTTCGATGTCGGCTCGCTCCTGCTGGAGTTCGCGCAGGTCGGCGAGTTCTTCGGCGACGTCAATGTCCTCTTCGGGTTCTGTCGTGTCGACGTACAACGCGATGTTGAGGTTGTAGTCGTTCTCCCGGATCTCTTCGCGCTTGACCGTGCGGCTGACCTTCTCCTCGGTCGTCCAGTCGTGGTAGTTGTCGACGATGTGGTCGACACCGTTCTCCGTCAGCTCGTTCTGACTACTGTTGGAGACGTCCCGATAGAACGGCTCGTCGACTGCGTGGTTGTCCGCCGCGTGGAGGAACAGGACTTCGTCCTCGCGCTCCTCCGGCTTGTCCTCGTTCAGCACGAGGATTGACGTCGGGATGGAATTGTTCTGGAAGAGGTCGGCCGGCAGGCCGATGACCGCTTCCACGAGGTTGTGATCCCCTACCATCGCCTCCCGGTACCGCTGTTCATGCTTGCGGAACAGCACCCCGTTCGGGACGACGATAGCGGCCCGACCAGTCTCGTTGAGCTGCTCGGCGATGTGCATGATGAACGCGTAGTCGCCGCGGTCGGCACGGGGGAGCTTGTCCGCCCAGTCGAAGCGGCCGTACGGATCGTCCTGCAGGCCATCCTTGTCCCAGTTGGCCGAGAACGGGAAATTGGCGAGGACGTAGTCGAACTTCTGCAGCGTGGTGTCGTCCTCGGTGAACAGGGGTTCGCTCAGCGAGTCCTGACGCCGAACCTCGCCGTTGAGGCCGTTCAGGAACAGGTTCATCTTCGCGATGGACGCGATGTCGGGGTTGACCTCCTGCCCGGTCATCGTGAGCTTGGAGGGGTCACCGTCCTGTTCCTTGCGGAAGTGATGGGCCGCTTCGATGAGGAAGCCAGCCGAACCGCAGGTCGGGTCGTGGAACGTGTCGCCCGCCTCGTAGGGCGCAAGTAGCCGCACCATCATCTGGACGATCTGCGGCGGCGTGAAGAACTCGCCCCCGTCCCGCCCCTCCTCGGACGCGAAGTGCCGCACTAGGTCCATGTACGCCTCACCAAGCATGTCGTCGGGAAGCCGCTCCTGACTCAGGTTGTGCGTGCTGAGGTGTTCGACGAGTCGAACGAGCTTGCCGTCGGACTCGGCGAGCGCGTCCGCGGCCATGAAGTCCGAGCGGAACACCCCGTCGAGCTGGTCGGGGTTCGCGTTCTCGATCTCGGTGAACGCCTCGTCGATGAACGACGCGACGTTCTCCTTCTGGCTCCGGAGATCCTGCTCGGCGTCCTTCCCCTCCCACTCGTACCCGTCGGGGAGCGCGTCGTCGTCGGCCTCCCACAGGTACCCCTCCGGGATCTGGAAGTCGTGGAACGCCTCGTCACGAGCCAGTTCGGGATCGTCGAACTCCTCGAGGTTCTCCGCATACTCGTCGACGAAGGTGTCGCTGATGCTCTTGTAGAACACCAGCGGGAGGATGTAGTCCTTGTAGTCGGTCTTGTCGACCGTGTTGCGGATGATGTCCGCGCACTTGAAGAGGTGCTTCTCTAGCTCCTCGGTCGTCAGGCTGGTCGTCGGCTGGCTGTCCGTGAGCGTCTGCTGGCTGGGATCGTCAGTCATGCGTTGTTGGTGAAGTAGGTCGCGATCGTTGCCGCCGGCGTGTCGCCGGGGAAGTACTCTGCAACGTCTGCGTGTGCGTCCGCGAGCGCATCGAGGCCCTCATGGACACGGTCGAGCGCGACGGCGAGTTGAAGCAGGGGCCGCACGGAGTCCCACGCCGGATCGTCCCGGCCCGCGAAGTCGGGGTGGGTCACGATGTGGGTGGCCGCGCTCCGCACCAGTTGGTCGGCGTGGAGCATCACCTCGCGGATCGTCTGGATGCGGCTGTCGTCGAGCCCGTCGACGAGGGCCGCAACGAGGATATCGAGGAGCAGGTCGTTGTCCTCGAACATCTCGCGCAGACCGCGCTTGGTGGCCGTACGCGTCTCGTTGTACGCGGCCACCTCCTCCTCGAACCGGCCGGAGGCGGATTCACGGGCGAGGTACCGGTCGACATGTTCCCGGTAGAGCGATAGCAGTTCGGCCTCGACGATCTCGTAACGGCGGTCGTCTCTTTCGCGAACGAGGCCAGTATCGACCAGCTTGCCGCAGTTGTTGGAGATGGCACCCTTGGTGACCGGAAGGAGATCGTCGAGGTCGCTTTGCCTCGGCGGCTTGCCCTCGCGGAATTGCATTTTGGCAATCCCCGCAACGATATCAGTCTGCGTGCGCCCCTCGCGAGCGTCGAGAAGTGAGGTTGCCGGCATCCTCATTCCTCGTACTCCGCGGCGAGAGCGGCGTGCGCCGCAGTTCCGTTGAGATCGGTGATGACCACCTCGACGACATCACCCTCCTCGTACCCCGTGGCGTCGTCGACGTCCACGAACGTCTGTACTTTCTCCAGTTTCCCGCGGAGCGTCGGGTTCGGCCCTCCCTCAATCTCCTCGATGAAGAGTTCCCGTTCCTCGCCTCGGTCGAAGGGGATCGAAGAGTCCTGCGCATCTACGTGGGCCTGCTTCTCATCCAGCAAGTCGGGGTTGAGACAGGCCTCGACAGCGTCGAGGCGGGACTCAATTTCATCCGCTCGATCTTCGAGGGTTCCGACCTCCTCCTCGACTGTCTGTTCTAGTTCGGCCACGTTCGCAGTCAGTTGCTGGAGGGCGTTACCAAGATCGTCTATCTCAGCCCGAAGTTCGTCGGTTTCGTCCCCCAGTTCGTCGATGCTCCCGCCGAGAGCGTCGACGCGGGCGGTGAGCGTGCGAAGATCCTCGTCGATCTCCGGGACGGCCGAGCAGAGAAGCGCAATAGTCTCCAGCTCGGTGGAGAGACTGTCGAGGCCTTCCGCTCCCAACCCGCTTCGACCGCCGAGACTTTGAGCGCTCATCACGTCATCAAATTGTTCCTACACCCACTTAGTACTTTTGTATGCCATTTCTCTCTTCTATTTCTAAGAGTTTAGCAGTACTTACTATCCGCTACTAGCCCCGAATACGCCATTTATGGCAGGAATCGGCGGAGTTGCAGAAAAGTAACTGGGGGCGCGATACCCTTCGAAATGAATCCGCTATCAACCCAAATGGTCGTCAGCTTTCGAGTTCGCCCGGCTCAATACGTCTGATTTCCGCGGCATGGGGATGCTCTTCGACGTGCTGTTGGTCGATCCCGCTGATGTTGTCGTAGATCCACTGTCGATCATCGGGATCCTCGATCGACCGATGGTATGTCTCCTTCTGCTCTTCCGCAAGTTCTCCGTCAACCTTGCTTCGGACTGCACCCCCAATCATTCCGCTCAGGAGCACGCGTTTCACGTGGTCGAAGAGGTCGGGAACCAGTTCAGCAGCGTTGGCTGGCGGTAGCTCTTCGCGATATTTCTCCCGAACCGGATCATCCTCGTCGGTGATGCCGCGATAGATGCGCCACCAGCGTGGGGGCTCGTTGCGCTGCCGGAGCGAGCATTTCGGGCAGTACTCCGCATCTATGTCCACGATGGTGCCGCAACGAGGGCACTCCCGGTGTTCGACGCTGTCGCCGTCGTCCGTCGGCGCGAAGCCGTGCTTTCTCAAGATGCGTTCGGCCTCGTCGATCTCCGTGACGTGCTCATATCTCCCGTGCATCGGGGTGCCCTCCTCCCAGTCGAGTATCTGCTCGATGTCTTCCTTGCTGTACTTGTCGGAGGCCCGCATCTCGCTCGCGCGACCGTGCTTGAAGGTGTGCGGGCTGATGTGTTCGGCATCGATCTCTTCGGTACGACGAGCGATTCGCTTGAGTTGCTGGTGAACGCTGTGTGGGTGCAGGTGTTCGGAGGGATCATCTTGCGGGCGGATCCCGTGGAAGAGAGGAGCCTCGGGATCGTCGGACAGCTCGTGCTCCGATAGCCAGTTGTCCAAGTACCCGCGTGCGAACGTGATGGGTTTCGCCGAGTGCTCGGCACCCTTGAGACCGGTGACATAGGCGCCGGGAACTTGGACGACGCCATATCCCTCGCCCTTCGGCTTCCAGTGCTTGATCTTCAGGGCGGCGAGGGCGGTGACGCGACAGCCCGACTCCCAGAGGACGGTGTACATCGCCTTGTCGCGGATGCTTTCGCCGTCGATGAGCGCAAGCAAATCCTCGCGGCTGGGAACTGTCTCGATATCTACGGCGGCGTTTTCCAGTCCGACCTGCGGATAGTCGATTTCCGTGGCAGTCTCGACTCGGTCGTGCGCGAGAAAGTGGTTCCGTACGGTCAGGCAGTAATCTCGCTCGTTGCTTCTTGCCCAGTCGCGTTCGATGGACATCTCGGTGATCAGTTCGGTCACTTGCTCGGGCGTGAGATCGAGGAGACGGTCGGGATAATCGTCGCGTCCCTCGCAACCCGTCCACGTCGTACCCTCGTACTCCACCTCGTCCAGCCCCTGCAGTTGTCCTGCAAGAATGCGGAGATCCCGAGCGTTGTTGCGGATGGTCGCCTTGCTCCACGACGGCTTGGTGCGCTGGTTTGGCTTCGGGCTCGCGATGTTCCCTCGCCGCCCCTTCCGGACAGTCTTCAAGATGTCCGAGCGATTTGGTTCTCGAACGGTGCGCCGAACGCGTTCCACCTGCCGATCAGTGTATTCCTCCACGCGACCGGGGTCACTCCCACTGGGCATATCGGCCCCAGCGCCCACACGACAATAAATGCCGGCATAGAATCTCTAAAGCTCTCTAAGGCTTTCTTCTATCAGAAAGCGAACGGCGATAGAACCGCATATCATACGACCGGTTCGCGCGGATGCCCGCCATCGAACTGACGAGTGCTTGATGCCCTGCTAGTCTTGCTCGTGGTTCTCGGCCAACATTGCGTTGAATAGGACGGCCATATCTCGGTTGCGCGTTTCCGTTCCGCCAACCAGCGTGGCTGCACTCTGATCCATATCCGCAACCAGTCTCTCTACGCCCTCCTGCGGATCTTCCCATACGTCGTTTTCAATGAACTGCACGCTGGATTCGCACGCCGAGATCATCAGCCACCTTGCGACTACCTCGGTATCCACTTCATCTCTCACCCCGTATTCGGAAACAAGCGAGACGGCCGCATTCTGTGCGGCCTCGAAGAGTTCGTTGATCGTTGCGGGCGACACCCCAAGATCATCGAGTTCCTGACGCGCCTCCGCTACGCTCTCGTACGGAGGTGAGTTTCTCTCCCTGTGCCACCGCTGCTCGCGATAGTCGCGTTCGTTGCACACACCAACTCATACCGAGGGCGAAAAACTTGAAATTCCGCTTTCCAGAGTCTGAAAGTCCGTAATAGTCTTGATCTGATTGCTTGAGTCCGACGGCAGTTCTATCACAGCCACGACTCTTGTGAATATATGGAGGACGCCCTGTCGCTTGACGTGTTCACTGAGGCCATCGCTGACGCAGTACCGGCAGTCGACCGCAACACAACTGGGCAGTACGGCGATGGGCTCGGGTCAGAAGACGAGGAACGTCAGGTGGAGTTGCTGCTTGACCATCTCCGCGAGACGGACGACCGCTACGAAGAGGTCAACCGCGAGGTGCCATATCCTGATAGCAGCGAGAAATGCGATCTTGTTCTGCCGAACGGGATGCCCATCGAAGCGAAACTGATCCGCTACTGGCGGGCGAACGGCGATCCGGAGCCCGCTATGTACGGCCACGTCTTCAGCCCGTTTCACCAGAACACGCTACTAACGGATGCAAGCCGACTTCATACGTCGGAGTTCAGCGGACGGAGTGGGTTGCTCGGCCTGTTCTACAAGCGTGGCGACGATGATCCAGAGACGGTGGAGGCGCTCCCGGAGCGGTACACGGCGAGGGAGATCGCCGAGAAGCTCGTGGGGGATATCGAGCACTGGTACGAAATCGATGCGAGCGTGTGTTGCATCGCCGGTTTTGACGGACTCCGACATAACGTCCACAGACAAGGTGCAGTTATCTCGTGGATCGTTGAGTAGGCGCGTATCGATGTATTAGCTGCTACGGCTGGCGGGGTCGGCACCGCCGACACCATCCGATGTCCCTTTCCGGTTCGACGGCGTCTTGTCTTGTATGAACGCGAATTCGCCGGCAGTTCCTGCGCGGAACATGTCAAGGAATTTGGTGAAGTACGCATGACAGACCGGGATATGTACTACAACCGATCGAAACAGCAGGGGTACCGGAGCCGCGCCTCCTACAAGCTGAAACAGCTCGACGAGGAGGCGGACCTCCTCTCGCCGGGCGACACCGTCGTCGACCTCGGAGCCGCGCCGGGCGGCTGGCTCCAGGTGGCCGCGGAGGCCGTCGGCGAGGCCGGCACCGTCGTCGGCGTCGACCTCCAGCGCATCGACGACCTCGAGGAGCACGACGTGGAGACGATCCGCGGCGACATGACGGAGGAGCGCACCCGCCACTACCTGCGCGAGGCGGTCGGCGAGGGCGGCGCGGACGTCGTCGTGAGCGACATGGCCCCCAACATGACCGGCGAGTACTCGCTGGATCACGCCCGCTCGGTCCACCTCGCCCGCCAGGCGTTCGACGTGGCCGAGGAGCTGCTCGCGCCCGGCGGCGACTTCGTCGTGAAGGTGTTCCAGGGCGAGGACCTCGACGCGTTCCGCGACGAGGTCGCCGGGGAGTTCCAGTACGTCCGGACCGTCTCGCCGCCCGCCTCGCGCGACTCCTCCTCCGAGGTGTACCTCGTCGCCAAGGGGCTCACCGCCGCCCCCGTCGAGGAGGGCGACCGGATCGAGGTCACCGTCGAGGAGGTTGGCGACGAAGGCGACGGCATCGCGTACGTCGAGGGGTACTCGCTGTTCGTCGGCGACGCCGCCCCCGGTGAGACCCTCGAGGTGGTCGTCACCGACGTCAAGCCTCGGTTCGGCTTCGCCGAGCGAGTCGAGGAGTGACGCGTCAGTCGCTCGCCGGCCGCCGCCGCCACTCCCGCAGCGTGAACCGGTCGTGGTCGGTCTCCGCGGCCACCTCCCACTCCGTTTCGTCCCACTCCGGGTACCGCGTGTCCCCGTCGTAGCTCCCCTTCACGTGGCTGAGCGCCATTCCGTCGAGGTGCGGCTGGAACAGCCCGTATATCGCCCCGCCGCCGAGGACGTAGACGGCGTCGTCGGCCGCGGCAG
Source organism: Halorubrum aethiopicum (assembly GCF_001542905.1). Classification (NCBI taxonomy): domain Archaea; kingdom Methanobacteriati; phylum Methanobacteriota; class Halobacteria; order Halobacteriales; family Haloferacaceae; genus Halorubrum; species Halorubrum aethiopicum. Next base: position 89,269 of record NZ_LOAJ01000001.1, on the reverse strand, counting down.
GTCCCGTCGATCGCGGCGGAATCGGGTCGAGATCGTCCGTGACCGGGTCCGCTTCGCCCGCGACCAGGTCGGTCTCGTCCGGCCTCGAACCGCTTTCGGCGTCGTCCGCGGACTCCCCGGCGTCTGCGACGATCTCTCGAGCCGCCTCGATCGCCGCCTCGACGCCGTCGACGACGACCGCGGTCGGTACGTCGACGGACGACACGCTCCGGCTCACCACGATCTGGCGGCTCCCGGGGAGGTCGTCGCGCATCGAGTCGAAGGTGCGCCGTCCGAGGATGACGGGGGAGTCCGCGACGCGCTCGCGGTACTGGCGGACGTCGGCCTCGATATGCGGCCAGGGGACCTCGCCGTCGCTCCCGATGACGCCGTTTTCCGCCACCGCCGCGACGCTGACGAGTCGCATACCCGTGTCTGGAACGCGACGGTATAAAATCACGCGGCCGGGGACGGGGTGTCGGGCCGGTCGAGTCGATCGATCCGGTCGAACCGGTCGAGCCGGCCGAACCGCCGTATGCCCGCTACTCCGCGAGGCCGAGCAGGTCGAACGGGTAGCCGTTGTCGTTGTCGTCGGCCTCCTCGTAGACGACGCGGGCTGCCGCGACGTCCTGGATCGCGAGGCCGGTCGAGTCGAAGACGGTGACGCCGGTCACGCCCTCGTCGCCCGTCCCTCTGGCACCCGCCCGTCCCGCGCGGTTCCCGACGACGATCTCGCCGATCTCGCCGTAGATGTCGTCGTCGCCGAGGACGCCCGCGGCGTACGGGACGTTGATCTCGCCGGAGTGGGTACACTGCGCGTGGTCGTCGATGACGACCGTCGCGTCGAGAAGGAGATCGTCGGCCAGCTCGTGTTTGCCCTCGGCGTCGGCACCCATCGCGTTGACGTGGGTGTGCTCGCCCACGTCGTCGGGGCCGACGATCGGGTCCTCGACGGGGGTCACCGTCGAGAGCACGTCGCAGTGGCCCGCCTCCGAGATGGAGCCCGCGCGCACGTCGAAGCGGTCCTCGAAGGCGTCGATGAAGTTCGCCACGCGCTCCTCGTCGAGGTCGCTCACGACGACCTCCTCGATGTCGCGCACCGCGGCGATCGCCTCGAGCTGCGTGTACGCCTGGACGCCCGCGCCGACGATCCCCATCGAGCTCGCGTCCGGGACCGCGAGGTGGTCGGTGGCGACCGCGGCGGCCGCGCCGGTCCGCTTCATCGTGAGCTCCGTCCCGTCCATGATCGCGAGCGGGAAGGCGGTCTCCGGGTCCGAGTAGATCATCGTCCCCATCACGGTCGGGAGGTCGTGGTCGGCGGGGTTGTCCGTGTGGACGTTCACCCACTTGATCCCGGCGGCGTCCCAGTCGCCCGCGTCCATGTAGGCGGGCATCGACCGGAAGTCGCCGTTGTACTCCGGGAGGTCGATGTACGACTTCGGCGGCATCTGGGCGTCGCCGCGCTCGTAGGCGGCGAACGCGCCCTCGACCGCCTCGATGACGCGATCCATCCGCGCGTTCTCGTCGACGTCGTCGCCGTTGAGCAGCAGCGTCTGCATGTCGCAACTCTTACCGGAGGGGTACTTATGCGTGCTGAAGCAGTCCGGTGCCGAGAACGGGGAGGTGACTCCGGTGGCGACCCGGGGACCGCCGGCGCGGGGTCGGGCGTCCGGCGACTACGGCCCGAAGTTCGGCGACTACGGCCCGGAGCCCGCCGCCGCGGGGTCGTCGCCGTCGGCCGTCTCGAGGTCGGTGCCGGTGATCTCGAACCGGGCACCGCCGTCGGACCCCGTCGCGATCTCGATCTCCCACCCGTGTGCCGTGACGATCTGATCGACGATCGCGAGCCCGAACCCGGTTCCGTGTTCGGACGTGGTGTGGCCCCGTTCGAAGACGGCCTCGCGCTCGGACGGGGGGATTCCCGGCCCGTCGTCCTCGACGTAGAACCCGTTCCCCGCCTCGAGCACGCCCGCGGTGACGGTCACGGACTCGCCGCCGTGATCGAGGGCGTTGCGAAACAGGTTCTCCAGTGCCTCCTCGGTCCGATCCGGGTCACACCGGAGCGTTCCCGATCCGACGATCTCGAGGGTCGTCTCCGGCAGGAGGAGGTTCTCGCTCGCGGACCGGACCAGCGACTCGAACGCGATCGGCGACCGCTCGTCGATCGCCGCTCCCTCCTTCGCGAGCGCGAGCAGATCGTCGATGAGATCGCCCATCTTCGCGAGCGCCCGAGCGGCGGTCTCGAGGCGCGGATCCTCGCGGTTCTCCCTCGCGAGGTCGACGTTCCCGTCGGCGACGTTCAGGGGGTTACGCAGGTCGTGCGCGACCGTCGACGCGAACTGCTCCAACTGCTCGTTCTTCTCGACGAGGCTCGCCTCGTAGTACTTCCGGTCGGTGATGTCCCGGCTGAACCCGCTGATGAAGTCGACGTCTCCCCGTTGGTCGGTGACCGGGGTACACCGCGACTCGACCCACGACTGGAGCTCCGCGGAGGTGTTCACGCGGTACTCGATCCGGACGTACTCTCCCTCCGAGGCGCGACCCATCGCCCGCTCGACGCGGTCCACGTCGTCCGGGTGTATCCGCTCGAGGAACGACCGCGGCTCCGACCGGAGCTCCTCGACCGGCTGTCCGAAGACGGACTCGTACGCGGAGTTGATGAAGTGGAGCTCCCGCCAGTCCGCCGAGAAGATCCACAGCGCGTCGTCGGTCGCCTCGGCGACGGACCGGAGCTGTCGGGACGTCCGGTCGATCCGTCGCTGGGTTCGCTCGTGGTCGACCGCCGAGAGCACCTTCCGCGCCAGAAGCGGCGAGGGGTCGCCGATGGCCCGGTGGATGACGTAGTCGGTGACGCCCGCGGAGATGGCCTCGCTCGCGACCTCCTCGTCGCCCGTCTCGGTGAAGAGCACGAACGGGATCCCGTCGTCGTCCTCGCGGACCGACCGGAGGTAGTCGAGACCAGTCCGGCCCGTCATGTGGTGGTCGCTCACGATACAGTCGACGTCGTGACGCGAGCGAACCCGCTCCGCCGCGTCGACCGACTCCGCCGTCCGAACGTCGACCCGGTCCTCCTCGCGCTCGAGCCGCCGAGCGACCAGCTCGCGGAGATCGGGGTCGTCGTTGACGTAGAGTACGGAGACGTCCGTCGCTCCGGTCATTATCGTGAACTGTCGTCGTCGACACAAGACGCTTCGGGATCGATTATCAACTGCCGTAACGGCTCGCGAGACGGCGGGCGAAAGAACGGAGCGCGTATCGATGGGGCCGTTCGGCGGAACGCGGTTCGACGGGGGATCGGCGGTGGACGGAGTCGCGTGAACGGTGCGGACCGACGCTCACGTCGAGCGCGTCGGGCTCCGTCCTGACGGTCTATGGAGATCTGTCTCCGACAGATTTCACATAGCGCCGCCCATGCCGCCCATACCGCCCATGCCTCCCATGCCGCCGGCGCCGCCCTCGTCGTCGTCGCCGGAGGTGGAGAGGTCGCCGGCCGCGATGATGTCGTCGATCTTGAGCACGAGGTTCGCGGCCTCGGCGGCGGAGGCGATCGCCTGCTCCTTGGCGTGGGCCGTCTCGACGACGCCCGCCTCGAAGGTGTCCTCGACCTCGCCGGTGAAGACGTTGAGCCCGGCGTGCGCGTCGCCCGACTCGTGGGCCGCACGGAGGTCGACGAGCAGGTCGATGGAATCGAGCCCGGCGTTCTCGGCGAGGACGCGGGGGATCAGCTCGAGCGCGTCGGCGAACGCCTCGACGGCGAGCTGTTCGCGTCCCGAGACGGAGTCCGCGTAGTCGCGGAGCCGGCTCGCGAGCTCGACCTCGATCGCGCCGCCGCCGGGGAGCGTCCGGCCGTCCGAGACGGTCGTCGCGACCACGTCGATCGCGTCCTCGATGCCGCGCTCGAGCTCGTCGACGACGTGCTCGGTGGAGCCGTACAGCAACAGCGTCGCGCCGTGGGGGTTCTCGCCCTCGACGTAGAACAGCTCCTCGTCGGCGTCACGGCTGACCGAGCCGACCGCGACGTCGTCCGCCGAAAGCGAGTCGAGGTCGGTGACGATCGCCGCGTCGAGGACGTTCTTGAGGAACTTCATGTCGGACTTCTTGGTCCGACGGACCGCGAGGATGCCCTCCTTCGCGAGGTAGTGCTGGGCGAGGTCGTCGATCCCCTTCTGACAGAAGACGACGTCCGCGCCGCTCTCGACGATCTTGTCGACCTTCTCGCGGAGCTGCTCCTCCTCCTGGTCGAGGAACTTCTGGAGCTGGTCGGGCGAGTCGACGTTGACGGAGGTGTCGACGTCGGCCTCCTCGACCTCGATGGCCTCGTTGAGAAGCAGGACGTTCGCCTCCTCGAAGTCCGTGGGCATGTCGTCGTGGACCGGGTCCTTGTCGACGACCGCGCCGGAGAGCAGCCGGGACTCGCCGGCCGAGCGCCCGGTCCGCGTCTCGATGTTCAGGTTCTGGAGGTCGACGACGTGCGAGCCGTCCTCGGCCTCGACGGTGACCTCCTGGATCGCGCGGACGACGAGGTCCGCGAGGACGTCCTTCTCGAGCTCCGCACCCTTGCCAGTCATCGACGTCTCGGCGACGTTCTTCAGCGTCTCCGTATCGTCGGCGTCGACCGGGGTGGCGACCTCGTCGACCTGTTCGCGGGCGTACTCGCTCGCGAGGTTGAACCCCTTGATCACGGCGGTGGGGTGGATGTCCTGCTCGAGGAGGTCCTCGGCGTTCTTGAGGAGCTCGCCCGCGATGGCGACCGCGCTCGTCGTGCCGTCGCCGGCCTCGTCCTCCTGGGTCTCGGCGACCTCGACGATCATCTCGGCGGTCGGGTTGTCGATGTCCATCGTCTGCAGGATGGTGACGCCGTCGTTCGTGATGGTGACGTCGCCCATCGAGTCGACGAGCATCTTGTCCATCCCCTTCGGTCCGAGCGTCGAGCGTACGGACTCGGCGACGCCGCGCGCCGCGGAGATGTTGTACTCCTGTGCGTCCTTGTCCTTGACGCGCTGGGCGTCGTCGCCCATGATGATCATCGGCTGACCCTGCTGCATTCGCTGGCTCATACAGCGTCCGATTGTTTGTGATTCTATATAAACCCATCGCAACCGACTCCACCGGCGCGAACCGCGGAGGCGAACGCTCCGACGACGAAACCACCGGACAGCGAGCCCACGGATCGGGGATAGTGTTGACTATTCCCATGGGTTTTCCGCGGCGGCCGCGACCGCGAGAGGGACGCTTTATAACCTGGGTATCAGCCGCGAGATCGATGCCCACCCGTTATTAGGCGGCACCGAAAACGACGGCGTATGGACAGGTTGGACGGTCCCGTGGAGGGACGGAACGGCACGTGGTCGGTCGGCGACCGCGTCGGGCGGACGCCACGGTGGACGACGTATCGCGGAACGGACGAGGAGGGGACTCCCGTCGCGATCCGGACGCCGACCGGGACGGTCCCGAGCGACCGGCACGACCGCTTCGACGCGCTCGCCCGGCAGTGGGGGACCGTCGACGAGCGGCGGACCGTCCGCGGACTGCTCGACTGGGGGACCGACCCCGAGCCGTGGGTCGCCGTCGAGTACGTCCCCGACGAGCTCGAGGCGTGGGCCGCCGGAACCTCCCTCGAGACCGCGCGGGCGTGCGACCCGCGGACGCGGGCGGAACTCCTCTTCGACGTGTGCGAGGTCCTCCGGACCTACTCGCGGTACGGCTCGACGCCCTGTCACCTCGCGCTCCACCCCGACTGTCTCTCCTTCCGGGTCGACGCCGACGGACCGGTCGCGGTCGTCGACGACTGGGGACTCAGCCGGCTCGTCGAGGACCCCCCGACGACCCCGTACACCGCGCCCGAGCAGCTCGAGGGCGACCACGCCTCGAAGCGGACCGACGTCTACCGGATCGGCGCGCTCGCGGCCGCGGCGCTCGGCGACGGCACCCCGTTCCCCGGCGTCGACGCCGACGACCCGGCCGCGCTGGCCGACGCGATCCGCGCGGGCATCGACGCCGACGCGCTCGGCGACGACTTCCCCGAGGGGGCCGTGCGACCGGTCGACCGGGCGACGGAGGGCGATCCGGCCGACCGGTACGCGACGACGTACCCGCTCGGACGGGACCTCCTCGACGCCGTCCCGACGGTCGACACGGGCGACCGCGAGGCGGACGCGCTCGCCGCGACCGTCGCGCCGACGCCCGAGGAGCCGGACGACGGAGAGTCGGATGCGCGGGCCGAGGACGCGGCCGCGGGTGCCGCCGCGGCCGCGACGGGCGACGACGGCTCGGATGCGGCCGACTCGGACGACGAGCCGGCCGAGGCTATCGCCGGAGGCGGCGGCGGGTCGGGAGGTGCGGGCTCGACCGACGGAGACGGGGGTTCCGACGGAGGCGGCTCCAGACGGTCGTTCCTCAAGTACGGGATCGGCGCGTTCGCGCTCGCCGGCGTCGGGGTCGGTGGGCTCATCGCGATGGATCGCAACGAGCCGGCGCCTCGGGCGATCGAGGACGGAACGGGAACGTCCGGCTCGGACTCCGGATCCGGGACCGATACCGGCACCGAGTCGGAGATCCAGTCCGAGCCGGAACCGGAAGAGGAGGCGGCGACCGAGATCACGGGCGGGACCGTCACCGTCGACGCCCGGTACTACCAGTGGCTCGCGGACCTCCCGGGGGCGATCGACGAGTCGGACGTTCCCGACGCCGTCGACGTGGAGGTCCGTTCCGACGACGACGGCACCAGGCCGATCGGCGAGATCCTCTCCCGGGTCGAGGCCGGCGAACCGAAACCGGACGTGTTCCTCGTCAGCGGCTGGGAGCTCGGGCAGGTCTTCTCGAGGAACGCGACCGAGCCGCTCTCGGCGCACGCGGACGCCCATCGGATCGGCGAGGTGATCGACGAGACGTTCCCCGCGCTCGACGTCGTCGCGCGGCACCCCGGAGACGGCGAGGCACACGCGCTGCCGTACTCGTTCATGCCACAGGGGGTCGTCTACCGGCGGCCGCGGTTCCGGGAGGCCGGGATCGACGACGAGGGATGGATGACCGAGCCGCCGACCTGGCCGCAGTGGTCGCAGGCGGTCGCCACCGTCCGGCAGAACGCCGGCTTCGTCTGGAGCGGCCGGCCGCAGCGACTCCCGTCGACGTTCACCGGCGTGCTGGCCGGATTCGGCGGGTCCTTCTACGAGCGGGGGGACACGGCGCCGGCGAACGACGCCACGGTGACGATCGGGGACGAGTCGGGGGTTCGAGCGGCGAACGTCCTCCACGACCTCGCGCTCGGGGGCGGCAGGGCGGAGCCATCGATCGAGCAGACGTCCACCGAGGAGGTGCTCGAGTACGGCTTCGGCGAGGTCATGAACCGATTCCTCGGCGGGGACGCCGTCGCCGCGCTGCTCCCGCTCACCGTGGCGGTCGGGCGGGCGGGCGACGTGGATCCCGAGGCGCTCGGCGTGATGCCGCTACCCGCGGGCTCGGCGGGGTCGCGAACGACGCTGTACGGCCAGTACGTCGTCGTCAACCCCAACACGGAGCTGCTCGGCGAGGCGCTCGCGGTCGCTCGGGGGTTCCGGTCGGAAGCCGTCGGGTCGCTGCTCGTCACGAACGGCCGGCTCCCCACGATGAACGGGGACCCCTTCTCGCTGGACGCCGCGGCGTCGTCCCCGTACGCGCCACACGAGCCGGCGATCCGGTTCATGGCCGAGAACGGCGTCCACGAACCGCCGACGGAGACGTGGTTCGGAGAACGGACGAGGATCGGCGAGGTGCTCCGTCGGGGGATCACTGACGATCCGAGGGCAGCACTCAGCGAGCTGATATCGATCCTCGGCGAGTAACAAGAGAACGGTTCGACCGGACCGTCGGGACGCCTACTCGGCGGCCGGCTCGCCGGGCTCGTCGAGATACTCCGAATCGACCGTCTCGAACGTCGGCTCCGGCGGTTCGTCGTCGGCCTCGAGTTCCCGTCGGGTGAGGTGGTTCTCGAGCTGCTGGCGCTTCCCTCTCCCCTTCCGTTCGCGTCCCGATTTCGTGTCTGGCATCGTCACCCGTGTCAACACCTCCCATACATATGAAGGTTATGTAGGTCCGTTGAAACCCGTCGGCGCCGCTCCGCTCCTCGTTCGTCGTTGCGACAGCAAAAGCGCCAGGAGAGGGATTTGAACCCCCGATCCCGGAAGGGAACACGCTTTCCAGGCGTGCGCCTTACCACTCGGCCATCCTGGCTCGTCCGGAGGTAATCCGGTGAGACTGTTAAGTCCTTCTTTTCGACCCCCGTCGAGCGATCCGGTGTTCCGTGAGGTACGCCACCACGAGGGTGCCGCCGGCGACGACCGCGGCCGTCCCGAACAGCCACGCGTACCCGAAGGGGAGCGAGCCGTCGACGAGGAGGTATCCCTGGGCGGCGACGAGGAACGCGAACCCGCCAACCGCCCCCCAAAGCGCCGCCGAGCGTAGTCGGTTCCGCCGCGTGGCGATGACGCCGGGCGCGTCGCCGGGATCGCCGTCGGCGAGGTCGTCGTCGGGGCGGTCGCTGACGGAGGGGTCGCCGTCAGTGTCGACGGCGGCCGCGGCGTCGGTGCTGGCGGCGGAGCGGTCGCCGCCGATGTCGTCGGTGTCGGCGGCGGACGTGTCGTCGCGGTCGGGCTCCTCGCCGCCCCCGCTCATCTCACTCCACGCTCGCGACGGCCTCGATCTCGACGCCGACGCCCTTCGGGAGCGCGCCGGCCTGGACCGCCGACCGCGCCGGCGGCGCGCGGTCGAAGTAGCTCGCGTACACCTCGTTCATCTCCTCGAAGTCGTCGATGTCGCCGAGGAAGACGGTCGTCTTGAGCACGTCCTCCGGCTCCGCGCCGGCCTCCGCGAGGACCGCGAGCAGGTTGTCGAGCGCCTGCTCCGTCTGCTCGGCGATCGGGGCGTCCTCGAGGAGTTCGCCCTCCGGCGTCAGCGGTATCTGTCCGGCGGTGAACACGAGCTCGCCGTTCGTCGTCGCCTGGCTGTACGCGCCGACCGCCTCCGGGGCCGCGTTCGTGTGGATGATCTCCGACATGCGTCGACCCTTCGACGCGGATCACTAAGTGTGTCGGGAACGCGGCCGATCCGACCGCCGAGCATATTAGCGTGGAGTGCTAACGTTACACACATGTCGGTGGCACTGCTCGCCGCGCTGCTGGCGGGGATGCTCCTGATCAACGTGGCGGTCGCGTGGACGCTCGCCCGCCGGGACCGCGGCCCCGGTGACGCGCCCGACGCGGAGGGGCGACCGCCGGACGACGATCCCACCGGGTTCGACGCGGTGCTCGCCAGGCGGGGGGCTCGAGAGCGATCCGCGGACGGCGACGACGACGCGCTCTCGCCGTCCGCGGATCCGTCGGCTGACGAGCCGCCGCCGCTCGAGGCCGACGGCGAGACGGTCGTCTGCGGGAACTGCGGCGCGAGAAATCGATCGGGATACCGCTACTGCCGCTGGTGTGTCCGGTCCGCCCTCGTGGACGACGGGCGGGGCCGTGGCGACGCGGCCGGAGCCGCCCGTCGGCCGCTCTGAGCCCGTTAGGGGTCCGTCGGGAGGACGTCACCGCTCCCGTTTCGCCTCGCGTCCGAGGTGCTCCTCGACCGCCTCGACCTTCCGGTCGGCCGTGGTCTCGACGGTCCGTTTGTCGTCTATCTTCAGGAACGTGGAGACGCGGTCGCCGTCGACCGCTCGGTGTGCGGCCCCGACGGCGTCGAGCAGCGTGTCGACGTCGTCGGCCTCGATGGTGGTTCCCATCGGGTTCGTCTCGTAGCTCACGTCGAAGTCGTCGAGGGCCGCCACCGCCTCGGCGACCTCCTCGGCCATGCTCCCCTCGATCACCGGTGCCACGCTCAACAGGGCGACGACAGTCATGGGCGGGGGTACGCGACTCGGCGGAATAAATGCCGTACCCGATCGCCGCTCCGGACGGGGTCCCGGCCACTACCCGTCGAGCGCGTCCCGCAGGAACGAGAGCTGGTGGCCGACCGCCGGCTCGAAGTCCGCCCCGAACGGCGAGAAGTGGTCGGCGGGCATCGAGACGACGGTGCCGCGTCGGAGCTCCTCGGCGGCTCCGCGGACCGACTCGATCGGGACGATGGGATCGTCGGTACCCGCCAGAAGCAGCGTCGGGGCGGCGATCTCCGCGAGCCGCTCGCCCGGCCGGTAGGTGACGAGCCGCAGCAGCGACCGCGCGGGGGTCTCGTTCCGCCAGGCCGACTCCCGGTCGACGAGGTCGAGGTAGCCGCGCTTCGTTCCCGGCTCGGTGATCGCCGCGAGCTCGTCGACGCCGCCGACGATCGGGACCGATCGGCCGCGACCGAACCGGTGACCGAGCAGATCGCGGAGGCCGGCGAGCCCCGAACGGACGAGGTACCGGCCGCCGCGGGCGGAGGCGACGGCGCGCGCGTCGAGCAGGGGCGTCACCGCGATCACGGCGTCGACGTCCCGGCGCTCGGCCGCGAGCGTCAGGACGTGCCCCGCCGACAGCGACGCGCCCCAGAGGACCCGGTCCCGACCGACCGCGTCGACGCGCTCGAGGCGGTCGAGCGCGCCCGCGTAGTCGGCGCGCTGTCGACCCGGATGGACCGACTGGGAATCGCCGTCGGCGTCGCCGAACCCGCGGTAGTCGAAGCAGAACGCGGCGTAGCCGGCGTCGGCGAACCGCTCGGCGACCGCGGGGTAGCCGAAGCTCCGCTCCGCGCCGAGACCCGGAGCCATGACGACGGCCGGCGGACCGTCGTCGTCACCGCTCGGGAGGTACAGCGTCCCCCGACAGGTCTCCCCGTCGACGTCGAACGAGAGGTCGCGCGTCGAGAAGCGCTCGCGCGGCGGCCGGGCGAGCCGTCGCTGGGCGCGGTTCACCGGGTCGCGTCGGGTCACGGCGTCCGGTCCTCCTCGATCTCCCCGCCGTTCGATCCGTCGTCGCCGCCGTCGCCGTCGTCGCGCCCGCCGCCGTCCTCACCACCCTCCTCGACGTGCGTGAGCGTTTCGAGGACGCGCGTCGAGAACTCGGTCTCCGTCAGTTCGTCCGCGAGGAGGCCCTCGAACCAGGCGGGCTCCGCGGTCCACGTCCCGAGCGGGTCGCCCGGCGACCGGACCACGGTCGCCTCGACCCGGACGGGATCCCACGCGTCCGCCTCCGCGCGGTCGATGAGGGCGTTCAGCGCCCGGCCGATCTCGCGGCGGTGGACCTCGCGGCCGGGGAACGCCGTCATGTACGTCACCTCGAGGGGATCGCCGGCGTCGATCGACTCGACGCTGATGCCGTAGCTTCGGAGGGTCGGTTCGACCCCGCCCGTCGGCTCGTCGTCGCTCATACCGGAGGGTCGGCGGGACGGGATAAATCGGTACCGGCGCACCGCTCCCGGAGCGGTTCGAGCGGGAACGCGGTCGAGAACGCGAGCGGAAAGCCGCTGACGGGGGCCGTCGGTGGCGACGGCCGATATCGGCTCTGTCAGAGGCACACGATTGTCCCGCGCGGCCAAGACCACCTACTCCATCCTCGGGCATAAACGCTCGGTGAACGATGTTTCAGTCATCTGTTTTACAGACGGCGACCGCCGGCCGCCGCCGACCCCGTCGCCGGCTCCGTACGACTCCGTCCGGTTTCGTCCGGTTTCGTCCGCCGGCGACCGCTCCGCTCGACGCGTCCCGTCGCCCGCGCCCGCGCGGCTCCGACATGATTTATACGCCTTCCGCGGGAACGATCGGTATGCTCCGGGCCGCGCTGGCGACGCCGCTTCGATCCGAGGACGCGGCCGGGACGCTCGTCATCGGGACGGTCCTGACGCTCCTCGCGTGGGTCGTCACGCCGCTTTGGGTGATCGGGACGCTCTCCGTTCCCCTTCTCGTTCTGGTCGCGCCGCTCGCGCTCGCGCCGGCGTTCGTCGGCCGCGGCTACCTCCTGCGGGTGGTCGCCGCCGGGATCGAGTCGGTCGACGGATCCGGGTCGGACGCCGGATCCGGGTCGGACGCCGGGATCGGCCCCGCGGCCGACGCCTCCCCGAGGGCCCCGCCCTTCGTTCGATGGGGGCGACTCTACCGCGACGGGGTCGCGTCCGCGCTGCTCACCGTCGCGTACCTCCTCCCGCTCGTCGTCGGGCTGGCCGCCGTCGGGATCGCGGGGGCGTTCGTCGAACTCGGTCGCGTGGATCCGACGCCGCTCGCGGAGTCGGTCGCTGGAGCCGACTCGGGGGGAACCTCCGGCGTCGAAGCGGGCGTACCGCCCGTCGCCCCGGTCTACGGGATCGTCGGCGCGTTCGTCGCCGTCGTCTCGCTCGCGTACCTCGTCGCGTTCGCGTACGTCAGGCCGGCGGCGCTCGCCGCGCTCGCCGCGACGGGCCGGCTTCGCGACGGACTCCGGCCGACCGCGGTCGGTCGCGTCGCGCTCTCGGGCGAGTACGCGGTCGCGTGGTCGCTGGCCATGGTGACGCTGCTCACGGGGTACGCCCTCGCGGGGCCGTTCGTTCCGCTCCTCGTCGGGATCGGCGGGGTGTTCGCGGTTCGGATCGTCGTCCACACGCTGTACGGTCTCGGGGCGGGAGACGCGATCGACCGCGTCCGATCGCCCGTCGCCGTCGACGACGCGGACGTCGACGCCGATCCGAGGAGTTCCGACGAGTCGGCGGCCGGGTCGACCGCCGTCGAGGTCGCCTCCGGGATCGCCTCCGAGGTCGACCCGGCGGTCCAGACCGGCCGGACCGTCTCCGGCGGAGCCGCGGCCCGGGTTCCCGAGGCGGTCGGCGCGGTCGACCTCGACTCCCTCGTCGACGGTGGCGGTGACGGGGACGGCGATCGCGATCGGGCAGCCGGCGACGACGACGACGATCGCGACGGGATCGGTCCTGCCGCCGACCGCGACACCGCCCCTGCCGCCGACCGCGACGACACCGGCGAGCGCGCGGACGGCGACGCGGCCGACGCGTTCGACTGGGGGCCGTGACCAGTCCGCGAGCTCCGTGCCCGGTCGGCGACGCCGCCGACCGCGGGGCCGCGCGACCGACGCGGAAGCCAAGAGTTGATACCCTCCCGATCGAACCCGGCGTATGCGAATCTCCGAGCGGGGCTACGGCGAGGAGGGCCGAGAGCGGCTCACGCTCGTCCCCGAGAACGTCGACGACCTCTGGCACCTGTCGCACGTCCTCGAACCGGGCGACCGCGTCGAGGGCGACACCACCCGCCGGATCCAGCGGGACGACGACCGGATGCGGGACACGGGCGGACAGCGCGAGCACCTCTTCGTGACTCTCGAGGTCGACGACGTCGAGTTCGCGCGCTTCGCCAACCGGCTGCGCGTCTCGGGCGTCATCGTCGCCTGCTCGCGCGAGGACCAGCTCAACGCCCACCACACGATAAACGTCGAGGAGCACGACGAGATCACGGTCGAGAAGCACTTCAAGCCGGACCAGACGGAGCGGCTGGAGGCGGCGACGGAGGCCGCGGAGAACCCCGACGTCGCCATCGCGACCGTCGAGGAGGGCGCCGCGTACGTCCACACGGTCCAGCAGTACGGCACCGAGGAGTACGCCTCCTTCACGAAGCCGACGGGGAAAGGGGAGTTCTCTCGGCCGCGCGAGGAGCTGTTCGCGGAGCTCGGCGAGGCGCTCTCCCACCTCGACGCCGACGCCGTGATCCTCGCCGGTCCGGGGTTCACGAAGCAGGACGCCCGCGACTACATCGCCGAGGAGCACCGCGATCTGGCCGACCGGATCAGCGTCGTCGACACCTCGGCGGCCGGCGACCGCGGCGTCCACGAGGTGCTCAAACGCGGCGCGGTCGACGAGGTGCAAAAGGAGACGCGGATCTCCAGGGAGGCGAGCCTCATCGACGAGCTCACGGAGAACATCGCGACGGGCGCGAAGGCCACCTACGGCCCCGAGGACGTGGCGGAGGCCGCGGAGTTCGGCGCGGTCGAGACGCTGCTCGTCGTCGACGACCGGCTCCGGACCGAGCGGCAGGGCGAGGGCGACTGGGAGATCGACGTCAACGAGGTGATCGAGTCGGTCGAGCGACAGGGCGGCGACGTGGTCGTCTTCTCCGCCGACTTCGCCCCCGGCGAACAGCTCTCGAACCTCGGCGGCATCGCCGCGATCCTCCGATACCGGCTCCAGTGAGACGGGGGTGAGATCGTCGACGACCGACGACCGACGGCGAATCGCACGACGACGAATCGCACGACGACGAACCGTACGACGACGAACCGCACGACGAGGGCGAGCCGGTCTGACGCTCGGTCCGGCGTCCCGTCCCGCCTAACTCGGCGTTTCCGGCGTCGCCGATCCCTCCATCTCCGCCGGTTCCCGTGACCTTATGCGTGGACCCGGTTCAGTGTGAGAAGTAGTGGCAAGCGATCACTCGCTTCGGGAGATCCTCTCTCGGCTCCCGAACCCCGTTCATCGTCTCATTCTGGCCATCGGGCTCCTGCTCGCCCGGGCCGGACGGGTCGACGAGAACCGGGTACGCCGCACGACCGACCTCGCGTGGCCTCGAATCCTCACCGGGCTGGCTCGAAAGTCGAAAACCGCCGTCGACGTCGCGATGGTGGGGATCGCCGTCGGTCCGGCCGCGATCGCCGGGATCGGGTTCGCCGGGCCGTTCTGGGGACTGGCGTTCACCCTCGGCGGCGGCCTCGCGACCGGGACGATCGCCCTCGTCTCCCAGCGGTACGGGGCGGAGGCGTTCGACCGGATCGGCCAGGCCGTCCGGACGAGCGGCCTGATCGTCGTCGCGACGACGCTCCCGATCACGGCGGTGCTGTTCGCGTTCCCGACCGAACTGATCGGCCTGCTCACGGACGACGCACGGGCGATCGATCTCGGTGCCGCGTACCTCCGGATCGTCGCCCTCGGGATCCCCTTCGCCGGGCTCAACCTCGTCGGGGGGCGGGTCCTCATCGGGGCCGACGACGCCTGGACGCCGATGGTCATCCGCGGGGGCGGTGCCGTCGCCAACATCGGCCTCAACGCGGCGTTGATATTCGGATCGGGGATGGGCGTCGTCGGGGCCGCGATCGGGACCGTCGCGTCGAACGTCCTCGTCACCGCCGTGTTCGGAGTCGGGTTCGCCGCCGGACGGCTTCCGGGACTCGGCGCGTTTCCCGTCACCCTCTCCTTCCGCGGCCGATACGTCGATCCGGCGACGATCCGGGACGTGGTCCGCATCAGCACGCCCGCGGTCGGGCGACGCATGGTGTGGACGGGGGCCCGCTTCCCGCTTCTCGCGTTCGTCGCGCTGTTCGGGTCGCACGTCGTCGCCGCCTACGTGATCAGCCGGCAGGTCTGGGGACTGATCAACACGCCCGGGTGGGGGTTCGCCCTCGCGGCGAGCAGCCTCGTGGGACAGTCGCTCGGCGAGAACGACGAGGACCTCGCCGAGGCGTACGGCCACGAGATCACGTATATCTCCGTGGTGACGTACGCGGTCGGTGCCGGCGCGGTCTTCGTTCTCGCCGACCCGATCGCCGTCCGGTTCGTCGGCGATCCGACGAGCGAGACCGTCCCGGTCGCGGCCGCGCTCATCCGCGCGGCGGCCGTCGCCGTGATCGCCCGCGGGGTCGGAGGGACGTACGCCGGAGCCCTCGACGCCACGGGAGACACTCGCTGGCCGTTCTACAGCCGCGCCGCCGGAATGTTCGGGGTCGCCCTGCCGCTGACGTATCTGGGCGCGACGACGACCCTCGGACTGTGGGGACTCTACCTCTCGTACTTCGGCCAGTCGGTCGTCCCGGCGGTCGTCAACCGCTACCGCTTCTCCACCGGCCGGTGGAAGGCGATCAGTCGAGAGTACCGCCCGGACGCCGCCGCCGCGGACGACTGATCCGGCCGTCGGCCGCGCGTCGGACTCGTCGAGATCCGCTCAGCGACCCGTCAACGCCTCGCTCGCGGGCGCGAACTCGATCGTCTGTCCTCGCCCCTTCTCGCTCGCCCGCTCGTAGAGCATGTGGGCGGCCGCGACCGTCTCGATGCCCGTCCCGCCGGAGTCGAAGACGGTTACCTCCTCGTCTCCCGTTCGCCCCGGATGGGTGCCCGCGACGACGTCGCCCAGTTCGGCGTCGACCCCGTCCTCGTCGACCAGTCCCGCCTCGAGCGCCGCGAGGAACGAGCCGGCGTCGCGCGTGGCGCGGTCGCGGAGGTCGGGGACGTACGTCGCGCGAGCGACCAGTTCCGGCGGAAGCTCGTTCTTCCCGGGGGCGTACTGGCCCATCGCCGTGACGTGCGTGCCCGGCTCCACGTCGGCGTCGTCGATCACCGGGTCGCTCGCGGTCGTCGCCGTGATCACGACGTCCGCGCCGGCGACCGCGTCGCTCGCGCTCGCGACCGCCTCGACCGTCGCGTCGAGCCGGTCGTCGAACTCCGCCGCGAACGACTCGCGGTTCTCGGCCGTCGGCGAGAACACGCGGACCGCCTCGAACCGGCGGACCGTCGCGGCCGCGCGGAGCTGTCCGCGCGCCTGCGAGCCGCTCCCGATCACCGCGACCTCGGTCGCGTCCTCGCGGGCGAGCGCGTCCACCGCCACCGCGCCCGCCGCGCCCGTCTTGAACGGGTTCATCGACGCGCCGTCGAGGAGCGCCAGCGGCTCGCCGGACGCCGCGTCGAAGACCGGCGTCATGAACCACGCGTCGCGCTCGCCGAAGCCGGCGGAGTAGGTGTAGCCGCCCATCGCGCCCGTCTCCGGAAGGAGCGCGACGTAGGTCGTGAGCATCCCCGGCGGGTCGTCGCTGCCGAGTTTCGTCCGCGGCTCGGCGGGCGCGCCCTCGCCGACCTGGCGGTACCCCTCGCGGACGGCCGCGACGTAGTCGGCCGGCTCCGCGAGGTCGTCGACGTCGGCGCTCGTGAGAAACAGCGTGTCGGTCATGTCTCCCCCATCGGGCGGGGGTGACTAAACGGTACAGGACGCGGCGATCAGTCCGAGCCGGAGCCGGCGAAGGGGGCGGAAGCGGAGCGAGAGGCGGTGCCGGCGGCGTCGGCGGTCCGAGCCGCGTCGTCGAGGGGAGCCCGGACGAACATCGCGTGGCCCATGAGCGCCACCGCGATGCCCGCGCCCACGGGAACGGCCGCCGTCAACGACAGCCCGACTAGGTTCAGGAAGGCGGTTACACCGATCAGGGCGGCCGGAATGAGTCCGAGGACGTAGTCGTAATACCTACTCATGATTCGCGTGGATCTATACCATGATACCACATAATTGTTTCGCGTACCTCTGAAGTCATAGCTGTCGTGGGACGAGAGAACCATCTCATAACTTATGACGGGATCGGGGTAGGATCGTTGCCGGGATGCGGCCTCCTCGAAGTCCCGTCTTCGGATGTGGATCGGGATGAAACGGCCGTCATAGATCGAGTGCTAGTGGTGGGGCTGTTTCGTGAATGATCGATGTGAATTAAAACCGACCGTTACTGGCGCGGAGAACACGACCACGGCGGACACCGCCAAAGCCCCAGTCGCGAGGACTCGCGCGGCTCGTTGCGCGCTTCAGTCACTCACTTCGTTCGTTCCTTCCAGTGCTTACGTCGCCGGGCTTCGTCCTCGCGACTGCCCCTTTGAGTCCCGCCCGCCCCGCACAGCCCCCGCACCTCACGCCTCCCCAGCCTCGCCACTCGCGCTTTTCAAGCGCTCGTGGCGTCCCTCGCGGGCTCCTCGTGCCCCGCCGGGGCACTCGGAGGCGCGCCGACCGCACCGCAGAATCGCTCCCCTTCACCTATATTGACCGAGCCGAGTCAAAACGCGTCGTCCGCGGATTTCGACGGGACAGAGGGAAGAACGTCCATCCGAGAACTTGAGTCGAACCGCGGCGGAGTGCGGCTACCGCAGCCGGAAGTAGACCGCCCGCCAGCCGCCGAGCGCGACCGCGCCGGTCACGAGGATGACGGCGACGAAGATCGGGGCGACGCCCCCGCGGAACACGAACGCGCGCAGGACGAACCCGACGGCGGCCGCGGGGACCCACGAGCGCACGACGAGCGGGACCGACGACTTCGCCGTCTCGGCCGCGCCCGCGGAGTACGCGCCGACGAGCGGCGCGAGGAGGATCCACCCGATCAGGAACGGGGCCCACACGCCGAGCAGGTACGTCGGATTGCTCGCGAGGAACTCGACCGACCTGTGACTGAGCGTTCCGACGGTCAGAAACGCCATCAACACGAGGACGTCGCCGACCGCGAGCGGCGCGGCCGCGCGGTCGAGACGCCGGGCCAGAAACGACTGGTCGTCCATACGCCCCCGTCGGACCCGCCCCTACTTTGTACGTACGGATCCGCGCCGGCGGGGCGGAACCGCGGATATCCGGTCCGGCGGCCGGTTCACTCGTACAGCGGGTACTCCCGGCAGAGCTCGACGACGCGCTCGCCGACCTCGTAGATCACGTCGTCGCTGTCGGCGTCGTCGATCACGCGGTAGATGAGGTCGCCGACCTCGGCCATCGCGTCCGCGTCGAATCCGCGGGTCGTGAGCCCGGCGGTGCCGGCGCGGATCCCGGAGGGGTCGAAGGGCGAGCGCGTCTCGTCGGGCACCGTGTTCCCGTTGAGCACGATGTTCGCGGCCGCGAGCGCGTCCTCGGCGTCGCCGCCCGAGAGGTCCGGATGCGACTCGCGGAGGTCGACCAACACGAGGTGGTTGTCGGTGCCGCCGGAGACCAGGGAGAGCCCGTGGCCCTGGAGCGTCTCCGCGAGGGTCTCGGCGTTGTCGACGACTTGTTGCGCGTACTCCTCGAACTCGGGCTCGAGCGCCTCCTTGAACCCCACCGCCTTCCCGGCGACGTTGTGCATCAGTGGGCCGCCCTGCCCGCCGGGGAAGACGGCCTTGTCGACGTCGTCGGCGAACTCCTCGTCGCACATCACGATCCCGCCGCGGCCGGCGCGGATCGTCTTGTGCGTCGAGCCGGTGACGAAGTCGGCGATCCCGACCGGCGAGGGGTGGACGCCGGCGGCGACGAGGCCGGTGATGTGGGCGATGTCGGCGAGGTGGTAGGCGTCGACGGCGTCGGCCGCGGCCTGGATCGCCTCCCAGTCGACCGTCCGCGGGTACGCGGAGTAGCCGGAGACGACGATGTCGGGGTCGAACGCCTCCGCGGTCTCGCGCAGGTCCTCGTAGTCGATGTAGCCGGTCTCGGGGTCGATCTCGTACTGCTCGACCTCGTAGATCTGCCCGGTGAAGTTCGCCGGGTGGCCGTGCGAGAGGTGGCCGCCGTGGTTCAGATCGAGCGAGAGGATCCGATCGCCCGGCTCGAGCACCGAGTAGTAGACCGCCTGGTTCGCCTGCGTCCCCGAGTGCGGCTGGACGTTGACGTGTTCGGCACCCCACAGCTCCGTCGCCCGCTCGATCGCGAGCTCCTCGACCTCGTCCGCGTACTCGCAGCCGGCGTAGTAGCGCGCGCCGGGATACCCCTCCGCGTACTTGTTCGTGAGGACGCTCCCTTGCGCCTCCAGGACGGCCTCGCTGACGTGGTTCTCGCTCGCGATCATCGCGAGCGTCTCCTCCTGTCTCGTCCGCTCGCCGGCCAGCGCGTCCGCCACCGCCGGGTCGACCGCCCGGAGGTTCTCGTTGTCCATACTCCTCGTCGCGGTCGACGGCACATTAAGCCTGTCCGTCCGCGAGCGGAACGGGCGCGCGGTCGACGATCGGCGGATCCGCCGATTTCATCCGCGAGACGCCCCCAAACGGCGTTGTTCGCTTTCCAAATCCCGTTAATATTAAATAGATATCCGGATTGTATACGAGGAGATAGATGGTGTCGAATTTATTGGAATCGGACGTGGAGGACGTCCTCGAGGCGGCGTTCGCCGGGTCCGACGAGGAACTGTTCGTGATCGACCCGCCGGCGTCGACGATCGTCTCGCTCGTGGACGCCGCCGTCGACCGCGACGACCTCCCGGCGATGTCGATGCTCGCCGACGAGCGCGTGCTGAAAAGCGTCATGGACGACTTCCTCGTCGCCTCGAAGGCCGCGGACCTCCTCGATTCCGGGGCGTTGACGCTTCGCGTCCTCCCCGCGGACGCGGACAACGCGCTGTTCGTCTCCGAGTCGAAGGTCGTCGCGCTCGTGAACGCCGGCGACCGCGTCGCCGCCCTCTCGACGACGGACGAGGAGTTCGTCTCCGAGGTCTTCGGGACGCACCGCGACGCGTTCGCGGACGCAGGGGAGTACGCGCTCCGCACGCCGTCGATCAGCCGCGTTCGCGAGACGATGGCGGCCGACATCGGCGAGGACGTCCGCGACGACTTCGACGCGGTGCTCGCGTCCCTGGAGAGCGCGAGCGGCGACGACGGGCTCGACGAGGTGACGGTCTCGCTCCTCGTCGCCGCGCGCAACGACGTCCTGCTGTACGACATCTCGAAGTGGGGCGAGGACGTGGGGATCGCCTCGAAGGCGACGTTTTCCCGGACGAAGACCCGGCTCGAGGACGTCGGCGTCATCGACACGGAGAAGGTCCCGATCGACGTGGGTCGCCCGCGGCTCCGACTCAAACTCGGCGACGACCGGCTGGTCGGCGTCGACGCCGAGGAGTTCGCCGCCGCCGCGGCCGACCTGCTCGCGTAGCCGCGGTCGCCTCGTCGCGGTCGGCGTCGACCTCCCTCGTAGCCCGACGCCCCCGTCCCCGCGGGCTTTTTTTGCCTCCTCCCCGTCGACGCCGCATGGACATCGGACTGGTCGGCGACGGCCCCGCGGTCGAGGCCGTCTCGGCCGCGCTCGGCGACGTCGACGTGAACGTGATGCCGGTCGAGCCGTCCCTGCTCGACGGGTTCGACCTCGCCGTCGTCGTCGACACGACCGGATCGGCGACGTTCGACGCCGCGAACGACCTGCTCGACCGCTGGGTGGCCGTCGAGGTGGGCGGGGTCGGCGGGACCCCGCTCGCGGACGTCGACGCCGCGGTGACGGTGCTGGAGGACGCGTGTTACGACTGCCTCGGAAAGCGGGTCGCGAGCGGCGGCGCCGAGGCGGCGGACGCGCCGCAGGGGACGCGCTCCGCCGTCCGATACGCCGGGGCGGTCGCCGGCCGGACGGCGATCCGGCTGCTCGCCGGCGAACCGGTCGGCGACACGGTCCGAGAGGTCCCCGGTCCGACGCGGACGCTTCTCCCGGTGCCCGGCTGCGGCTGCGGCTCCGATCCCGGTCCGGCGCTCCCGCTCGAGGGCGAGCACCGGTCGATCTCCGGGGCATTGGAGCGCGCGGAGCGCGGCGTCGACGACCGGATCGGACCGATCGGCGAGGTGGGCGAACGCGAGTCGTTCCCGGTGCCGTACTACGTCTCGCACGTCGCCGACACCACGCCGTTCTCGGACGTCCGCGCCGCGGAGTTCGCCGCCGGAGCCGACGACGACTGGGACGCCGCCTTCATGAAGGCGCTCGGCGAGGGGCTCGAGCGCTACGCCGCGGGCGTCTATCGGGAGTCGTCGTTCACGACCGCGACCGAGGCCGACGTGCCGAACCCGGTGACGCCGGACGCGTTCGTCCGCCCGGACGACGCCGCGGCGTACGCGCCGGGGGACGAACTCGCGTGGACCACGGGCGAGCGGCTGGTCGGGACGACGGGTCCGGCGGGATCGCCGCCGCGGAACGGCGATCCGTCGCCGGATCCCGAGACGGTCGTCAGCCTCCCGGCGGAGTTCGTCCACTTTCCGCCGCCGGAGCCTCGGTACCGCCCCGCGATCACGACCGGGCTCGGTCTCGGCAACACCGGCGCGGAGGCCGCGCTGTCGGGGCTGTACGAGACGATCGAGCGCGACGCCACCATGACGACGTGGTACTCGACGACGGAGCCGCTCGGGCTCGACCTCGACGACCCGGTGGTCGATCGGCTCGAGAAGCGCGCCCGTGCCGAATCGCTGTCGGTGTCGACGCTGCTCGTCACGACCGACGTCGACGTGCCGGTCGTCGCCGCCGCCGTCCACCGCGACGGCGACTGGCCCCGGTTCGCCGCGGGGTCGGGCGCGGACCTCGACCCGGCCGCCGCGGCCCGGAACGCGCTCGCGGAGGCGCTCCAGAACTGGACGGAGCTCCGGTCGATGGGGAGAGAGACCGCCGGCGAGCAGGGTGCCGCGATCGGCCGCCACGCCGACCTCCCGGACGCGACGCGCGAGTTCTTTGACCCCGACGCGACGGTCCCGGCGACGACCCTCGACGCGCCCGACTTCGGCGGCGAGACGGGCGGCGAGTCCGACTCCCGGAGCGGGGACGGCGGAGTCGCCGAACTCGAGGCGGTCGTCGACCGCGTTCGCGCGGTGGGACTCGACCCCGTCGTCGCGCGCACGACGACCCGCGACGTGGCCGCGCTCGGCTTCGAGGCCGTTCGCGTCCTCGTTCCCGGCGCACAGCCGCTCTTCACCGGCGACCCGTTCTTCGGCGAGCGCGCCCGCGAGGTCCCCCGATCGATGGGGTTCGAGCCGACGCTCGACCGGGAGTACCACCCGTTCCCGTGAGCGCGTGACCTCGCCGGCGTTCTCCGGGAGTCCGGCGAGTGACCCACGCGGTCGCTCCCTCCGCCCCGCGTGTTTAAGTGACGGCGCGTCGCGGTGGGTCGTATGGACATCGTGTCTTCCGACGAGGTCGAGTCGACGGAGGCGGTCCCCGGCGTCCACCTCACCCAGGGGGCCGCGGGCGACGAGGCGAGCATCCAGCGGTTCTACATCGAACCGGGCGCGGAGGTCCCCGAACACGACCACCCGCACGAGCAGGTCGGGACGGTCACCGCGGGCGCGCTCACCTTCGTCGTCGACGGCGAGGAGCTGACGGTCCACGCCGGCGACACGTTCGCGATCCCCGGCGGGGAGCCGCACGCGGCGGTCAACGAGGGCGAGGTTCCCGTCGAGGGGTTCGACGTGTTCGCGCCCCCGCGACCGAACCCGGACTGGGAGGAGTAGCCGGCGAGCGGGGTCGGACCGCGCTGTCCTGCCAACCCGCGTCAGACGACGGCTCCGACGACCACCCTCCACCCCCGGACGATAGATGACGAACGAGGACACCGGATCCGACGGGACGGGAGAATCGATCGACGAGGAGACGGAGCGAGTCAGACTGGAGAGCGTCGAGGAGTACCTGAAGTACCTCCGGCGCTCGAACCCCTACTACGAGTGGCTCCAGCCGGAGCTGCTGACGGTCGAACGCGGGTTCGTCCGGATACGCCAGCCGGTCAGCGACCGGACGCGGCCGCCGGAGGTCGGTCCCGCGGAGGGGATAAATGGCGGCATTCTCATGACGCTGGCCGATGCAGCCGCCATGGCGGCGATCATCGCGGACGCGCTCGAGCCGGTCCCGCTCGCGACCACGCGGATCGACATGTCGTTTCACGACGGGGGAGACGAGCCGCACGTCGTCCAGGCCGACGTGATCGACGTCGGTTCGACGCTGGCCACGGCCCGGATCGAGGTGCTCCCCGAGAGCGACCTCGACGACCCGGACCCGCGGCTCTTCGCCTCCGGGGAGGCCACCGCGCGGCTGTTCGAGTGAACCGGGGCGACGACCCCGGAGGCGACCACGACCGCGAGCGGCCGGAACGGCGGTTTTCGCCCCCGTCTCGATCCCTTTTATGCGTCGGGGTCGAAGCGGGGACGACGATGGCACTCGCGAGCGCCGGGGCGCGGCTCCACTTCGGCTTCTGTAACCTCAGCCTCTCACACGAGCGCCTGTACGGCGCGCTCGGGCTGGCGCTCGCGGAGCCGCGGGTGACCGTCGAGGCGGTTCCAGCGGAGTCGGTGACGGTGGCCGTGGAGGCGGACGCGCTCGCCGGTGCCGACGGGTCCGGGGCGGACGCGGTCCCCGGCGAGGCCCGCGACGCGGTTCGCGACGACGCTCGCGACGCGATCCGTGCCGACGTTCACGACGAGGTCCGCGCCGACGCCCGCGAGTACGCCGTGACCGCCGTCGACCTGCTCGACGTTCCCGGCGCGGCCGTCACGGTCCGGGCGTCGCTCCCGCGACACGCGGGCCTGGGAAGCGGCACGCAGCTGGCCGCGACGACGCTCGCGGCCATCGCTCGCGCGCACGGCCGCGATCCGAAGGTCCGCGAGCGCGCTCCCGCGATGGGTCGGGGCGGTCGCTCCGGGGTCGGCGTCGCGGCCTTCGAGGCGGGGGGGTTCGTCCTCGACGCGGGCCACCCGACCGCGCGGTTCACGACCGACCGCCCGGCCGACGGGGAGTGGACCGTTCCGCCGGTCGCCGCGCGCCACGAGGTCCCCGACGACTGGCGGTTCCTGCTCGTCCGCCCGGACGCCGAGCCGGGGCGGAACGGGGAGAGCGAGGACGCCTCGATGCGCGCGGCCGTCGAGCGGGCGGAGCCGGGCCTCGCCGACCGGATCGCCGGGATCGTCACCCGTCGGGTGCTGCCCGCGGTCGCGGCGGGGCGCGCGGAGGCGTTCGGCGCGGCGGTCGCGTCGGTGGGGCGGCTCAACGGCGCGTGGTACGCGGACGAACAGGGCGGCGTCTACCGGCCGCCGGTCGGCGACGTGGTGGCGTCGCTGTCGTCGTCGCCGGCGGTGTTCGGGGCCGGGCAGTCCTCCTGGGGGCCGGCCGTCTACGGGGTCACGGACGCCGACCGCGCCGACGCGGCGATGGAGGCCGGCGAGCACGCGCTCGAGGCGGCGGGCGTCGGCGGCGGCGTCGCCGTCGTCCGGGCGGCGAACGAGGGCGCGCGGGTTCGTGGCGGGCCGGGCGGTTCGGACGGCTCGGGGAGCCCCGCTCGCGACCGCGACGAGGGACAACACTAAGCGGGCCCGCGACCCGTACCGAGGTATGTCGAGTGTCCCGTTCGGCGTCGCCCGACTGGATTCGATCCTGGACGGCGGCGCGCCGCCCGGAAGCGTGGTGCTGCTCGCCGGGGAGTCGGGAGCCGGCGCGCGGGAGTTCCTCTACACGAGCGCGGCGATGAACGCCCTCGGGCGGACCGACGAGGAGCTCTTCGACCTCTACTACGGCGACCTCCCCGGCGACGCGGCGGTCCCGCCGGAGGTCCACTACCTCTCTTTCACCGCCGGCGAGGCGGCGCTGACGAGGGAGATGGAGTACACGCTGGCCGAGGAGGTCGTCGACGCCGCCGCCGAGGGGATCGCGTTCCGCGACCTCTCGCCGGAGTTCTTCCAGCTCAGCCCGATCCCGCGGGAGTGGTACGAGGGCGAGACGACGACGATCGCGGATCTGGGCGACCACGGACGCTACGACGACGTGCTCACCGCCTTCGGCGACTACCTGACCGAGCACGCCGCCGGCAACGTGGTCTGTATCGACTCCGTGACCGACCTCGTCTCCGCCGCCTCCGACGACATGGAGTGGAGCGACGTCGCGATGGTGATGAAGGGGCTGAAGAAGGCCGCCACCCGGTGGCAGGGGCTCATCTTGGTGTTGGTCAACCACGACGCGCTCACCGACCGGGAGTTCGGCACGCTGATGGACGCCGCCGGCGGCACCCTCCAGTTCACCTGGGAGAGCGGCGGGTCGAAGCGGGCTCGGACCATGTTCGTCCGGGAGTTCCGCGGCGTCCTCTCGCGGCTGGAGGCGGAGAACATCGTCCGGTTCGAGACGGAGGTCCACGACGGCGGGTTCGACATCAGCGACGTCCGGAAGATACGGTGAGCGGCGGGTCGTGAGTCGGTCCCGCCGCCGCTGACGGCGACGAGGTCGACGACGCGGTCCCGCCGCCGCTGACGGCGACGCCGCCACGACCGCCGCGACCGCCACGACCGCCGCGGCCGCCGGGAGTATCGATCCGGAGAACCACGCGGCAGGTTACTTATGTCTCGCCGTCGAACGTGGCGTAGATGCAGGGGTACCGCGATGAGTGACTCCGACGGAGGGGGGACCGTCGAGGAGGCGGTCGACGGCGCTACCGGCGGGGGAGACGGCGTGGACGCCGCGGATCCCGAAAGCGACGGCCACGCCGTGGCGACCGCCGCGGATCTCACGGAGGACCTCGCCGAGATTCGGTCGGAGATCGAGGCGCTCCGCGCGTCGGTCGACGAGGACGTCGAGGACCTCCGCGAACGGTTCGTCCGGCTCTACCGCGATCTGGAGGGGAAAGCCGAGACGGACCACGACCACCCCGAGACGGCCGAGCGACTGGAGGCGGTCGCGGCCGACGTGGCCGGCGCCGTCGAGCGACTCGACGGCGTGGAGGCGCGCGTCGGATCGCTCGAGGACGCGCTCTCCCGGCTCGACGAGACGGCCGCGACGATCGAGAGCGACCTCGCCGGGATCGACGACCGAGTCGCGAGCGCGGAGGGGGAACTCTCCGAGACGGCGGACCGGCTCGCCGACACCGAGGACCGACTCGCCGCCGCCGAGGACCGCATCGAGGACCTGGCCGCGGCCGGCGAGGACCGCTCGGAGAAGCTCTCGCGCGTCGCGAGCGCGGTCGTCCGCGCACAGCGCGAGATCCGTGCGGTCCGACGCGAGCGCGCCGACCGCGATCGGCTCGACGCGATCCTCCGGACGGCGAACCGACACGGGGTGAAAAAGGCCGACTGCGGCGGCTGTGAGAACACCGTTCGTCTCTCGCTCCTCTCGACCCCGGAGTGTCCCTACTGTGAGTCGCCGTTCGACGACCTCGACCCCGCGGAGCGGTTCTACCGGCGCTCGACGCTGACCGTCGACGACAGACCCGCGCTCGAGGGCGACGTGGCTTCGAACGCGGACGACGGGGACCGGGCGAGCGGGGGGACGACGGATCGCGCCGACGGGACGACGGACGAGAGCGGTCGGGGCGGACGATGAGCGACGGCCCGCCCGACCGCTCTGAGGACCGGATCGACCGACCGGACGACGACGAGGCCGACCCGCTCGACGGGGATGAGGGCGCGAGCGACCCGTTCGATGGGATCGGGGGCGCGCGCGACGACCCGTTCGATGAGATCGACGACGACCCCGACGCGGATCCCTTCGCGGAACTCGACGACGAGACGGGGTCTCCGGACGCCGGCGGCGATCCATTCGAGCGGATGGAGGTCGACGAGGTCGACGTCGACGGGGTCTGGGACGCGCTGGAGGAGGACCCGGACGACCTCGCGGACGCGACGTTTCCGGAGAGTGACCCGCGCGAGTCGACCGACCACGTCGTCGACAAGCGGACGTACTGCCACCGCTGTCCGCACTTCGCGGATCCGCCGGAGACCGCCTGTACCCACGAGGACGCCTCGATACTCGAGGCGGTCGGCTTCGAGGAGTTCCGCGTCCGCGACTGCCCGATGGTGACCGACGACGGCCCCCGGTTCGACCGACACGGGCGGCTCGACGAGTGACCCGCGAGCGGCCGCGATCAACGGGGAGCATAAGGGCGCTCGGTCCCTACCGCGAGGAGATGCAGTTCTGTGACGACTGCGGCTCGATGATGGTCTCGCGGGATGGCGTGATGGTGTGTCGAAACGACGACTGCGGCGCGACGACCGAGCGCGACGAGGAGCTCGCCGAGCGGTTCGAGTCGACCACCGAACAGACCGGCGAGGAGGTGATCGAGACGGAGGAGGGCGCGAACTTCGAGGGCAAGCCCACCGCCACCGACGTCGTCTGCGAGGCCTGCGGCCACGGCGAGGCGTGGTACACGATCAAACAGACCGGCGCGGCCGACGAGCCGCCGACGCGATTCTTCAAGTGTAAGGAGTGCGGCCGCCGCTGGCGCGGCTACAACTGACTCCGATGCGCTCGCGACGACGGCTGCTCCTCGCGGCCGTTCCGATCCTTTCTGTCGTCGGATTTCTCCTCGGGCGGGGCCTCGGGTTCTGGCGTCTCCGGCTCGGCGTCGGGCGGCTGCTCGCGTCGCTGCCCGACGCCGTCCCGAACCACGTCCGGGTGCTGCCGCCGCCGCCCGACGAGTACGCCGGCACCCTCCCGCACACGCCGGCGGAGACCCGCGAGCGGCTGCCGGAGTGCGGCTTCTCCGAACTGATCCGCGCGTACTTTCACGCGTACGACCGCGACGGGGAGACGGTCCACGAGGTCGGCAGCTTCGTCCACCGGCCCGAGGGGATAACCGGCGACTGGCAGGTCCACGTCCGGCTGTTTCCGGCCCCGGACGGCTCGACGGAGGTGTGGGCACACTGGGAGCGGAACCCGTACGTCGCCCCGCTCGCGCACCTCCGCATGGAGGGGTACGACCCCGCCCGCGGCGAGCGGATGGCCGCCGAGCTGATCGACGGGCTGCGGTGAGACGGGTTCCGGTCGGGACCCCGAGCTACTCCTCCCCCCGGAGCCACCGACCGAACGCCTCGGCGACGGGCTCTGCGGCGTCGCCGGCGCGCCCGACGAGGAAGTGGTCGGCGTCGAGCTCGACGACCTCCAGACCCAGCTCTCGCGCCCGCTCGACGACCGGTTCCCAGTCGGCGGTCGAGTCCCGGGTCGCGTACACGACCCGGACGCCCGCGTCCCGCGCCGAGAGGTCGTCGAGGGCGGCGACGGCGTCGATCTCGCGCGCGAGCCGGTCGGTCGGTGTGAGCGCGCAGACGCCGGCGAGCTCCGGTCTGCTCGCGGCGGCGACGAGCGCGACGGTGCCCCCGAAGGAGTAGCCGAATAGCCCGACCCGCGCGTAGCGGTCGAGCGCCCAGCCGACGGCGGCGTCGGCGTCGGTACACTCGCCGTACCCCTCGTCGTACGCGCCGTAGTCGAACCGGAGGCAGTCGATCCCGCGGTCGGCGAGCGCGTCGCCCACGGCGACGAGGCGCTCGTCCCCCGGTGGCCACCCTGGCGGGGATGTGGCGGACAGGCGACGACGACCGCCTCGGATCGGGTGTCGCCCGCGGCGGTGTCCAGGGTCGCGCGAACGTCGCGGCCGCCGGGGATCAGAACGGGGTCGGTCATGGGACGGTATCGGTCATGGAACGGTGTCGCTCGCGGTCGGAGCCCCTTCAGGGGACCCGCGTCACGCGGTCGACGCCGTCGAGGTCGGCCAGGTCGTCGGCGAGCGCCGCCTGGTCGACGCCGGCCTCGTAGTAGAACACCACGTCGAAGGTGCCGTCCCGGAGGAGCTGTTGACACTCCCAGACGAACGCCTCCTCGTCGAGGGTGCGCCCCTGGAACTGGTTCGAGGAGAAGTCGGTGTCGTCGTTGCCCGCCTCGATGTACGTCTCGCCCTTCCCGGCGTGGTCGGCGATGACCTCGTTGGCGTCGACGGTGAGCTCGTGCATCTCGAGGTCCTCCTGTCCGGACAGCTCCGTGTGGACGACACAGCCGACGAGGTCGATGTCGCCGGGCTCTAAGAGCGCCTTCGTCCGTTGATAGAGGTCCGACTCCAGGGTCTCGCTCATGCCCGATCGTTCGGTTCCGACGCTAAACGAGTGACGGTTCCGGCGCGGCGGCGGACCGGTCCTGCCGGGTCGTCCGCTACCGCGCCCGATCCCGCGGATCCTACCGCCACCCGGTCCGACCTCGCGGAGTCTCCCGCCGGCTCACTGTACCCAGACGGTCTTCCGGTTCACGAACTCCTTGATGCCCGCCTCCGAGAGCTCCCGGCCGAACCCGGAGACCCCGACGCCGCCGAACGGCACCCGCGGGTCGGAGGCGACGACGCGGTTGACGTAGACGCAGCCCGCGTCGATCTCGCGAGCGAGCCGCTCGCCGCGCTCCCGGTCGGTCGTCCAGACGCTCCCGCCGAGCCCGAACCGGGTGTCGTTGGCCCGCTCGATCGCCTCCTCCTCGTCGTCGACGCGGAAGACGGCCGCCACGGGACCGAACAGCTCGTCTCTGGCGGCCGGGGCGTCGTCCGGGACGTCCGTCAGCACCGTCGGCGGGTAGAACGCTCCGTCGCGGTCGAGCGGCTCCCCGCCCGTCTCGAGGGTCGCGCCCGCCTCGACGCTCCGTTCCACCTGGTCGTGGAGCTCCGCCATCAGGTCGGCGCTGGCCTGCGGCCCCACGTCGGTGTCGCGGTCGGTCGGGTCGCCCACGGTCAGCGCTTCGGCCCCCTCGACGAGTCCCGAGACGAACTCGTCGTAGACGTCGTCGTGGACGACGAAGCGTTTCGCGGCGATACACGACTGCCCGGAGTTCTGGTTGCGCGCCCAGACGCCCTCCTCGATCGTCGTCTCCAGGTCGGCGTCGTCGAGGACGACGAACGGGTCGCTGCCGCCGAGCTCGAGGACGGACTTCTTGATCCGCTTTCCGGACGCGGACGCGACCGCGCTCCCGGCGGGGCCGCTGCCCGTGAGCGTCGTCGCCTTCACCCGGTCGTCGTCGATGGCGTCCTCGACGAGGTCCGAGGGGACGAGGAGCGTCTGGAAGGCGTCCTCGGGGAAGCCGGCGTCGCGGAGCACCTCCTCGATGGCGAGCGCGCAGCCGGGGACGTTCGAGGCGTGTTTCAGCAGGCCGACGTTGCCGGCGACGAGGTTGGGCGCGGCGAAGCGGAAGACCTGCCAGAACGGGAAGTTCCACGGCATCACGGCGAGGACGGGTCCGAGCGGCTCGTAGGAGGTCTTGACCTCCGATCCTGGCGGGCTCGGGTGGTACTCGTCCTCGAGGTAGGCGCTCGCGAACTCGGCGTAGTGGTCACACACCCACGCGCACTTCTCGATCTCGCCTTCCGCCTGCTCGATCGGCTTGCCCATCTCCCGCGTCACGAGTTCGGCGTACTCGGACTTCCGCTCGCGGAGGATCTCGGCCGCGGCGACGAGCAGCTCCTCGCGGTCGCGTCGGGGGCGCTCGCGCCAGGAGTCGAAGGCCGCCTCGGCGCGGTCCAGCGCGTCCGCGACGTCCGCCGCGTCGTCCTCCTCGTACGTCTCGACCGTCTCGCCGGTCGCGGGATCGACCACGTCCATGGACGGAGGTCCCGCTCTCCGCACCTATGCCTTTCCATGGAGATCGATGAGAAATAATTAAATACGGTTTCTATACCCGGGATATCCGAGATCAATGAAACCGAATATAGTTTCTCTCTTCGTTGTCCGTCTTCGACGCCTCGGAGGCGGTTCGGCGCGTTCGGACCGGACTACCGGAGGCGAGCGACCGTCAGATCGTCCCGTTCCTCGATCCTGACGAGGCCGTCGTCGGCGAGGTCCGAAAGCAGCCCGCGGAGCCACTCGCGCCCGTGCTCGCCGTCGGGCGTGTAATCCACGCGAATCCGGTGGCCGAGCGCGTCGAGGTCCATCTCGTCGTGCTCGCCGAGGAGCCGGACGACCCGCCCCCGGAACTGCCGCCGGCTCCCCTCGAAACTCGGCTGGGTGGGCACGTCGGGCGCGGTGAAGTCGCCGGTCCGGTAGGCGTGACACCACTCGCGCCACGGGCAGCCGGCCTCGTCACAGCGCGGCGTCTGCCCGCAGGCGACGCCGCCGAGCTCCATGATCGCGTTGTTCCAGAGCCGGGAGTCGCCGTCGGGCATGAGGCCCGAGGCGACCCGCTCGAAGGCGTCGTCGTCGTCGGGAACGTCGAAGGCGCGGTGGAGCACCCGTTTCACGTTGGTGTCGACGACCGCGTCGCCGTTGTTGAACGCGAACGACGCCACCGCGTTGGCGGTGTAGGGGCCGACGCCCATCAGTTCCCGAAGCTCCTCCGGGGAGTCGGGAAACGCCCCGCCGTACTCCGTCTCGACCTGCGTCGCCGCCTCGTGGAGGTACGTCGCGCGGTTGTTGTAGCCGAGCGAGTGGTCCGACCAGAAGGCGACCACGTCGCTCCGGTCGGCGGCGGCGAGGTCGGCCGCGGTCGGCCAGCGCTCGAGGAAGTCCTCCCACGCGGGGACGACCCGGTCGAGCTGGGTCTGCTGGCTCATCACCTCGCTGACGAGGATCTCGTAGGGGTCCGCCGTCCGCCGCCAGGGGAACTCGCGGTGGTCCGCCTCGTACCACTCGCGGAGCGCGTCGCGGACCGCCTCGCGGTCCGCCGGGAGGGAGGGAGCGTCGCCGTCGGCGAGCCCGGAACCGGCGACGTCGTCGGCGTCGGTCATACGCCCCGTCGGGCGGCGGGCGGTTTATCCGTGGTGGTCCGGATCGAGTCACGCGTCGGTCCGCTGTAGCCGCCACCGCTGGAAGCGGAGATCTACGCCTCCCTCGCCGGTGGGTCTGAACTCGACCGGCTCGCGGGCACCCGCGGCGGTCACGGTCTCGAAGGTCAGATCGTCCGGATCGGTCGAGGTCGGGTGGAGGCTGAACTCCCGATCGAGCATCGAGAGCGTCGCGGTGCCGCCGGCCGGTTCGACCTCGGCTTCCACCAGACCCCGGTGTGACTCGTAGACGCCCGCGATCCGGTCGATCTTCTCGCGGAGCGCGAAGAACGGGACGGCGCTGGGCCGTTTCCCCGACAGGATCGCGAGAACCGCCGGCCCGACGTACATGGGGTGTGCTTCGGGGGTCGCGTTCGCCCCGATGGCGACGCCGATCCCCGCCTCCTCGAGGAATCCGACGTACCCGGTCGAGACGGTGACCGTCCCCCCGTGTTCGACGAGCCGGTCGTCGAGGAACTCCCGGAGCATCCAGCCGTAGCCGTACTCCACTGCGGTGCCGTCCAGACGGGTTTCCCGCGTCGTGTACGGTTCGTGCATCGTGGAGACGGCGTCCTCGCCGACCAGCCGTTCGCCGTCGAGCGCCCCGCCGTTCATCTGCATCCGGAGATAGCGCCCCATCTCGTCGACCGAACTGAGCAGGCCGCCCGGGGCGTCGATGACCCCGTCGTGCGGGAACCCTCCCTCGGTCAGCCCGTCGTCGTCCCGATGGTAGCCCGTCATCGCGTCGTCCGTGTCGTCGAACGCCTCACGGTCGAAGGTGGACCGGTCCATGTCAAGCGGGTCGAGCACGTTCTCCCGCACGTACTCCCGGTATCCCGTCCCGGAGACGGCCTCGATCACCTCGCCAAGCACGGTGTATCCGGAGTTGTAGTAGTAGAACGGGTCGTCCTCGTCGACCACGCGCGTGTCGACCGAGCTCTCGACGTGACGCCTGAAGTCGTCCGCGCTGCTGAGTGGAGTCGTCGACGACTTCCCAGTGACGTACCGGGTGATGAGCGCGACGGCCGTCGCGTCGCTCGGCATTCCGGACCCGTGACACAGCAGATCGTGGACCGTGATCGGATCGCCCGGAACGTCCTCGTAGACCGGCAGGTACTCGGTCACCGGATCGGCGACGTCGAGTGCCCCCTGCTCGGCGAGTTGCATGACCCCGAGCGCCGTGACGGACTTCGTACAGGACCCGATGCCGTAGAGCGTGTCCGACGTCATCGGGGCGTTCTCCGAGAGGTCGCGAGCCCCGAACCCCTTCGAGTAGCAGTGGCCGTCCTCGGTGACGATCGCCAGACTCATTCCGGGAACGTCCCCGTCGACGAGACGGTCGTCGATGAACGTCTCAACGCGGTCGAGCGTCTGCTCCGACGGACGGTGCCGTGGTGACATACCGGGACGTCCGTCCACCCCCAATTAGTCTCATCCCCTCCTATAGGGGGTCACGTCGTCGCGCGCTTCCGGAGGTCGAGCACGACACTGGTGGCCCGTCCGACGTTCGCTCCGCCTCGATGCGGTCCCCGACGAGACCGAGAAACCAACGGCGGGGACCGGGGTGAGATCGGGATCGCGGCGGGAGAGTCTCTCAGGCGACGTCCTCGATCGCGGTCGTCAACAGCTCACAGCCGAGTTCGATCTCGCGTTCGGTGACGTCCATCGGTGGGAGGATCCGGATCACCTTCTGGCCGCACGCGAGGGTAAGAAGCCCGTGTCGGACCGCCCGGTCGACCACCTCGTCGCGGCGGTCGGTGGTGTCGAACTCGACGGCGAGCATCAGCCCCTTGCCGCGCACGTCCACGACGCCCTCGGGATCGGCGTCGCGCATGACCTCGAGGAACTGTCGACCGCGCTCGCTCGCGTTCTCCATGAGCCCCTCCTCGAGGATGGCGTCGATCGTGAGCGACCCCTGGAGCGCGCCGACGACGTCGCCGGCACCCCACGTCGAGGAGATCCTCCCGGTCTCCTCGGGGAACACGTCCGAGCGGGAGACGGTCGCGCCGACGCGGAGCCCCTTCGCGCTCGTGATCACGTCGGGCTCGAGCGCGTAGTTGTCCGCGCCCCACATCTCGCCGGTGCGGCCGAGTCCGGACTGGATCTCGTCGGCGATGAGGGTGATGTCGTGCTCCTCGACGAGGTCCGCGATCTCGTCGGTGAACGCCTCGGAGGGGAACCGGTAGCCCCCCTCGCCCTGGATCGGCTCCACGATGAGGTACGCGACCTCGTCGGGGTCGATGTGGCCGGACTTCGGGTCGAGCTTCTCGCGCAGTTTGGACTCGCCGCCGGCGAAGAAGCCGCACGAGCAGGTGTCGGCCGAGCAGGTCCGGTCGTCGCAGTACGGCACGTCGTGGACGCCGCTCATCTCGGGGTAGTCCCGGCGGTAGACGGACTTCGAGCGGTTGAGAGACAGCGCGCCGAGGGTCCGACCGTGGAACGCGCCCTCGAAGGTGATCGCGTACTTCGCGCCGTCGGCGTCGTCGTAGGAGATCTTGATCGCGTTCTCGACCGCCTCCGCCCCGGAGTTCGAGAGGAAGACGGTGTCCATGTCGTAGTGGGAGGTGATGTCCGTGAGCCGGTCCATGAGGTCGGCGGGGCCGGGCGTCGCCTCGCCCGGCGGCTTGCCGTCGGAGACGTAGAAGTCCTGGCCCGCGATCTTCGTCGGGTCGACCACGCCGAACTCCTCGAGCGGTTCGGTGATGAGCGGGTTGTTGTACCCGAGCGGCGCGGCGGCGACGTGGCTCGTGAAGTCCATGAGGACGTTGCCGTCGACGTCGGTACAGAAGGGACCCGTCGCGGGCGCGGTGCGGTCCCAGACGAACTCGTAGACGTAGGTGCTCGGGGCCGCCGATCGGTGGTGGTAGTCGACCCACTCCTGGGCTCGCTCGCCCGGGAACTCGGTCACTTCGGGTGTTACCGTGTCACGGTCCATACACTGCCGTGGATCCCGACGGCGAAAAAACGGGGGGCTACCATGGGAGGAGGGTGCGCGAGGAACGTCTCCGGGGACCGCGTCCGCGTTTCGGCTCGTTCGGCTCGCTCGACGCCGGGGGTCGGGTCGGTCAGTGCTGGGTCGGGGGTCCGTCTAGTGCTCGATGTACGTGGTCTCCCACTCCGTGCGCGCGTCTATCTCGCGCCGCCCGCGTCGGGTGAGCGTGTAGTAGTTCGTCCGGCGGTCGCGCTGTCCCTTCTCGACGAGCCCCTTCTCGACGAGCGTGTCCAGGTTCGGGTAGAGCCGGCCGTGGTGGATCTCCTTCTCGTAGTAGTCCTCCAGCTCGTCCTTTATCGCCAGTCCGTGCGGCTCTTCGAGGCCGGCGATGACGTAGAGCAAGTCGCGCTGGAAACCCGTGAGGTCATACATGCTGGTGTCCGGACATATACGCGGAAAATAAATAAATATACCGTTACATCGAATCCCGAATACGGGGCCATCCGACACGTACCGCAGCGAAGTGACCCGTTCAGTACTGTCAATCGAAAGACCATCGTTCCCGTATCGAGGGCCGTTTTCGGCGTGCGAGTGGTGTTCGAGAATAGACACGAACGGGTCGAAACGTCGGGATCCGTCACCGGCGAGTCGAAGGATCGCCGACTCTCGGCGGCTCCGGTCACGACGGGTCGATGAGCCGAGGGCTCCGGGTTCGTCGTCGACTTCGAGTTCGATCGTCGAGAACGAACGCGGGCCCCACGCGGAAAAAAGCCGCGTGAGGCGAGCGTTCGAAATTGGTCCCCGCTGACGCTTCGGCCCTCCAGACGAAGCGTCACCCGACAGTACCGGGTTGATACTAATAAACCTATCGTGCGCGGGTCACATGTGTTCCTCTTCTAACACCCATCCGAGCGCGCGCTTGTAGTGGGTGAACAGTTCCTCGACGCCCCGGTGGGACATCTCCTCGTCGGCCAACTCCTCGCACAGGAACTCGTACTGCTCGCGGACCTCCTCTTCCGAGCGCATGCGAACCGGTAGGGCAGGCCGACTCAAAGGGTTGTGGTCGCCGCCGAACGCCCGTCCGGATCGCCGCCGAACGCCCGATCGAGATCGGTCCGGCGCGACCGCGAGCGACACGCCTATACGGCGACCGCGGATACTGGGTGGAACGATGGACGATCGGACGCGCGAGTACCTTCAGGGGCGGTTCGGGGACTACTACCGGAAGACCTCGCTGTCGCCGCCGCCGGACGCACACCTCCGCGAGTGGGGACACATCCCGTGGACCCCGGGCTCGGGCACGACGATGGTCCGCCACCAGTCGATGTACGACCTGGGCGACCTCGACACGTTCTTCGCCGACAACGCCCCGCGACACGCGTACTTCTCGGCCGCGCGATACGACGACCCGGGCGCGTCGACCATGTCGGAGAAGGGGTGGCGCTCCGCCGACCTCGTCTTTGACCTCGACGCCGACCACCTCCCGGGGGTGGACCCGGATGAGGCGACCTACCGGGAGATGCTTTCGGCGTGTAAGGAGGCCCTCCTGCGGCTGCTCGACTTCCTCGAGGACGACTTCGCGTTCGAGGACCTCTCCGTGGTCTTCTCCGGCGGACGCGGCTACCACGTCCACGTCCGCGACGAGTCGGTCCGGGAGCTGGGAAGCGAGGCCCGACGGGAGGTCGTCGACTACGTCCGCGCGATAGACCTCGACGTCGACGGGCTGATCCGCACCGTCTCCGACCGCGGAACCACGAAGCGCGTGCTCCGGACCGAGGGCGGCTGGGGGGCGCGCGTCCACGAGGCGCTCGTCGAGTACGCCGACGACCTCCGGGAGATGGACGACGAGGACGCCCGCGAGCGGCTCATGGAACTCGACGGGATCGGCGAGGGCCGCGCCGAGACGATCCTGGGCGCGTTCGACCGCAACCCCGACGCGGTCCGCGAGGGCAACGTCGAGGCCGGCGGGCCGGGCGTGCGCCGGCTCGTCTCCGCGCTCGCCGCCCGGGTGGCCGCGACCGACGCCGCCCCGATCGACGAGCCGGTGACGACCGACACGCGCCGGCTCATCCGCCTGCCCGGAACGCTCCACGGCGGGTCGGGGCTCGTCGTCACGCCGATCGACCGCGACGACCTCGACGCGTTCGACCCGCTTCGCGACGCGGTCCCCGACCGCTTCGTCGGCCGCGACATCCGGATCGAGACCGACGAGGACGCGACGGTAGAATTAAACGGCAAGAGGGTCACACTCCAAGCCGGCGAGAACACCGTACCCGAGTTCGCGGGCGTCTTCCTGATGGCCCGCGGCGAGGCGCGGAAGGCCCCCGAACGATGAACCTGGACGAACTCCGATCGGTACAGGCGAAGGAACGCCGCAAGGACAGCCTCCAGCACCTGCGGGACGCCTTCTACGACGACGTCGCCGCCTACGTCTCCGACCTGCGCGCCGCGCGCGACCGGCGCGCGGAGCAGGTGGACAACCCCTTCTCCGACGACGACGTCCGGCGGATGTCCGACGAGCTCGAGACCGCGGAGGAGGTCGCGGAGGCGCTGTACGAGCGCCGCGTCGGCAAGGTGGTCAAGCTCGCGTCGTTCGCGGCGGCGGACATGTCCGTCGAGACGGAGGGGATGACGAGCCAGGAGCGCGCGCTCTTCGACGACCTCGTCGCGCGGATCCGCGAGAACAAATCGGAGGTGCTCGCGACGCTGGCCGGCGACGCGCCGCCCGCCGGAGGCGACGCGTCGCCCGGCACGCCCGACGCGTCTCCCGGCACGCCCGGCACTCCCACGGATCCGGGTTCCTCCGGCGATCCCGATCGGCAGGACGCGACGGACGCCGTCCCGCCGGAGGTCGAGGAGCCGTCTCCGCCGGAAGCGGACGATCCGGTCCCGCCCGAGGCCGAGGAGCCGGCCCCGCCGGAAGCCGATCCCGATCCGGACGTGCTCGCCGGAGCGATGGGCGGCGATCCCGCGAGCTCGGCCGACGACGGGTCGTCTTCGGACCTTCGCGGCCCGACCGGTTCGACCGACTCCGCAGCCGGCTCCGCCACCGACGCCGAACCCGGTGCCGCGAGCACCGACGGCGGCCCGACGCCCGTGGAGCCCGACCCCGCGCCCCCCGGCGCGCCGGGCGCGGACGGTTCGGTCGACGGGGAGCCGGCGTCGGCGGCGAACGGGCCGGCCCCGGCCGAGGCGGACGCGCCGTCGCCGGCGGCCGACGCCGACGTGCCGGGGATCGACCGCGAGACGGTCAGGATCACCCGCGACGTCGGCGAGATATTCGGCGTCGACGAGCGCGAGTACGACCTCGCGAGCGAGGACGTCGTCACGCTCCCGACGGCGAACGCGGAGCCGCTCGTCGAGCGGGATGCCGCCGAGCGGATCGAGTGAGTCTCCGCCCGCTTTTCACGCCGGTCTTTTAAGCCGCTACTCGACGGCGTTCGACCATGGACGACGAGGGAAGCGTGGGAGAATCGATCGAGGAGCCGTCTCCGATCCCCGCCCGCGTCCTCGGCGCGGTCGCGACGCTCGCCGCGCTGGGCGGGATCGCCCTCGCGATACGCCTCGACCCGACGTTCTCGTGGACGGCGGACGCGCTCTCCGACCTGGGCGTCCGCGACCGGAGCGCCCCGGCGTTCAACGGCGGGTTGGTCCTCGGCGGTCTCGCGGGGCTCGGCTACGCGGCCGGGCTGTGGGTCCGCGCGCGGGAGAGCGCGGCGAGCGCCGCGGGCCGACTTCGGGCGGTCGTCTTCGCGCTCGCGATGGTCGCGATGGCCGGCGTCGGCGTCTTCGATCTCACGAGAGCGCTTCACGCGCCCGCGGCGGTCGGGTTCTACCTGCTCGTCACGGTCGTCTTCGGGATCGACGGGCTGGCGCGGCGAGACGCCCGGACCGGCCGGGTCGCGCTCGCGTTCGTCCCGGTCCACGTCGCCGTCTGGGCGACGTTCCTCGCGGGGCTCTGGCCGGTGACGGGGCTCGCGCTGCCCGAGTTGCCGGGCGCGTTCATGCTCGCGGCGTGGGTGTGGCTCGTCGGTCCCCTGCCGGTGGTCCGCCGGCGTTCCGTCCCGAGTCGCGGCGGCGAT
Organism: Halorubrum aethiopicum; assembly: GCF_001542905.1. Classification (NCBI taxonomy): domain Archaea; kingdom Methanobacteriati; phylum Methanobacteriota; class Halobacteria; order Halobacteriales; family Haloferacaceae; genus Halorubrum; species Halorubrum aethiopicum. The sequence goes on along the minus strand of NZ_LOAJ01000001.1, from coordinate 50,402 downwards.
ACCGACGGACACTAACCCGGCCGCGCGGTACGGACGCCATGGACGTCGAGTTCCTCGGCGGGGCCCGCGAGGTCGGCCGGAGCGCGGTCCTCGTCGACGACTCGCTGCTTCTCGACTACGGCCTGCTGACGGCCGACCCGCCGCAGTACCCGATCCGCGACCCCGAACCCGACGCGGTCGTGGTCTCGCACGGCCACCTCGACCACGTCGGCGCGGTGCCGGCGCTTCTGAAAGGCGACCGGCGGCCGCCGATCCACTGGACGCCGCCGACCGCCGACCTCGCGCGGGTCCTCGCGCGCGACACGCTGAAGCTCCACGGGAACAGTCCCCTGTGTCCCTTCTCCGAGGAACACGTCGCCCGCCTCGGCGAGGCGGAGGTGCGCCACGGCTACGGGGAGCCGTTCGCGGTCGCGGGCGGGGTCGACGGCGGCGGATACGAACTGACGTTTCTCAACGCGGGCCACATCCCCGGCTCCGCGCACGTGCTCGTGGACGACGGCGACACCCGTCTCCTGTACACCGGCGACTTCCACACCGACGACCAGCGACTGGTGTCGGGGACGACGGCGCGGCCCGACGCCGACGCCGTGATCTGCGAGTCGACCTACGCGGACGTGACCCACGAGGACCGCGCCGCGGTCGAGGCGCGCTGGGCGGAGCGCGTGCGGACGACGATCTGGGAGGGCGGCACCGTCGTCGCGCCCGCGTTCGCGATCGGTCGGACCCAGGAGCTGCTGCTCGTCGCCGCCGCCAATGACCTGTACCCCTACGTCGACGGGATGGGGATCGAGGTGACGCGACTGCTCCGCCGGCACCCCGAGTTCCTGCGCGACGCCGAGGCGCTCCGGCGCGCGACGGGGGCGGCGCGGTTCGTGACGGGACGCGACGGCCAGCGCGAGCGGATCGCCGCCGACAACGCCCTCGTGATCACCACGAGCGGGATGCTCGCCGGTGGGCCGATTCACTCGTACCTCCCGAGGATCCGAACGAACCCGACGAACGCGGTGACCCTGACGGGGTACCAGGTCGAGGGGACGCCCGGCCGGGAGCTACAGGAGCACGGACGGCTGGAGTTGAACGGGCAGGTGCGTCCCGTGAGCGCGCGCGTCGATTCTTTCGACTTCTCCGCGCACGCGGACCGGGAGGGACTGGAGTCGTTTCTGGACGACTATCGCGACGCGCGGGTGCTCGTGAACCACGGCGACCGGTGTGAGGCGTTCGCGGAGGACCTCCGGACGGAGGGGGTCGAGGCGAGCGCGCCGGAGTTGGGCGAGCGGGTGGAACTCTGACGACCGGATCTCACGACGCGACCGTGTCGGCGGAACTCGTGTTCGTGCCGTTTGTGGAGGTCGAGTTCACGGAATCGTTCAGTACTAACAGGTCACGGAGTGGCTGCGTTCCAGCGAGACGTTGACTCCCGAGCCGTTTCCGGTCGCCACGAACGTGAAATGGACCGTCTCGCCGGACGAACAGGACTCCGAGACCTCGATCCGTTCTGCCTCTCCCTGCGTGAGCGTGACGCTCGCGTTCTCACGATCCTGTCCGTCGACCTCGACCGTAACGTCGAGCGTCAGTTCGCCGCTGAACTGGTTGTGGTACTCCGCCTCGGCGGTGGCGGTAGTGGAGTTGTTGACGGTTTCGGTCTCGATGGTCATCTCGTAGCCGAGGTACGCGTCCTCGTCGTCGACCACGTTGGCCTCGATCCCGCGATCCGCCTCCATCGCGGAGAAGCCCGCGGTGCCGAAGACGAGTCCGACCGCCGCGGTGAACGCGAGCACGATGCTCAGGGTACGGAGCGCGCTCACGCGGGCCGGCGGCGTTCGGGTGGTGGTCATCTCTGAGTCGACTCGTTCGGATTTACTCGATCTTTCGGAGTTCGGGCGGCTTCTCCGTGTTGCCGAGGCGGGCGCGGCGGCCGACGACGTGGTGGACGACCGACGAGACGCCGAAGGCGGTGGCGGTGAAGACGCCCACGTCGAGCGGTTCGAACGCGGCGAACCCCGCCGCGCCGGTCGCGACCGCGAGCAGGAGCGAGGCGGCGACGCCCGCGAGCCCGACGTAGTAGAGGCTCCACGGGATCTCCTTGCTTCCCAAGGCTTCGACGTAGATGTCGAGGTCCTCGAGCGCGGGCGTCGGCTCGACCACGTTCTCCTCCTCGTTGAGGTCCACGATGTCCTTCTCCTCCAGTTTCGGCAGGTGGGTGCGCTGGAGCGTGCTGTACACGTTGCGGCGGTCCTCGTACTCGACCTCCTCCGGATCGACGTCGAGTTCCCACGCGGTGACGTGCGTGGACAGGTTGGACACCTCGATCGGGTCCTCCCTGCGTTTGAGCGCGTGGATGACGAACCGCCGCCGGCGGTTCGAGAGGACTTCGAATATCTCGTCTTGCGACAGTTCACCCCCGTTTCCGTTCGACTCGCTCGCCGTGGTGATCGCGAATGTCATCTGGGGCCCTCCGTGGTGTCCTGCCGGCCGGAAACCCCCGTAGTCCCGAACCGGCGGATCTCGCTTGGAACGTGTGTGAGGAAGTGGCATAAAGAGGTTGGATAATTAACTTGTAAGTTTCCGTTTTCTGATGATTGAAGCCCGCGCTCTGGACTCGCGAGAGGAACGGCTGAATCGCGGAACGGATCGCTTTCGATCCCTCATGGACTACTCAATGCCCACTATACGACTGCCTGAACCCTGCTGTGTGGGTAGTGTGGTATTCACGAGCATGGATCGATGTGGCCGTGAGCCGCGCTCGAAGCGCATCGAGCAGGCCCCGGAGGTCCATCGAGTCCGACCCGCGTACATGTCGAGGATCTCATAACGAAGTACCTTCCTCCACATGCCCTATCCGAGCGCTCTCGGCCCGGACGTCCGGGTTGCGGGGGTGCCCGAACGCAGGTGAGATACGATATGGAACGGCGCAAGTTCGTGATCGGTGTGGGATCGCTCGCTGCCGGCGGGGCAGCTGCAACAGGGACGGGTGCGTTCACGAGTGCGGTCGTGCCACGTAGTGCCGACGTTACGGTCCAAAACGACTCGAACGCATATCTCCAGCTCGAGGCTGGTGGAGCCCGTGGCGTTGGAGATCGGATCGGTCAGGAAAACGGCGAGCTATACATCGACTTCGACGACGAGGCGACCGGATCTGGTGTTAATGATAACGCGAGATACCAGATCGGCGCGATGAATGACGACGCGTTGGGCGACGGGATCTCCTTTGAAAGTCTCTATGATGACGATAGTACTCCGGCAGCGGCAGGGGACGGGGAGCCGTACGTGGAATCCTCGGATACAGATCAGTCAGCGTTCGTTGTTCGCAACATGAGCGGACAGACGCTCGATCTCGAGATCGGTATGAATACCGCATCGGCAAACGCTGGTGCGACGGTGTACCTCCAAGGCAAAGCGACTGCTATCAGCGGTGATGATGGATCAACTAGCACTGACGGCTCGAGCCAGCTAGACGGAGCGACGGCCACCAACACCAGCGAACTCGATCTCAGCGATCCGACTACTGGTCAGGATGGCGCCATGGAAGCCCTGAGCTTCAACAATGCAAACGATCCGGATGAGGCAATTCCTCCGGGGGCATCGGTGTACGTCTCCATCCAAGTGGACACGCGCGACGGTGATACGCCGGACGGTCGTTCGCTGGCTGAAGAGTTGACGATCAGTGCCAACGAGGCTGCAGACCCTGGCGAGGAATAATCGAATAACAGAGAGGTGTTCGACAGCCTACGACTACGCTGTCGACGGCTCTACTCCCCTTTTGATACGTTACCACCCACGAGATAAGAAAACGATGAAACGACTCATGCCCGCGGCCAGACGTAAGTTAGCGGTGCCACGAAGAGTGACCACGATGGGTATCGGAGCGTACGGGGAGACTCACCACGATGATCGAAGAGCCACCTAGAACGAGCAATGAAACGAAGAAAACTGCTCCTCGGATTGAGTGCGACCGTTGCGGGTGGTAGCGCGACTCTCGGAACGGGAGCGTTTACCACGGCTCAAGTGAATCGGGAGGTAGATATGTCGGTTGTCAACGACTCGAAAGGCCTCGTTGCTCTGATCCCGAACGACGAGGTTGCCGGTGTCGATGAAGGTGACAACGGTCAGCTATCGATCTCTATCACTGACCCGGGAATAAACGTCAACTCTCTCTACCAGTTCGGTTACCTTACCCACACGTATCCCAATATAACGCCGGATTGGTTCACGGTGGAAACGACGGATGATCCGATCGGTACCGATACCGATGACTTTAAATCCGCTTTCCTGATCGCGAACCAAACAAATAGCACGATGAGTGTCACCTTCACCTTAGATCCGACCAGTAGTAGCTCGGATGCCGGTGACACGAGATTCCTGTTCGAGATTCAGAATTCGAATGGAAAACTGACCGAAGTGCGGTACCCAAGTCAGACGGTAGCACCGTCGCTAGAACTCGATCCCGGTGACGCGTTAGGAGTCTCTTTCGTCGTCAACGCGCTTAACGGCGATGTCGGTGACTTCTTTACTGCGTCCCTAGAAGTTGAGGCTTGGGCTGTTTCCTAATCGATTTTTATTGACTCGGATCTGTAGGAATGTGTTCTGCTATGACATGGGATATCGAACGAGGAGTACCGGGTCCGTCTTACAGGTTACAGGTCCTTTTCACTATCTGAGACCATCGATCGATGCCCCATCGAGGACCGATTACTTTGGTATCTGTAGGTTGATGTTCCTACGATGCGTGCCCGCGGTTCGACGACACTGCTGGTCCTCGTCGTCCTCGGAGCTACCGCCCTAATTTTCTCCACCGGCGCCGCCTTCGTCGACGGCCCCGCCGACCGCCTCAACGACGAGGTCGCCCTCCAACCCGGCGACAACCCATACACCTACCTCGACGAGAACGGCGAACTCGTCATCGACGTGACCGAGGACAATCCCCGCCTCGACGCTGGCGGCGTCAACGTCGACGCGCTCACGGTCGAGGACGACCTCTTCTACGTCCTCTACAACGGGAGCGAGCCCGCCGAGGTCTGGATCGAACACGACTCGCAGGCGGTGACCTTCGTGATCGAGGGCCAGCCGGCGGAAAGCGGCGAGGATCCGGCACTCCTGACGTCCGAGGACGAGACCGTCCCGGTCGGCGTCAGGGTCGACACCCGCGTCGCCGACCTGATGCCCGGCGACCGGATCATCGACGAGATCTCGGTTCACGCGCGCCCCGCCGAGCCCGAGGCGATCACGCAGGAGGGCGGCGGGAGTGATGGAGACGGGGACGATGGAGACGGGGACGATGGAGACGACGATGACGAAGACGGCGATCCCTCGGACCCCACGGTCCTCGTCGACTCGCCGGATCCCACCGCCCGCCAGGTCGAGGTGTACTCGGTCGCAGTGGAGGAAGAGACCGAGGTCGACCTGGAGGGACTCGAGATGGGCGATCCCGCGATCCGGCTCGACCGGCTGTCGTTCGTGCGGAACCGCTCGGGCGATGTGGAGTTCTCGATCGAGGGAAGCGAGGAGCTCCCGGAGGAGATCGACCCCGTGGACCGGTCGGGCGTCGACCCGCTCGGCTACTACGCGGTCGCCTTCGCGGAGCCCGACCAGCCGATCGAGGCGGCGACCGCGGAGGTGGTCGTGGAGCGCGATCTGCTCCGACGAGCCGGCGTCGAGCCCGCGGACCTCGCGGCCTACCACGAGACCGGCGACGGCTGGGAGGCGACCGAGACGCGGGTGATCGGCGAGACCGACGGGACGGTCCGGCTCGCGATCGAGTCCGACGGCTTCTCCGCGTTCGCGCTCGCGGCCCACCGCCCCGCGCTCTCCGCTGTCGACGCCGCGGTCCCGACCGAGCGCGTCGCGCCCGGCGAGGCGACGACCCTCGAGGTGACGCTCGCGAACCGCGGTCCGGCCCCCACCAGCGACGAGCCGGTCGCGGTCAGGGCCGTCGACGCTGACGGGAACGCAGTCGACGCGCTCGCGGACGGCCCCCTCTCCGTGGACGTCGCGCCGGGCGAGACGGTCACCCGGACCGCGACCGTGCGACTCGACGACCCCGGAGAATACGACCTCGTCGTCGCCGGCGACCGGCTGGACGGCTCCGCCACCGTCGCCTCGCTCGCCGTGCGGGAACCCGAGCCGGACCCGGAGGGATCGGACGACGGAACTGGTCCGGACGACGGGACGGGGACGGACGACGGGGCCGGGACGCGATCCGACGGGACCGATCCGGACCCCACCCGCGGGACGGGGTCCGACGGCGAGGAATCGGTATCCGACGGGGGCGTGAGCGCCGACGACGCGGCACCCTCGACCGATCCGGGGTCGGCGAACCGGACGGAGCCGGCCGCGTTCGACCCCGCGGATTTCGCCGGGCTGGCGGTGCTCGTCGCCATCGTGCTCGCCACGCTGTTCCTGGTGCGGCGCGCGCCGCGGTGATCGACGAGGGACGAGGCCGGACGCGGTCGGACGGCGGTCGGAGAACGGATCGCGGGCTCCGGGAAAGGGTCGGAACTTCGAGAAGGGAGGCTCGCGGCGGGGTCCGGACCGATCCGCGGTCTACTTCCCGCCGTCGGTGTAGGCTCGGTCGGCGAGCACGCGCTCCGCCGCCTCGTTCGCCTCGGCGGGGGTCGGACAGTCGCCGCAGACGACCTCGTCGGCGAGTTCGCCCGCCAGCGTGTAGACGGCCGCGCCGTCGGCGCGCTCGGCGACCCGCTCGAACGTCGGCCGGTAGCCGGCGGCGGCGCGCTGGCCGATCTCGTCGAGCGAGGCGTCGATGGCGTACTCGAGCTGGCGAACCGCTTCCTCGGGTCTCATACGCGCCCATCCACCCTCGACGTACTTAAGTATACTCGGATTCGGAACTGAGTTAATACTGTCGCGATCCCCCTTCGTCGCCGGATCGACGTTTATACGCGTCCGGGAGCCGGATCCGGGGCCATGACCGACGTAGACGAGCGCGCGGCCCTCGCCGAGCGGGCCGCGCGAGCGGGTGCCCGCGTCGCGAGCGACGCCTTCCGGACCGACATCGACGTGGAGGCGAAAGGCGAGGACGACGTGGTGACCGAGGCCGACCGGGCCGCCCAGCGCGCCGTCATCGAGACGATCCGCGAGTCGTTCCCGGACGACGCCGTCGTCGGCGAGGAGGAGGACGCCCGCAAGCGCGTGCCCGACGAGGGGCCGGCGTGGGTGATCGACCCGATCGACGGCACGCACAACTTCGTCCGCGGGATCCGCGTGTGGGGGACCGCGGTGGCGGCCGTCGTCGACGGCGAGCCGGTCGCGGCCGCGACGGTCTGTCCCGCGCTCGAGGACGTCTACACCGCCGACGCCGACGGCGCGTACCGCAACGGCGAGCGGCTCTCCGTCAGCGACGCGACCGATCCCCGACGGGGAACCGTCGACCCGACGCTGTGGTGGGGTCACGACGCCAGAGCGGAGTACGCCAACGCCTGCGAGGCGATCGTGACCCGATTCGGCGACATGCGCCGGCTCGGCGCGGCACAGGTCGTGCTCCCGACGGTCGCCGCCGGCGGGCTGGAGGGAACGATCTCGAACCTCCGAGCGAACCCCTGGGACTCCGTCGCGGGCGTGTTCATGATCCGGCAGGCCGGCGGGCGGGTGACGGACCTCGAGGGGAACCGCTGGCGGCACGACTCCGTCGGGCTCGTCGCCTCCAACGGCGGCCTCCACGAGGACGTGCTGGCGGCGGCGCGGGCGATCGAGGGCGAGGACTGAACCGCCGGTTCGAGTCGTCGGAGCCGCGTCCCCGCGTATGAACGGTCTCCCCGTCTATCGGCCCAGATCCGCGTGCGCCGACGCGAGGTGTCGCGAGCCCAGCGCGGCGAGAAGCGAGAGCTCGCCCGCCAGCGCGCCCACCGCGATCGCCTCCGCGAGCGCGTCGGCGTTGCTGCCGGCGGGGTCGCCGCCGCCGCGAACTCCCAGGACCTCGAGACCGGCCGCCTGCGTCGGGAGCTTCGTCCCGCCGCCGACCGTGCCGACCTCGAGGCTCGCGATCGACACGGAGACGTAGAGGTCGCCGTCGGCGGTCGCCTCCGCGGTCGTGATCGCGTTCGACCCCTCGACGACCTGCGCCGCGTCCTGGCCGGTCGCGAGGAACATCGCCGCGACCGCGTTGGCGACGTGGGCGTTGAAGCCGAGCGAGCCCGCCTTCGCGGAGCCGACGTGGTTCTTGCGCGTGTTGATCTCGGCTATCGCCGCCGGCGTCGTGTGGAGCCGGTCCTCGACGACCTCGCGGGGGACCTCGACGTCGGCGGTCACCGACCGACCGCGCCCCTCGACCGCGTTGACCGCGGCGGGTTTCTTGTCCGAACAGAGGTTCCCCGAGAGCGCGACCAGCTCGGCGTCGGTCTCCGCCTCGACGACGTCGCAGGCCTCGCCAGTCGCGATGGTGACCATGTTCATCCCCATCGCGTCCTTCGTGTCGAAGCGGAACCGGAGGTAGACGTTGTTGCCGACGACGTACGGGGTGACGCCGCGGAGTTCGCCGTGGCTCGTCGTCGACTCGGCGGCCTCCCGCAGGGCCGGCTCGTTGTCGCGGACCCACTCGACGAGCGCCTCCGCCTCGGCCACGTCGGCCACGCGGAAGACGGGCGCGCGGGTCATCGAGCTCTTCGTGACGCGGGCGGTCGCGCCGCCCGCCGCGTCGATGACGGAGCAGCCGCGGTTGACCGAGGCGACCAGGGCCCCCTCGGTGGTCGCCATCGGGAGGTAGCGGTCGCCGTCGAACGCGCCGCCGTCGACGGGCACCGGCCCCGCGACGCCGAGCGGGACTTCGAGCCCGCCGATCATGTTGTCGATGTTGGGGTCGGCGGCGGCCGCGTCGAAGGCGTACTCGCCGACCGCGTCGAGGTCCGCGCCGGACTCGTCGGCGACCAGCCGGCGGCGAACGGTCGCGGCCGTCCCGGCGTCGACGTGGTCGTCCAGTTCGTGGAGCCGCACGTCGCCGTCGCGGACGCGCTCGAGGAGGTCCTCGGCTGTGGGATCGGTCATGCCCGCGTCTCCTCGCGGCGGGCGCTAATGCGTGTCGGTTTCGGGGGTCGGATCCTACCCGCGGACGAACTCCGAGAGCCGCTCGCGGAGGCTGTTCGGGCCCAGCGTGAGGTAGTAGGCGTCGCCGCCGTCCTCGTAGTAGCCGTCGATCCGGCGTTTCACCTCGAAGCCGATGTGCTCGTAGAAGCCGAGCGCCCGCTCGTTCGTGGTCCGCGCGTGACAGGAGACCGACTGGTACTCGTCGGCCACGTCGGCGACCAGCCGCTCGCCGAGGCCGCGTCCGCGGTGGTCAGGGTCGACGGCGAGAAAGAGCACGTAACCGTCCCGTCGGACCGAGGCGAACGCGATCACCTCGTCGTCCTCGAAGAGGAGATGCGTCGTGGACCGCCGGTAGGCGTCGGTGAAGAAGCCGCGTCGCTGGCGGAGCACCCCGTCGACGCGGTGGATCCGCTCTTTGAGTTCCCACGCCTCCCGGACGTGTTCGGCGTCGCCGGGCGGGTCCGTCCGTCGCTCCACGTTGACGCTCACTGGGAAAACGTAACACGCCTGTAGAATATAACTCCACCGGCCGCGCGCCGACGGCAGGCCGGTCCCGCGTCGGTTCGGTCGACCAACCGAAGCGTTTTGACGGACTCCGCCGTGTCTCCGCCATGGTCGGCGAACCGATATCGGGTCGGAGGCGGCTCCGGAGGGCGTTCCTGACGGGCGTGGCGGTGATCGTTCCGCTCGTCATCACGGTCGTGGTGCTCACGATCGTCTTCAACGCGGTGTACGACTACCTCGACGCGTTCTCCTCGGCGATCGCGGTCGTCTCCCCGGAGTTCGTCCTGCCGGGCGTCGGACGGGTCGGGCGCGAGCTGTTGATCGAGATCGTGACGCCGGTCGTGTTCGTCGCCCTGATCCTCCTCATCGGTCTGGCCGTCGAGTCCACGCGGTACGGGGAACTCGCCGTCGACTACGTCGACCTCGCGATGGAGCAGGTCCCCGGGATCGGCTCCGTCTACGAGGGGTTCAGACAGATGAGCGACGCCATGCTGGAGTCGGACGGCGGGAACTTCCGGGAGGTCGTGCTCGTCGAGTTCCCCACGGAGGGCACGTACACGCTGGCGTTCGTCACGAGCGAGACGCCCGAGGCGGTCGCCGCTCCGACCGGCTCCGCCGACGGCGAGGGGATGCGGACCCTCTTCATGCCGATGGCCCCCAACCCGGTGATGGGCGGACACGTCGTCTTCGTCCCCGAGAGCCGGATCGTGGAGATCGACCTGACGGTCCAGGAGGGGATCCGCGCGCTGGTGACGAGCGGCGTCGCCCTCGAGGGAGCGACGGACGATATCGGGGGGTTCTCGGACGAGGAGCTCCGCCACCTCTCCGTCCCCGACCGGGTGGAGGGGTGGCTCGACCCCTCGAGCGACGACGACGATGACAACGCGGAAACCGACCCGACCCGAACCGACGGACCGTGACCTACGAACTCCGGGACCACACGGCGGACGTCGCCGTCGAGGCGACCGCTCCGACCCTCTCGGCGCTGTTCGCGGCGGTCGCGGACGGGCTGACCGCGGCGAGCTGCGAGTCGGTCCCCCCGGCGGTCGGCGAGCGGTTCGCCCTCCGCGAGACCGCCGAGAGCCGCGAGGCGCTCCTCTTCGACTACCTCGACCGGCTGATCTACGAGCGCGACGTGCGGCTCGTCCTGCCCGCGGACCACGAGTGCCGAGTGATCGAGCCCGACGGGAACGACGACGGGGACACCCCTGCCGACGGCGACGCGCCCGCCGACGCCGACGTGCCCGCCGACGGCGACGACCCCGAGTGGACCGTCGAGGCCAGCGCCCGCGGCGTCCCCCTCGACGCGGTGGTCGCCAGGGAGGTCAAGGCGGTCACCTACTCGGAGATGGCGCTCGAACGGCGCGACGACGGGTGGTACGCTTACGTCGTCTTCGACGTCTGAGCCGGGCGAACCGCCGAGGCGACCGAAACCGTTATGATCTGTCGTGACTATTGTTACCGTATGCCACGAACCGAACCCGACGAGCGGAGCGCGTGGCGCGCGGGCGCGGCGGCCGGGCTCGTCGCGGGCGTCGCGATGGGGCTCGTGTTACACGGCGCCCTCGGGCTGATGCCCACGATCGGCGCGCTCGTCGGCGTCGAGACCGTCGCGGCCGGCTGGATCGTCCACCTGTTCAACAGCGCGACGTTCGGCCTCCTGTTCGCGGCCGTCTTCGACCGACCCTTCTTCGAGGACCTCCGGAGCGACGCCGGCGGCTGCGTCGCGCTCGGGGTCGTCCACTCGGCCGCGCTCGGCGTGGTAACCGGCGGGCTGTTGTTGCCCGCGTCGCTCGCGCTCGCCGGCGCGACGTCGCTGCCGGTCCCCACGCTCCCGCTGCCCGGCGTCACAGCGAGCTTCGAGTTCGGCGCGGTCATCGCGGTCGCCCACCTGCTGTACGGGGTGGTGTTGGGGCGCGTCTTCGCCGGCCTCACCCTCGCGGACGACGACGTCGCGTGGCTGCCGGGCGATCCCGCGGACCGGTAGCGATCCGCCCGCTCCGACGCTCCCGCTTCGACCCGCCCGCCCTCTCGACGACCACACGTAACGCCCTTCCCCTCCGCCGTCGAACCTCCGCGCATGACCACGCGCGAGTTCGACGGGATCCGCCTGGAGAAGGTGCGAGAGCACGTCTGGGAGATCCCGCGCGAGGGGGAGATGAACGTCCCGGCGCGGGTGCTCGCCAGCGAGGACCTCCTCGAGGAGATCGGCGAGGACGACACCCTTCGACAGCTCAAGAACGCCACGCACCTCCCCGGGATGGTCGAGCCCGCGCTGTGTATGCCCGACGGCCACCAGGGGTACGGGTTCCCGGTCGGCGGCGTCGGCGCGATCGACGCCCGCACCGGCTGTATCTCGCCCGGAGCCATCGGGTACGACATCAACTGCGGCGTCAGGATGGTCCGCACCTCGCTCGAGTACGACGACGTCCGCGGCCGCGAGGCCGAACTCGTCGACGCGCTCTTCGAGGCGATCCCGTCGGGGCTCGGCGGCGGCGGCGTGATCGACGGCGACGCCGACGCGATCGAGGGCGCGCTGGAACGCGGCGTCGAGTGGGCGGTCTCGGAGGGGTACGGGATCGAGAGCGACCTGGCGCACTGCGAGGACGAGGGCCGACGGCCGGACGCCCGCCCGGAGTTCGTCTCCCAGAAGGCCATGGACCGGGGCCGCAACCAGATGGGATCGCTCGGCTCCGGCAACCACTTCCTCGAGGTCCAGCGTGTCACCGATGTCTTCCGCGACGAGGTCGCCGAGGCGTACGGCCTCTCGGAGGGGCAGATCGTCGTCCTCATCCACTGCGGGAGCCGCGGGCTCGGCCACCAGACGTGTAACGACTACCTCCGGCGGATCGAGACCGAGCACGCCGACCTCCTCGAGTCGCTGCCGGACAAGGAGCTCGCGGCCGCGCCCGCGGGATCCGAACTGGCCGAGGAGTACTACGGCGCGATGGGGGCGTGTATCAACTTCGCGTGGGTGAACCGCCAGCTGATCACCCACCGGACCCGCGAGGTGTTCGGCGACGTCTTCGACGCCGACCCGATCGAGGACCTCGGGATGGAGCTCCTGTACGACGTGGCCCACAACATCGGCAAGAAGGAGACCCACGAGGTCCCCGTCGGCCCCGACGGCCGGCCCGCCGTCGCCGAGGAGGCGGTCGACCGCGCCGACCGCGAGCTGTACGTCCACCGCAAGGGCGCGACGCGGGCGTTCCCCGCGGGCCACGAGGCGGTCCCCGAGTCGTACCGCTCGGTCGGCCAGCCCGTGATCATCCCCGGCAGCATGGGCGCGGGATCGTACGTGCTCCGCGGCGGCGCGGAGTCGCTGTCGGTCTCGTTCGGCTCCACGGCGCACGGGGCCGGCCGGCTGATGAGCCGGACGCAGGCGAAACAGGAGTTCTGGGGCGGCGACGTGCGCGACGACCTCGAGCGCGAGCAGGCGATCTACGTGAAAGCGCAGTCGGGCGCGACCGTCGCCGAGGAGGCCCCCGGCGTGTACAAGGACGTCGACGAGGTGGTCCGGGTCAGCGACGAACTGGGCATCGGCGACACGGTCGCCCGCACGTTCCCGGTGTGTAACATCAAGGGGTGAGCGATCCGCCGGGGGACGCTCCGCGTCACTCGTCGGCCGCGCGCTCCCCATCGACCCGCTCGGGGCGCTCGCCGGTCCGAAGCACGTGACAGTCGCGACACCGGGCCTCGTAGGACTCCTCCGCGCCGACGAGGATCGTCGGGTCGTCGACGTGGGCGGGCTCGCCCTCGATGAGCCGCTGGTTCCGGGTGGCGGGCTCGCCGCACACCGTACAGATCGCCCGGAGCTTGTCGACGTACTCGGCGGTCGCCATGAGTCGGGGCAGCGGCTCGAACGGCTCGCCCCGGAACGTCTGGTCCGTCCCCGAGACGATCACCCGCGAGCCGCGGTCGGCGAGCGCGTTACAGACCTCGACGAGCGCGTCCGAGAAGAAGTTGGCCTCGTCGACGGCGACGACCTCGGCGTCCGGGCGGTCCAGTATCTCGAGCGGGCCGTCCCCCTCGTTGTCGACGACGACCGCGTCCCACTGGCGGCCGTTGTGGGTGCCGATCGTGGTCTCGCCGTAGCGGTCGTCGACGGCGGGCTTGTAGACGGCCACCGACTGGCCGGCGATCTCCGCGCGTCGCAGCCGGCGGAGGAGCTCCTCGGTCTTCCCCGAGAACATCGAACCGGAGATGACCTCGACCCACCCGGACTGGGTGATCGCGTGCATGGACTCTCCGGGTCGATCCAGCGACTAAACGGTTTCTCTCCGGCCGGGCGATCGGCGGCCCGGAATCTCCGGCGCGAGTCTCGAGATCAGGCTCGGTGAACCGTCTCGCCGCCGAGGACGACCTGCGAGACGTCCGCGCTCCCGGCGCGGCGCACGACCGCCCGGACGAGGTCCTGCGCGCCCGCGAGGTTGTCGGAGTCGCCGTCGAGCACGAGCAGGTCCGCCCGCCGCCCCGGTTCGATGGTGCCCCGGTCGAGTCCCGCAATCTTTGCCCCGTTCAGCGTCGCCATCCGGAGCACCTCGCGGGCGGGCAGGTCGGAGAGCTTCGCCGCGAACTCCATCTCGCGGAACATCGACGGCGAGTCCAACATGACGTTGTCGGTGCCGAGCGCGACGGTCGTCCGCTCGGCGAGCTCGCGGATCGGCGGCACCCCGACGTTCGTCACGAGGTTCGACCGCGGGCAGACGACGACGGGCGTCCCCCGGTCGGCGAGTCGGTCGAGGTGGATCGGCTCGGCGTGGACCATGTGGACGAGGAAGTCCGGGTCGAGGTCCATCGCGGCGTTGACGTCGTCGGCGTCCCGCTCGCCCGCGTGGATGCCGAACAGCTTCCCCGCCTCGCGGGTCGCGGTCCGGACCGAGTCGAAGTCGGCGTCGCGCGCGCCCGACGCGCCGTAGCCGTCGGCGACCGGGAGCACGTCGGGGTCGTCGCGGCCGAGCACCACCGCCTCGAGGTCCCGCTCCGCGAACTCGATCCCGTCGCCCGCGAGCGCATCCCGCAGCGCGCGGACTCCTTCGACGCCGCCCTCGCGGAACTCGAGGAAGGTTCCGGTCCCCGTCGACTCCATGTACCGGAGCGTCCGCGCCATCGCCGTCACCTTCTCCTCGTGACTCGCGGACCGGAGCAGGCGGTGTTTCAGCCCGTCCGGCGGCGCGACCAGCTCGTCGAGCGAGAGCCCCGCGCCGGCCTCCTTGGCGATGGAGTCGCCGATGTGGGTGTGCGCGTTCACGAACGCCGGGAGAACCACGGCGTCGCTCTCGGTCGCCCGCTCCTCGACGTCGACGACCTCCGATCCCTCGACGACGACGCGTCCCTCGACGGGCTCGAAGTCGGGGCCGCGGAGGACGGTCCCTTCGATCTCCATACGCGGGCCTCTCCGTCGCGAGCATAAAACGTACCGGGACGGGCCGGCGGGGAGGGAGCGCCGGTCGGCGGAGTGATCCGCCCCGCCGCGACGCCGCGTCAGAACTCGTCGAGCGTCGTCGAGATCGCCTTCCGCACCTCGATCACGAGCGCGTCGGGGTCGAGCCCGAGCACCTCGGCGGCCGCCCGCCCGACCCGGTCGGTCGCCGAGTCGGGCGCGTAGACGCCGAGCCGCCACTGGTTCCGCTGGGCGACCCGCAGCGCGGAGACGAGTGGCGACTGCCGCTCCAGCCGCCGCACCTCGCCGTTGACCGTCACCCGCGCGGTCGACTCGCGCATCGACGGCTCCGCGGGGACGTCGAGGATCACGTCCTCGCGGTCGACGCCGGCCTCCGCCGCGATCTCGCGTTCGAGCGCCAGCTCGGTCGCGTGGTCGGCGTCGTGGACGCGGTCCGGGACGTCGCCGTACTCCGCCCACACCGCCCGCTTGTAGAGGTCGCGCTCGTCGTACCGCCGCGAGAGCTCCGCCGCCGCCGGGCAGTCGCGGATCGCCGCCAGGAAGTCGTGGTCGTCCATCCGGCGCAGTTCGGCCGCGGTCGTCGCCGTCGCGTCGAGCAGCTCCGCGGCCGCCCGGCGCAACATCGCCTTCGAGATCCGCGCGACGTGGTGGGTGTACACGACCGGATTCATGAGGGCCCGCGCGAGGAGCAGGCTCTCCGCCGTCTGGACGTTCCCCTCGTCGAGGACGAGCGCGGGCGAGCCCGCGCCGTCGACGCGGTCGGCGTCGCTCGCGCGGTCGGCGTCGCCGATCCCCTCGACGAAGGTGAGCTCCCGGACGAACCGCTCGGTGTCGATGGTCCCGTAGGGGACGCCCGTGTGGTAGGCGTCGCGCACGAGGTAGTCCATGCGGTCGACGTCCAGCTCCCCCGAGACGAGCCCGGCGTACTTGCCCTCGCCGGCGACGATCCCGGCGACCTCCTCCGGATCGAGGTCGTGCTCGCGGAGGACCTCCCCCACCTCGCCGCCCTCGAGCAGCTCCGCGACGTCGTCGTGGTACTTCCCGGTCCGGCGGTGGGTGAGCGACTCGAGGTTGTGGCTGAACGGGCCGTGTCCCACGTCGTGAAGCATCGCGGCGGCCTCGATCCGGTCGGCCTGCCGCCCCTCGATGCCGAGGCCGTCGAGCGCCTGTCGGGCGAGGTGGTAGACGCCGAGGCTGTGTTCGAAGCGGGTGTGGTTCGCGGAGGGGTAGACGAGCTGGACGGTGCCGAGCTGTTTGACGTGGCGCAGCCGCTGGACGGCGGGCGTGTCGAGGAGGGCGGCGGCGACGCCGTCGATCTCGATGTGGTCGTGGACGGTGTCCTTGACCGTGGTCATGCGGGCCCTTCGTCGGGATCGGTTAAAAACGCGGGCGTCGGGACCGATCGGGAACGCGGCCGTCGGCGTCGGCGCGGCCGTGGGTGTCGTCGCGGTCGTGGGTGTCGTCGCGGCCGTCGACGGACGCGAGAACCGTCGGCACCGTTTATTATCCCCCGCGATCGAGCGTGTGACATGTACGACGTGCTCATCGCCGTCGACGACGACGAGGCGCGAGCGACCGCCCAGGCGCGCGCGGTCGCGGACCTGCCGAGTGCAGATGACGACGTGACCGCCCACCTCTGTCACGTGTTCACCGACAACCCCGAGGGGGCGTCGGTCAACCAGCTCGCGGCGGTCAGGCGCGCCCGCGAGGCGCTCGAGGCGGCGGGGGTCTCGGTCGCCCACCACGAGGCGAGCGGGGATCCCGGGCCCGAGATCGTCGCCGCGGCCGCCGAGGTCGACGCCGACGCGATCTGCGTCTCCGGTCGAAAGCGCCGGCCGAGCGGGAAGGCCGTCTTCGGGAGCGTCACCCAGGACGTGATCCTCTCGAGTGACCTCCCCGTCTTCACGGTCCCGAAGCCGACGCCCGAGTGAGCGTCGCGAGCGGAGCCGGTCCCCCTCCGATCCCCCTCCGGTCACTCCGCGATCCGGAGCCCCAACGCGTCGCGGGCGGCCCCGCGAACCGCGTCGACGCGGTCGCCCGGACAGTACACGCCGAGCCGCCAGCGCCCCCGCTCCGCCGCCCGGATCCCGGCGACGAGCTCCGAGGCGTCCGACAGCCGCTGGGTGATCCCGTCGACGACGACGGCGGAGCCGGACTCCTTGAGCCCCGGCCGCGACGGGACGTCGACGACGACGCTTCCGGGGTCGACGCCGGCCCGGTCGGCGATCTCGCGTTCGGCCGCGAGCGCCGCCGCGTGGTCGGCGTCGACGGTGCCCGCCGGGACCTCGGCGAGCCCGGCCCAGACCGCCCGCTTGTACAGGTCGCGGCGCTCGATCCGCCGCCCGAGCTCCGGGACGTGCTCGCGGAGCTCGACGAGCAGATCGTGGTCGGCCATCCGTCGGAAGGTCTCGACGTCCGTCCCCGTCCGGTCGAGGTAGCGCTCGCAGGCGCGCTCGAGCATCGCGCCGGCGACGCGGGAGACGTGGTGGCGGTAGACGACCGCGTTCATCAGCGACCGGGCCAAAAGCAGGCTCTCCGCGGTGGCGACGTTCCCCTCGGCGAGCACGAGGTCGGCGTTCGCGGGGTCGTGGTCGCCCTCGCCGCCGTCCCCTCCGCTCCCGCCGCCCCGTCCGTTCCCGCCGCCCCGTCCGTTCCCGTTCCCGACGAGCCGGAGCTCGTTCACCAGCCGCCCGGTGTCGACGGTGCCGTAGGGGACGCCCGTGTGGTGGGCGTCGCGCACGAGGTAGTCCATCCGGTCGACGTCGAGCTCACCCGAGACGAGCGCGCCGACGCCGCCCTCGCCCGCGATCAGCGCCGCCACTCGCTTCGGGTCGAGGCCGTTGCGCTCGAGGACGCGGGTGACCTCCCGGTCGGGGTCGGTCAGGAGCCACTCGACGTCGTCGTGGTCGCGGCCCGTCCGCCGCCGGATGATCCCCTCGGTCTGGTGGCCGTAGGGGCCGTGTCCGGCGTCGTGAAGCAGCGCGGCCGCCCGGACGTGCGCGGCGGTGTCGGGGTCCAGATCGAGGCCGTCGAGCGCCTGCCGGGCGAGGTGGTAGACGCCGAGGCTGTGCTCGAAGCGGGTGTGGTTCGCGGAGGGGTAGACGAGCCGGACCGTGGACAGCTGTTTGATGTGGCGCAGCCGCTGGAACGCCGGCGTGTCGATCAGCTCGGTCGCGACCGGGTCCAGCCGGACGTGGCCGTGGACGCTGTCCTTGATCGCGTTCATTCGTCGACCGTCCTCATTCGTCGCTCGCCTTCGTTCGTCCCGTCCTTCGTTCGTCGACGGGGATCATTCGTCGACGAGCGTCACGTCGAGGCGCTCGGCCACCGCGCGAACGACGGAGCCGCCGACGCCGGCGGTCGCCGCCCGGCCGTCCTCGATCGCCAGCAGGTCGTCCTCGTCGATCCCGAGCTCCGCGGCCAGCTCCTCGACGGTGAGTCCCGCCTCCTGACGGGCCTCCGTCGTCACGTCGCCGTACCCCGAGACGAGGTAGGGGAGTCTGTCCTCCTCGTAGTTCGTCCCCTTCTCCTCCCAGTGGGAGGAGTCGCCGGTCGCGGCGTCGTACACCTTCGCCTGCTTGTTGGCGATCTCCTGTTTGCGGCTGCGCGGGCCGTCGCTTCCGTCCGCGCCGCCGGGGCTGCCGGAGCCGCTCCCGCCGCGCCCGCCGCCGCTCCCGGAGCCGCCGCCTCGGCCGCCCCCGCCTCCCGATCCCCGTCTCGAGTCGTCGTGCGGGCGGCAGTTCGCACAGACGAGCAGGCGCGCGCCCGCGACGTTCGCTCGCTTGAGGTTGCCCGTCTCGCGTCCGCAGAGCTCGCAGGCACCCCCGTCGTCGTCGCCGCCTCCGCCGCCCGTCGAGTACTTCGGCATACCCCACGTAGCACCCCCGGCGCGGTAAAACCTGGCGGGCCGGCGGTCGGCTCACCCGAGCCGCTCGAGCGCGGACAGGATCCGCTCGCGCCGGCGGTACCCCACGACCGCGGAGCCGACGAGCACCGCGAGGAGGACGAGCGACGCTCGGAGGTCGCCGCTCGCGAGGCTCGACCCCGACAGGGTGACGACGACGTACGCCGGCGTCCGACCGACGACCATGACGGCGACGAGCCGCCGGAGCCGGATCTCCGTCAGCCCGCCCGCGAAACAGAGCAGGTCGTCGGGTATCCCCGGGATCAGGAACGCGAGGAACAGCCCCGGTAGTCCGGCCTCGGCGACGAACGCGTCGAAGCGGTCCATGGCGTCCGTCCGGACGACCGCCTCGACGAACGGCCGGCCGTACCGACGGGAGAGCCAGAACGCGATCGAGCTCCCGAGCGCGACGCCGGTCAGGCTGTAGACGGTTCCGAGGAACGCGCCGAACAGGTAGCCGCCGGCGAAGCCGATCACCTGCCCCGGGATCGGCGCCACGACCACCTGCGCGGCCTGGATGGCGACGAAGACGAGCGGCGCGAGCGGCCCGTACCCCGCGACGAACGCCCGTAGCTCCGCGCCGTCGGTGAGGAACGGGGCGTACTCCCGGACGAGTACGTAGAGCCCGGCGAAGGCGACGAGCAGCCCGACGGCCGCGAGGACCGTCCGTCGGCGGCTCTCGGGGGATCTGAACACTCGCATGGGGACGCGTGGTCGGAGGGTTCGCTCGGCTCGTCATCAAACCGACGGTCGTCGCGTCGGGATCGATGACACCGTCCCGTCCGCATTGACCGTCGTATCCTGCGTGCTTATACGACGGGTGTTTCGTGAATGATCGAGGTGATGAGAACGGTGTCGTTGCTGGCGCAGTGATCACGATCATGGAGACCATCTCCAAAGCCCCAGCCGGCTCCGGTCGAGGGCCTCGCTGCGGTCCTCGTCGCTCACTATGTTCGCTCCTGCGGTCCTTACGTCGGCCGTCTTTCCGGAGCCGGCTGCCCCTTTGAGTCCCACCCCGTACAGCACCGCACCTCACGCCTCCCCAGCCTCGCGGCTCCTTACAGTCGCCGCGTCCCTCGCGGGCTCCTCGCGCCCTATCGGGCGCTCGGAGGCGCGCCACTACAATCACTCGTTGCTTCGTTTGTATTGAGCGATTCGCCGATGGCGGAGCAACCTATTTGTCCCCGCTGTCGGTAGCCGGTCGCATGGCGTTCACTCTCGGCATCCACGAGTCGGTCGAGTTGATCTTCCCGCCGACCGTCCTGCGCGACGCCCTCGACTCGGAGGACGGCTCCGAGGTCTGTGTCGTCGGCTCCGCGGCCGACCTCGAGGCGTGCGACGCGCTGGTGACGTTCGCCTACGAGGACGCGTTCCTGTCGGCGGGGCTCTCGTGGATCCACTCGATCCAGGCCGGCGTCGACCGGTTCCCGTTCGACGAGTTCGAGTCGCGGGGGATACGGCTCACGAACAGCACCGGGATCCACGGCGACGCCGTCGGCGAGACCGTCCTCGGCTACATGACCCAGTTCGCCCGCCGGCTCCACCGCTACCGGGATCGCGGGCGGGAACGGGAGTGGGCGCATCCGGAGTGGGACGAGCCGTTCACCCTCTCCGGCGAGTCGCTCTGCGTCGTCGGCCTCGGGACGCTCGGACGGGGGATCGCCGCCCGCGCCGACGCCTGCGGGATGGACGTCGTCGGCGTGCGCCGGACGCCGACCCCCGTCGACCACGTCCGCGAGGTGTACACGCCCGGCGAGATCGAGGCGGCCGTCGGGGGCGCGCGGTTCGTCGCGGTCGCCACCCCGCTGACCGAGGAGACGCGGGGCCTGATCGGGGCCGACGCGCTGGCGGCGATGCCCGACTCCGGCTACCTGTTGAACGTCTCCCGCGGCGGCGTCGTCGACGAGGCGGCGCTGCTCGAGGCACTCGAGGCGGACCGGCTCGCGGGCGCGGCCCTCGACGTCTTCGAGACGGAGCCGCTGCCCGAGGACTCCCCCTTCTGGGACCGCGACGACGTGATCGTCACGCCGCACGCCGCGGCGGCGACCCGCGACTACTACCGCCGGATCGCCGACATCGTCCGCGAGAACCGCCGACGGGCGATCGCCGGCGAGTCGCTCGTGAACCGGGTGATCTGACGCGGGGACGACTCGGCCGCGGACCCGTTCCCCTACTCCGCCGGCTCACGCTCGGTCCAGATCACGGTCACGACCGTCTCGCCGTCCTCGACGGTCTCGTGGCGGTACCCCCGGTCGTCCAGCCGCGGGTAGAGGTGTCGCGGCCGGCGGTCGTTGAACTGGACCAACGCCACGTCGTCGTCGAGCGCCGCCAGCCGCTCCAGGGTGTCCTTGAGCGGCCGGGGCGGCGGGAGGTCCCGCGCGTCGAGCGTCTCGCGTTCCCGGTCCGCCGGGACGTCCGTCCGGTCGAGAAGCGCGGCCACGTCGGGCATGTCTCGAGGTACGGCGTCCGCCCTCCAGTACCTTCACCCGAAGACGTTCGGGAGAACCGCTAGGCCGGTCCGGTTCCGGGATCCGGTATGCGCGCGAACCGATCCGAAGCGGACCGACACGAGGCGGACCGACCCGAGACGGACCGAACGCTCGACGTTCGTGACGTCGACGGGGAGCCGTTCGACCGCATCGTGGCGGAACTCGAGACGCTCCCGCCGGACGAGTCGCTCCTGCTGGTGAACGGCTTCGAGCCCGAGCCGCTGTACGCGGTCCTCGAACGCCGCGGGTTCGAACACGAGGCGACGGCGGACCGCGAGGACGGCTGCGAGGTGTGGTACGTCGAGATACGCCATGCCTGAGGGCGGCGCGGGCGGCTCCGGAACGACGGCCGAGGCGCGGTGCGACCCGCGGCCAGACCCGGAGCGCGCCCGACGATCCCGACAGCTCCGCCGACTCCGGCGGCGCGCGGCCCGGATCGAGCGGCGCGAACGCGAGCAGGCGCTCTCCGCGCTCGAATCTCGGGGGACGCTCACCGACGAACAGCGGGAGACGGTTCGGGCGCTCGCGGCGACCCTGGTCGCCGAGCTGACCGCGGGACCGGCGGCCGCGCTCGGGGGACCGAGGGAGTCGGAGTCGGAAACGCAAGGGACGATCGACCGGAGGCGGGCCCGCACGGTCGGGAGGCTCCTCGAACTCGAGACGGGATAGCGTCGCGTGCCGGCGGAGCGCAGCCGTGCGATCGGCCCGCGATCCGTCGACCGCGCCGACGACGCTACTCCTCCGCCTTCGGGAACGCCGCGACGAACTCGTTTTCCGCCTCCCGGCGCACCTCGTACCCGTCCTCGTCGAAGGAGGGTACCTCGGCGGCCATCTCGTAGAACAGCGGCTTCGGCTCGTGGTCGTTGACGATCGTCAGCGTCTCCCCGGGGTCCATGGCCTCGAACTCCTCGTGGATCCGATCGTGACGGTTCACCGGCGGGACGTCGCGGACGTCGAGTGTCGGCATGCGACCGTGGAGAGGGCGACCGGCCGTATCGGCCTTGAGCCGAACGGGTTCGGGGACACCGACTCCTCGTCGCCGCCCCTCCGGTCGGCCGTGACCGAACCGAACCGCGGAACCCCGACTCCGACCGCCGCGCGTGGGACAGTCGAGAACCGCTCCGGCCGACCGACCGGGAGGGGTGAGTGACGTGCCGGCGACCGACCTCGACGCCGAGCGCGTCCGCGACGCCGACCGATTCGCGACGAGCGGGGTCTTCCGGAGCGACCGGATGAAGGTCGTCTGCGGGTACTTCGAGCCGGGACAGTTCATCCCGGTTCACGCCCCCGACAGCGACGTGGCGATCGTCGTTCAGTCGGGCTCGGGGGTCGTCCGGGAGGGGGAGACGGACCGCCCCGTGGCCCCCGGCGACCTCGTCGTCGTGGAGGCGGGAACCGCACGCGGGGTCAAAGCGAGCGACGGGGAGCGCCTCGAGGCGGTGCTCGTCACCGCGCCGCCGCCGACCGACGCGGAACACGAGCCGGTCCGGGAGGGGATACGTCGCGGGACGTTCGATCCCCGGGAGGGATCGGAGTGACGGTCGTCGAGTCCCTCGCGGAACTCGACGGGACGCCACACGCCGCCGTCTTTCCCGGCACGGAGCCGAAGACGGTCCGCCTCCGGCTCGACGCGGGCGAGTCGGTCCCCGCGCACACCCATCCCGACAGGCGGGTCCTCCTCTACGTGGTCGACGGGGTCGTCGAGCTGCGAGTCGGCGACGAGGAGCACGAGCTGAGCGCCGGCGATGTCGCCCGGTTCGACGGCTCGCGGGAGGTCTCGCCCCGGGCGGTCGAGGCCGCGACCGCGCTCGTCGTCCTGGCGGAGCGGGTCGACGACTGAGCCGGCCGTTTTCCGGCGGAGATCCCCCTACGTCACGGGATACCTCGCTCCTACGGACCGAGATACCCCCACGCCTGGAGTCGGTCGCCGTCGCCGTCGATCCAGCGCTCGCCGATGTCGTCGCGGTAGTACATGTTCGGCATCACGACCTCGTCGATCCGGTCGTACGCCTGCTCGCGGGCGGCCCCCATCGTGTCGCCCTTGCCGGTCACGACGATCGGCATCCCGTTGTCGCCGGCGACGCGCCACTGGCCGTCGACCTGCTTCGCGTCCTCGAGGTGGATCCCCTCGCGGCTCTCGGTCTCGAAGACGACGGCGGCGTTCCGGGAGTTCTCGTCGTAGGTCTTCTCGTCGTCGAACGGGAACGGCGGGAGGACGACCCGCACGCCGATCTGGTATCCTCGATGGACCTCCGGGTCGGGGTCGTTGCCGTGCGCGAGGTCGTGGAAGAACTCGCCGGTCGAGGACTCGATCGACTCCTCCTGGAGGGCGATCGTCGGGTAGCCGAACCGCGGCGTGAACTCCAGCGGGTAGATCCCGTTCTCGTTGACGATGCAGTTGATGTCGATACTCCCGACGTACCCCTCGTCAGCGAGCCACCCTTCGATCTTCCCGAAGGTCTCCGTGAAGAGTTTGTTCTGGCCCGCCCAGAACATCGAGGTTCCCATCTCGCCGGTCGAGGGGCCGATGTTCCCGGGAAACAGTTTCTTGTGCTCAAAATTAAAATTGACTTTATCGATGAACTCGTTGCCGTCGAAGAACCCGCAGATGGCGATCTCGACGCCCTCGACCTTCCGCTGTAGCTGGAACCCCTTCATCCGGTGGCCCCACGCCTTCTTGTACGCCTTCAGTACGTCCACGATGTCGCTCCCGTCGTCCTCGTTGCCGACGTAGAGCAGGCGCTTCACGTTCTGGACCTCGCCGAGCGGTTTGATGACGTACGGGGCGGGATGTTCCCTGACGTGTTGGATCCCCGCGTCGAAACTATCGAAGACGTGGTGTTCGACGGTGTTCACGCCGTGGTCCTCGAGGACCTCCATCGCGTATCCCCGGTCCTCCTCGAGGCGGTCGGTGTTCGGCGTCCCGCCGACGACGGCGTGCCCGTCCTCCCGCAGCTCCTCGGCGAGCGCGCCGGTCCCGACGTCGGAGCCGACCCAGATGTCGTCGAAGACGACCACGTCGGCCCACTCGACGTTCGCGCGCCAGTCGTCCGTCTTCGGGACGAAGCCGTCGCCGATCTCCCGGTCGCTTTCGGCCTCGATGTAGTACTTCACGTCGTGGCCCTCGCGATGTACCTGCCAGGCCAGGTCGGTGATCAGCGCGGCGTCGGCGGAGACGAACAGGAAACGCTTGGTGTCCATGGGGGCTCGTCTCGCGGCGAGACCTTTAGTGTGTGCCGCGTCGGCGTCGGACGGAGGCTCGTCCCGGACGGATCGGAGCCACGGACCCCGATCGCCGGTGTTTTTGGCTTATAAACTATTGTTTTTAAATCCGAAATAAGAGTTTTGTGTTATATATCGTGCTGCGAAGAGTAGCCAGCTTTTTATTCGAGGTACTGAAAGCACTGGTGACGCCGAATGCGTGACGACGCCGCTTCCGGGACGAGTCCCTCCGACACCGCTACGCCGGGCGTTCTCGCTCCGGCGGCGGCCTCGAGGGGTCCCGGGTTCGACGGGCGGATCCCCCGGACGCGTTCGGTGGTACGAACACGAACGACGCAACCACGATCTCACTCATAATGCCAAGAGACAACTCCGATTGGTGGCCGAACCAGCTGGACCTGGATCTCCTCGACGAGCACGCCGGTAACCCCGGACCGCTCGACGAGGAGTTCGACTACGCCGACGCGTTCGAGGAGCTCGACCTCGACGCGGTGAAGGCGGACATCGAGGAGGTAATGACGACGTCACAGGAGTGGTGGCCGGCCGACTACGGCCACTACGGCCCGCTCTTCATCCGGATGGCGTGGCACAGCGCCGGCACGTACCGAACGCACGACGGCCGCGGCGGCGCGGCCGGCGGCCGACAGCGGCTCCCGCCGCTCAACAGCTGGCCGGACAACGTCAACCTCGACAAGGCGCGGCGACTGCTCTGGCCGGTCAAACGGAAGTACGGTCGAAAGCTCTCGTGGGCGGACCTGATCGTCCTCACCGGGAACGTCGCCCTCGAGTCGATGGGCTTCGAGACGTTCGGCTTCGCGGGCGGCCGCGAGGACGAGTTCAAGCCCGACGACGCCGTCGACTGGGGTCCCGAGGACGAGTGGGAGTCCACCTCCGCGGAGCGCTTCGAGGAGGACGGACGCCTCGACGACGCGCTCGGGAACACCGTCATGGGCCTCATCTACGTGAACCCCGAGGGCCCGAACGGCGAGCCGGACCTGGAGGGGTCCGCGGCGAACATCCGCGACACCTTCAGCCACATGGCGATGAACGACAAGGAGACGGTCGCGCTCATCGCCGGCGGCCACACCTTCGGCAAGGTCCACGGGGCCGACTCCGGCGACAACCTCGGCCCGGAGCCCGAGGACGCGCCGATCGACCTCCAGGGACTCGGCTGGGACAACGAGTTCGGCGAGGGGAAAGGCCCCGACACGATCACGAGCGGGATCGAGGGGCCGTGGAACGCCACGCCGACCTCGTGGGACCTGAGCTACGTCAACAACCTGCTCAGCTACGAGTGGGAGCCGGAGAAGGGCCCCGGCGGCGCGTGGCAGTGGACCACGAAGAACGACGAGCTCGACGGTGCCGCCCCGGGCGTCGCCGACCCCGGGGACAAGGAGGACGTGATGATGCTGACGACGGACGTCGCGTTGAAACACGACGACGACTTCCGGGCGGTCCTAGAGGAGTTCCGCGACGACCCCGACGAGTTCCAGCAGTCGTTCGCGAAGGCGTGGTACAAGCTCATCCACCGCGACATGGGCCCGCCGGAGCGGTTCCTCGGCCCCGAGGTCCCCGAGGAGACGATGCTCTGGCAGGACCCGCTTCCCGACGCCGACTACGACGTCGTCGGCGAGGCCGAGATCGCCGACCTCGAGGAGCTGATCTCGGAGTCCGACCTCTCGGTCTCCGAGCGGGTCGAGACCGCGTGGGCGTCCGCGTCCACGTTCCGCCACAGCGACAAGCGCGGCGGCGCGAACGGCGCGCGGATCCGCCTCGAGCCCCAGCGGAGCTGGGAGGTCAACGACCCCGACCAGCTGGCGTCCGTACTGGAGACCTACGAGGGGATCCAGGCGGAGTTCAACGACTCGCGCGACGACGACGTGCGGGTGTCGCTCGCCGACCTGATCGTCCTCGGCGGGAACCTCGCCGTCGAGGAGGCCGCCGCGGCCGCCGGCCACGACGTCGACGTCCCGTTCGAGCCGGGACGCGTCGACGCCACCCAGGAGGAGACGGACGAGGAGTCCTTCGAGGTGCTCGAGCCGGAGGTCGACGCCTTCCGCAACTACCTCGGCGAGGACCTGCCCCGCGAGCCGGAACACGAGATGGTCGACAGGGCCGAGCTGCTGACGCTGTCCGTCCCCGAGCTGACGGTCCTCGTCGGCGGCATGCGCGTCCTCGACGCGAACTACGACGGTTCCGACCGCGGCGTGTTCACCGACGAGCCGGAGACGCTGACGAACGACTTCTTCGTCAACCTGCTCGACTTCGATCGCGACTGGGAGCCCGTCGACGAGGAGGAGGAGGTCTTCGAGCTCCGCGACCCCGAGACCGGCGAGGTCGACTGGACGGCGACGCGGCTCGACCTGATCTTCGGGTCGAACGCCCGCCTCCGCGCCGTCGCGGAGGTCTACGGCGCCGAGGACGGCGAGGAGAAGTTCGTCCGGGACTTCGTCGACGCGTGGAGCAAGGTCATGACGCTCGACCGCTTCGACCGCTGAGGGGTCCGTAGCCGACGACTCCTCGGCAACGCCGGCCGATTGAGGTACCGTTTTCCCCGGATCTCGCGATGGACCGGTAGATGTTCGACCGCCTCGGGTTCGATTCCGTGCCCCGTGAGACCGCCCTCGTGATCGGACTCGTGAGCGGGTCGCACGTCGTGAACCACCTGTATCTCGTGTTGTTCCCGCCGATCCTGGCGACGCTCGCCGCCGACTTCGACGTGGGGCTCGCGGCGCTGGGCGTCGCGATGGGCGTCCAGGCGTTCGTCAACACCGCCCTCCAGCTGCCGTACGGCTACCTCTCCGACAACTACGACCGCGTCGTCACGCTCGCGTGCTGTCTCGGGCTCGGCGCGCTCGGCGCGGGGATCCTCGCGGTCGCGCCCACCTTCGAGGTCCTCCTCGTCGGGCAGGCCGTGTTGGGCGCGGGCATCGCCGGCCACCACCCGGCGCACTTCCCGCTGCTCTCGGACGCCAGCAGCGCCGACCTCCGCGGGAAGGCCTACAGCGCGCACGGCTTCGCCGGAAACCTCGGGTTCGCCGCCCCGCCCGTGATCATCCTCGGGGTCACGTCGCTGTCCGGCGCGACGTGGCGGCACGCGTTCGGGCTCATCGCCGCCGTCGGGGCCGTCTACGGCGCGATCGCCTGCTACGTGCTCGCCAGACACGTGAGCGACGAGGTGACGCGACCGAACCCCGACGCCGGCGACGCCCGCACGGAGGCGACCTCCCGGCTCGCCCGGATCCGCGAGGAGCTCCGCGCGCTCGGCGCGTCGCGGCCGATCCTCGGGCTCGGCGTGGTCGCGCTGCTCGCCTCGACGGCGTTCTGGGGCGTCTCCTCGTACCTCGTGGTGTTCTTGGAGAACGGCTACGGCGTCGCCTCCGGGATCGCGAGCCTCTCGCTCACGGCGATGTTCGTCGCGGGCGCGGCCCTGATACTCGCCGGCGGGGTGTTGGCCGACCGGTTCCGACCGGGTCCGATCCTCGCGGTCGCCTACCTGCTCGTCGGCGTCGCCGTCTTCGCGCTGGCGTCGGAGATCGCCCCGCCGCTCGTCGCGGTCGGGATCGGCGTGCTCGCCGGGAGCCTCGGGAGCCTCGGCCTTCCCGCCCGCGACAAGCTCGCCGACCTGCTGTCGGCGCGCAGCGACATCGGGCGCAACTTCGCGGTCGTGACGATCGGGATCATGATCGGGAACACGGTCGCGCCGCCGCTGTTCGGCGCGCTCATCGAGTCGAGCGGCTACCGCGCGACGTTCGCGCTCGTCGGCGCGTTCGCCGTGCTCGCCGCGGTCGCGACGGTCGTCATCGTGGCCCGCTACCGCGACGGCATTCGGGACGGGGCGGCGGCGGCCGCGGCGGGGGAGTGACCCGCCGGTCGCCGTCGTCGTCGGCGGTAGCGGCGTCGGCCCACCCCTCACCACGCCGGAACGAGAAGTAGCGCGACGGTGAGCGAGATGAAGACCAGCTTCAGCGCCGTGTTGACGACGATCACCTTCGTCCCGAACGACGCCCCCCAGATCCCGTACTGGAACGGGATCGAGCGCCGGAACGTCGAGACGGCGAACGAGAGGATGCCGCCGATGAGCAGGGTCGCGACCGCGGTCCGGGGGATGAACGCCGTCCCCAGAAGCGGCTGGATGGCGACCGCGCCGGCGGTGGTATCGAGAGTGTACACCGCGATCACGGGGACCGCGGCGCTCGGCAGCCCGAGCGCGCCCGTGAGCGGCTCCGCGACCGCCGTCAGCGACTCCACGTCGTAGTTGGCCACGAACGCGATCACGAGCGTGTACACGACCGCCAGCCGGGGGACGATCCGCCGGAGCGTCGACCACGACTTCTCGGCGGCCTCGCGGACGCGTTCCTCGCGGGTCCGGTCGTCGGCGTCGGGGCCGGCGGCGTCGACCTCGGCGAGCGCCGACCGGTCCACGTTGCGTTCGGAGACGAGGATCCCGCCGAGGAGTACGCCCGTGACCGTGATCGCGAGCGCGATGCCGGCGCGCGCGGAGACGTAGAGGACGCCCGTCGTCGCCCCGAGGATCGGGATCAGGACCGGGACGTAGTAGGTGAACACGTGCTGGACGAACCCGAAGAACGTGTTGATGACGACGGCGACGAGCGTCGCGCGGTCGTCGAGCAGCCCCGATTCGCGGTACTCCGCGAGCGTGGCGTACCCCGCGGTCGTCGACGCCGCGGTCGTGAGGATGGCGGTGCCCACCTCGTCCGGGAGGTTCGCGGGCCGCGTGAGGTACCCCGAGAGGCCGGCCACGTACCGGATCAGCCCGAACGCGACCGCGACGTTCGCGGCGAACACCCCGGCGGCGATAAACGCGGAGATCCGCGCGAGCCGCGGCAGGACCTCGGCGAGCAGTCCCGCGAGCTCGGCGACGACCGATTGCACTCGCGGGGGTACGCCCCGGCCGGCCAAATGGCCATCGGAACCGGTCGAAACCCGGCGACGGGGTCCCCGTGCGGTCCGCGTTCGAGCCCGCGGGGGGCTTATGTCCCCCGAGCGAGAACCCCCCGCCGATGGCACCCGCCGAGGACGACATCTCGATCGAGGAGAAGCGCGTGTACGCCGGCTCCGCGGGCCGGACCGACGCGTACGTCGCGACCGAAACCGGCGTCGTCCGGGCCGCGATCTCCGGCGACAAGATCGGCGAGTTCGAGCTGGCCGTCCGCGCTCCCGCCCGCGACGTCGCCGTCCTCGGCCGTCCGGGGACCGCCGACCTGCTCGCCGTCGCGACGGCGGAGGCGCTGTCGGTCGCGCCGGTCGGCGACGACCCCGCGTTCGTCCCCGCGGGGATCGGCCCCGCCGTCGCGGTCGGCGTCCACGGCGGGGCGTTCCTCGTCGCGGACGCCGGGGGCGCGATCCACCGGGTCGACGTCGACGCCGAGCCCGGGGCGGACGAGATCTCGGGGATCGACGCGAGCCGGATCGGGAGCGTCGACGACCCGCGGGCGATCGACGGGCCGCTGGTGGCCGCGGCCGACGGCGTTCACCGGGTCGTCGGGGCCGTGGGACCGAGCGCGGTCGGCGGCTCCCCGACCGTCGAGGCCGCCGGGCTGGAGGACGCCCGCGACGTCGCGGGGACGGGCGTCCCGCTCGCGGCGACGTCGACGGGACTCCACTGGCTCGGAAACGGGTGGATGACGGCGAACGAGGGGGACGCGATCGCCGTCGCCGCCGACGGCGACGGCCACGCGATGGCGGTCGTCGACGGGGACCTCCGCGTTCACCCCGGCGCGGACGGGGTCCCCGCCGCGCCGACCGGCGGGGTCGTCGACGACGGCTGGGACGCGGACGCCTGGACCGACGCGTCGCTTCCGGTCGAGGAGCGGCCGGCCGCGCTCGGCTACGGCCCCGGCGTGTCGGTCGCCGTCACCGACGCCGGGACGCTGTGTGTCGACGCGGGCGACGGCTGGCGACACCAGGCGCTCGGCGTCCCCGGGGTCGCGGGCGTCGCGCTGGCGGCCGTGGAGTGAACCTTCCGACGCTCGTTCAGGGGCTCGGCAGCGCGACCTCCTCGCCGTCGGCGTAGACGGTCGGGTTCCGGATGATCCCGTCGAGATGGAGCGGCGCGTCGGTCTCGCCCCCGATCCCGGCGTTATCGCCGATGGCGACGTGGACCGTCCCCGCCGCCTTCTCGTCGAGGAGGACGGAGCCGACGAGCTCCTCGACGCCGACGTTGGTGCCGATCCCGAGCTCGGCGAGGTTGTAGGCGGCGTCGCCGACCTCCTCCGCGGCGGCCTCGACGTCGGCGCGGATCGCGTCGTCCTCGATCGCGGTGACCAGGCCGTCCTCGACCTCGAAGGCGAGCGCCTCGCCGTCGTCGAGCAGGCCGTGGGGCATCATCGTCCCGTCGACGACGTAGGTCCCGGTCGCGGTCTCCGGCGCGACGAACACCTCGCCGGCCGGCAGGTTCGAGAAGTCGCCGGGGTCGTGGACCATCCCCGTGTCGGCGAGCCACTCGCGGTCGCCGATCCCGAAGGTGACGTCCGTTCCCGCCGGCGACGTGACGCGGATCTCCTCGGCGTCGCCGACCGCGTCGAGCGTCCGGTCGCAGGCGGCGTCGATGGCGGCGTAGTCGGCGTCGAGCCCGGTGACGAACACCTCCTCCGTGATCCCCGGGAGCGTCGCGCCGCGCGAGCCGGCGTCGCAGGCGGCCCCGCGGGCGCGGGTGTGGCTCAGGCTCTTCGTCGTGGGCGCACAGAAGACGTCGCTCTCGGCCATCGCGGCCGCGACGGGGGCGGGCGGCTCGGTCCCGTGTTGGTCGCTCGGCGGGTACTTCAGCAGCGTCGCGTCGTCGGTGGCCGCGGTCGCCGCCGCGTACAGCGCCTCCCCGATCGGCTCGCGCTCGTCGTCGGTGACGACGACCACTGACTCGTCCGCCTTCACGTCCAGGCACTGGTCGACGGCGGTCCGGGCCGCCTCCGCGAGGTGATCGCTCATGTCACGCCGTGGGTCGCCGCGGGCGTTAGTCCTTGCCATCCCGTCCCGGTCGATCCGGGACGCGGCCGGAGACCGGCCGATCGAGCGCACACGCGACCGATTACTCTATTATTACTGAGTTACGGAACAAGGTTGTATCTCTCTCCCGGCGCGAATTAACGGAGTCGTTACTCACGAAGTAGTTAATTTCTTATTATTTTACTCGAAAAGATTATAGGGTGTCATAGTGGACATAAAGATATGATACGCGTGGGCGTCAACGGCTACGGGACGATCGGGAAACGCGTCGCGGACGCGGTCGCGGCCCAGCCCGACATGGAACTCGTCGGCGTCACGAAGACGAAACCGAACTACGAGACCGAGGCGGCGGTCCAGCGCGGCTACGACCTCTATGCCGCGATCGCCGATCGCGCGGACGAGTTCGAGACCGCGGGCGTCGG
This sequence comes from Halorubrum aethiopicum, assembly GCF_001542905.1. NCBI lineage: Archaea > Methanobacteriati > Methanobacteriota > Halobacteria > Halobacteriales > Haloferacaceae > Halorubrum > Halorubrum aethiopicum. The sequence continues at coordinate 18,458 of NZ_LOAJ01000001.1, read as the reverse complement.
GATCGCCGGCACCCTCTCCGACCTGCTCGAGGCCGTCGACGTCGTCGTCGACTGTGCGCCCTCCGGGATCGGCGCGCAGAACCGGTCGGTGTACGCGGCCCACGACACGCCCGCGATCTTCCAGGGCGGCGAGGACGCCGACGTGGCGGACGCCTCCTTCAACGCCCGGACGAACTTCGAGGCCGGCCGCGAGGCCGACACCCTGCGCGTGGTCTCGTGTAACACCACGGGGCTCGCCCGCCTCCTCGCGCCGCTGGAGGAGTCGTACGGGGTCGAGAAGGCCCGCGTCACCCTGGTCCGGCGCGGCGGCGACCCGAGCGAGACCGAGCGCGGCCCGATAAACGACGTGGTGCCCGACCCGACGACGGTCCCCTCCCACCACGGCCCGGACGTGAACACCGTCCTGCCGGACGTCACCGTCGACACCGCCGCGCTGAAGGCCCCGGTGACCACGATGCACACCCACAGCGTCAACGTCACGCTCCGGGAGTCCCCGACCACCGAGGCGGTCCGCGACCTGCTCGCCGACGAGCCCCGGATCTTCACCATCCCCGAGGCGGCCGCCATCGACGGGGCCGGCAAACTGAAGGAGTACGCGATGGACCGCGGTCGACCCCGCGGCGACCTCTGGGAGAACTGCGTCTGGGAGGAGTCGATAAACGTCTCCGGACGCGACCTGTACCTCTTCGAGAACGTCCACCAGGAGGCGGACGTGGTCCCCGAGAACGTCGACGCGATCCGCGCGCTGACGACGGACCTCTCCGCGGCGGAGTCGGTGGAGCGCACGAACGAGGCGCTCGGCGTCGGGTTGGAGAGCCTCCTCTCGTCCGGGGACGACGCCCGTAACCCGATCACCGCGGACGACTGACGCCGGCCGTTTCTCGGTCTTCGTCCCGATTCCGCCTCCCTTCTCGTTCCGAGCTCCTACCGCGACCGCGACGCGGTCCCTTCCGTCGGCGTCGCCACGAGGTACGTCCGCCCGCCGCGGCGCTCCAGGTGGACCTCGCCGCCGGCGACCCGGTTCGACCGGACCCGGTCGGCGATGCGGTCGGTTCGACACTCCGTGACGTCCACGCGCGTCGGCGACGCGTACCGCGGCCGGTCCTCCGATGACACGCTCATACCTGCGGGTTCGAACGGAACGCCCCTATAACCGAGCCAACCGCGGAGTGAAACTGAAAGTGAAGCGCTCCCGAACGGTCGCGGCCGGGAGCCCGGTCCGACGGTCGACCCGCCTACGCGAACCGCTCCGGCGGCCGGCGGGGCTCCGCCGCCCGCTCGTAGGCGTACCCGAGCTCGAGGAGCCGCGGCTCGGCGAACGGCCGGCCGAGGAGTTCGAACCCGACCGGCAGTTCCTCGCCGTCGGCGTCGGCGAACCCGGCGGGCAACACGATCGAGGGAAGCCCGGTGTGGGCGGAGAGCTCACAGCGCATCTCCGAGAACGGCTGGTGGTCGGGGATCTCGACCGGCAGCGCCATGGAGGGCGGGTACAACAGCGCGTCGAGGTCCTCCGTGACCAGCCGGTTCACCGTCTCGGTCCGGACCGTCTCGCGTCGCGCGAGCGCCCGCTGGTACTCGAGGTCGTCGTCCACCCCCTCGGCCACGCCGAGGATCCCGCCGTCGAGGACGCGCTCCTCGACGCTCGGGGCCATCGTCCCGCTCTCGGCCAGCTCCCGCAGCGAGTCGACGGGCGTCCCGTCGTGCGCGGCGAGGTACGCGTCGAAGTCGCGCTCGAACTCCTTGCCGACGACCCGCGCGGAGTCGAGGAACTCCCGGTCGACGACCTCGACCGGATCGACGAGAGTCGCGCCCGCCGCCTCGAGTTCCTCCATCGCGGACTCGACGACGGAGACGACCGCCTCCGCGGTGTCCGCCGCCGGGTTCTCGGGGTCGGACACCTCGAAGAGGTCGCGCGCGACGCCGATCCGCGCGCCCTCGAGCCCGTCGGCGTCGAGGTGCGCCGCGTACCCCTTCTCCGGCACCTCGCCGACGCCGAGCGCCGTGACCGGGTCGTCCGGGTCGTATCCGACCATCGCCTCGAGCGTCCGCGCCGCGTCGGCGACGGTTCGGGCGATCGGCCCCGCGGTGTCCTGCGTCGCCGAGAGCGGGACGATCCCCGTGCGGCTCACGAGCCCCCGCGTGGGCCGGACGCCGACGAGGCTCGCGAACGCCGGCGGGGACCGAACCGACGAGCAGGTGTCGGTGCCGGTGCCGACCGCCGCGAGGTTGCTCGCGATCGCCGCGGCGGTCCCGCCGCTCGATCCCGACGGCCGCCGGTCGAGCGCGTAGGGGTTCCGCGTCTCGCCGCCGAGCGAGCTCACGGAGTCGACGCCGAAGGAGAGCTCCTGGAGGTTCGCCTTCGCGAGGATCACCGCGCCCGCCTCCCGGAGCCGCTCGACGACGAACGCGTCCTCGTCGGGAACGAACTCCGCGAACAGCTCCGACCCCGCCGTCGTCGGCATGTCGGCGGTGTCGTGGTTGTCCTTGATGACCGTCGGGACCCCGTGGAGCGGGCCGACGGGGCCGTCGGCCGCGAACCGGTCGTCCAACTCCCTGGCGCGAGAGAGTGCCGCCTCGTTCACCGTCAGGATCGCGTTGAGGTCGTCGGTGTGTTCGTCGATCCGGTCGAGGTACGCCCCGGTGAGCCCCTCGGCGGTCAGCGTCCCCGCCTCGAAGGCGGCGTGTATCTCGTCGACCGTCGCCTCCAACAGGTCGAACTCGTCGTCGATCGTTCGGTCGTCCATCTAGCGGGGGAGACACCCCCCACCCAAATAGCCTCTTCCCCGGAGTCGGGCGTGGCGTCCGAGCCTTACCGGCGGAGGCCGGCCTCCTCGTCGTCCTCGACGAACCGCACCGTGAAGTAGTCGTAGCCGCCGTAGGCCGTCTCCAGCGCGCCCATCCACCAGTTCCAGCGTTCGACGAGCGACGAGCCGTCGGGCGCGTCCGAGAGGTGCCGGACCACGCCGGGGACGGTCAGCGCGTGTCCGCGGTCGGTGGAGGGCTTCCCGGAGTCGGCGAGGTCGCTGGCGGCTCGGGCGACCACGCGCCGCTCCGCGCCGGTCCCCCCGAACTCCTCGGCCAACGTCCGCTCCAGCCGCTTGCGGTCCATGTTTCCGGATAGGGCGTACGGCTATTTGAGTCGTCCGGTGAGGGTGATCTCTCGGACGGCTCGAACCCGCTCGCCGGCGGGTCACGACGGTCCGCCGCCGGGTCACAGCCGGGCCGCGAGCGCCAGAAACAGGAGGGTGAACGGCGCGGAGAGCAGCCCCAACGCGATCCCGCCCCCGTCCGCCCCGGCGACCGACATCGCCAGGCCGACGACGAGCGAGCTGCTCCCGAGGATCGCGAGGGTGACCCGTTCCGGCACGCTCGCCCGGTCGGGGCCCGGAGAGCGCGCGAGCACGTCGTCGAGGGCCGCCTCGACCGCGTCGGCCCGCTCGCTCGGGACGAACAGCCACGGCGTCGACCGGTACCAGGCGTTCCCCCGGTACGCCAGGAGGAACAGCGTCGTCCACGGCAGGTCGATCCGGCGGGTCCGGATCACGGAATCGAGGTCGTCCGATCGGGTCCGGTCGTGCGTGTGGTCCGTCCGCTCGACGACGCGCTCCGCGGGGTCGAGTCGGACCGACGTTCCCTTCGATCCGACGAGGACCGGCAGGAACCAGATCAGCGGGAAGAGGTAGAACAGCCCGATCTCGGTCGGCGAGGGGCCCCACACCCAGAGCGCGCCGATCGGGAGCGCGCCCGCGAGCACCCACGCGGGCCGGATCGACTCTCGCGAGAGCGAGTAGTCGCCGAACGTCGACCGGATCCGCTCCCGCGCTCCCTTCGTCGACCGGTCGTAGGCGATCAGGAGGTAGAGAAGCGAGAACGGGCCGCCGACGAGAAGCAGCACGGCGAGCACCCACAGCTCGCTTCCGCCCCCGAGCGTTCCGTCGCCGGTCGCCGCAGTCCACGCCGCGCTCGCCACGCCGACGGCGACGATCCCGGCGACGAGGAGGATCCCGACGACGACGAGGAGCGTCACGCCGAGCGCGAGCGACCGGAGCCGATCGTGTCGTACCGGACCCCACTCGACCGGATCGGGGACCGTGTCCGGGGCAGCGGTGGAGTCCGGGTCGGTCGTCGTCTCCGACTCGGCATCGCTCGCCGACTCGCCGGTCGTCTCTGACGGGGCGGCCGCCTCGACCGTCTCGGTCGTCTCCCCGGCGGAACCGCTCTCGGAGGGCATCTCGGCTTCCGATAGACGCGGCGCGCTGTTAAACCTGACCGCCCCCGTCGAAACCTTCGGATCGATGGAGGGTCACGGTCGCGGTCAATGGAGTCTAAACACTGACCGATCGCGGTGGCGCGCCTCCGAGCGCCCAATGGGCGCGAGGAGCCCGCGAGGGACGCTGCGAACGAAGTGAGCAGCGAGGCTGGGGAGGCGTGAGGTGCGAGGCTGTGCGGGACGGGTGGGACTCAAAGGGGCAGTCGGCTCCGGGAAGACGGCCGACGTAAGGACCGCAGGAGCGAACATAGTGAGCGACGAGGACCGCAGCGAGGCCCTCGACCGGAGCCGGCTGGGGCTTTGGGGATGGTCTCCGTGATCGTGATCACCGCGCCAGCAACGATTTTCTTCGTATCACCTCGATCACTCACGAAATACCCGTACCACTAACACTCGAGATACGACGGCCGGTTCAGACGATGGCGTGTCCGAAAATAGGATCTCATCGGGATCACCAAACCGGATCCGGACTCGCCGGGGACTACTCCGTCGTTTCAGTCGAGTCGGTCGCTCCCGTCGCAACCGCAGGCTCCGGCGGTTCCCTCGCCTCCGGCGGCTCCGCCGGCTCGACGCTCCCGAGCCGGAGCGCGTTGCCGGTGACGCCGAGGCTCATCCCCATGTCGCCGACGATCACCGCCATCGCGACGGTGACGTAGCCGAACGGCGCGCCCGCGGCGAGAAGCGCCTTCACGGCCAGCGACGCGCCGATGTTCGTCCGGATCGTCCGTCCGGCGCGCGCCGAGAGGTCGATCACGTACGGCAGGCGGGTCAGGTCATCGGCCATGAGCGCCACGTCCGCGGTCTCGAGGGCGGTGTCGGTGCCGGCCGCGCCCATCGCGATCCCGACGTCGGCGGCCGCCAGGGCGGGAGCGTCGTTGATCCCGTCGCCGACCATCGCGACCCCGCCGTCGCTTTCGTCGCCGATCTCGCGGACGGCGGCGACCTTCTCGTCCGGGAGCAGCTCGGCGCGGACCTCGTCGACGCCCACGGTCTCGCCGATCGCGCGGGCGGTCCGCTCGTTGTCGCCGGTGAGCATCACGACGCGCTCGATCCCGAGCGCGTGGAGCCGATCGACGGCCCACGCCGCCTCCGGCCGGACGGCGTCGGCGACCGCGATGACGCCCTCCAGCCGCTCCTCGGTGCCGACGAGCACGACCGTCTTGCCCGCGGCCTGGAGCCGGGGGATCGTCTCGCCGGCGAGGTCGAGGTACTCGCCGTGTTCGCAGGGCTCGGGCTCGTCGAGCCGATCGGTGCCGTCCGACGATCCGCTTCCGTCGACCGCGCCGGTTTCGTCCAACCGCTCGAGGCGTCCCCCGTCGGTCCGGACGTGGGCGTGACCCAGGTCGAAACCGAGCTCCTCGAACAGCGACGGCTTGCCGGCGTAGTGGGTCTCGCCGCCGATCTCCGCCCGGACGCCCTCGCCGGCGAGCGCCTCGAAGCCGGTCACGTCGCGGTCGGTGTCGTCGCGGACGGGGTCGTCGCGGTCGGCACCGCCGTCGCTTCCGCCGGCCTCCTCGCCGGCGTCCTCTCCGTACGCCACGATCGCCTTCGCGACGGGGTGTTCGCTCCGGCGCTCCAGGGCGGTCGCACACGCGAGGAGATCGTCGGCGTCGGTGCCGCCGAGCGGGACGGCGTCGGTGACCGCGAGGTCGCCGGTCGTGAGAGTCCCCGTCTTGTCGACGGCGACGGCGTCGACGTCTCCCGCGGCCTCCAGGTGTTCGCCGCCCTTGATCAGGACGCCGTTTCGCGCGGCGGCGGTGACCCCGGAGACGACGCTGACGGGCGTCGAGATGACGAACGCGCACGGACACGCGATCACGAGCAGGGTGAGTCCGCGGACGAACCACGTCTCCGTCGGGCCGCCGACGACGACGGTACCGAGGACGACGGTCGCGACCGCGGCGGTCACGACGATCGGCGTGTAGACGGCCGCGAACCGGTCGACGAACCGCTCGGCGCGGGTCTCCTCGGCCCCCGCCGCCTCGACGAGTTCGACCACCTGCGCGATGGTCGACTCCTCGGCGGGCGCGGTGGCCTCGACCTCGAGGTAGCCGGCCTCGTTGATCGAGCCGGCGTACACCTCGTCGCCCGGCTCCTTCTCCGCGGGCACCGACTCGCCGGTGATCGGCGACTCGTCGACGGCTCCCGACCCCTCGCGGACCACCCCGTCGAGGGGGACGCGCTCGCCGGGTCGGACCGCGAGCCGCTCGCCGACCGCGACCGCCGCCGCCGGGACGGTCTCCTCCGCGCCGTCGCGGATCACGACCGCCTCGTCGGGCGAGAGCTCCATCAGCTCCCGCAGCGAGGTGCGCGCGCGGTCGATCGAGAAGCGCTCCAGCAGCTCCGCGGTCGAGAACAGCACCGCGAGCGTCGCCGCCTCGAACGGGAGGTCGATCAGCAGGGCGGCGACCACGCCGATCGACATCAGGAGGTCGATGTCGAGGCTCAGTCCCCGCAGCGAGTAGTAGCCGTTCCGGAGGATCGGCGGGGCCGCGACCGCGATCGCCAGCAGGTACGCGAGCGACGCGCCCGAGACCTCCCACGGGCCGACGATTCCGACGCCCCCGCCGACGGTGGCGAAGACGGGGTTCGCTCCCGGAAGGAGCCACTCGAGGACGAGTCCGAGGATAAGGAGGATCCCGCCGGCCGCGGTCGCGATCGCTCGCGGGCTCCGCCACAGGTCGTCGGCGACCGTGTCCGCGTCCGCGTCGGCGACGTCGTAGCCCGCGCCCTCGACCGCCGCGACGACCGCGTCGGCGTCGAGCACCGCCGGGTCGTGGGTGACGACGACGACCCCGGTCGTCGGCCGCGTGTCGACCGAGAGGACGCCCGCGCGGTCGAGGGCTCCCTCGACCTTGCCCGCACAGGACGCACAGTCCATGTCGGGGACCGTGAGCCGGAGCTCGGAACCGTGAGTCTCGGGACCGGCACCGCCGGGATCGCGGCCTTCGGGCGCGCCGCCCTCGGCGTCGCCGGATCCGGTGTCGGTCGTCCCGTTTCGTTCGCTCATTGGCGATCCCTAACCGAGCCACGGTTATTAATCCATCTGCCAGAATACGCCGTATATTTATAAGTAGTTCATATTCTACAAGAAATATTTAATAATACGGGCGGCGAACGACGGCGAGTATTTATCGCCGGGTCGGCTACGAGCGGGCATGACCGACTGGCGCGCCGTCGGCTACGGGTTCGTCGTCACCGTGATCGCCGGGTTGCTGGCGACGTTCGCGCCCGTGATCGGCCACGTGGGTGCCGGACTGATCGGCGGGTTCGTCGCGGGCTACGTCGCCGGCGGCGGCCTGCTGTCGGGGACGTGGCACGGCCTGCTCGCCGGCTCCGTGAGCGGGGTCGTCGTCACGCTGCTGCTCGCCGCGTTCGGCGGACTGCTCGGGCTCGCGGGCGGCCCGCTCGGCGGATTGTTAGGCGGCGCGGGCGTCCTCGTCGTCGGACTCCTCCTCACGTTCCTGTTCGCCATCGACTCCGCGCTCGCGGGGGCGATCGGCGGCGTCCTCGGGGAGTGAGGGTCGAAAAAGAAGTTTTGTCAGGTCTTTCGAGGATCGATCTCGATCGCGGTGGCGCGCCGGTGAGCGCCCGGAGGGCGCGAACCGCTCGCGAGGGACGCTGCGAACGAAGTGAGCAGCGAGGCTGGGGAGGCGTGAGGTGCGGGGTGGGACTCAAAGGGGCAGTCGCGAGGACGAAGCACGGCGACGTAAGCACTGGAAGGAGCGAGCAACGCGAGCGACTGAAGCGCACAGCGAGCCGCGCGAGTCCTCGCGACCGGGGCTTTGAAGATGTTCTTCCCGAGCGTGGCTTCAGTAGTGGATTGCCGAGCGGCTGGCGGGTTGGATTCGTCCTCCGCGACCACGTCTTCCGTTTCGTATCCTCGGCCGAAACCGGACGTATCGCCGCCTCACTCCCGGTCGAGATACTCCTGCTGGACCGCGACGACCTCGCTCGAGTCCGCGCAGTCGGCGTACCGCCGCAGCGGCTCCTCGTTGAGTTCGAGGAACGTCTCGCCCCAGGTGAACTTCGCCATGACCCGCTCGGCGTGGTCCGGCTCGCCGAGGATCGACAGGGCGGCCGCGAACGCCTCGACCGTCGTGAGCCGCATCGGCCGGCCGAAGTTCACGGGGTTTCCGGCGACGAGGTACGGCAGCGCGCGGTGCTCGCCCGGAAGCGAGAACGTCTTCTCGCCCGCCGACTCCCACGAGCAGTCGAGCGCGACGAGCGCCTCCTCGCGGGCTATGTCGGCGTCGGCGGGCGAGAGCGCCCGCTCGGCGTGGGGATTGAGGACGACCCCGTAGGGGGTGGCCCGGTCCGACCGGTGGAGTTCCGCGAGGTCGAACCGCGCGAGCTTCCGGGCCGTACACTTGTCGGGGTCGTCGTCGCCCTCGTACCGGACGTGGAGATCCACAAGTACGAGATCGGCGGAGTCGTTTATAAGGTGTGCGGAGCGGTCGAGTACGATCTCATCTCGATGAGTGAAGGGATGTGAGACACGTCCGACGCTCCAGCCGCTCGACTGTACACGACTGCTAGCCCGGAGACGATCTCCAAAGCCCCAGCCGTGAGGCGGGCGCACGCTCGCTGCGGTCCTCGCTCGCTCACTTCGTTCACTCCCTGCGGTCCTTACGTCGCCTGCGCCCGCCTCACGGCTGCCCCTTTGAGTCCCACCCCGCACAGCACTGCACCTCACGCCTCCCCAGCCTCGTCGACTGCCCTCCGCTTCACTTCGGCCAGCCGACTCCTTCGCGCGGTGCCGTTCGCGGCCGCCGAGGGCGGCCGCTCACGGGCACGCGCCACCGCATTCGTGTATAAACCATCGTGTCGGCGGATCCGGTTCACTGGGTACCGTCAAGCGGGCCCGGTACCGGCGGGGTTTTTCCTCGCCGACGCGCAGGGTCGTGTATGGAGCTGTTCGCCGTCCCGGACCTCCCGGAGATCCGGGAGGGAGACGACCTCGCGGCCATGATCGGCGAGCGCGTCGACCTCCGAGACGACGACGTGGTCGTCGTCGCCAGCACCGTCGTCTCCAAGGCGGAGGGGCGCACGCGCGACCTCGACGACTTCCCGGCGAGCCCCCGCGCGAACGAGATCGCCGACCGGCTCTCCGAGATCGCCGGCGAGGAGAAGGACCCCCGGTTCGCGCAGGCGGTCCTCGAGGAGTCCACCGAACTGATCATGGAGGCTCCCTTCCTGCTCACGGCGACCCGCTTCGGCCACGTCGGCGTCAACGCCGGGATCGACCGCTCGAACGTTCCCGACGGCGACCTGCTGTTGCTCCCGAAGCGCCCCTCCGAGAGCGCGGCGCGGATCCGCGAGGGGCTCGCGGCCGACCGCGTGGTCGTCAGCGACACCTGCGGCCGGCCGTTCCGCCACGGGCAACGCGGCGTCGCGATCGGCTGGGCCGGCATGCCGGCGAGCCGCGACTGGCGCGGCGAGCGCGACCGCGACGGCCGCGAGATGGGCGTCACCGTCCAGAACGTGATCGACGAGCTCGCGAGCGCCGCCAACCTCGTCGCCGGCGAGGGCGACGGGGGAACCCCCGTCGTCGTCGTCCGCGACTGGGCGTTCGGCGACCACGACGGCTCGGACAGCCACTTCCGCGAGGTCGAGGGCGACTTCGTCCGGCAGGCGTTACGCGGCTGGAACTACGAGGCGTAGCCACACGACACCACCAATGCTCGGCATCGAACTCACCCCCGAACACGACCCGCACCGCGTCGTCGACCTCGGCGTCCGCGCCGAGGCCGCCGGCTACGACGCCGTCTACTCGACGTGCCACTACAACAACCGCGACCCGTGGGCGGTCCTCTCGCGGCTCGCGGCGGCGACCGAGTCGGTCCGGCTCGGCCCCGGCGTCGCCAACCCCTACGAGACCCACCCCGTCACCCTCGCCTCGAAGGTCGCCACCCTCGACGAGCTCTCCGACGGTAGAGCGGTCTTCGGGCTCGGCCCCGGCGATCCCTCGACGCTCCGGAACCTCGGGCTCGAGGACGATCGCGGGCTCCGGCCCGTGTTGGAGGCGTTCAAGACCGCTCAAAAGTTGTGGGCCGGCGAGCGCGTCGACCACGACGGGACCTTCGAGGCGAGCGGCGCGGGGCTCAACTACGAGCCCCCGCAGGGGGCGTCGATCCCGGTCCACGTCGGCGGCGAGGGGCCGCACATGTGCCGGATGGCGGCGAAACACGCCGACGGTCTCCTGTACAACGGTTCGCACCCGAAGGACCTCGCGTGGGCCCGCGAGCAGGTCGACGACGGGCTCGCCGACCGCCCGGACTCGCGGGGCGGGTTCGACCTCGTCGCCTACGCCGCGGTGTCGGTCGCCGAGGACGGCGCGGCCGCCCGCGAGGCCGCCCGTCCCCCCGTGGCGTTCATCGCCGGCGGCGCGGCCCCGCCCGTCCTGAAGCGGCACGGGATCGACGCCGACGCCGCCGCGGCGATCGGCGAGCGCGTCTCAGCCGGCGACTTCTCCGCCGCCTTCGATCTGGTGACGCCCGACATGATCGACGCGTTCTGTATGGCGGGAACGCCCGAGACCGTCCGCGAGCGCGCGAGCGCCCTGGCGGAACACGCCGACGGGCTGGTCGTCGGGTCGCCGCTCGGTCCGGATCTCGAGGCCGGCGTCGACCTCGCGGCCGAGGCGCTCTCGGGGCTCTTTTGAGCCCGGATCGCGGGGAGACGGATTCGGGCGGCGGGACCCGAGAGACCGGCTACTCGCTCCGACCGCGGCCGCCGAGCGAGGGGAGTTTGAGACCGATCTCCCCGAGCAGCGCGCCCAGGGCGGCGTAGCCGAGCACGGCCACGGAGGCGAGTATCAACACCTGGCCGACGATAACCAGAAGCGCCGAGAGCGGGTCGCCCGCACCGAGGATCAGGTCGTTCGCGAAGATGTCGACGAAGCGGCCGACGTCGCCGACCAGCCGGGAGACGAAGTCGATGAGCGCGATCATGTGTCGACGTTGGGCAGGGGGGTACTTGGGGTTTTAGTTCGCGGGAGGCGGGGACCGGCCCGGGACGTACCCGACCCACCGGATCCCGGTTCACCGAACCGAACGCCTTACACCCGGCCGACCCTGACGGGTTCGACATGAACACGGTGCTGTGGGTCCTGACGGGGATCCTCGCGTACACGGCGGCCATGACGTGGCTCCGGAACCGGGGGATCCTCCCGGACTCCGTGCGGGTCTCCGGCCCGCTCACGACCCTCCACACCCGTCGCGGGCGGATGTTCCTCGAGCGACTGGCCGGGCCGCGGCGGTTCTGGCGCGCGGTCGCGAACCTCGGGCTCGGCGGCGCGCTCGTCGCGATGGTCGGATCCTTCGTCCTCATCGTCTCTTCGGGCATGTCGGCGCTGTCGGCCACGCAGCCCTCCGCGATCCAGCAGCCGCAGAACTTCCTCATCATCCCCGGCGTCAACGAGTTCCTCCCGCTGTCGGTCGCGCCCGAGATCGTCGGCGGGCTCGCGATCGCGATGGTCGTCCACGAGGGGGCCCACGGCCTGCTTTGTCGCGTCGAAGACATCGAGATCGACTCGATGGGGCTCGTCTTCCTCGCGATCCTCCCGGTCGGCGCGTTCGTCGAACCGGACGAGGAGGCGACTCGGGAGGCGTCCCGCGGCGCGCGCGCCCGGATGTTCGCCGCGGGCGTCACCGCGAACGTCGTCCTCACGGTCGTCGTCTTCGCGCTGCTCTTCGGGCCCGTCGTCGGCGCGATGGGCGTCGCGCCCGGCTACGCGGTCGGCGAGGTGAACCCGGGGTCGCCGGCGGCCGAGGCGGACCTCGCGCGCGGCGACCGGATCGTGGCGGTCGCCGGCGAGCCGGTCGCGGACGCCGCCGAGTTCGAGGCCGCGCTCGCGGACGCCGACGCGGACGTCTCGCTGCTCGTCGACGACGGCGACGGGGAGCGCGAGGTCACGGTCGAACGCGAGCTCCAGGCTATCGGCTCCGCCGGCGCCAACCCCTTCGGCGTCACGGTCGACGACGACCCGATCGTCGTCGCCGCCGTGAACGGCGAGCCGGTGCGGACCGAGGGCGCGTTCCTCGCGGCCGTCGGCGACGACGAGCGCGCGACCGTGACGACCGAGACGGCCGACGGCGGGAACGCCACGGAGACCGAGGTGCCGATCGGCGCGTACGTCGTCGGCGTCCAGGAGGACGGCCCGATCCACGACGCGGGCGCGGCGGTCGGCGAGCCGCTCACGATCGTGGAGATCGACGGCGACCGGATCCGCGACGACGCGGAACTCGCGTCGACGCTTCAACGGCGCGAGCCCGGAGCGACCGTCGAGGTGATCGCGTACACCGCCGCAGACGAGCGCGTCGCCTACGACGTCGAGCTCGACGCCCACCCCAACCGCGAGGGCGGGTTCATCGGCGTGAGCGTCTTCCCCGGCACGAGCGGGCTCGCGCTCGACGACGTCGGCGTCTCCGAGTACCCCGCGGGCGCGTACCTCGAACTGCTCGGCGGCGACGGCGGCGAGGGGGCGCTCGACGGGGTCCCGATCGGCGGGCTCGCGGACTCCGCGCTCGGGCTCGTCTTCGTCACGCTGATCCTCCCGCTCGGCAGCCTCTTCGGGCTCCCCTTCAACTTCGCCGGCTTCGCCGGCGGGATCACCAACTTCTACGTCCTCGAGGGCGGGCTCGCGTTCCTCGGCGGCGGCGCGTTCCTGTTCGCGAACCTGCTCTTCTGGACCGGCTGGATCAACATCCAGCTCGCGCTGTTCAACTGCCTGCCGGCGTTCCCGCTCGACGGCGGCCGGATCCTGCGGATGGTCGCCGAGGCGGTCGTGAGCCGGCTCCCGATCGGCGACCGGCACGCGGCCGTCCGGACGATCACGGTCTCCTCCGGGCTGGTCATGCTCTTCGGGCTGGTGGCGATGGTGTTCGGCAACCGGATCCTCTCGGCGCTCGGGCTGATCTGAGCGGTCGCCGGGGGAGTTCGACCCGTTTCGCCGTCGGCCGCCGTCCGCCGCCGGCGCCACGTCGACGCTCCGTCACCACCCCGTCGACGCCACCGACAGCAACGCCGGCCGCAGGGGAAACCGGTTTCTCCGCGGGGGGACACGGGGAGGTATGAGCCACTCGCGAACCGTCGAGATCGAGGGACACATCATCGACAGCGGGACGATGCAGCGGTGTTTCGGTGCGGTGATGGACCTCGGTGGGTCCTTCGACGTCGAGCAGTTCGACGTGGGAACCCACGAGGAGGCCGAGTCGTACTGCCGGATGCGCGTCTCCGCCGACGACGAGGGGACGCTCCAGGCGATCCTCCACGAGCTCCACCAGAACGGCGCGGTGTTGGAGGATCCCTCCGACGTGACCCTCGTCGCCGCCCCCGACGACAAGGTCGTCCCCCCCGACTTCTACTCGACGACGAACCACCCGACCGAGGTGCGCTACGACGGCGAGTGGATCGACGTCGAGCGGATCGAGATGGACTGCGCGCTGATCGTCGACCCCGACGGCCCCGACGGGGAGCCGCGGGCGTACACGAAGGTGCTCAACGGCGTCGAGGAGGGCGACCTCGTCGCGACCGACGAGTCGGGGATCCGCGTCAACCCGCCCGAGCGCCCCCGCGGCTCCGGCGGCGCGTTCGGCTTCATGCAGGGCGGCGTCTCCTCGGAGCGGCCCTCCGAGTCGACGATCCGCGAGGTGGCCGCGGAGCTGCGCGACGTGAAGACGGCGGGCGGGAACGTGATGGTCGTCGCCGGGCCCGCGGTGATCCACTCGGGCGCGGGCGACGCGCTCGCGGACCTCGTCGCGGCCGGCTACGTCGACTCGCTGTCGGCCGGCAACGGCTTCGCGACCCACGACCTCGAGCGCTCCCTGTACGGCACCTCGTTGGGGATGGACGTCGAGACGCTCGAACACCCGCGGAAGGGACACAAACACCACATCTGGACGATCTCGGAGATCATCCGCGCCGGCGGGATCGAGGCCGCGGTCGAGGAGGGTATCGTCACGGAGGGCGTGATGTACGAGTGCGTGCGAAACGACGTCGACACCGTGCTCGCGGGGTCGATCCGCGACGACGGCCCGCTGCCCGACACGGTCACGGACGCGGTGGAGGCGCAGGACGCGATCCGCGATCAGGCCCACGACGCCGACATCGTGTTGATGCTCGCCACCTTGCTCCACTCGGTCGCGGTCGGGAACTGCCTCCCGTCGACGACGAAGACGGTCTGTGTCGACATCAACCCCGCAACCGTCACGCAGCTGCTCGACCGCGGCTCCGCGCAGGCGATCGGCATGGTCACCGACATCGGCACGTTCGTGCCCACGCTCGCGGAGTTCGTGCTGGAGGGCGACGACGCGGCGGTCGCCGAGGCGGGTGAGAGCGCGTGAGCGTCGCGCTCCGTCCCTACGACGCGACGACCGACGCCGACGGACTCTACGACCTGAAGCTCGCCTTCGAGCGCGGGCTCGGCGAGAACACCGGCGGCGACCAGAAGGCGGCGACCTACGCGGGCAAGCTCACCGACGACTACCGCGAGTCGTGGCTCGCGTGGGTCGACCGCTGCGTCGCCGACGACCCGCGCTGCGTGACCGTCGCGGTCGACGAGGCGGCGGCGGGCGCGGACGGTCCCTCCCTCGTCGGCTACGTCTTCTGTCTCCCCGAGCGGCTGGCGTTCATTTGGGACGCGGCCGTGATAAACGAACTTTACCTCGCGCCCGATCACCGAGGGAGCGGGGTCGCCGACGACCTCATGGACGCCGCGGTCGACCTCGCCGCCGACCAGGACCTCCCGCTCGACCGGATCGTGCTCGACGTCGACGCCGCGAACGAGCGCGCGCAGGCCTTCTACGCGCGCCACGGATTCGAACACTGGGGCGAGATGGTCGCGCGCCCGGTCGGCCACGAGGACGACTGAACGGCGGCGGACCGCGTCGATCGGCTCGCGGCAGGGAGCCGGACCGCGACCGATCGCCGCCGTCCGAAGGCTATTGGCTCGCGGTCGAGTAGGGGGGACATGCCCGACACCACGCGCGAGTGGACCCTGGCCGAGCGGCCCCGCGGCGAACCGGACCTCGACTGCTTCGACCTCCGAGAGCGAGACCGGCCGGAGCCGGACCCCGGCGAACTGCTCGTCCGCGTCCGCTACCTCTCCGTCGACCCGTACATGCGCGGCCGGATGCGCGACGCGGAGTCGTACGCGGAGCCGTGGGCGGTCGGCGACGCGCTGAAGGGCGGCGTCGTCGGCGAGGTCGTCGAGAGCGCCGACGACCGCTACGACGCCGGCGACCTCGTCACCGGCAACGGGACGTGGGCCGACCACGCGCTGCTCGACGCCGACGACGCCGCGCCCGTCGACCCCGCGGTGGCCGACCCGCCGGCGTACCTCGGCGTGCTGGGAATGCCCGGCCGGACCGCGTACTTCGGCCTGCTCGAGGTCGGCGAGCCGAAGCCGGGCGACACGGTCGTCGTCTCCGGCGCGGCGGGCGCGGTCGGCTCCGTCGTGGGCCAGATCGCGAGGCTGAACGGCTGTCGCGTCGTCGGCTTCGCGGGCACCGACGAGAAGACGGCGTGGCTCACGGAGGACCTCGGCTTCGACGCCGCGATCAACTACCGCACGACCGACGACTACGGCGCGGCGCTCGCCGAGGCCGCCCCCGACGGCGTGGACGTCTACTTCGACAACGTCGGCGGGCCGATCACGGACGCCGTGTTCGGGGAACTGAACCTCGACGCGCGGGTGGCCGTCTGCGGCCAGATCGCCCACTACAACGACGAGGAGACGCCGACCGGGCCGCGGAAGCTCCCGCTCCTCATCGCCCCGCGAGCGAGGGTTCAGGGACTCCTCGTGAGCGACTACGCCACCCGGTTCGGGGAGGCTGCCGAGCGGCTCGCGGGCTGGGTCGCCGACGGCGAGATCGCCCACCGCGAGACCGTCGTCGAGGGGCTGGAGAACGCGCCCGACGCCTTCCTCGGGCTCTTCTCCGGCGACAACGTCGGCAAGCAGGTCGTGCGGGTGTCGTCGCCGGAGTGAGATCGGCGGAACGCGTTCGCCTCAGGGAGCGTGGCACCGAGTCGTCGGCGACCGCGAGGCGTGTCGCTGGCAGGTGACTCAAGCGGGTGTTTGACCGTACCGTAGGGACTTATCGGGGAGTCCGGTACACACGCGTATGAAACGCCGAGCGGTTCTGGCGGCCGTCGGAGTCACGGGCCTCTCGACCGCCGGGTGTCTCCGGGTGCCGGGCCGTGACGGACGTTCGGATTCGTGTGCCGACGGCACTCACTTCTCCTTACAGCGGGTGACGGCGTCTCACGTCCAAAACGAGTTCACTACCTACATCGAATCGCTGCCGTACGCCACACGGACTCTCGTGGCTCGCGCACTCGAGTCGGAGACCGGTGCGGCTACCTCTCGGAGCTATTACTCGCTACACCCGCCGAAGGAGTACGTCGTCACGGAGTCGACGGACTTCTATCGCGTCGAAGCGACCGATCTCGACGCGACGGAGACGACGGGGTACGTGTACTCGGTCGACCTCGACGTCGATGAGTCGTCGCTTCCGAACGACACCCGCATCCACGCGTTTACGGATCTCCCGGCTCACGACCGCGAGTCGCTCCTCAGTGCCGTCGGGAATCCACATCTCCTTCACGCACCGCATTATTCGTTCTCGGCCGTGTTCGCGTACGAAAACGAGGAACTGCGGGACCGATCGATGTTCGTCCCCGAGACGGACAGCCGCCATCTCCGCTGGAACGACGTACTGCTACGACTGGTCTTCGACGAGCGACGAACGGTCGAGATCACGAGCACGACCGTCTCTACGGAACTCGTGGCTGGATCGCCGGAGGCGTTTTTCGGACATATCCGGAGGGAACGCGGTACCGTCCTCGACCCGCTCACGGACCGACAGCGAGACGTCATCACGCAAGCGATCGACGGGACATACACGGAGTGTCGACCGTATTCGGACGCGTTCGGTGATCTCCGCGGTCAACTCACCGATGAGGACGGGAGACACGACGCACTTGCTCGGTACGACGGCGACTGGTACTTCGTCCACTTGTCTCGGTGATCCGACCCGTTCTCGCACCGACTAGCGCCCCGTGCTCAACGGGTCCGTCGGAACTCGCCGACCGGGAGGGTCGATACGGCCGATCCTCGCCGGGACCGCCCGATCGCACGACGGATCCGCGATGCGGCCTCGCCGGCGCGTCGTGCCGGCCGCCAGCGGCCTTCCGATTCCCGTTGGAGTCGCTCGCCCGCCACGAGCGACGGGGCGGGGACGAGTGACGTTCGGAGCGCCGACGGCGTTCACCGCGCCGTCGACGACGGACGATCGAACCCTTCCGCCGGGGCACGTTCACGCCGCGACCCCCCACAGCCCGATCGCGACGAACAGGACGCTCACGAGGAACGGGAAGACGGCTCGTCGGAGCCGCGAGAGCGCGAATCCGCGGACCGACCGGTCCGTGATCACGAGGTCCCCGGCGAGCGCGGGGCGTCCTCCTTCCTCGCGCTCGACCGTCCCGGCGACGAGGTACGTTTCACCGGGCGTGATCCGTCGCTCGACGTACCGGCGCGTGCCGAAGAAGGGGATCGCCGCGATCCAGCCGGCGACCGGATCGAGTCCCTCGCGGGCGTCGACGAACCGCCGGATCCGGTCCGGGGGCGTCTCCGTCGCCCCGACGCGGACGACCGTCGACGCCGTGTCGAGCGCGAACCGCCGCGACGACGGGCGGACGGCGAGACTCCCGTTCGACCCGTCGGGACCCTCCAGGGCGAACCCGGCGGTCGCGACCCCGTCGTCGAGGTGGGCGTTGAGCCACGGGATCCCGACCGCGAACGGCTGGCGCTCCGTGACCTCGAACTCGAAGCCGAGGCAGTCGGATCCGGAGAACGGGGCCGAGAGCGTCTCTCCCGCGTCGATCGCGGTTCCACGGACCGCGAGGAACGCCCCGTCGTCGGCGTCGGCCGCGGTCTCGGGCGTTTCGACCGCCGCCCGAAGCAGCCGCGGAAGGACCGCGAGCGGCCGGAGCCCGTACCACGCCATCGCGAGGCCGAGCCCGACGAAGAGGGCCCCGAGGAGGGTCAGATACATCGGCGGAGAACGGGCGGGGTCAAGCGACTGGTCGAGGACGCGCGCGCGGACGAGGCGGTCGTGAAGGCGATCGCGTCGGTCGTGGAGGTCGTGAAGGGGGTCGTGGAGGGGGTCACGTCGCACGGTTCGGA